>NZ_JBBCMR010000036.1:0-202 GCF_037152215.1 Leclercia sp. UBA7405 | reverse complement strand
AAAACTTCAGAGTGTACCTGAAAAGGTGCGCTGCGAAGTTTTGCTCTTTAAAAATCTGGATCAAGCTGAAAATTGAAACGACACACAGTTAATGTGTGTTCGAGTCTCTCAAATTTTCGCAATCAGAAGTGAAACATCTTCGGGTTGTGAGGTTAAGCGACTAAGCGTACACGGTGGATGCCCTGGCAGTCAGAGGCGATGA
>NZ_JBBCMR010000035.1:0-206 GCF_037152215.1 Leclercia sp. UBA7405 | reverse complement strand
CAGTCAGGAGTATTTAGCCTTGGAGGATGGTCCCCCCATATTCAGACAGGATACCACGTGTCCCGCCCTACTCTTCGAGTTCACAGCAAGTGTGCTTTCGTGTACGGGACTTTCACCCTGTACCGTGCGACTTTCCAGACGCTTCCACTAACACACAAGCTGATTCAGACTCTGGGCTGCTCCCCGTTCGCTCGCCGCTACTGGGG
>NZ_JBBCMR010000034.1:0-223 GCF_037152215.1 Leclercia sp. UBA7405 | reverse complement strand
TTAGAAGCAGCCATCATTTAAAGAAAGCGTAATAGCTCACTGGTCGAGTCGGCCTGCGCGGAAGATGTAACGGGGCTAAACCATGCACCGAAGCTGCGGCAGCGACACTTAGGTGTTGTTGGGTAGGGGAGCGTTCTGTAAGCCGTCGAAGGTGTGCTGTGAGGCATGCTGGAGGTATCAGAAGTGCGAATGCTGACATAAGTAACGATAAAGCGGGTGAAAA
>NZ_JBBCMR010000033.1:0-223 GCF_037152215.1 Leclercia sp. UBA7405 | reverse complement strand
TAACACAGGGAGCTTGCTCCTGGGTGACGAGCGGCGGACGGGTGAGTAATGTCTGGGAAACTGCCTGATGGAGGGGGATAACTACTGGAAACGGTAGCTAATACCGCATAATGTCGCAAGACCAAAGAGGGGGACCTTCGGGCCTCTTGCCATCAGATGTGCCCAGATGGGATTAGCTAGTAGGTGGGGTAATGGCTCACCTAGGCGACGATCCCTAGCTGGT
>NZ_JBBCMR010000032.1:0-223 GCF_037152215.1 Leclercia sp. UBA7405 | reverse complement strand
CTCACTGGTCGAGTCGGCCTGCGCGGAAGATGTAACGGGGCTAAACCATGCACCGAAGCTGCGGCAGCGACACTTATGTGTTGTTGGGTAGGGGAGCGTTCTGTAAGCCGTTGAAGGTGTGCTGTGAGGCATGCTGGAGGTATCAGAAGTGCGAATGCTGACATAAGTAACGATAAAGCGGGTGAAAAGCCCGCTCGCCGGAAGACCAAGGGTTCCTGTCCAA
>NZ_JBBCMR010000031.1:0-223 GCF_037152215.1 Leclercia sp. UBA7405 | reverse complement strand
ATTTCTTTTCCTCGGGGTACTTAGATGTTTCAGTTCCCCCGGTTCGCCTCGTTAACCTATGTATTCAGTTAACGATAGTGCAACGAATTGCACTGGGTTTCCCCATTCGGATATCGCCGGGTCAAAGGTTCATATCACCTCGCCGGCGCTTTTCGCAGATTAGCACGTCCTTCATCGCCTCTGACTGCCAGGGCATCCACCGTGTACGCTTAGTCGCTTAACC
>NZ_JBBCMR010000030.1:0-223 GCF_037152215.1 Leclercia sp. UBA7405 | reverse complement strand
TCTGGCGAAGCCAGGCTCCATCAAGCCACACACCAAGTTCGAATCTGAAGTGTACATCCTGTCCAAAGACGAAGGCGGCCGTCATACTCCGTTCTTCAAAGGCTACCGTCCGCAGTTCTACTTCCGTACAACTGACGTGACCGGTACCATCGAACTGCCAGAAGGCGTTGAGATGGTAATGCCAGGCGACAACATCAAGATGGTTGTGACTCTGATCCACCCA
>NZ_JBBCMR010000029.1:0-223 GCF_037152215.1 Leclercia sp. UBA7405 | reverse complement strand
CCCCCCCCCCCCCCCCCCCCCCCCCCCCCCCCCCCCCCCCCCCCCCCCCCCCCCCCCCCCCCCCCCCCCCCCCCCCCCCCCCCCCCCCCCCCCCCCCCCCCCCCCCCCCCCACCCCCCCCCCCCCCCCCCCCCCCCCCCCCCCCCCCCCCCCCCCCCCCCCCCCCCCCCCCCCCCCCCCCCCCCCCCCCCCCCCCCCCCCCCCCCCCCCCCCCCCCCCCCCCC
>NZ_JBBCMR010000028.1:0-223 GCF_037152215.1 Leclercia sp. UBA7405 | reverse complement strand
GAAATCAACCGAGATTCCCCCAGTAGCGGCGAGCGAACGGGGAGCAGCCCAGAGTCTGAATCAGCTTGTGTGTTAGTGGAAGCGTCTGGAAAGTCGCACGGTACAGGGTGACAGTCCCGTACACGAAAGCACACTTGCTGTGAACTCGAAGAGTAGGGCGGGACACGTGGTATCCTGTCTGAATATGGGGGGACCATCCTCCAAGGCTAAATACTCCTGACTG
>NZ_JBBCMR010000027.1:0-230 GCF_037152215.1 Leclercia sp. UBA7405 | reverse complement strand
TTGGCTTAGAAGCAGCCATCATTTAAAGAAAGCGTAATAGCTCACTGGTCGAGTCGGCCTGCGCGGAAGATGTAACGGGGCTAAACCATGCACCGAAGCTGCGGCAGCGACGCTTATGCGTTGTTGGGTAGGGGAGCGTTCTGTAAGCCGTCGAAGGTGTGCTGTGAGGCATGCTGGAGGTATCAGAAGTGCGAATGCTGACATAAGTAACGATAAAGCGGGTGAAAAGC
>NZ_JBBCMR010000026.1:0-241 GCF_037152215.1 Leclercia sp. UBA7405 | reverse complement strand
ACGAATTAGGGTAACAGAGATAAGTATTACGATGGGGTTATAGCTCAGCTGGGAGAGCGCCTGCCTTGCACGCAGGAGGTCTGCGGTTCGATCCCGCATAGCTCCACCATCTTTTTACTGCGACAACAAAAAAACTTCAGAGTGTACCTGAAAAGGTGCGCTGCGAAGTTTTGCTCTTTAAAAATCTGGATCAAGCTGAAAATTGAAACGACACACAGTTAATGTGTGTTCGAGTCTCTCA
>NZ_JBBCMR010000025.1:0-246 GCF_037152215.1 Leclercia sp. UBA7405 | reverse complement strand
CTAGCGGTTAGGACTCCGCCCTTTCACGGCGGCAACAGGGGTTCGAATCCCCTAGGGGACGCCACTTGCTGGGTGTGAGTGAAAGGCACAACCAATCAGTATCTCAAAACTGGCTTACGAGTCATGTTTGAGATATTTGCTCTTTAAAAATCTGGATCAAGCTGAAAATTGAAACGACACACATGTTATGTGTGTTCGAGTCTCTCAAATTTTCGCAATCAGAAGTGAAACATCTTCGGGTTGTGA
>NZ_JBBCMR010000024.1:0-261 GCF_037152215.1 Leclercia sp. UBA7405 | reverse complement strand
TGAGTTCCCGGCCGGACCGCTGGCAACAAAGGATAAGGGTTGCGCTCGTTGCGGGACTTAACCCAACATTTCACAACACGAGCTGACGACAGCCATGCAGCACCTGTCTCAGAGTTCCCGAAGGCACCAAAGCATCTCTGCTAAGTTCTCTGGATGTCAAGAGTAGGTAAGGTTCTTCGCGTTGCATCGAATTAAACCACATGCTCCACCGCTTGTGCGGGCCCCCGTCAATTCATTTGAGTTTTAACCTTGCGGCCGTAC
>NZ_JBBCMR010000023.1:0-263 GCF_037152215.1 Leclercia sp. UBA7405 | reverse complement strand
TTGGCTTAGAAGCAGCCATCATTTAAAGAAAGCGTAATAGCTCACTGGTCGAGTCGGCCTGCGCGGAAGATGTAACGGGGCTAAACCATGCACCGAAGCTGCGGCAGCGACACTTATGTGTTGTTGGGTAGGGGAGCGTTCTGTAAGCCGTCGAAGGTGTGCTGTGAGGCATGCTGGAGGTATCAGAAGTGCGAATGCTGACATAAGTAACGATAAAGCGGGTGAAAAGCCCGCTCGCCGGAAGACCAAGGGTTCCTGTCCAA
>NZ_JBBCMR010000022.1:0-271 GCF_037152215.1 Leclercia sp. UBA7405 | reverse complement strand
AGTTTTGAGATACTGATTGGTTGTGCCTTTCACTCACACCCAGCAAGTGGCGTCCCCTAGGGGATTCGAACCCCTGTTGCCGCCGTGAAAGGGCGGAGTCCTAACCGCTAGACGAAGGGGACACGGAGTGTCGCGACTTCGCAGCCGTCTTGCTCGTTACTTTTCATCAGACAATCTGTGTGGACACTACAAAGGCAGGTTCTTTAAGGTAAGGAGGTGATCCAACCGCAGGTTCCCCTACGGTTACCTTGTTACGACTTCACCCCAGTCA
>NZ_JBBCMR010000021.1:0-282 GCF_037152215.1 Leclercia sp. UBA7405 | reverse complement strand
AGGTACACTCTGAAGTTTTCTTGTTGTCGCAGTAAAAGGATGGTGGAGCTATGCGGGATCGAACCGCAGACCTCCTGCGTGCAAGGCAGGCGCTCTCCCAGCTGAGCTATAGCCCCATCGTAGTTAATCTCGTGAACCGCAATTCCTGTCGCCGCAACGCAGCTTCAGCAGGAATTTGGTAGGCCTGAGTGGACTTGAACCACCGACCTCACCCTTATCAGGGGTGCGCTCTAACCACCTGAGCTACAAGCCTGCAGAGATTTTTTACTGCTAATTTTCATC
>NZ_JBBCMR010000020.1:0-320 GCF_037152215.1 Leclercia sp. UBA7405 | reverse complement strand
CTAGCGGTTAGGACTCCGCCCTTTCACGGCGGCAACAGGGGTTCGAATCCCCTAGGGGACGCCACTTGCTGGGTGTGAGTGAAAGGCACAACCAATCAGTATCTCAAAACTAACTCAGTGAGTTATGTTTGAGATATTTGCTCTTTAAAAATCTGGATCAAGCTGAAAATTGAAACGACACACATGTTATGTGTGTTCGAGTCTCTCAGATTTTCGCAATCAGAAGTGAAACATCTTCGGGTTGTGAGGTTAAGCGACTAAGCGTACACGGTGGATGCCCTGGCAGTCAGAGGCGATGAAGGACGTGCTAATCTGCGAAA
>NZ_JBBCMR010000019.1:0-344 GCF_037152215.1 Leclercia sp. UBA7405 | reverse complement strand
GGCAGTTCCCTACTCTCGCATGGGGAGACCCCACACTACCATCGGCGCTACGGCGTTTCACTTCTGAGTTCGGCATGGGGTCAGGTGGGACCACCGCGCTAAAGCCGCCAGACAAATTCTTTACAATGTGCCGAACTTTATCCGAATAAAGTGGTGCTGATACCCAGAGTCGAACTGGGGACCTCACCCTTACCAAGGGTGCGCTCTACCAACTGAGCCATATCAGCACGCTAAATTTGATGCCTGGCAGTTCCCTACTCTCGCATGGGGAGACCCCACACTACCATCGGCGCTACGGCGTTTCACTTCTGAGTTCGGCATGGGGTCAGGTGGGACCACCGCGC
>NZ_JBBCMR010000018.1:0-512 GCF_037152215.1 Leclercia sp. UBA7405 | reverse complement strand
TATCACCTCGCCGGCGCTTTTCGCAGATTAGCACGTCCTTCATCGCCTCTGACTGCCAGGGCATCCACCGTGTACGCTTAGTCGCTTAACCTCACAACCCGAAGATGTTTCTTTCGATTCACCATCGACTTGCGAAAATTTGAGAGACTCGAACACACATTAACTGTGTGTCGTTTCAATTTTCAGCTTGATCCAGATTTTTAAAGAGCAAATATCTCAAACATAACTCACTGAGTTAGTTTTGAGATATTGAGGCAGGTGACTTTCACTCACAAACCAGCAAGTGGCGTCCCCTAGGGGATTCGAACCCCTGTTACCGCCGTGAAAGGGCGGTGTCCTGGGCCTCTAGACGAAGGGGACACTAAAGTCTCAATCGCAAGACGCCTTGCTTCTTTACATCTATCAGACAATCTGTGTGGACACTACAAAGGCAGGTTCTTTAAGGTAAGGAGGTGATCCAACCGCAGGTTCCCCTACGGTTACCTTGTTACGACTTCACCCCAGTCATGAAT
>NZ_JBBCMR010000016.1:0-821 GCF_037152215.1 Leclercia sp. UBA7405 | reverse complement strand
CACACTTGCTGTGAACTCGAAGAGTAGGGCGGGACACGTGGTATCCTGTCTGAATATGGGGGGACCATCCTCCAAGGCTAAATACTCCTGACTGACCGATAGTGAACCAGTACCGTGAGGGAAAGGCGAAAAGAACCCCGGCGAGGGGAGTGAAAAAGAACCTGAAACCGTGTACGTACAAGCAGTGGGAGCACCCTTGTGGTGTGACTGCGTACCTTTTGTATAATGGGTCAGCGACTTATATTCTGTAGCAAGGTTAACCGTATAGGGGAGCCGAAGGGAAACCGAGTCTTAACTGGGCGTTAAGTTGCAGGGTATAGACCCGAAACCCGGTGATCTAGCCATGGGCAGGTTGAAGGTTGGGTAACACTAACTGGAGGACCGAACCGACTAATGTTGAAAAATTAGCGGATGACTTGTGGCTGGGGGTGAAAGGCCAATCAAACCGGGAGATAGCTGGTTCTCCCCGAAAGCTATTTAGGTAGCGCCTCGTGAACTCATCTTCGGGGGTAGAGCACTGTTTCGGCTAGGGGGCCATCCCGGCTTACCAACCCGATGCAAACTACGAATACCGAAGAATGTTATCACGGGAGACACACGGCGGGTGCTAACGTCCGTCGTGAAGAGGGAAACAACCCAGACCGCCAGCTAAGGTCCCAAAGTCATGGTTAAGTGGGAAACGATGTGGGAAGGCACAGACAGCCAGGATGTTGGCTTAGAAGCAGCCATCATTTAAAGAAAGCGTAATAGCTCACTGGTCGAGTCGGCCTGCGCGGAAGATGTAACGGGGCTAAACCATGCACCGAAGCTGCGGCAGCGAC
>NZ_JBBCMR010000015.1:0-827 GCF_037152215.1 Leclercia sp. UBA7405 | reverse complement strand
GGACGGTAGCCTTTGAAGAACGGAGTATGACGGCCGCCTTCGTCTTTGGACAGGATGTACACTTCAGATTCGAACTTGGTGTGTGGCTTGATGGAGCCTGGCTTCGCCAGAACCTGACCACGTTCGATTTCTTCACGTTTGATACCACGCAGCAGAACACCAACGTTCTCACCAGCACGGCCTTCGTCCAGCAGTTTGCGGAACATTTCAACGCCAGTACAGGTAGACTTAGCAGTGTCTTTGATACCAACGATTTCAACTTCTTCGCCAACTTTGATGATACCGCGCTCTACACGACCGGTAACAACGGTACCACGACCGGAGATGGAGAATACGTCTTCGATTGGCAGCAGGAACGGCTTGTCAATCGCACGCTCTGGCTCAGGGATGTAAGAATCCAGGTAGCCAGCCAGTTCGATGATTTTCTCTTCCCACTCTGCTTCGCCTTCCAGCGCTTTCAGCGCGGAACCACGAACGATTGGGGTGTCGTCGCCTGGGAAATCGTACTGAGACAGCAGTTCACGAACTTCCATCTCTACCAGTTCCAGCAGCTCTTCGTCATCAACCATGTCGCATTTGTTCAGGAACACGATGATGAAAGGAACGCCTACCTGACGACCCAGCAGGATGTGCTCACGGGTCTGAGGCATAGGGCCGTCAGTCGCAGCAACAACCAGGATCGCGCCGTCCATCTGCGCAGCACCGGTGATCATGTTTTTAACATAGTCGGCGTGGCCTGGGCAGTCTACGTGTGCGTAGTGGCGAGTCGGGGTGTCATATTCAACGTGAGAAGTGTTGATGGTGATACCACGCGCTTTTTCTTCTGG
>NZ_JBBCMR010000014.1:0-1613 GCF_037152215.1 Leclercia sp. UBA7405 | reverse complement strand
GTACGGCCGCAAGGTTAAAACTCAAATGAATTGACGGGGGCCCGCACAAGCGGTGGAGCATGTGGTTTAATTCGATGCAACGCGAAGAACCTTACCTACTCTTGACATCCACGGAACTTAGCAGAGATGCTTTGGTGCCTTCGGGAACCGTGAGACAGGTGCTGCATGGCTGTCGTCAGCTCGTGTTGTGAAATGTTGGGTTAAGTCCCGCAACGAGCGCAACCCTTATCCTTTGTTGCCAGCGGTCCGGCCGGGAACTCAAAGGAGACTGCCAGTGATAAACTGGAGGAAGGTGGGGATGACGTCAAGTCATCATGGCCCTTACGAGTAGGGCTACACACGTGCTACAATGGCGCATACAAAGAGAAGCGACCTCGCGAGAGCAAGCGGACCTCATAAAGTGCGTCGTAGTCCGGATTGGAGTCTGCAACTCGACTCCATGAAGTCGGAATCGCTAGTAATCGTAGATCAGAATGCTACGGTGAATACGTTCCCGGGCCTTGTACACACCGCCCGTCACACCATGGGAGTGGGTTGCAAAAGAAGTAGGTAGCTTAACCTTCGGGAGGGCGCTTACCACTTTGTGATTCATGACTGGGGTGAAGTCGTAACAAGGTAACCGTAGGGGAACCTGCGGTTGGATCACCTCCTTACCTTAAAGAACCTGCCTTTGTAGTGTCCACACAGATTGTCTGATGAAAATTAGCAGTAAAAAATCTCTGCAGGCTTGTAGCTCAGGTGGTTAGAGCGCACCCCTGATAAGGGTGAGGTCGGTGGTTCAAGTCCACTCAGGCCTACCAAATTCGCCTCCGTGCTGCGTTATGGCGATGCTCACATACTGAAGTATGCTTCGCATCACCATGCCTTGCCCGGAAACGAATTAGGGTAACAGAGATAAGTATTACGATGGGGTTATAGCTCAGCTGGGAGAGCGCCTGCCTTGCACGCAGGAGGTCTGCGGTTCGATCCCGCATAGCTCCACCATCCTTTTACTGCGACAACAAGAAAACTTCAGAGTGTACCTGAAAAGGTGCGCTGCGAAGTTTTGCTCTTTAAAAATCTGGATCAAGCTGAAAATTGAAA
The DNA here is from genome assembly GCF_037152215.1 of Leclercia sp. UBA7405. NCBI lineage: Bacteria > Pseudomonadati > Pseudomonadota > Gammaproteobacteria > Enterobacterales > Enterobacteriaceae > Leclercia > Leclercia sp. UBA7405. The sequence goes on along the minus strand of NZ_JBBCMR010000014.1, from coordinate 530 downwards.
CGACACACATGTTATGTGTGTTCGAGTCTCTCAAATTTTCGCAATCAGAAGTGAAACATCTTCGGGTTGTGAGGTTAAGCGACTAAGCGTACACGGTGGATGCCCTGGCAGTCAGAGGCGATGAAGGACGTGCTAATCTGCGAAAAGCGCCGGCGAGGTGATATGAACCTTTGACCCGGCGATGTCCGAATGGGGAAACCCAGTGCAACTCGTTGCACTATCGTTAACTGAATACATAGGTTAACGAGGCGAACCGGGGGAACTGAAACATCTAAGTACCCCGAGGAAAAGAAATCAACCGAGATTCCCCCAGTAGCGGCGAGCGAACGGGGAGCAGCCCAGAGTCTGAATCAGCTTGTGTGTTAGTGGAAGCGTCTGGAAAGTCGCACGGTACAGGGTGAAAGTCCCGTACACGAAAACACACTTGCTGTGAACTCGAAGAGTAGGGCGGGACACGTGGTATCCTGTCTGAATATGGGGGGACCATCCTCCAAGGCTAAATACTCCTGACTGACCGATAGTGAACCAGT
>NZ_JBBCMR010000013.1:0-1888 GCF_037152215.1 Leclercia sp. UBA7405 | reverse complement strand
TTGATGCCTGGCAGTTCCCTACTCTCGCATGGGGAGACCCCACACTACCATCGGCGCTACGGCGTTTCACTTCTGAGTTCGGCATGGGGTCAGGTGGGACCACCGCGCTAAAGCCGCCAGGCAAATTCTGTTAAATCTGTATCAGGCTGAAAATCGTCTCTGTCTCTTCGCCGAAACAGCTTCGGCGTTGTAAGGTTAAGCCTCACGGTTCATTAGTATCGGTTAGCTCAACGTATCGCTACGCTTACACACCCGACCTATCAACGTCGTAGTCTTCAACGTTCCTTCAGGACTCTCAAGGAGTCAGGGAGAACTCATCTCGGGGCAAGTTTCGTGCTTAGATGCTTTCAGCACTTATCTCTTCCGCATTTAGCTACCGGGCAGTGCCATTGGCATGACAACCCGAACACCAGTGATGCGTCCACTCCGGTCCTCTCGTACTAGGAGCAGCCCCCCTCAATTCTCCAGCGCCCACGGCAGATAGGGACCGAACTGTCTCACGACGTTCTAAACCCAGCTCGCGTACCACTTTAAATGGCGAACAGCCATACCCTTGGGACCTACTTCAGCCCCAGGATGTGATGAGCCGACATCGAGGTGCCAAACACCGCCGTCGATATGAACTCTTGGGCGGTATCAGCCTGTTATCCCCGGAGTACCTTTTATCCGTTGAGCGATGGCCCTTCCATTCAGAACCACCGGATCACTATGACCTGCTTTCGCACCTGCTCGAGCCGTCACTCTCGCAGTCAAGCTAGCTTATGCCATTGCACTAACCTCCTGATGTCCGACCAGGATTAGCTAACCTTCGTGCTCCTCCGTTACTCTTTAGGAGGAGACCGCCCCAGTCAAACTACCCACCAGACACTGTCCGCAACCCGGATTACGGGTCTACGTTAGAACACCAGCCATTAAAGGGTGGTATTTCAAGGATGGCTCCACGCAGACTGGCGTCCACGCTTCAAAGCCTCCCACCTATCCTACACATCAAGGACCAGTGTTCAGTGTCAAGCTATAGTAAAGGTTCACGGGGTCTTTCCGTCTTGCCGCGGGTACACTGCATCTTCACAGCGAGTTCAATTTCACTGAGTCTCGGGTGGAGACAGCCTGGCCATCATTACGCCATTCGTGCAGGTCGGAACTTACCCGACAAGGAATTTCGCTACCTTAGGACCGTTATAGTTACGGCCGCCGTTTACCGGGGCTTCGATCAAGAGCTTCGCGTTGCCGCTAACCCCATCAATTAACCTTCCGGCACCGGGCAGGCGTCACACCGTATACGTCCACTTTCGTGTTTGCACAGTGCTGTGTTTTTAATAAACAGTTGCAGCCAGCTGGTATCTTCGACTGATTTCAGCTCCACCCGCAGGGGCTTCACCTACATATCAGCGTGCCTTCTCCCGAAGTTACGGCACCATTTTGCCTAGTTCCTTCACCCGAGTTCTCTCAAGCGCCTTGGTATTCTCTACCTGACCACCTGTGTCGGTTTGGGGTACGATTTCGTGTTACCTGATGCTTAGAGGCTTTTCCTGGAAGCAGGGCATTTGTTACTTCAGCACCGTAGTGCCTCGTCATCACACCTCAGCGTTAATAAGGAACCGGATTTACCTGGAACCTCCGCCTACATGCTTAAACCGGGACAACCGTCGCCCGGCTAACATAGCCTTCTCCGTCCCCCCTTCGCAGTAACACCAAGTACAGGAATATTAACCTGTTTCCCATCGACTACGCCTTTCGGCCTCGCCTTAGGGGTCGACTCACCCTGCCCCGATTAACGTTGGACAGGAACCCTTGGTCTTCCGGCGAGCGGGCTTTTCACCCGCTTTATCGTTACTTATGTCAGCATTCGCACTTCTGATACCTCCAGCATGCCTCACAGCACACCTTC
>NZ_JBBCMR010000012.1:0-8592 GCF_037152215.1 Leclercia sp. UBA7405 | reverse complement strand
CTTGCGAGGATGAGAACCTCCGGGGGGCAGAGGTTCGACTCGAGCGAAGCGAGAGAACGTTGCGTCAGCAACGGCCCGAAGGGCGAGCCACGGAGTGGCGAGTCATCCTCTGGCACCGACCAAATTCAAAAGCCTGCTCACTGAGCAGGCTTTTTTTGCTTCTGGCGCCTACAGTTAATTACGACAACAAACTAAAACGCTTGTTACCTTCCATTAACCCTGCCTGTTAACGTTTTTGTGACATATTCCATTGTATTTTTTTATACATAGATAGATCTTTTTTCGCGTTGCTTATGGATAACCTCAGCATTTTCCGCTGTGCGTTTTAGCGTTCGCGGAATTTAGTGCTCAGATATTCACCATCCTGTAAGAAAATTTAACCCGTCTGAATAAATGTTAATCACTGGTCACAGCAGAATAAGAAGTGAGTTGTGCTGCATCATGGCGGGTAGCATAAATTTCCCTGCTGAAAATAGTGCCTCTGGGTTTTTTTAATCTTTGTTTGCTGATTCTCACACTTAGCGTAAATCCCCGTCACCTGTATTGACGTTTTCACATTCTGTTGACAGATTGTAGGGCACGAGGGGCATTTCAGGGAGAATCTGCGCTGCAACTCAGTTGCTCTTCTGAAAGGAATCTCCATCCCTTATAACGCCTTCGGGCATCACCGACCGGACCGGGTAAAAAATAAATTAAAGGTCAGGCGGCGTAACACAACAAAAAACATCACATTGGAGCAGAATAATAATGAGTATTTCCTTGAAGAAGTCAGGGATGCTGAAGCTTGGTCTGAGCCTGGTGGCAATGACCGTCGCGGCTAGCGTGCAGGCAAAAACCCTGGTCTACTGTTCTGAAGGCTCGCCGGAAGGCTTTAACCCACAGCTGTTTACCTCTGGTACCACGTACGACGCTAGCTCCGTACCTATCTATAACCGTCTGGTTGAATTCAAAACCGGTACCACGGAAGTGATTCCGGGTCTGGCAGAGAAGTGGGAAGTCAGCGAAGACGGCAAAACCTATACCTTCCACCTGCGTCAGGGTGTGAAGTGGCAGGACAGCAAAGAATTCAAACCAACGCGCGACTTTAATGCCGACGACGTTGTGTTCTCCTTTGATCGTCAAAAAAATGCCCAGAACCCGTACCATAAAGTTTCTGGCGGCAGCTATGAATACTTCGAAGGGATGGGCCTGCCAGACCTGATTAGCGAAGTGAAGAAAGTGGACGATAAAACCGTTCAGTTCGTCCTGACGCGTCCAGAAGCGCCATTCCTGGCTGACCTGGCCATGGACTTCGCCTCTATCCTGTCTAAAGAGTATGCCGACAACATGCTGAAAGCCGGCACGCCGGAAAAAGTCGACCTGAACCCGGTCGGTACCGGTCCGTTCCAGCTCCTGCAATACCAGAAAGACTCCCGCATTCTGTACAAAGCCTTTGAAGGCTACTGGGGCACCAAGCCGCAGATCGACCGTCTGGTCTTCTCCATCACGCCTGACGCCTCCGTACGTTATGCGAAACTGCAGAAAAACGAGTGCCAGGTCATGCCGTATCCAAACCCGGCTGATATCGCACGTATGAAGCAGGACAAAAACATCAACCTGCTGGAGCAGGCGGGCCTGAACGTGGGTTACCTCTCCTTCAACACCGAGAAGAAACCGTTTGATGACGTGAAAGTGCGTCAGGCGCTGACTTACGCGGTGAACAAAGAAGCGATCATCAAAGCGGTTTACCAGGGCGCTGGCGTTGCTGCCAAAAACCTGATCCCGCCGACCATGTGGGGCTATAACGACGACGTTAAAGACTACAACTACGATCCTGAGAAAGCGAAAGCCCTGCTGAAAGAAGCGGGTCAGGATAAAGGCTTTACCGTTGAGCTGTGGGCGATGCCGGTACAGCGTCCGTACAACCCGAACGCTCGCCGTATGGCCGAGATGATTCAGGCTGACTGGGCGAAGATTGGCGTTCAGGCCAAGATCGTGACCTATGAGTGGGGCGAATACCTGAAACGTGCTAAAGCGGGCGAACACCAGGCCGTGATGATGGGCTGGACGGGCGACAACGGGGATCCGGACAACTTCTTCGCGACCCTGTTCAGCTGCGCAGCGGCGAAAGATGGCTCCAACTACTCTCGCTGGTGCTACAAGCCGTTTGAAGACCTGATTCAGCCGGCGCGTGCTGCAGAAGATCACAACAAACGTATTGAGCTGTACAAACAAGCTCAGGTGGTTATGCACGACCAGGCGCCTGCCCTGATCATCGCGCACTCCACCGTGTACGAACCAGTGCGTAAAGAAGTGAAAGGCTACGTGGTTGATCCACTGGGCAAACACCACTTCGAAAACGTCTCTGTTGAATAATAAGTAGGGTATTCTCCCTCTCCTTTTGGGAGAGGGCAGGGGTGAGGGGCGTGCATGCATCCCCTCACCCTTAACCTCTCCAAAGGGAGAGGGAATTTACATTTGTGAGCAATACAGACCACATCCCCTGGTTGTGCGTCATTATAGAGAATCCGGGTTATGTTGCAGTTCATCCTCCGACGTCTGGGGCTAGTTATCCCCACGTTTATCGGTATCACCCTTCTCACCTTTGCCTTTGTCCATATGATCCCCGGCGACCCGGTAATGATTATGGCGGGCGAGCGTGGCATTTCTCCTGAACGTCATGCGCAGCTGCTGGCCGAACTGGGCCTGGATAAACCGCTGTGGCAGCAATATCTCCACTATATCTGGGGCGTGCTGCATGGTGATTTAGGCATCTCGCTGAAAAGCCGTCTCCCGGTGTGGGACGAGTTCGTGCCGCGCTTTAAAGCGACGCTGGAACTCGGCGTCTGCGCCATGATTTTCGCGACCGCAGTAGGCATCCCTGTTGGCGTGCTGGCTGCCGTTAAGCGCGGTTCAATCTTCGATCACACCGCGGTTGGCCTGGCGCTGACCGGCTACTCCATGCCTATCTTCTGGTGGGGCATGATGCTGATTATGCTGGTATCGGTGCAATGGAACCTGACGCCGGTATCCGGGCGAGTTAGCGATATGGTGTTCCTTGATGACACCAACCCTCTCACCGGATTCATGCTGATTGATACCGCAATCTGGGGGGAAGAGGGCAACTTTATTGATGCGGTAGCGCACATGATTCTGCCTGCGATGGTGCTGGGCACCATTCCCCTGGCCGTTATCGTGCGTATGACCCGTTCTTCAATGCTGGAGGTGCTGGGTGAGGATTACATCCGTACCGCGCGCGCCAAAGGTCTGACCCGCATGCGCGTTATCATCGTGCACGCACTGCGTAACGCCATGCTGCCGGTGGTAACCGTTATCGGTCTGCAGGTGGGAACGCTGCTGGCGGGGGCGATTTTGACCGAAACCATCTTCTCTTGGCCGGGCCTGGGACGCTGGCTGATCGACGCGCTGCAACGCCGCGATTATCCAGTGGTGCAGGGCGGCGTACTGCTGGTGGCGACGATGATTATCCTCGTCAACCTGCTGGTCGATCTGCTTTACGGCGTGGTGAACCCGCGTATTCGGCATAAGAAGTAAGGGGCCATCATGTCACAAGTTACTGAAAATAAAGTGGTCGCAGCACCGGTTCCCATGACGCCGCTGCAGGAGTTCTGGCACTACTTCAAACGCAACAAAGGGGCGGTGGTAGGGCTGGTGTATGTCACCGTTATGATCCTGATTGCGGTCTTTGCGAACGTACTCGCGCCCTATAACCCGGCGGATCAGTTCCGTGATTCGCTTCTGGCGCCACCGGTATGGCAGGAGGGGGGAACCTTTGCCCATCTGTTAGGTACCGATGATGTGGGCCGTGATGTCCTGTCGCGCCTGATGTACGGCGCACGTCTGTCGCTGCTGGTGGGCTGCCTGGTGGTGGTGCTGTCGCTGGTTATGGGCGTGGTACTCGGCCTGGTGGCCGGATACTTCGGCGGTATCGTTGATAACATCATTATGCGTATCGTCGATATTATGCTGGCGCTGCCAAGTCTGCTGCTGGCGCTGGTATTGGTGGCCATCTTCGGCCCGTCGATCGGCAACGCCGCGCTGGCGCTAACCTTTGTGGCACTACCTCACTATGTACGTCTCACGCGTGCGGCTGTGCTGGTAGAAGTGAACCGCGATTACGTCACCGCTTCCCGCGTAGCGGGTGCCGGTGCGATGCGTCAGATGTTCGTTAATATCTTCCCGAACTGCCTTGCGCCGTTGATTGTTCAGGCGTCGCTTGGTTTCTCTAACGCCATTCTCGATATGGCCGCTCTTGGCTTCCTTGGCATGGGTGCGCAACCGCCAACACCGGAGTGGGGCACCATGCTCTCCGATGTGTTGCAGTTCGCGCAAAGCGCCTGGTGGGTCGTCACCTTCCCGGGTCTGGCGATTCTGCTCACGGTGCTGGCATTTAACCTGATGGGTGATGGTCTGCGTGATGCACTTGATCCCAAACTGAAGCAGTAAGAGGCACGAGATGGCGTTATTAAATGTAAATGAATTATCGGTGCACTTCGGCGACGAAGGCACACCGTTTCGCGCCGTGGACCGCATCAGCTATAGCGTAAATCAGGGCGAAGTGGTTGGTATCGTAGGGGAATCGGGCTCCGGTAAGTCAGTAAGTTCACTGGCGATTATGGGGCTGATTGACTATCCCGGCCGCGTCATGGCTGAAAACCTTGAGTTTAACGGTCAGGATCTGAAGCGTATCTCCGAAAAACAGCGCCGCCAGCTGGTGGGTGCTGAAGTGGCGATGATCTTCCAGGATCCGATGACCAGCCTGAACCCGTGTTACACCGTTGGCTTCCAGATTATGGAAGCCATCAAGGTGCACCAGGGCGGGAATAAGAAAACCCGTCGCCAGCGCGCGATCGACTTACTGAACCAGGTAGGTATACCGGATCCGGCATCGCGACTGGATGTTTACCCGCATCAGCTGTCGGGCGGGATGAGCCAGCGTGTGATGATTGCCATGGCGATCGCCTGTCGGCCTAAGCTGTTAATTGCGGATGAGCCGACGACCGCGCTGGATGTCACCATTCAGGCGCAAATCATCGAGCTGCTGCTGGATTTACAGCAGAAAGAGAACATGGCGCTGGTGCTGATTACGCACGACCTGGCGCTGGTGGCCGAAGCGGCGCACAAAATCATCGTAATGTATGCAGGCCAGGTGGTAGAGACCGGAAGTTCGCACGACATCTTCCGCGCGCCGCGTCACCCGTACACCCAGGCTCTGCTGCGTGCTCTGCCGGAATTTGCGCAGGATAAAGCGCGTCTGGCCTCGCTGCCGGGCGTGGTACCGGGTAAATATGACCGTCCGCAGGGCTGTCTGCTCAACCCGCGCTGTCCGTATGCAACGGATAAGTGTCGCGTCGATGAACCCGCGCTGAACCTGCTGGCTGACGGTCGTCAGTCCAAATGCCACTACCCACTCGATGATGCCGGGAGGCCAACACTATGAGTACGCAACAGGCCGCCACGCAACAACCGCTGTTGCAGGCCATCGATCTAAAAAAACATTACCCGGTTAAGAAGGGACTGTTTGCCCCCGAGCGCCTGGTGAAAGCCCTGGACGGCGTGTCGTTCAACCTCGAGCGCGGCAAAACGCTGGCGGTAGTGGGTGAATCTGGCTGTGGAAAATCTACACTGGGTCGTCTGCTGACAATGATCGAAACACCAACCGGCGGCGAACTGTACTATCAGGGCCAGGATCTGCTTAAGCACGATCCGCAGGCGCAGAAGCTGCGTCGCCAGAAAATCCAGATTGTGTTCCAGAACCCCTACGGTTCCCTGAACCCGCGTAAAAAAGTGGGACAGATTCTGGAAGAGCCGCTGCTGATTAACGCTTCACTGAGTAAAGAGCAGCGCCGGGAAAAAGCGCTGGCGATGATGGCGAAAGTGGGGCTGAAAACCGAGCATTATGATCGCTACCCGCATATGTTCTCTGGCGGCCAGCGTCAGCGTATCGCCATTGCCCGCGGTCTGATGCTTGACCCGGACGTGGTGATTGCCGATGAACCGGTTTCCGCGCTCGACGTTTCTGTGCGCGCTCAGGTGTTAAACCTGATGATGGATCTGCAGCAGGAACTGGGGCTCTCTTATGTGTTCATTTCGCACGACCTCTCCGTGGTGGAGCATATTGCTGACGAAGTGATGGTGATGTATCTGGGGCGCTGCGTAGAGAAGGGGAGCAAAGACCAGATCTTTAACAATCCGCGTCACCCTTATACTCAGGCGCTGCTGTCAGCAACACCTCGCCTTAATCCGGACGATCGCCGCGAGCGTATCAAGCTGACCGGCGAGCTGCCGAGCCCGCTGAATCCACCGCCGGGCTGTGCGTTCAACGCCCGCTGTCGTCGTCGCTTCGGGCCCTGCACGCAGTTGCAGCCGCAGTTGAAGGACTATGATGGACAGCTGGTAGCCTGCTTCGCAGTCGATCAGGATGAAAACGGCGAGAAACCGCAGCCATAAGCGAAAAACAAAAAACCGGCGATCATCGCCGGTTTTTTTATGCCTGTCAGGCTGCTATTTGCGCAGGCGAACCTGGTCCACCGCATGATTTTCACTCTTGGTGAGGATCAGGCTGGCGCGTTCGCGGGTAGGGAGGATGTTCTCTTTCAAGTTAACGTAGTTAATCTCGTTCCACAGGGCGGTCGCCACATTCACCGCTTCTTCTTCAGAAAGCTGGGCATAGTTGTGGAAGTAAGAGTCCGGATCGGTGAACGCCCCTTCGCGGAACTTCAGGAAGCGGTTGATATACCAGCTTTGCAGTAAATCTTCCGGGGCATCGACATAAATCGAGAAATCTACGAAATCAGACACGAAGACGTGATGCGGATCGTGCGGATAATCCATACCGCTCTGCAAGACGTTTAGCCCTTCCAGAATCAGAATGTCCGGCTGAACGACCGTTTTGTCACCATCCGGGATGCGATCATAAATGAGATGCGAATAGACCGGGGCGGTAACGTTTGGCACGCCGGACTTGAGATCCGAGACAAATTTCACCAGACGGTGCATATCATAGGAGAGCGGGAAGCCTTTTTTCTTCATCAGACCGCGCTCTTTTAATACCTCGTTCGGGTGGAGAAAACCGTCGGTGGTGATCAATTCTACGCTGCGGTGTTCTGGCCAGCGGCTCAGCAGGGCTTGTAACACGCGAGCCGTGGTACTTTTGCCCACCGCCACGCTGCCGGCGATGCTGATGATATAAGGAATACGTTGACCGTTGGTGCCAAGGAACTGCTCCAGTACGGCCTGTCGGCGTAAATTGGAGCTGATATAGAAGTTAAGCAAGCGCGACAGAGGTAAGTAAATCTCGGCCACTTCTTCCAGAGAGAGATCTTCGTTTATCCCCTTTAACCGCGCTATCTCCCCCTCGGTTAAGGTCATAGGGACGGAGTCGCGCAAAGCAGCCCACTGGCTGCGATTAAACTGGAGATAGGGCGTCATTAGCGTTTGCTCTTTTTTGCTCATAAGCATGCTTCTGTGAGCCTGTGATAGCGCTTCACGTAGTAGTTAATTTTGGACAATGGGCAGGAGGTTAACACCAGATGGGAGGAATAATAAGAAAAAATATAGGCGAGACATGCGTTACGCGGGGAGCATCACGGTAAGAAAAAAACGCTATGGAGCGGGTATTTCTGCTGAATAATTGACCCGATATGGATGAAATTGCAGCGTTCACCGCATTCTTCGCGCAAAATGTGAGCGAAAGAATGTTTTAAGTGATTTTTTAGTTGCATGACTGCGCAGGTCTCCCTAAAATGCGCGCTACTTGATGCCGACTTAGCTCAGTAGGTAGAGCAACTGACTTGTAATCAGTAGGTCACCAGTTCGATTCCGGTAGTCGGCACCATCAAGTCCGGTGGGGTTCCCGAGCGGCCAAAGGGAGCAGACTGTAAATCTGCCGTCACAGACTTCGAAGGTTCGAATCCTTCCCCCACCACCACTTTCTGGCAGCGTTAACGCCGCCGGAGCTGGTTTAAAAAATAAATCAGCTCGAATAGAAAAAGAGAGAAATCTCTTTTTTTGTTACAGAAAGAACTGGGTAGCCGAGTTTCAGGATGCGGGCATCGTATAATGGCTATTACCTCAGCCTTCCAAGCTGATGATGCGGGTTCGATTCCCGCTGCCCGCTCCAATACGTGCTGATATGGCTCAGTTGGTAGAGCGCACCCTTGGTAAGGGTGAGGTCCCCAGTTCGACTCTGGGTATCAGCACCACTTCACTTCTCCCTCCCGTTTCTCTCTGTTTCAATATCAATGTATTCAACAGTTCAGGCATTTCGCCTGGTTGATGTGGTGATATCACCGATTTATCCGTGTCTTAGAGGGACAATCGATGTCTAAAGAAAAGTTTGAACGTACAAAACCGCACGTTAACGTCGGTACTATCGGCCACGTTGACCATGGTAAAACAACGCTGACCGCTGCAATCACTACCGTACTGGCTAAAACCTACGGCGGTGCTGCTCGCGCATTCGATCAGATCGATAACGCGCCAGAAGAAAAAGCGCGTGGTATCACCATCAACACTTCTCACGTTGAATATGACACCCCGACTCGCCACTACGCACACGTAGACTGCCCAGGCCACGCCGACTATGTTAAA
>NZ_JBBCMR010000011.1:0-26269 GCF_037152215.1 Leclercia sp. UBA7405 | reverse complement strand
GCCAGAAGGCGTTGAGATGGTAATGCCAGGCGACAACATCAAGATGGTTGTGACTCTGATCCACCCAATCGCGATGGACGACGGTCTGCGTTTCGCAATCCGTGAAGGCGGCCGTACCGTTGGCGCGGGCGTTGTTGCTAAAGTTCTGGGCTAATTAATTATCCCTGAATTAAAAAAGGACGCTTCGGCGTCCTTTTTTGTTTTCTACAATTTAATGCGGTCACAAATTCTCGCATTTTTTGTACTCTCCCGACGCGTATCCTGCGGCTTGTGCTATTGTAATCATAACCATTCTCACTTACACTTTGCGCATATTTTGAACGGGAGTGCGTATGTACGTTTGTCTTTGTAATGGTGTGAGTGATAAAAAAATTCGTCAGGCCGTTCGGCAATTTCAGCCACAATCCTTCCAACAGCTACGCAAGTTTGTTCCAGTCGGAAATCAATGCGGTAAGTGCGTTCGTGCTGCCCGTGAGATCATGCAGGATGAACTGATGCAGATCCCAGAATTCAAAGAGATTGCCTGAGCGCCTATCTTTTTTTTGACATCCCTGTAGCCCGTTCTACGCTTCAATGAGTGGAAGCGGAGGGACTATATAATGAAAGGTGATGTTAAAATCATAAGTTATCTCAATAAATTATTGGGAAATGAGCTTGTCGCAATCAATCAGTATTTTCTTCATGCACGTATGTTCAAGAATTGGGGCTTAACTCGCCTCAACGACGTTGAATATCACGAATCCATCGATGAAATGAAGCACGCCGATAAGTATATCGAGCGTATTCTCTTCCTCGAGGGTATCCCAAATCTGCAGGACCTCGGCAAGCTGGGTATCGGCGAAGATGTCGAGGAGATGTTGCGTTCCGATCTGCGGCTGGAGCTGGAAGGGGCGAAAGACCTTCGTGAAGCGATAGCCTATGCGGACAGCGTTCATGATTATGTGAGCCGCGATATGATGATCCAGATCCTTGCAGACGAAGAAGGCCATATCGACTGGCTGGAAACGGAGCTGGATCTGATCGATAAAATTGGTGTGCAGAATTATCTACAGTCTCAGATTAAAGTGGAAAGCTAACCAGGCTTTGCCATCCAGTAAGTAAACCTGCTGCCGCCATAAAGGGGCCAAAAGGCAGCGGGTTTTTAAACAGTTTCTCTCCCGGCTTTATCATTGATCGTATCAACACATAAACAGTGGCCATTAGCGCCGCGGCGAGCGCCAGTACGGGCAAAACACACCAGCCATGCCATGCACCGAGAGCCGCTAAATACTTCACATCGCCATATCCCATACCTTCTTGCTTGCACACTAGCCTGTAACCCCAATAGATAAGCGCGAACCCTGCGTAACCTGCCATCGCGCCGGTTACCGCGGCTGGCAAAAAGTCAGGGTTGATACAGAGATGAAAAAGTAGTCCGGACCATAACAGCGGGCATAGGTACCTGTCTGGCAGCAAGCCGGTACGGATATCGGCACGTATGAGAATGGCGGTCAAAGCCAGATACGCAAGCAGGAAGGGGAGGGCATTCAGCATCATAAAAACCTCAGTACAATGGATATGTCCGTACTTTTCTCAAATCCATAAATGCGCGACAAATAGCAAGATGCCGAACTGGAAAGCGCTATCCAAAGAAGAGACGCAACGTGTGGAAGTTGCAGTAGAGGTACGAGCAAGCACGCAAAATTGTTCTGGACCGCCTGTTTTCTAAACTAAGCTTGCGTCGCGCCCAGATTTACGTATAATGCGCGGGCTTGTCGTAATTGACGGCGGGTTCAATCTGAACCAGGGTAACTCATTTTGTTACTCAACAATGCTCCCAATTGGGGAGCTACGTAAGAACGGTTACACTCTCCCATCAATCGTAATGGGTTTGAGGAGTAATCATTTTCGTTTATAAAATAATTGGAGCTCTGGTCTCATGCAGAACCAAAGAATCCGTATCCGCCTTAAAGCGTTTGATCATCGTCTGATCGATCAATCAACCGCGGAAATCGTCGAGACTGCTAAGCGCACTGGTGCGCAAGTCCGTGGTCCGATCCCGCTGCCGACCCGCAAAGAGCGCTTCACCGTTCTGATCTCTCCGCACGTAAACAAAGACGCGCGTGATCAGTACGAAATCCGCACTCACAAGCGTCTGGTTGACATCGTTGAGCCAACTGAGAAAACCGTTGATGCTCTGATGCGTCTGGATCTGGCTGCCGGTGTAGACGTGCAGATCAGCCTGGGTTAATCAGGTCATCGAGCGATTGAGAGGTTGAAACAATGATTGGTTTAGTCGGTAAAAAAGTGGGAATGACCCGCATCTTCACTGAAGATGGCGTTTCTATCCCAGTAACCGTAATCGAAGTTGAAGCAAACCGCGTTACTCAGGTTAAAGATCTGGCTAACGATGGCTACCGCGCTGTTCAGGTTACCACTGGTGCTAAAAAAGCTAACCGTGTAACCAAACCAGAAGCGGGTCACTTCGCTAAAGCTGGCGTAGAAGCTGGCCGTGGTCTGTGGGAATTCCGTCTTGCTGAAGGCGAAGAGTTCACCGTAGGTCAGGACATTAGCGTTGAGCTGTTTGCTGAAGTTAAAAAAGTTGACGTAACCGGTACCTCTAAAGGTAAAGGTTTCGCTGGTACCGTTAAGCGCTGGAACTTCCGTACCCAGGACGCTACCCACGGTAACTCCTTGTCTCACCGCGTACCGGGTTCTATCGGTCAGAACCAGACTCCGGGCAAAGTGTTCAAAGGCAAGAAAATGGCAGGTCAGCTGGGTAACGAACGTGTAACTGTTCAGAGCCTGGACGTAGTACGTGTTGACGCTGAGCGCAACCTGCTGCTGGTTAAAGGTGCGGTCCCGGGTGCAACCGGTAGCGACCTGATCGTTAAACCAGCTGTGAAGGCGTAAGGGGATAGCAATGGAATTAGTATTGAAAGACGCGCAGAGCGCGCTGACTGTTTCCGAAACTACCTTCGGTCGTGATTTCAACGAAGCGCTGGTTCACCAGGTTGTTGTTGCTTATGCAGCTGGTGCTCGTCAGGGTACTCGTGCTCAGAAGACTCGTGCTGAAGTAACTGGTTCTGGCAAAAAGCCATGGCGCCAGAAAGGTACCGGCCGTGCGCGTTCAGGTTCTATCAAGAGCCCGATCTGGCGTTCAGGTGGCGTGACCTTCGCTGCGCGTCCACAGGACCACAGTCAAAAAGTTAACAAAAAGATGTACCGCGGCGCGCTGAAAAGCATTCTGTCCGAACTGGTACGTCAGGATCGTCTGATCGTTGTCGAATCATTCTCTGTTGAAGCGCCTAAAACTAAGCTGCTGGCACAGAAACTGAAAGACATGGCTCTGGAAGATGTGCTGATCATCACCGGTGAGCTGGACGAGAACCTGTTCCTGGCTGCGCGCAACCTGCACAAGGTTGACGTACGCGATGCAACTGGTATCGACCCGGTTAGCCTGATCGCCTTCGACAAAGTCGTAATGACTGCTGATGCTGTTAAGCAAGTTGAGGAGATGCTGGCATGATTCGTGAAGAACGTCTGCTGAAGGTGCTGCGCGCACCGCACGTTTCTGAAAAAGCGTCTACTGCGATGGAAAAAACTAACACCATCGTTCTCAAAGTTGCTAAAGACGCGACCAAAGCAGAGATCAAAGCTGCTGTGCAGAAACTGTTTGAAGTCGAAGTCGAAGTCGTTAACACCCTGGTAGTTAAAGGGAAAGTTAAACGTCACGGACAGCGTATCGGTCGTCGTAGCGACTGGAAAAAAGCTTACGTCACCCTGAAGGAAGGCCAGAATCTGGACTTCGTTGGCGGCGCTGAGTAAGTCGGAGGAGTAATACAATGGCAGTTGTTAAATGTAAACCGACATCTCCGGGTCGTCGCCACGTAGTTAAAGTGGTTAACCCTGAGCTGCACAAGGGCAAACCTTTTGCTCCGTTGCTGGAAAAAAACAGCAAATCCGGTGGTCGTAACAACAATGGCCGTATCACCACTCGTCACATCGGTGGTGGCCACAAGCAGGCTTATCGTATTGTTGACTTTAAACGCAACAAAGACGGTATCCCAGCAGTTGTTGAGCGTCTTGAGTACGATCCGAACCGTTCCGCGAACATCGCGCTGGTTCTGTACAAAGATGGCGAACGCCGTTACATCCTGGCCCCTAAAGGCCTGAAAGCTGGCGACCAGATTCAGTCTGGCGTTGATGCTGCAATCAAAGCAGGTAACACCCTGCCGATGCGCAATATCCCGGTTGGTTCTACCGTTCATAACGTAGAAATGAAACCAGGTAAAGGCGGTCAGCTGGCACGTTCCGCTGGTACTTACGTTCAGATCGTTGCTCGTGATGGTGCTTATGTCACCCTGCGTCTGCGTTCTGGTGAAATGCGTAAAGTCGAAGCAGACTGCCGCGCTACTCTGGGCGAAGTTGGCAATGCTGAGCATATGCTGCGCGTTCTGGGTAAAGCAGGTGCTGCACGCTGGCGTGGTGTTCGTCCTACCGTTCGCGGTACTGCGATGAACCCAGTCGATCACCCACATGGTGGTGGTGAAGGTCGTAACTTTGGTAAGCACCCGGTATCTCCGTGGGGCCTCCAGACCAAAGGTAAGAAGACCCGCAGCAACAAGCGTACTGATAAATTTATCGTACGTCGCCGTAGCAAATAATTTTAGAGGATAAGCCATGCCACGTTCTCTCAAGAAAGGTCCTTTTATTGACCTGCACTTGCTGAAGAAGGTAGAGAAAGCGGTGGAAAGCGGAGACAAGAAGCCTTTGCGCACTTGGTCCCGTCGTTCAACGATCTTTCCTAACATGATCGGTTTGACCATCGCTGTCCATAATGGTCGTCAGCACGTTCCAGTCTTTGTTACCGACGAAATGGTTGGTCACAAACTGGGTGAATTCGCACCGACTCGTACTTATCGCGGCCACGCTGCTGATAAAAAAGCGAAGAAGAAATAAGGTAGGAGGAAGAGATGGAAACTTTAGCTCAACATCGCCATGCTCGTTCTTCTGCTCAGAAGGTTCGCCTTGTTGCTGACCTGATTCGCGGTAAGAAAGTGTCGCAGGCCCTGGACATCCTGACCTATACCAACAAGAAAGCTGCGGTATTGGTCAAGAAAGTACTGGAATCTGCCATTGCTAACGCTGAACACAACGATGGCGCTGACATCGACGATCTGAAAGTCGCGAAAATTTTCGTAGATGAAGGCCCAAGCATGAAGCGCATTATGCCGCGTGCGAAAGGTCGTGCAGATCGCATCCTGAAGCGCACCAGCCACATTACTGTGGTTGTGTCCGATCGCTGAGACTCTGGAGACTAGCAATGGGTCAGAAAGTACATCCTAATGGTATTCGCCTGGGTATTGTAAAACCATGGAACTCTACCTGGTTTGCGAACACCAAAGAATTCGCTGACAACCTGGACAGCGATTTTAAAGTACGTCAGTACCTGACTAAGGAACTGGCTAAAGCGTCCGTATCTCGTATCGTTATCGAGCGTCCGGCTAAGAGCATCCGTGTAACTATTCACACTGCTCGTCCTGGCATCGTTATCGGTAAGAAAGGCGAAGACGTAGAAAAACTGCGCAAGGTCGTAGCGGATATCGCTGGCGTTCCTGCACAGATCAATATCGCTGAAGTTCGTAAGCCTGAACTGGACGCTAAATTGGTTGCTGACAGCATCACTTCTCAGCTGGAACGTCGTGTTATGTTCCGTCGTGCGATGAAGCGTGCTGTTCAGAACGCAATGCGTCTGGGCGCTAAAGGTATCAAAGTTGAAGTTAGCGGCCGTCTGGGCGGCGCGGAAATCGCACGTACCGAATGGTACCGTGAAGGTCGCGTACCGCTGCACACTCTGCGTGCTGACATCGACTACAACACCTCTGAAGCGCACACCACTTACGGTGTAATCGGCGTTAAGGTATGGATCTTCAAAGGTGAGATCCTGGGTGGTATGGCTGCTGTTGAACAACCGGAAAAACCGGCTGCTCAACCTAAAAAGCAGCAGCGTAAAGGCCGTAAATAAGGAGCGTCGCTGATGTTACAACCAAAGCGTACAAAATTCCGTAAAGTGCACAAAGGCCGCAACCGTGGTCTGGCGCAGGGTACGGATGTTAGCTTCGGCACTTTCGGTCTGAAAGCTGTTGGCCGTGGTCGTCTGACTGCACGTCAGATCGAAGCAGCACGTCGTGCTATGACCCGTGCAGTTAAGCGTCAAGGTAAGATTTGGATCCGTGTATTCCCGGACAAACCAATCACCGAGAAGCCGCTGGAAGTTCGTATGGGTAAAGGTAAAGGTAACGTGGAGTACTGGGTTGCCTTGATCCAACCGGGTAAAGTCCTGTATGAAATGGACGGCGTACCGGAAGAGCTGGCCCGTGAAGCATTCGGCCTGGCAGCAGCGAAACTGCCGATTAAAACCACCTTTGTAACTAAGACGGTGATGTAATGAAAGCAAATGAGCTGCGTGAAAAAAGCGTAGAAGAGCTGAACGCTGAGCTGCTGAACCTGCTGCGTGAGCAATTCAACCTGCGCATGCAGGCTGCAAGTGGCCAGCTGCAACAGACTCACCTGCTGAAGCAGGTTCGTCGTGATGTTGCACGCGTTAAGACTTTACTGACTCAGAAGGCGGGTGCGTAATGACCGATAAAATCCGTACTCTGCAAGGTCGTGTTGTTAGCAACAAAATGGAGAAATCCCTGGTTGTTGCTATCGAACGTTTTGTGAAACACCCGATCTACGGTAAATTCATCAAGCGTACGACCAAACTGCACGTACATGACGAGAACAACGAATGCGGTATCGGCGACAAGGTTGAAATCCGTGAATGCCGTCCGCTGTCCAAGACTAAGTCCTGGACGCTGGTTCGCGTTGTAGAGAAAGCGGTTCTGTAATACAGTAAGCCTTCTCAATACGAATAAACGGCTCAGCGATGAGCCGTTTATTTTTTCTACCCATATTGTAGAAGCGGTGTTATAATGCCGCGCCCTCGATATGGGGCTTTTCAACGGCTCTGATTTTAGAGTCTCAGGTAGTAGTTGACATTAGCGGAGCACTAAAATGATCCAAGAACAGACTATGCTGAACGTCGCCGACAACTCCGGTGCACGTCGCGTAATGTGTATCAAGGTTCTGGGTGGCTCGCACCGTCGCTACGCAGGCGTAGGCGACATCATCAAGATCACCATCAAAGAAGCAATTCCACGTGGTAAGGTCAAGAAAGGTGATGTGCTGAAAGCGGTAGTGGTGCGCACCAAGAAGGGTGTTCGTCGCCCTGACGGTTCTGTCATTCGCTTCGATGGTAATGCATGCGTTATTTTGAACAATAACAGCGAGCAGCCTATCGGCACGCGTATCTTTGGGCCGGTAACTCGTGAGCTTCGTACTGAGAAGTTCATGAAAATTATCTCTCTGGCACCAGAAGTACTCTAAGGAGCGAATCATGGCAGCGAAAATCCGTCGTGATGACGAAGTTATCGTGTTAACCGGTAAAGATAAAGGTAAACGCGGTAAAGTAAAAAATGTTCTGTCTTCCGGCAAACTTGTCGTTGAAGGTATCAACCTGGTTAAGAAACATCAGAAGCCGGTTCCGGCCCTGAACCAACCAGGTGGCATCGTTGAAAAAGAAGCTGCTATTCAGGTTTCTAACGTTGCAATCTTCAATGCGGCTACCGGCAAGGCTGACCGTGTAGGCTTTAGATTCGAAGACGGCAAAAAAGTCCGTTTCTTCAAATCTAACAGCGAAACTATCAAGTAATTTGGAGTAGTACGATGGCGAAACTGCATGATTACTACAAAGACGAAGTAGTTAACAAACTCATGACTGAGTTTAACTACAATTCTGTCATGCAAGTCCCTCGGGTCGAGAAGATCACCCTGAACATGGGTGTTGGTGAAGCGATCGCTGACAAGAAACTGCTGGATAACGCAGCAGCTGACCTGACAGCTATCTCCGGTCAAAAGCCGTTGATCACCAAAGCACGCAAATCAGTTGCAGGCTTCAAAATCCGTCAGGGCTATCCGATCGGCTGTAAAGTAACTCTGCGTGGCGAACGCATGTGGGAGTTCCTTGAGCGCCTGATCTCTATTGCTGTACCACGTATCCGTGACTTCCGTGGCTTGTCCGCTAAGTCTTTCGACGGTCGTGGCAACTACAGCATGGGTGTCCGTGAGCAGATCATCTTCCCAGAGATTGACTACGATAAAGTCGATCGCGTGCGTGGTTTGGATATTACCATCACCACTACTGCGAACTCTGATGAAGAAGGCCGTGCTCTGCTGGCTGCCTTTGACTTCCCGTTCCGCAAGTAAGGTAGGGTTACTGAATGGCTAAGCAATCAATGAAAGCACGCGAAGTAAAGCGCGTAGCTTTAGCTGATAAATTCTTCGCTAAACGCGCTGAACTGAAAGCGATCATTTCTGATGTGAACGCTTCCGACGAAGATCGTTGGAATGCTGTTCTCAAGCTGCAGTCTCTGCCGCGTGATTCCAGCCCGTCTCGTCAGCGTAACCGCTGTCGTCAAACAGGTCGTCCACATGGTTTTGTGGGCAAGTTCGGGTTGAGCCGTATCAAACTGCGTGAAGCCGCCATGCGCGGTGAAGTACCAGGCTTGAAAAAGGCTAGCTGGTAATTACCAATTGAATCACGGGAGTAAAGACAGATGAGCATGCAAGATCCGATCGCGGATATGCTGACCCGTATCCGTAACGGTCAGGCCGCGAACAAAGTTGCGGTCACCATGCCTTCCGCCAAGCTGAAAGTGGCAATTGCCAACGTGCTGAAGGAAGAAGGTTTTATCGAAGATTTTAAAGTTGAAGGCGACACCAAGCCGGAACTGGAACTTACTCTTAAGTATTTCCAGGGTAAAGCTGTTGTAGAAAGCATTCAGCGTGTCAGCCGCCCAGGTCTGCGCATCTATAAGAAAAAAGATGAGCTGCCAAAAGTTATGGCCGGCATGGGTATCGCAGTTGTTTCTACCTCTAAAGGTGTTATGACTGATCGTGCAGCGCGCCAGGCTGGTCTTGGTGGCGAAATTATCTGCTACGTAGCCTAATCGGAGGAAAAAATGTCTCGTGTTGCTAAAGCACCGGTCGTTATTCCTGCCGGCGTTGATGTAAAAATCAACGGTCAGGTTATTACGATCAAAGGTAAAAATGGCGAGCTGACTCGTACCCTCAACGATGCTGTTGAAGTTAATCATGCAGACAACGCTCTGACTTTCGGCCCACGTACTGGTTACGTTGATGGCTGGGCTCAGGCTGGTACCGCGCGTGCCCTGCTGAACTCAATGGTTGTTGGTGTTACCGAAGGCTTCACTAAAAAGCTTCAGCTGGTTGGTGTAGGTTACCGTGCAGCGATCAAAGGGAATGCAGTAGGCCTGTCTCTGGGCTTCTCACACCCTGTTGAACATCAGCTGCCGGCAGGTATCACTGCAGAATGTCCGACTCAGACTGAAATCGTGCTGAAAGGCGCTGATAAACAGCTGATTGGCCAGGTTGCAGCAGATCTGCGCGCCTACCGTCGTCCTGAGCCTTATAAAGGCAAGGGTGTTCGTTACGCCGACGAAGTCGTGCGTACCAAAGAGGCTAAGAAGAAGTAAGGTAACACTATGGATAAGAAATCTGCTCGTATCCGTCGTGCGACCCGCGCACGCCGCAAGCTCAAAGAGCTGGGTGCAACTCGCCTGGTGGTACATCGTACCCCGCGTCATATTTACGCACAGGTAATTGCACCGAACGGTTCTGAAGTTCTGGTAGCTGCTTCTACTGTAGAAAAAGCTATTACTGAACAATTGAAGTACACCGGTAACAAAGACGCTGCTGCAGCTGTAGGTAAAGCTGTTGCTGAACGCGCTCTGGAAAAAGGTATCACTAACGTGTCCTTTGACCGTTCCGGGTTCCAATATCATGGTCGTGTCCAGGCACTGGCAGATGCTGCCCGTGAAGCTGGCCTTCAGTTCTAAGGTAGAGGTGTAAGATGGCTCACATCGAAAAACAGGCTGGCGAACTGCAGGAAAAGCTGATCGCGGTTAACCGCGTATCCAAAACCGTAAAAGGTGGCCGTATTTTCTCCTTCACAGCTCTGACTGTAGTTGGTGATGGTAATGGTCGCGTTGGTTTTGGTTACGGTAAAGCGCGTGAAGTTCCAGCAGCGATCCAGAAAGCGATGGAAAAAGCCCGTCGCAATATGATTAACGTCGCGCTGAACCACGGCACCCTGCAGCACCCAGTTAAGGGTACTCACACGGGTTCTCGTGTCTTCATGCAGCCGGCTTCAGAAGGTACCGGTATCATCGCCGGTGGTGCAATGCGTGCCGTTCTGGAAGTCGCTGGGGTTCATAACGTTCTGGCTAAAGCATATGGTTCCACCAACCCGATCAACGTGGTTCGTGCAACTATTGATGGCCTGGAAAATATGAAATCTCCAGAAATGGTCGCTGCCAAGCGTGGTAAATCCGTTGAAGAAATTCTGGGGTAATTGACCATGGCAAAGACTATTAAAATCACTCAAACCCGCAGTGCAATCGGACGTCTGCCGAAACACAAGGCAACGCTGCTTGGCCTGGGTCTGCGTCGTATTGGTCATACCGTTGAGCGCGAGGATACTCCTGCTGTACGTGGTATGGTCAACGCGGTTTACTTCATGGTTAAAGTTGAGGAGTAAGAGATGCGTTTAAATACTCTGTCTCCAGCCGAAGGCTCTAAAAAGGCGGGTAAACGCCTGGGTCGTGGTATCGGTTCTGGCCTCGGTAAAACCGGTGGTCGTGGTCACAAAGGTCAGAACTCTCGTTCTGGCGGTGGCGTACGTCGCGGTTTCGAGGGTGGCCAGATGCCACTGTACCGTCGTCTGCCGAAATTCGGCTTCACTTCTCGCAAAGCAGCGATCACAGCGGAAATCCGTCTGTCTGACCTGGCGAAAGTTGAAGGCGGCGTCGTTGACCTGAACACGCTGAAAGCAGCAAACATTATCGGTATCCAGATCGAGTTCGCGAAAGTGATCCTGGCTGGTGAAGTTTCTACTCCGGTAACTGTTCGTGGCCTGCGTGTTACTAAAGGCGCTCGTGCTGCTATCGAAGCTGCTGGCGGTAAAATCGAGGAATAAGTAGCAGATGGCTAAACAACCGGGATTAGATTTTCAAAGTGCCAAAGGTGGGCTTGGCGAGCTGAAACGCAGACTTTTGTTTGTTGTAGGTGCGCTGATCGTTTTCCGTATTGGCTCTTTTATTCCGATCCCTGGTATTGATGCCGCTGTACTTGCCAAACTGCTTGAGCAACAGCGAGGCACCATCATTGAAATGTTTAACATGTTCTCTGGTGGTGCTCTCAGCCGAGCTTCTATCTTCG
This sequence comes from Leclercia sp. UBA7405, assembly GCF_037152215.1. NCBI lineage: Bacteria > Pseudomonadati > Pseudomonadota > Gammaproteobacteria > Enterobacterales > Enterobacteriaceae > Leclercia > Leclercia sp. UBA7405. Next base: position 14,944 of record NZ_JBBCMR010000011.1, on the reverse strand, counting down.
CTCTGGGTATCATGCCGTATATTTCGGCATCGATTATTATCCAGCTGCTGACGGTCGTTCATCCGACCCTGGCAGAACTGAAGAAAGAAGGGGAGTCTGGTCGTCGTAAGATCAGCCAGTACACCCGTTACGGCACTCTGGTGCTGGCAATATTCCAGTCAATCGGTATTGCTACCGGTTTACCGAATATGCCTGGTATGCAGGGCCTGGTTATTAACCCAGGCTTTGCATTCTATTTCACCGCTGTTGTTAGTCTGGTCTCAGGAACTATGTTCCTGATGTGGCTCGGCGAACAGATTACTGAGCGTGGTATCGGAAACGGTATCTCAATCATTATCTTCGCTGGTATCGTTGCGGGACTCCCGCCAGCCATTGCCCATACTATCGAGCAAGCGCGTCAAGGCGACCTGCACTTCCTCTTGTTGCTGTTGGTTGCAGTATTAGTATTTGCAGTGACGTTCTTTGTTGTATTCGTTGAACGTGGTCAACGCCGCATTGTGGTAAACTACGCAAAACGTCAGCAAGGTCGTCGTGTCTATGCTGCACAGAGCACACATTTACCGCTGAAAGTGAATATGGCAGGGGTTATCCCGGCGATCTTCGCTTCCAGTATTATTCTGTTCCCGGCTACCATCACGTCATGGTTCGGGGGCGGTACTGGTTGGAACTGGCTGACAACAATTTCGCTGTATTTGCAGCCTGGGCAACCGCTTTATGTGTTACTCTATGCGTCTGCGATCATCTTCTTCTGTTTCTTCTACACGGCGTTGGTCTTCAACCCGCGTGAAACAGCAGATAACCTGAAGAAGTCCGGTGCATTTGTACCAGGAATTCGTCCGGGAGAGCAAACGGCGAAGTATATCGATAAAGTAATGACTCGCCTGACTTTGGTTGGTGCGCTTTATATTACTTTTATCTGCCTGATCCCGGAGTTCATGCGTGATGCAATGAAAGTACCGTTCTACTTCGGTGGGACCTCACTGCTTATCGTTGTTGTCGTGATTATGGACTTTATGGCTCAAGTGCAAACTCTGATGATGTCGAGTCAGTACGAGTCTGCATTGAAGAAGGCGAACCTGAAAGGCTACGGCCGCTAAATGGTCGCCTGAGAAGTTACGGAGAGTAAAAATGAAAGTTCGTGCTTCCGTCAAGAAATTATGCCGTAACTGCAAAATCGTTAAGCGTGATGGTGTCATCCGTGTGATTTGCAGTGCCGAGCCGAAGCATAAACAGCGCCAAGGCTGATTATTTCGCATATTTTTCTTGCAAAGTTGGGTTGAGCTGGCTAGATTAGCCAGCCAATCTTTTGTATGTCTGTACGTTTCCATTTGAGTATCCTGAAAACGGGCTTTTCAGCATGGTGCGTACATATTAAATAGTAGGAGTGCATAGTGGCCCGTATAGCAGGCATTAACATTCCTGATCAGAAACATGCTGTGATCGCATTAACTTCGATCTACGGCGTCGGCAAGACCCGTTCCAAAGCCATTCTGGCTGCAGCGGGTATCGCTGAAGATGTTAAGATCAGTGAGCTGTCTGAAGAACAAATCGACACGCTGCGTGACGAAGTTGCCAAATTTGTCGTTGAAGGTGATCTGCGCCGTGAAATTAGCATGAGCATCAAGCGCCTGATGGATCTTGGTTGCTATCGCGGTTTGCGTCATCGTCGTGGTCTGCCAGTGCGCGGTCAGCGTACTAAGACCAACGCACGTACCCGTAAGGGTCCGCGCAAACCGATCAAGAAATAATCGGGGTGATTGAATAATGGCAAAGGCACCAGTTCGTGCACGTAAACGTGTAAGAAAACAAGTCTCTGACGGCGTGGCTCATATCCATGCTTCTTTCAACAACACCATCGTTACTATTACTGATCGTCAGGGTAACGCATTGGGTTGGGCAACAGCCGGTGGTTCCGGTTTCCGTGGTTCTCGCAAATCCACTCCGTTCGCAGCTCAGGTTGCAGCAGAGCGTTGCGCAGAAGCCGTAAAAGAATACGGCATCAAGAATCTGGAAGTTATGGTTAAAGGTCCGGGTCCGGGTCGTGAATCTACTGTTCGCGCTCTGAACGCCGCTGGTTTCCGCATCACGAATATTACTGATGTGACTCCGATCCCTCATAACGGTTGTCGTCCGCCGAAAAAACGTCGCGTATAACGCTCGTTTTTTAGGTTAGTTGGAGATAGAAAATGGCAAGATATTTGGGTCCTAAGCTCAAGCTGAGCCGTCGTGAGGGCACCGACTTATTCCTTAAGTCTGGCGTTCGCGCGATCGATACCAAGTGTAAAATTGAACAAGCTCCTGGTCAGCACGGTGCGCGTAAACCGCGTCTGTCTGACTATGGTGTGCAGTTGCGTGAAAAGCAAAAAGTTCGCCGTATGTACGGTGTGCTGGAGCGTCAGTTCCGTAACTACTATAAAGAAGCAGCACGTCTGAAAGGCAACACCGGTGAAAACCTGTTGGCTCTGCTGGAAGGTCGTCTGGACAACGTTGTATACCGTATGGGCTTCGGTGCTACTCGCGCTGAATCACGCCAGCTGGTTAGCCATAAAGCAATCATGGTAAACGGTCGTGTTGTTAACATCGCTTCTTATCAGGTTAAAGCGAATGACGTTGTTAGCATTCGTGAGAAAGCGAAAAAGCAATCTCGCGTGAAAGCCGCTCTGGAGCTGGCTGAGCAGCGTGAAAAGCCAACCTGGCTGGAAGTTGATGCTGGCAAGATGGAAGGTACGTTCAAGCGTCAGCCGGAACGTTCTGATCTGTCTGCGGACATTAACGAACACCTGATCGTCGAGCTTTACTCCAAGTAAAGCTTAGTACCAAAGAGAGGACACAATGCAGGGTTCTGTGACAGAGTTTCTAAAACCGCGCCTGGTAGATATCGAGCAAGTGAGTTCGACGCACGCCAAGGTGACCCTTGAGCCTTTAGAGCGTGGCTTTGGCCACACTTTGGGTAACGCACTGCGCCGTATTCTGCTCTCATCGATGCCGGGTTGCGCGGTGACCGAGGTTGAGATTGATGGTGTACTTCATGAGTACAGCACCAAAGAAGGCGTTCAGGAAGATATCCTTGAAATCCTGCTCAACCTGAAAGGGCTGGCGGTGAGAGTTCAGGGTAAAGATGAAGTTATTCTTACTCTGAATAAATCTGGCATTGGCCCTGTGACTGCAGCCGACATCACCCATGACGGTGATGTTGAAATCGTCAAGCCGCAGCACGTGATCTGCCACCTGACCGATGAGAACGCGGCTATTAGCATGCGTATCAAAGTTCAGCGCGGTCGTGGTTATGTGCCGGCTTCTGCCCGAATTCATTCGGAAGAAGATGAGCGCCCAATCGGCCGTCTGCTGGTCGACGCATGCTACAGCCCTGTAGAGCGTATTGCCTACAATGTTGAAGCAGCGCGTGTAGAACAGCGTACCGACCTGGACAAGCTGGTCATCGAAATGGAAACCAACGGCACAATCGATCCTGAAGAGGCGATTCGTCGTGCGGCAACCATCCTGGCAGAACAACTGGAAGCTTTCGTTGACTTACGTGATGTACGTCAGCCGGAAGTGAAAGAAGAGAAACCAGAATTCGATCCGATCCTGCTGCGCCCTGTTGACGATCTCGAGTTGACTGTCCGCTCTGCTAACTGCCTCAAGGCAGAAGCTATCCACTATATCGGTGATCTGGTACAGCGTACCGAGGTTGAGTTGCTGAAAACGCCGAACCTGGGTAAAAAATCTCTTACCGAGATTAAAGACGTGCTGGCCTCCCGTGGACTGTCTCTGGGCATGCGCCTGGAAAACTGGCCACCGGCAAGCATTGCTGACGAGTAACCGGATCACAGGTTAAGGTTTTACTGAGAAGGATAAGGTCATGCGCCATCGTAAGAGTGGTCGTCAACTGAACCGCAACAGCAGCCATCGCCAGGCTATGTTCCGCAACATGGCAGGTTCACTGGTTCGTCATGAGATCATCAAGACGACCCTGCCTAAAGCGAAAGAACTGCGTCGCGTAGTTGAGCCGCTGATTACTCTTGCCAAGACTGACAGCGTTGCTAATCGTCGTCTGGCATTCGCCCGTACTCGTGATAACGAGATCGTGGCAAAACTGTTTAACGAACTGGGCCCGCGTTTCGCGAGCCGTGCCGGTGGTTACACTCGCATTCTGAAGTGTGGTTTCCGTGCAGGCGACAACGCGCCGATGGCTTACATCGAGCTGGTTGATCGTTCAGAGAAAGCAGAAGCTGCTGCAGAGTAATCTGCAGTAACGTAAAAAAACCCGCCTCGGCGGGTTTTTTTATATCCTGCTAATCTCGTCTTACCTACAATAGACGTATCTTTTTTGCGCTCTCCGGAGTTTTGCTATGTGGTTACTCGACCAGTGGGCAGAACGACACATTCTTGAAGCCCAACGTAAGGGTGAGTTCGACAATCTTCCCGGCAGCGGTGCTGCGCTCGTTATGGATGATAATTCTCATGTTCCACCTGAACTTCGGTCCGCCTACCGGTTGTTAAAGAACGCCGGCTGTCTTCCCCCCGAACTGGAGCAACGAAAAGAGGCCGTCGAACTGCTTAACCTCATTCACGCTGTCAGGGAAGATGATCCCAACTATCACAGTCTGGCTAAACGTCTTGCTTTACTTGAGATAAAATTACAGCAGGCGGGGATAAAGACGGATTTTCTACAGGGTGAATATGGCGCCAGGTTCCAACAGAAATTCAAAGAGAGATGATCATGTATCGCATCGGTGAAATTGCCAAATTGGCAGAGGTGACCCCAGATACCATTCGCTATTATGAAAAGCAGAAGATGATGGACCACGGTCTGCGAACAGAAGGCGGCTTTCGTTTATATACTGAAGATGACCTTCAGCGTCTGAAGTTTATCCGCCATGCGCGACAACTCGATTTTTCTCTTGAGTCGATCCGCGAATTACTCTCGATCCGTATTGATCCACAGCACCATACGTGTCAGGAGTCAAAAAGTATTGTTCAGGCGAGGCTGAATGAAGTCGAAGCCCGTATTCAAGAACTGCAAACGATGCGCTTATCGCTACAGCGTCTGAACGACGCATGTTGTGGCACCTCACACAGCAGCGTATATTGTTCTATCCTTGAAACCCTGGAACAGGGGTCGAGCGGCGATCCGAAAGGCTGTTGATTTTACCAGCGGCTGGATCTACACTCGCGCCGAAATACACACCAACTGGAGTCATTATGAGCCGTTATCAGCATACGAAAGGGCAAATTAATAATAACGCGATCGAGGCACTACTGCATGATCCCCTGTTTAGGCAGCGCGTTGAGAAGAATAAAAAAGGGAAGGGAAGTTTTTTACGGAAAGCCAAACATGCAAAACGAGGTAACTGGGAGGCCAGTGGCAAGCAAGCAGATAGCTTGTTTACCACTGGCCTTCTGGCTTAATCAGGGGCGATTATTCTGCTGTTTCAGTAAATCACGAATCTCAGTAAGCAATACTTCTTCTTTTGTCGGCGCTGGCGGTGCAGCCGGTTCTTCTTTCTTCTTGCGATTCAGTCTGTTAATAAGCTTGATGGCCATGAAAATGGCGAATGCAACAATCACAAAATCAAAAACATTCTGAATGAAGACGCCGTAGTGCATCACCACTGCTGGAATATCGCCCTGGGCTTCGCGCAATGTTATTGCGAATTGTTTAAAGTCGATTCCACCAATTAGCAGCCCCAGCGGGGGCATGATAATATCGGCAACCAGAGACGAAACGATCTTACCGAACGCTGCACCAATGATCACACCCACAGCCAAATCCACTACATTCCCGCGCATCGCAAATTCGCGAAATTCTTTAATAAAACTCATTATCTTCTCCTTGTGCCAGCTGACGGATTTAAGTTTAACAAATCATTAGCGAATTGCCATTTAAGAGAGAGGCGCGTCACAGAAATATAAGCCATACATATTAACGGGTTAAATAAAAAAGGTGCTAATAACAGCACCTTTCTGAGATTACAGGAAGAAAGGACTTGGCTGGAATAATCTTTCGACGTCGGTAATAAACTTTTTATCCGTCAGGAACATAATGACATGGTCGCCTTGCTCAATGCGTAAATTATCATTGGCAATCATGACATCATTCCCGCGGACCACCGCACCGATGATGGTACCCGGAGGAAGCTTGATTTCGTCGATAGTACGTCCAACTACGCGTGAGGTTGTCTCGTCACCGTGTGCCACAGCTTCGATCGCTTCTGCAACCCCACGACGCAAGGACGACACACCAACAATATCCGCTTTACGCACATGGCTGAGTAAGGCTGAGATGGTTGCCTGTTGCGGAGAGATAGCTATGTCGATGACACTGCCCTGCACCAGGTCGACATAAGCGCGACGTTGAATCAACACCATTACCTTTTTGGCGCCCATCCGTTTCGCTAACATCGCTGACATGATGTTGGCTTCGTCGTCATTTGTTACAGCAATAAAGAGATCAACCTGATCAATATGCTCTTCTGCCAGCAGCTCTTGATCCGAGGCATCACCGTAAAAAACGATAGTGTTTTGCAGTTTCTCCGCCAGCTCTGAAGCGCGTTGTTGATCGCGCTCGATCAGTTTGACGCTGTAATCTTTCTCGAGTTGACGCGCCAGACCGGCACCAATGTTACCGCCACCTACCAGCATGATGCGCTTGTACGGTTTTTCCAGTCGCTGAAGTTCACTCATTACCGCACGAATATGTTGAGATGCGGCAATAAAGAATACCTCATCACCCGCCTCAACGATCGTGGAGCCTTGCGGACGAATAGGGCGGTCATGGCGGAAAATAGCGGCAACGCGCGTATCAATGTGCGGCATATGTTCGCGCATGGTGGACAGTGCGTTACCAATGAGCGGCCCGCCGTAATAAGCTTTCACCACCGCAAGACTCACTTTGCCCTCAGCAAAGTTAACCACCTGCAGTGCGCCGGGATACTCAATCAGGCGGTAGATGCTGTCGATAACCAACTGTTCAGGTGCGATAAGGTGATCGATAGGAACGGCATCGGAGCTGAAAAGCTTATCCGCGTCCCGTACATAATCTGGTGAGCGGATACGTGCGATACGATTTGGCGTATTGAAGAGGGAATAAGCGACCTGGCAGGCGACCATATTGGTTTCGTCAGAGCTGGTCACGGCAACCAGCATATCCGCGTCATCGGCACCTGCTTCACGCAGTACACGGGGATGAGATCCATGACCCTGTACAACACGCAGGTCAAACTTATCCTGAAGTCCGCGCAGGCGATCGCCATTGGTATCGACAATAGTGATGTCGTTGTTCTCACCGACCAGGTTCTCAGCCAGCGTGCCGCCAACCTGCCCCGCGCCCAGAATGATTATCTTCATATCTCTCGACTCGTTTTCAACATCACTCTTTGATTAGCTTAGCGTAAAAGAAGCCGTCGCCTTCTTCAGCGCCAGGGAAGTTTTGCTTCCCAGGCTGCTCGGGCGTGCCAGTTAGCGCCAGACGAGCGTTTGGCGTGCGCTTCAGGAAAGAGGAAATCTGCAGGCTATTCTCTTCAGGCAACACTGAGCAGGTTGCGTAAACCAGCGTACCGCCAGTTTTTAAATGAGGCCAGATAGCATCCAGAATTTCTGCCTGCAATTGTGCCAGCTCTTTGATATCGCGATCGCGGCGCAGCCATTTGATATCGGGATGACGTCGGATCACACCGGTAGCAGAGCAAGGGGCGTCCAGCAGAATGCGGTCAAATTGCGCATCCTCACACCATTGCGCAGGTGTGCGTCCGTCGCCCTGTTTAACTTCGGCCTTCATACCCAAGCGTTTAAGATTATCGTAAACGCGGGAAAGACGTTGCTCGTCAACATCGACGGCCAGTACGCTTGCCTGTGGCGCAACTTCCAGAATATGGGTTGTTTTACCGCCAGGAGCTGCACAGAGATCCAGAATACGTTCTCCGTTCTGCGGGGTAAGCCAGGTCATACAGCCTTGTGCAGAGGCATCCTGCACGGTTACCCATCCCTCATCAAATCCCGGAAGGGCATGTACCGGCGCAGGCGAGGCCAGACGGACAGCATCGGGATAATCGGGATGGGTGTATGCGCTCATTCCGGCCTCTTCAAGCAACTTCAGCCATTCATCCCGGGAGTGATGGTTGCGATTGACACGCAGCCACATAGGCGGACGCTGATTATTTGCTTCAACAATGGCTTCCCATTGCTGTGGCCAGGCTTTTTGCAGGCGTTTCAGGAACCAGTCTGGATGTAAAAAACGTTTCTCAGTGCGGGAAAATTCTTCCAGGAGTTCATCTTGCTGGCGCTGGAATTGACGCAGCACGCCATTGATCAATCCTTTGAGCTGTGGGCGCTTGATTGCGACAGCCCCTTCCACCGTTTCTGCCAGCGCGGCGTGTGGCGGAATACGGGTATGAAGCAGCTGATAGAAGCCAACCATAATCAAGTAGTGGATGGTGCGCTGTTTCCCCGCCATAGGACGAGCCATAAGCTTAGTGATAAGCCATTCCAGCTGCGGCAGTGTACGTAGTACGCCAAAACAGAGCTCCTGAAGCAGGGCTTTGTCTTTGTCGGAAACTTTTTGTTGAAGAGGTGGCAGCACATTGCTCAGTGACTGACCTTGTTCGACCACCTGTTCAATGGCCTGGGCTGCCAGGCTACGTAAGTTTTGTTTTTTCATATGTACAAAAATAAAAATGCCCGGAAACTCCGGGCCTTAATAGAGATATGTTCAGGCGAGATGCGAGCCAGGAATAAACCATTCGCGGCGGGAGTTAAGAATATCCTGCGCGCTCATGGCTTTTTTACCGGCAGGTTGTAGGGATTCCAGGTTAAGGATCCCCTCAGCCGTCGCGACCTGAATACCCTGTTTACTGGCACTTAAAATGGTACCGGGTTGGGCATTAGCCTCACTGGCAATGACCGACGCTCGCCAGACTTTAACAGGCTGACCATCGATCTCCAGCCAGCTCATCGGCCACGGATTAAACGAACGGATACAGCGTTCAAGCTGAGCTGCAGAGAGAGACCAGTCGATACGCGCCTCCTCTTTGCTGAGCTTTTCGGCATAGGTGACCAGCGTTTCATCCTGAACTTCCGGCATCGCACTGTTATCGGCCAGCTGTTTCAGCGTATCGATAAGTCCCTGCGGGCCAAGCTCAGCCAGCTTGTCATACAGCGTGGCGCTAGTATCTTCCGCAGTAATGGGGCAAGCGAGCTTATACAGCATGTCTCCGGTATCCAGACCAACGTCCATCTGCATGATGGTGACACCCGTTTCAACATCACCCGCCCAAAGCGCACGCTGAATAGGCGCCGCACCCCGCCAGCGCGGAAGCAGCGAGCCGTGCACGTTGATACAGCCCAGGCGAGGCATATCCAGTACTGCTTTCGGCAAAATAAGGCCGTAGGCGACTACCACCATCACATCTGCGTTGAGATCGGCAACCAGCTGCTGGTTTTCCTGCGGGCGTAATGAGACGGGTTGAAATACTGGAATATTATGCTCATCAGCCAGAACCTTCACCGGACCAGGCGTCAATTTTTTGCCACGGCCCGCCGGACGATCGGGCTGGGTGAACACCCCAACAACCTGATGGCCAGAAGACAACAGCGCGTCCAGATGACGCGCTGCGAAGTCAGGAGTACCCGCGAATATGATACGTAGTGATGTAGACACGTTATTCCTTGTATCCAGAAATGCTTTAAGCGCGAGTGCGCAGACGATCCAGTTTTTCTACTTTCTGACGAATGCGCTGCTGCTTCAACGGAGACAGATAATCGATAAAGAGTTTACCGACCAGGTGATCCATTTCATGCTGAATGCAGATGGCCAGCAGACCATCGGCTTCCAGTTCGAACGACTTGCCGTCGCGATCGAGGGCGCGGATTTTGACTTTTTCCGCACGTGGTACCAGAGCGCGCTGTTCTGGAATTGAGAGGCAACCCTCTTCAATACCGGTTTCGCCGCTTTTTTCCAGCAATTCCGGGTTGATCAATACCAGGCGCTCTTCGCGATTTTCGGACACATCGATAACGATAATACGCTGATGAATATCGACCTGCGTGGCCGCGAGGCCGATACCTTCTTCGGCATACATCGTATCGAACATATCATCAATGATACGTTGCGTTTCTGCATTCACTTCTTTGACCGGCTCGGCGACTTTGCGAAGGCGCTCGTCCGGGATATGTAACACTTGCAAGACTGCCATAAATTTCCAGAGTCGTGTTCAGGAGTTGATAGAGATTAATAGCTCTATTCTAGACAAATCCCCCTCCGATTGACAGCATCACTGACCAATCGCAAAGATTGCTGAGGCGGCTTATGGCAAGGGAAAGGATGACTTCTACAGAGATATGGTTACGCCTGATCGATATCGGCGAACTTTACGGCGAAAGGATGGTGCTGTTAGTGCAGCGATTGCAGCAGGAAGGTCACATTGATACTGCGATGCTTCTCACGTTGGGTCTGACTCAAAAGCAAACGGAAAAATTCTTTGCCTGTGCACCACACGTTATCGAAAGCAGCCTGCGCTGGCTTGACGAACCAGACCATCATTTAGTTTGTGCTGATAGTCCGCTTTATCCTGTGCAGCTGCGCGCAATAAGCGACTTCCCCGGTGCGCTGTTTGTTATGGGCGAGCCCGCCATACTAAGCTCTGATCAGCTTGCTGTGGTGGGCAGTCGTGCGCACTCCTGGTACGGGCAGCGCTGGGGCTCGCTCTTCTGCGAAGTGCTGGTACGGGCGGGGCTGACCATTACCAGCGGTTTGGCGTGTGGCATCGATGGCATCGCCCATCGTGCGGCACTGGCGGCGCAGGGGAAAACTGTAGCGGTACTGGGCAATGGTTTGTCCAGTATTTATCCTCGCAGGCATGCGTCGCTGGCAGCAAATATCGTGAGCAACGGCGGGGCAGTGATATCGGAGTTTTCACTTGCAACACGACCCTGGCCTGGTAATTTTCCGCAACGAAACCGCATTATTAGCGGCCTGAGTCGGGGCGTTTTCGTGGTTGAGGCCATGCTGCGGAGCGGGTCCCTGGTCACTGCCAAATGCGCACTTGAACAGGGGCGAGACGTCTTTGCCTTACCGGGCGCGGTAGGAAGCCCTGGTAGCGAAGGCACACACTGGTTGATAAAGCAGGGGGCGACACCGGTGACAGCCCCCGAAGAAATAGTAGAAAGTTTGCGATATGGGCTAACGTGGTTGTCGAATCAGCCGGAAATGGCACTTTATTCATCAGATCAGGAGGACGTGGCATTGCCATTTCCTGAGCTCCTGGCTAACGTAGGAGATGAGGTAACACCTGTTGACGTTGTCGCTGAACGTGCCGGCCAACCTGTGCCAGTAACGGTAGCACAGCTACTTGAACTGGAGTTAGCAGGGTGGATCGCAGCTGTACCCGGCGGCTATGTCCGATTAAGGAGGGCATGCCATGTTCGACGTACTGATGTATTTGTTTGAGACTTACATCCATAACGAAGCTGAAACGCGCGTGGATCAGGATCGTCTGACGCGGGATCTTACCGATGCTGGTTTTGAGCGGGAAGATATCTATAACGCCTTACTGTGGCTTGAAAAACTGGCTGATTATCAGGAAGGACTTGCCGAGCCGATGCAGCTCGCGTCCGATCCGTTATCAGTACGCATCTATACGGCTGAAGAGTGTGAAAGGCTGGATGCCAGTTGCCGGGGATTTATCTTATTCCTGGAACAGATTCAGGTGCTAAACCTCGAAACACGAGAGATGGTGATAGAGCGCGTCATGGCGCTGGATACAGCAGAATTTGAACTCGAAGACCTGAAGTGGGTCATCCTGATGGTTCTGTTTAACATTCCCGGCTGTGAAAACGCCTATCAGCAAATGGAAGAATTACTCTTTGAAGTGAATGAAGGTATGCTGCATTAATTCACTATGCAGCACCAAGAGTTGTTATGGCCAAATCAGCACTTTTTACAGTGCGTAATAATGAGCCCTGCCCACAGTGCGGGGCTGAGTTAGTCATTCGGTCCGGGAAACACGGTCCGTTTCTCGGTTGTTCACACTATCCAGAATGTGATTACGTCCGTCCCCTGAAGAGTCAGGCGGACGGGCATATCGTTAAAATTCTGGAGGGGCAGTCATGTCCTGCGTGTGGCAGCGATCTGGCCCTGCGTCAAGGGCGCTTTGGCATGTTTATCGGATGTTGCCGTTATCCTGAATGCACGCATACCGAGCAAATCGATAAACCGGATGAAACGACAGTCGTTTGTCCGCAATGCCATAGCGGTCATCTGGTACAGCGGCGTTCGCGTTATGGTAAAACCTTTCACTCCTGCGATCGCTATCCAGAATGCCAGTTCGTTATTAACTTTAAACCGGTAGCGGGAACCTGCCCTGAGTGTCACTACCCACTACTTATTGAGAAAAAAACGGCCCAGGGTGTAAAACATTTCTGTGCCAATAAACAATGTGGAAAGCCGATACCGGCGGATCAAAAAAGTGAAGAATAGCCTGCCATCTACTTCCGTCTCCCATGCGGTGGAAGTATTAAAAAAAGAAGAAGTCATCGCCTATCCAACAGAAGCGGTATTTGGTGTCGGGTGCGATCCTGATAGCGAAGCAGCGGTTAATCGTCTGCTGGCACTTAAGCAGAGGCCTGTTGAAAAAGGGCTGATTCTAATCGCCGCCAGCTACGAACAGCTTAAGCCTTATATTGATGATTCTGCCTTGACGCCAGAGCAGCGCGACACGGTGTTTGCTGCCTGGCCAGGCCCGGTAACATTTGTCTTCCCGGCAAAACCCTCAACGCCGCGCTGGTTAACAGGGCGCTTTGATTCGCTGGCCGTGCGCGTGACGAATCATCCGCTGGTGGTTGAGTTATGTGAAGCTTTCGGTAAACCTCTGGTTTCAACCAGTGCCAATCTGACCGGGCTTCCGCCATGTCGTACGTCACAAGAAGTGCTGGCACAGTTCGGTGACGATTTCCCTGTGCTGATCGGTGAAACCGGCGGACGCACCAATCCTTCTGAGATCCGGGATGCTTTAACCGGCGAAAGCTTTCGCCAGGGATAATACGATGGAAACCTACGCCGTTTTTGGAAACCCGATTGCACACAGCAAGTCGCCATTTATTCATCAGCAATTTGCGCGGCAGTTAGAAATTGATCATCCGTATGGTCGCGTGCTGGCGCCGGTCGATGATTTTATCGCGACACTGAATAGCTTTTTCGCGGCGGGAGGGCGAGGAGCGAATATCACCGTACCCTTTAAAGAAGAGGCTTTTGCCCGTGCAGACGAGCTTACCGAGCGGGCTTCCCTTGCCGGTGCGGTCAACACTCTTAAGCGCCTGGAGGATGGGCGCTTATTGGGTGATAACACTGACGGTATCGGTTTACTGAGCGATCTGGAACGGCTTTCGTTTATCAAACCGGGTTTCCGAATCTTGTTGATTGGTGCTGGTGGCGCATCACGCGGCGTGTTGCTACCGCTATTGTCATTGGATTGCGCAGTAACCATAACTAATCGTACGTATTCGCGTGCGAAAAAGCTCGCCGCGTTATTCGCCCATACTGGCAGCGTGAGTGCAGTCGCCCTCGATGATCTGGCCGGACATGAATTTGATCTCATCATTAATGCCACATCCAGTGGTATCGGTGGCGAGGTTCCCGCTATTGCAGCGTCGATAGTGAATCCACATACCTTTATCTACGACATGTTTTATCAAAAGGGGAAAACCCCGTTTCTGAACTGGTGTGAACAGCAGGGTGCAAAACATGCCGCAGATGGTTTAGGAATGCTGGTGGGGCAGGCCGCTCATGCGGTTCTGCTCTGGCACGGTGTTCTTCCTGCCGTGGAGCCTGTTATTGAACAACTTAAACAGGAGCTTCAGGCATGAATCAAGCGATCCAGTTTCCCGATCGTGAGGAATGGGATGAAATCAAACAGGCTGTTTGCTTTCCCGCATTAGTGCATGGCATGCAGTTAAGCTGTGCAATAAGCGGCGAGACCCTGCGTAAACGGTTCGGTGGATCTGCGCCGCTGGAGATCTTTCGTGAGAATCGCTGGGATCTTGAAGAAGAGGCCAGCGATTTAATACGCGAGCAACAGGAAGATGATTACGGCTGGGTCTGGCTATCCTGAGCCAGATACTCATCTTTCCATTTCACATAGTTGTTTGCGGAATACTTTAATCCTTCGATTTCGGTCTCTTTAAGAGGCCGTATCTGTTTTACCGGGCTTCCCAGATAGAGGTAACCGCTTTCGAGGCGTTTATTTTGGGGAACTAAGCTGCCGGCCCCGATCATGACATCATCCTCTACTATTACACCATCCAGCAAAATCGAACCCATCCCGACTAAAACCCGGTTGCCGATCGTGCAGCCGTGCAGCATGACCTTATGGCCTACCGTGACATTTTCCCCTATTACCAGAGGATTTCCCTCAGGGTTGTAAGAGGATTTGTGGGTAACATGAAGAACACTGCCATCCTGAATATTGCTGCGCGCACCAATACTGACGTAGTTAACATCGCCACGTATAGCAACCAGTGGCCAAATACTGACATCGTCGCCCAGCCGCACATCACCGATCACGACACTGCTGCTATCGATCATCACGCGCTCCCCTGTTTTGGGGAAAAGATCTTTATAGGAACGTAATACCGCAGACATATACACCTCGACTTATAAGAGCTGAAGCTGACTTTGATCGTGTTTGAGGATCGAAACAAGGGAAAATTCGTCAATATTTAAGCAAATCGGACGGGATTTCAGCGAAAAGAACGGAAAATCAGCAGTCGGGAAAAAAGATCTAAAAAATGCTTGTGCTAAAAACTGGGATCCCTATAATGCGCCTCCATCGACACGGCGGATGTGAATCACTTCACACAAACAGCCGGTTCGGTTGAAGAGAAAAAATCCTGAAATTCAGGGTTGACTCTGAAAGAGGAAAGCGTAATATACGCCACCTCGCAACGGTGA
>NZ_JBBCMR010000010.1:0-29258 GCF_037152215.1 Leclercia sp. UBA7405 | reverse complement strand
GCAACGCGGCTTTCAGCTCACCGTTGCGAGGTGGCGTATATTACGCTTTCCTCTTTCAGAGTCAACCCTGAATTTCAGGATTTTTTCTCTTCAACCGAACCGGCTGTTTGTGTGAAGTGATTCACATCTGCCGTGTCGATGGAGGCGCATTATAGGGAGTTCTTTGCAGGCCGCAATAGAAAAATGACATAAAAATGACTGACTGCTGCATTCCCCAGCAAAACCCCGCTTTATACCTGATTACACACAGACTTATCCACAATGCAGCGAAAAAGTGAAAAATGACGAGCGGTGCGCAAACGTTTTCGTTAAAATGCTCGCGCTAAATAAAACGCCCCGCAAGGTGTGTTAGCTGAGTTTTTCTAAAGAAAATTCACCTAACGCTCTCTGTAATCGTGAAATCCAGGGGATTTACCATGCAACAACGTCGTCCAGTCCGCCGCGCTCTGCTCAGTGTTTCTGATAAAGCCGGTATCGTCGAATTCGCTCAGGCGCTTTCTGCACGTGGTGTAGAGCTGCTGTCTACTGGCGGTACCGCTCGCCTGTTAGCAGATAAAGGTCTGCCGGTAACCGAAGTCTCCGATTACACCGGATTCCCCGAAATGATGGACGGACGCGTCAAAACCCTGCACCCGAAAGTTCACGGCGGCATTCTGGGCCGTCGCGGTCAGGACGACGGTATTATGGAACAACACGGGATCGCGCCGATCGACATGGTTGTCGTTAACCTGTACCCGTTCGCCCAGACCGTTGCACGTGAAGGCTGCTCGCTGGAAGATGCGGTAGAAAATATTGATATCGGCGGCCCAACCATGGTGCGCTCCGCTGCCAAGAACCATAAAGATGTGGCCATCGTGGTGAAGAGCAGCGACTACGACGCCATTATTAAAGAGATGGATGCCAACGAAGGCTCTCTGAATCTTGAGACGCGCTTCGACCTGGCGATTAAAGCCTTCGAACACACTGCCGCCTACGACAGTATGATTGCCAACTACTTCGGTAGCCTGGTGCCAGCCTATCATGGTGAAAGTAACGAGCCTTCCGGCCGCTTCTCTCGCACCCTGAATCTCAACTTCATTAAGAAGCAGGACATGCGCTATGGCGAGAATAGCCACCAGCAGGCTGCCTTCTATATAGAAGAAGAAGTAAAAGAAGCTTCTGTTGCCACCGCACAACAAGTACAGGGCAAGGCGCTCTCTTACAACAACATCGCGGATACTGACGCCGCGCTGGAGTGCGTGAAAGAATTCAGCGAACCAGCTTGCGTGATTGTGAAGCACGCCAACCCATGCGGTGTCGCGGTAAGCACCTCTATTCTGGATGCTTACGACCGTGCTTACAAAACCGACCCAACCTCCGCGTTTGGCGGCATCATTGCCTTTAACCGTGAGCTGGACGCCGAAACCGCACAGGCCATTATCTCCCGCCAGTTTGTTGAAGTGATCATCGCCCCTTCTGCCACCGAAGAAGCGCTGAAAATTACCGCCGCGAAACAGAACGTGCGCGTACTGATTTGCGGTCAATGGGCAGAGCGCGTACCGGCCCTTGATTTCAAAAGAGTTAATGGTGGTCTGCTGGTACAAGATCGTGACCTCGGAATGGTAAGCGAAAAAGACCTGCGCGTTGTGAGCAAACGTCAACCTACCGAACAAGAGCTGCGTGATGCGCTGTTCTGCTGGAAGGTTGCCAAGTTCGTTAAATCCAACGCCATCGTCTATGCGAAAGAGAACATGACCATTGGCATAGGCGCAGGCCAGATGAGCCGCGTCTACTCCGCTAAAATTGCGGGTATCAAAGCGGGCGACGAAGGTCTGGAAGTAAAAGGCTCCGCCATGGCGTCTGACGCCTTCTTCCCGTTCCGTGATGGTATCGACGCGGCTGCTGCAGTGGGCATCACCTGTGTGATCCAGCCTGGCGGCTCTATCCGCGATGATGAAGTGATTGCCGCAGCCGATGAGCACGGCATCGCGATGATCTTCACCGACATGCGCCATTTCCGTCATTAATTTCCGGAGCAGACAATGAAAGTATTAGTAATTGGTAACGGCGGGCGTGAGCACGCCCTGGCATGGAAAGCCGCGCAGTCTCCACGGGTCGAAACCGTTTTTGTGGCCCCCGGCAATGCCGGCACGGCGCTGGAGCCAACGCTGCAGAACGTGGCGATTGGTGTGACGGATATACCCGCCCTGCTGAGCTTTGCTCAGAGCGAGAAGATCGATCTGACCATCGTCGGCCCGGAAGCGCCGCTGGTAATTGGCGTTGTTGACGCCTTCCGCGCGGCAGGCCTGAAAATCTTCGGCCCGACCGAGGGCGCCGCTCAACTGGAAGGCTCCAAAGCCTTCACCAAAGATTTCCTTGCCCGGCATAAGATCCCGACGGCGGAATACCAGAACTTTACTGAAGTCGAACCCGCGCTGGCTTATCTGCGTGAGAAAGGCGCCCCTATTGTTATCAAGGCGGATGGCCTGGCCGCCGGTAAAGGCGTGATCGTGGCGATGACTCTCGAAGAAGCCGAAGCTGCCGTACAGGATATGCTGGCAGGTAACGCCTTTGGCGACGCAGGCCATCGTATCGTCATCGAAGAGTTCCTCGACGGCGAAGAGGCGAGCTTTATCGTGATGGTTGATGGCGAGCATGTGCTGCCTATGGCCACCAGCCAGGACCATAAGCGCGTGGGTAACGCAGACACCGGCCCGAATACCGGTGGGATGGGCGCTTACTCCCCTGCGCCTGTGGTCACTGACGAAGTGCATCAGCGCACCATGGAGCGCATCATCTGGCCTACCGTGAAAGGGATGGCGGCGGAAGGCAATATCTATACCGGTTTCCTGTACGCGGGCCTGATGATCGATAAGCAGGGCAACCCGAAAGTCATTGAGTTCAACTGCCGCTTTGGCGATCCGGAAACCCAGCCCATCATGCTGCGCATGAAATCGGACCTGGTCGAACTCTGCCTGGCAGCCTGCGAAGGCAAACTCGATGAGCAAACCTCTGAGTGGGACGAGCGTGCCTCTCTGGGCGTGGTGATTGCGGCGGGCGGTTATCCGGGGAGTTACAACACCGGTGACGAGATCCACGGCCTGCCGCTGGAAGCGATAGATGGCGCGAAAGTGTTCCACGCCGGCACGACGCTGGCAAACGACGATCGTGTCTTAACCAACGGTGGCCGCGTACTGTGCGCGACCGCACTCGGACACACCGTTGCTGAGGCACAGAAGCGCGCCTATGCGCTGATGGCAGATATCCACTGGAACGGCAGCTTCAGCCGTCAGGATATCGGTTATCGTGCGATTGCGCGTGAGCAGGGGGAGTAATTCCCCCTCACCCTAACCCTCTCCCTCAAGGGAGAGGGGACTTAAAAACTCTTTTCCGTCGGCTGCCAGGTACAGAAATCTTCGTTCGCCACCAGTAAAAGCTGAGAACCTTCCGGCGCCTCAAGCCACGCGATGCTGACTTCCATAGAAGAGTGACGCTGACGACGTTCAATATGTTCGGTGGCCCAGGACTCCAGTTCAGGCTTCACCGTTAGCCCCTCACAGGTTGTCACCGTACCATCGCTATGCCAGCGCCCCTGACGCAGCACAACCCGCCCCTGACGCAGCGCATCGCTGGTCTGACGGATTTGATCGGCACGATAACGGTAGAGCGCGATTTGGTCGCTGGAGAGTTGCTGCTTTTGCCCCCCCGTTTCGTGCTGCATAAAGCTCAGCTCGCCGCGGTCGTCAAAACGTATCCGCACATGTTCCGGGGTGGCGCTGTAAATGTTCAGTTCGATAAGGGCGAGAGTATCACCTTGCCAGCGGTATTCGCTGGTTGTGGTACTGCCACTATGCCAGGGGCTGAAAGCGGAAAGCAGGTGAACGTCGTCGTCTGAATCTTTACGCCAGATACGCACTGCCCCCTGATTATCGGCATATCCGCTGGCGGTAAAGGCCGGCAGAGAGGCGTCGCGACTACAGGCAGAGAGCAACAGCACGCCTGCCAGAGCCAGGGCCTGGCGCCAGACAGACAAAAGGGGCGAAACCGCCCCTTCGTTAAAACTGTTCACTGCCACGCGTCTTACTTAACTGCGTCTTTCAGTGCTTTACCAGATACAAAAGCCGGCACGTTTGCAGCGGCGATTTTGATCTCTTTACCGGTCTGCGGGTTGCGGCCAGTACGCTCAGCGCGGTGGTTCACTTTGAAGGTACCGAAACCTACCAGTTGTACAGCATCGCCTTCTTTCAGAGACTCAGTAATTGCAGCCAGGGTGGATTCCAGAGCAGCTTTAGCCTGTACTTTAGACAGATCAGCTTTGTCCGCAATTACATCAATCAGTTGAGTCTTGTTCATAAGTTATCCTTTCAATGTGTTTATCGCTTGCTAAGCATCGAGTGCGACGAAAATGCCAAAAAAGCACTCTCCTGCATACACGCACCGATAGCCACTTATTTTCGCCCCCCAAATGTAGACCAGACGGGGGGCAGAAGGGAAGAGTGCAGGCATGACAAAACAGGCGTTAAATCACGTTTTGTTGTCTCACTGGTTAATATTTATACCAATATTACTCTCACCCGCCTCACGCAAGTCTGCGCGCAGACCTTTAATCAGCTCAATGTCGCGTTCTTCGCACTCTGCCAGCAGGCGGAAAATTTCCCACTGAATGTCCCACTCTTGCTCAACCGCCGGGTTCGCTCTGAGCTCTTCGTCGGTCATTTCACGCCCTTCCTGGGTCATCTCCAGCATGGCAACCGTCGTGATAGAGGCCTTACTGACCTCAATGGCATGCTCCAGCGTTTCGCCACTTAGGCGGGAGTGAATCAGTTCACTTAATGCCACGCAGGCATCAATCGCCGGATAGACGCCATAGACTTCGTAGTCGTCTGCCGCAGGAATCGCCTCTTCCAGCTTCTCGAGCTGAGAGTCGAAATTCACCTTCGCATCTTTCACCGTCAGCGTCTCCCACACCAGATCGAGGATGCGGCGATAGATCTGCCCCTCACCAAACGCCGTCTCTTTGCAGAACACGGCGTAGTTGGGATACATGCGCTCGCAAAGACAGGCCATAAAGGTGACGTGCTGCCAGCTCTCCAGCTTCTCAAGGCGCAGATGAATCGGGTTTTGTAACATGATGAGATCTCTAATCGGAAATTAGCCGCAGTGTACCTGAATCAGGGCTGAATTTCCTGCCAACGAACAAATGCCGGACGGCCTGATGCCACGGCATCCGCCCAGCGCGTCGGCTCGGGCAGACGGTAGCCTTTCATGCAGCGCTGTACCCATGCCAGGGCGGTATCGGTACTGACCCGATGCCCGGTTGCCACAAACAGCGGATTGCAGCGCGCTTTACTGCGCCAGACCCATGCCAGCTGTTCGTTTTTGTCTATCAACGGTGCCAGGGCGCCCGGTTCGGCAGAGAGCGGCTCAAACTTACCGCACAGGCGCTTTTTCGCGACCCCGATAGTGGGGACATCGACCAGCAGGCCAAAATGGCTGGCGACGCCTAAGCGACGGGGGTGGGAAATGCCATGTCCATCAACAAACAGCAGGTCAGGTTTTTGTGAGAGTTGCTCCCACGCTGCCAACAGCGCGGGATATTCGCGAAAAGAGAGGAAGCCCGGAATATAGGGCATGGTGGTGGCAATACGCGCAACCTTGTACTCCACCAGCTCTAACGACGGATACTTCAGTATCACCATCGCCGCCCGCGTCACTTCGCCACCCTGCTCAAATCCGACATCTGCCCCGCCAATGTACTGCGGAGGATCCGTATCCAGACGATCCTCTCGGATCACTGATGAGGCCAGTTCAATTTGCTGAGCGCGTAGCGACGCGAGATCCATAACCACTCCTTAAAGATGATACTGCGCAGAAAGCCGGTGCACCGCCTCCACAAATACGCCTGCATGCTCAGGCGGTACATCCTGATGAATACCGTGGCCGAGGTTAAAGACGTGGCCTTCACCCTGGCCGAAACCAGAAAGTATAGTCGACACTTCTTCTTCAATACGCGCAGCCGGCGCATAGAGCATGGAAGGATCCATATTGCCCTGTAGCGCGACTTTGTCGCCCACGCGACGACGCGCATCGGCGATATCGGTGGTCCAGTCGAGGCCCAGCGCATCACAACCGGTCTCCGCCATGGCTTCAAGCCACTGTCCGCCGCCCTTGGTAAACAGAGTTACTGGTACGCGACGACCTTCGTTTTCACGCAGCAGGCCATCCACAATTTTGTGCATGTAATAGAGCGAGAATTGCTGGTAGTCACGACCGG
Source organism: Leclercia sp. UBA7405 (assembly GCF_037152215.1). Taxonomy (NCBI): domain Bacteria; kingdom Pseudomonadati; phylum Pseudomonadota; class Gammaproteobacteria; order Enterobacterales; family Enterobacteriaceae; genus Leclercia; species Leclercia sp. UBA7405. The sequence goes on along the minus strand of NZ_JBBCMR010000010.1, from coordinate 23,005 downwards.
TAAGCACGCCGCCCCAGGTATCGAAAATCATCACCGACTGGGCACCCGCTTTAATCTGCGCATTGAGATAGAGGGTGACGCTCTTCGCCAGCTTGTCGAGCAGTGCGTGCAGGGCTAACGGATCGGCATACATCATCTTTTTGATCAGGGTAAAGGCTTTGCTACTACCGCCTTCTACCATGTAGGTCGCCAGCGTCCACGGGCTACCGGAGAAGCCAATCAGGGGCACTTCCCCCTTCAGCTCACGACGAATCGTTCGCACTGCGTTCATCACATAACCCAGCTCTTGCTCCGGATCCGGGATGGGCAGGTTATCGATGTCGGCTCTGTTTTTAATCGGAGAAGAGAAGCGTGGACCTTCACCGGTTTCGAAATAGAGGCCAAGGCCCATCGCATCCGGAATGGTCAGAATATCCGAGAAGAGGATCGCAGCATCAAGCGGATAGCGGCGCAGCGGCTGGAGGGTCACTTCGCAAGCCAGCTCGGCATTTTTGCACAGCGACATAAAATCGCCGGCCTGAGCACGGGTGGCTTTGTACTCTGGCAGATAACGGCCAGCCTGGCGCATCATCCATACCGGGGTGATATCAACGGGTTGGCGCAGCAGCGCACGCAGATAACGATCGTTCTTCAGTTCGGTCATTGTTGCAGTTCCTTAAGCGTCATGGCCTCAGTGTATCACGTCATTCATACTCGGCCCGACACATTGCCACGGTATCTTCTATCAGCCGACGCGCCACCGTTCCCGCTGGGGGTAACAAGGGCAGATCGTCATAGCGATACCAGCTGGCGTTCAGCAGCTCTTTCGGGTCAATCACGATCTCACCGTCGTCATAGTCAGCCATGAACGCGGTCATCAATGACATGGGGAATGGCCACGGCTGCGAGGTGACATAGCGAAGATTTTTAACCGTGATCCCGCTCTCCTCCATCACTTCACGCGCCACCGCCTGCTCCAGGGTTTCGCCCACTTCAACGAACCCGGCAAGCACGGTATGTATTCCGTTACGGTGACGGGTATGCTGCGCCAGCAGGATGCTGTCTTCCCGCCGGATAGCGACAATAATGCACGGCGCAATCTGTGGATAGTAGCGCTCGCGGCAGTGGCTACAGAGCATTGCCCACTCGGTTTTGCTCGGCTGCATGGTATGCCCACAGTAGCCACAGAACTTATGTGAACGATAAAATTCCGCCAGTTGCACACCGCGTCCCGCCAGTTGAAACAGGCCGACATCCTGATCGATCACCTGACGAACCGATCCCATATCCTGACGGCGATGTTGTTGGATCAACCACACAGGATCGCCCTGCCATTCGCCGATCTGCAGTGCGTGTTGCCCCACAAGATCGAAATTCCCTGCCTCACCGTGTGGTAATTCCCCGGCAGGCAACCATAATTTTTGTTCATGGCTGACGATCCACCAGCCGCGATCTAATTTTTCAATAATACGATCCATATCTATTGCACTACCTTCGCTTCACAGGCATGTTGGTAACATTATCATTACATTTTTGGGTGGGCAGCTTTTAATCTTAACCTTGCGGAGTCAAACATGCTAAACCAGCTAGAAAGCCTGACAGAGCGCGTTGGAGGTAGTAATAATCTGGTCGATCGCTGGCTACACGTGCGCAAGCATCTTCTTGTTGCCTACTACAATCTGGTTGGCATTAAGCCTGGCAAAGAGTCGTTTATGCGCCTGAACGAGAAGGCACTCGATGATTTTTGTCAAAGCCTGGTGGATTACCTGTCCGACGGTCATTTTAATATTTATGAACGTATTATCGGTGAAATGGAAGGCGATACCCCGGTATTAGCCGCCACCAAAATTTATCCGCAGCTGGAGGCTAACACCCAGCAGATAATGGATTACTACGACTCCACGCTTGAGAACGCTATCGATCATGATAACTATCTTGAGTTTCAGCAGGCGCTGTCCGACCTGGGTGAAGCACTGGAAGAGCGCTTCACGCTAGAGGATAAGCTGATCGCACTGGCGCTGGATAACGATCTGACCGCCAGCAACGAAGATTACATCGCCCGGCCTGCTTGAGTTATTAGCCGTTAGCGCGTAATTTATCTACACCGCTTCTGCACTGCAGGAGCTTTTTCTTGTCGGAGTGCCCAGAGCGAAAGCCGGGCTGAGACCGTTAATTCGGGATCCGCGGAACCTGATCAGGCTAATACCTGCGAAGGGAACAAGAGTCAATCTGCTGTCGCATCGCCCCCGGGCGATCGTCTCTCTTGCTTCATCCGTCGTCTGACAAGCCATGTCCTTCACTTTTGGAATGAGCTATGTCTGCAACTAAACTGACCCGCCGCGAACAACGCGCACAAGCACAACACTTCATCGACACGCTGGAAGGCACCGCGTTTCCGAACTCTAAGCGTATTTACATCACCGGCTCGCAAGCCAATCTCCGCGTCCCGATGCGTGAAATTCAGCTTAGCCCAACGCTTATCGGTGGCAGCAAAGAAAATCCGCAGTTCGAGGAAAACGAGGCCGTACCGGTGTATGACACCTCCGGCCCGTACGGCGATACCGATATTGCCATCGACGTACAGAAGGGACTGGCAAAGCTGCGCCAGCCATGGATTGAGGCGCGTAACGACAGCGAAGCGCTGACTGTTCGCAGTTCACATTACACCAACGAGCGTCTGGCCGACGACGGTCTGGATGAACTGCGCTTCACTGGCCTGCTGACGCCCAAACGAGCCAGGCCAGGCAAATGTGTCACCCAGCTGCACTATGCGCGCCAGGGCATCGTCACGCCAGAGATGGAGTTCATTGCCATTCGCGAAAACATGGGTCGTGAGCGCATTCGCAGTGAAGTCCTGCGCCACCAGCATCCGGGCGAAGGTTTTGGTGCGCATCTGCCGGAGAACATCACCCCCGAATTCGTGCGTGACGAAGTGGCGGCGGGCCGGGCGATTATCCCGGCCAACATTAACCATCCGGAATCTGAGCCGATGATTATCGGCCGCAACTTCCTGGTGAAGGTTAATGCCAACATCGGTAACTCTGCGGTCACCTCTTCCATCGAAGAAGAGGTAGAGAAACTGGTCTGGTCTACGCGCTGGGGTGCAGATACGGTGATGGATCTCTCAACTGGCCGCTATATTCACGAAACCCGCGAGTGGATCCTGCGTAACAGTCCGGTGCCGATTGGTACTGTCCCGATTTATCAGGCGCTGGAAAAGGTGAACGGCATTGCCGAAGACCTTACCTGGGAAGCGTTCCGCGACACCCTGCTGGAGCAGGCCGAACAGGGCGTGGATTACTTCACCATTCACGCTGGCGTGCTGCTGCGCTACGTACCGATGACCGCCAAACGCCTCACCGGCATCGTCTCGCGCGGCGGCTCCATCATGGCCAAGTGGTGCCTCTCCCATCATCAGGAAAACTTCCTCTACGAACACTTCCGCGAAATCTGCGAAATCTGCGCGGCGTACGATGTTTCGCTGTCGCTGGGCGACGGTTTGCGCCCTGGCTCCATTCGCGATGCCAACGACGAAGCGCAGTTCGCCGAGCTGCACACCCTGGGCGAACTGACCAAAATCGCCTGGGAGTATGACGTGCAGGTGATGATTGAAGGCCCGGGTCACGTGCCGATGCAGATGATCCGCCGCAACATGACCGAAGAACTGGAGCACTGCCACGAAGCGCCGTTCTATACCTTAGGGCCGCTGACCACCGATATTGCACCGGGTTACGACCACTTCACCTCAGGCATTGGCGCAGCGATGATTGGCTGGTTCGGCTGCGCGATGCTCTGCTACGTCACACCGAAAGAGCACCTTGGTTTACCCAACAAAGAGGATGTGAAACAGGGGCTGATTACCTACAAAATTGCCGCTCACGCCGCGGACCTGGCGAAAGGCCATCCGGGCGCGCAGATCCGCGATAACGCGATGTCGAAGGCGCGCTTCGAGTTCCGCTGGGAAGACCAGTTCAACCTCGCGCTCGACCCTTTCACCGCCCGCGCTTATCACGACGAAACTCTGCCGCAGGAGTCGGGCAAAGTGGCGCACTTCTGCTCCATGTGTGGCCCGAAATTCTGCTCAATGAAAATCAGTCAGGAGGTGCGTGACTACGCGGCCGCGCAGACCATCGAAGTGGGGATGGCAGACATGTCAGACACCTTCCGCGCCAAAGGCGGCGAAATCTACCTCAAAAAAGAGGAGGCATAATGTACCAGCCCGATTTCCCAACGGTGCCCTACCGGCTAGGGCTTTATCCGGTGGTCGATAGCCTTGAGTGGATTGAGCGCCTGCTGGATGCTGGGGTTCGCACCCTTCAGCTGCGGATTAAAGATAAGCGCGATGACGAGGTAGAGGCCGATGTGGTGGCCGCCATTGCGCTCGGGCGGCGTTATGATGCCCGCCTGTTTATCAATGACTACTGGCGGCTGGCGATAAAGCATCAGGCTTATGGTGTGCACCTGGGCCAGGAAGATCTGGAAACCACCGATCTGAATGCCATTCGCCACGCGGGGCTGCGTCTGGGCGTCTCTACGCACGATGATATGGAGATCGACGTAGCGCTGGCCGCCCGCCCCTCTTACATCGCACTGGGCCACGTCTTCCCCACACAAACCAAACAGATGCCCTCAGCACCGCAGGGACTGACCCAGTTGGCTCGCCATATTGCCCGCCTGGGGGACTACCCCACCGTAGCCATCGGCGGTATTAGCCTCGAGCGCGCCCCGGCGGTGCTGGAGACTGGCGTAGGCAGTATCGCGGTCGTAAGCGCCATCACCCAGGCTGCAGACTGGCAAGCCGCCACCGCACAGCTTCTGAAGCTGGCAGGAGTGGGCGATGAATGATCGCGACTTTATGCGCTATAGCCGCCAGATATTACTGGAGGATATCGCCATTGATGGGCAGCAAAAGCTGCTTGCCAGCCGGGTACTGATTGTCGGTCTGGGCGGGTTAGGTGCGCCAGCGGCCCTTTACCTGGCGGGAGCCGGGGTCGGCACGCTGGTGCTTGCCGATGATGACGAGGTGCATCTCAGCAATCTGCAGCGGCAAATCCTTTTTACCCCTGACGATCTCAACCAGCCCAAGGCAGAGATAACCCGTCAACGGCTCCATCAGTTGAACCCAAATATCGAATTGATCGCGCGCCAGGCGCGGCTAAGCGGACAGAGCCTGCAGCATGAAGTCGCCCTGGCCGACGTGGTGCTCGACTGTACCGACAACATGTCCACCCGCCAGGCAATCAATGCTGCCTGCGTGTCGCTCGATACGCCGTTAATCACCGCCAGTGCCGTCGGCTTTGGTGGGCAGATGATGGTACTCACGCCACCCTGGGCGCAGGGATGTTATCGCTGCCTGTGGCCGGACGATGCCGAGCCTGAACGCAACTGCCGCACGGCTGGTGTGCTTGGCCCGGTCGTGGGGGTAATGGGTACGCTGCAGGCGCTGGAAGCCATCAAACTGCTTTGCGGAATCAACACCGGACATAACGCGCTACGCCTGTTCGATGCGCGTGCCGGCAGCTGGCGGCAGTTGGCCTTGCAGCGCGCCAAGGGCTGCACCGTCTGTGGAGGGCAACATGCGCATTCAGTTTAATGATGAGCCGATGCAGTGCGTAGAGGGGTTAACGGTTGCCGCCCTGCTAGACCAGCTGCGTCAGCTTAAGCCGGGCGTGGCCCTGGCACTTAATCAACAGATCCTGCCGCGCGAGCGGTGGGAACATCAGCAGGTGAGCGAAGGCGATCACATCCTGCTTTTTCAGGTCATCGCAGGAGGCTGAATGTTACGTATTGCTGATAGAACCTTTGAATCACATCTGTTTACCGGAACCGGAAAATTTGCCTCGTCCCAGCTGATGGTGGAGGCTATCCGCGAAAGCGGCAGCCAGCTCGTTACGCTGGCGATGAAACGCGTGGATCTGCGTAACCACAGCGACGCAATCCTCGCCCCGCTGCTGGAGGCCGGGGTGACGCTATTGCCCAATACCTCCGGTGCCAAGACCGCCGAAGAGGCCGTCTTTGCCGCGCAGCTGGCGCGTGAAGCGCTGGGCACAAGCTGGCTCAAGCTGGAGATCCATCCGGATGCCCGCTGGTTGTTACCCGATCCTGTCGAAACGCTAAAAGCCGCAGAGATGCTGGTAAAACAAGGATTTACCGTGCTGCCTTACTGCGGCGCGGACCCGGTGCTCTGTAAACGGCTGGAAGAGGCGGGCTGTGCGGCAGTCATGCCGCTGGGGGCGCCGATTGGCTCGAACCAGGGGCTGGAGACCCGCGCGATGCTGGAGATCATCATCGAGCAAGCCACCGTACCGGTGGTGGTAGATGCCGGCATCGGCGTCCCAAGCCATGCCGCCCAGGCGCTGGAGATGGGTGCCGATGCGGTACTGGTCAATACGGCGATTGCCGTTGCCGACGACCCGGTGCTGATGGCCCGCGCCTTCCGCCTGGCGGTAGAAGCAGGCCTGCTGGCTCGTCAGTCTGGCCCCGGTTCACGCAGTATGCTGGCGCAGGCCACCAGCCCGCTCACCGGCTTTCTGGAGGCGCGGTGATGAAGACCTTTACCGATCGCTGGCGCCAGCTCGACTGGGATGATATTCGCCTGCGTATTCACAGCAAAACCGCTGCCGACGTCCAGCGGGCATTAGCGGCACGTCATCCCGGCCGTGAAGAGATGATGGCCCTGCTCTCCCCGGCGGCCGATGCTTATCTGGAACCCATGGCGCAGCGGGCGCAGCGCCTGACCCGGCAGCGTTTTGGCAATACGGTCAGCTTTTACGTGCCCCTCTATCTCTCGAACTTGTGTGCTAACGACTGCACTTATTGCGGTTTTTCAATGAGTAACCGAATCAAGCGCAAAACACTGGATGCGCAGGAGATTGCCCGGGAATGTGCCGCGATTCGTGAGATGGGGTTTGAACATCTGCTGCTGGTAACGGGCGAACATCAATCGAAGGTGGGCATGGACTATTTTCGCCGCCATTTCCCGGACATTCGCCGCCAGTTCTCCTCCTTACAGATGGAGATCCAGCCGCTCTCACAGGAGGAGTACGCAGAGCTTAAAACCCTCGGCCTGGACGGGGTGCTGGTTTATCAGGAGACGTACCACGAGAAGGTCTATGCCCAACACCATCTTAAAGGGAAAAAACAGGACTTCTTCTGGCGGCTGGAGACTCCGGATCGCCTTGGTCGCGCCGGAATCGACAAGATTGGCCTGGGATCGCTAACAGGTCTTTCCGACAGCTGGCGAGTGGACTGCTATATGGTGGCGGAGCATCTGCTGTGGCTACAACAGCATTACTGGCAAAGCCGCTACTCCATCTCCTTTCCGCGCCTGCGCCCCTGTGCCGGGGGGATCCAGCCCGCCTCCATTATGGATGAACGCCAGCTGGTGCAGACCATCTGCGCCTTTCGCCTGCTGGCGCCTGACGTTGAGCTGTCACTCTCTACGCGTGAATCGCCGGCATTTCGCGATCGCGTCGTCCCGCTGGCCATTAACAACGTGAGCGCCTTTTCAAAAACCCAGCCAGGCGGATACGCTGACGATCATCCGGAGCTGGAGCAATTCGCGCCGCACGATGGGCGCCGTCCGGAAGAGGTGGCGGCGGCCCTGTCAGGGCAAGGGTTGCAGCCGGTCTGGAAGGATTGGGATAGCTGGCTGGGGCGCGCTTCGCAATCTCGCTGAAACGCACTGTAAAAGTATGAAATGGTGTCGAGACTGCTCGACATCCTCACAACGGGCCGTTGTTTACAAAGGTCCGTTTTTTTATCTTCACTGCGTCAATAATCCTTATTGACCAGGGCGAATACTTTCTTCCTCTTTCGCCCTGCCTTCTCTTAGTCATTCACGGCGCACGCTGAAATCTTCAAATAAATTTGAATTAATAAGCCAGGTCTTAAGCCAAATCATCCTCGTTTTAATTAACGGCAGTATACTTATCAACCACAGGCCGGGCGAAACCATAACGCCAGGGTTTCTACATTTTATTTATTCTGGAATGATTTATTACTGATGGCGCTTCAAAACAGAAAGCTTTCTTTTACAACTCCCATTATGGTGAGCTTTGCGGGCATCCTGCTCAGTTTTGTACTGATCGCGGTGTTTATTATAGGGACTCAGCGTAAAGATTTTCTGGACGACTATCATCAGATTAACCGTAACTTCACCCATAACCTGGCGGTGAATTACACGGAATCTATCCTGCGAGAAAATGATTACATCCTGGGGCGAGCGGCTACGTTTTTCTCGCGTAATGAGCAACTTGAGAAGATGGTCACCGGCGATCCGACGCAGGGTTTGCAACTGCTGATGCATTTGCAAAATCTGATGCCCAGTGTCTCGTCCATCTCCCTGGCCGATGTCCAGGGCCACCATTTGAGAGCCCCGGCCATCATTGCTGATAAAACGAGCGAGACCTTCGATGCCCGCACCCGCCCGTGGTTTATGGCACAGGCTGAATCCAGCACCTTTAGCCGCTATACCCGCCCGTATAAAGACTTCTTCACCCATCATCCCACAGTCACCCTCTTCAAACCGGTGATCTCACCGGAAGGCAGGCTGAAAGGTACGCTCGCCTTCCACCTCGACCTGGCATCCATGGGCTTTACTCTGCGCCAGATGGTCTCTCCGGTGCAGGGGGAGTTTTTTGTCGTGGAACGAGACGGGAAAGTGATCCTGCATCCGGACACCGGTGTGCTCTTCAAATCCTACGTTAGCGAAAAGCTAATGGATCAGATGACCAGCGGCGAGGGACATATTTACGATGAATCCACTCACGCCTGGTATTATTACTACTCGTTTACGAATCCCGACTGGTTCGTTATTTATCGGGTCTCCAGTGCGGCGCTCGATGCCCTGATCCGTCATGAAACCAACATTGTGGCCTGGGGGCTTGCCCTTGCGGCTATTACTATTTTGCTCTTTGGCCTGTACCTGCGTCATGCCTCGCGAAGCGTGCTGATGAATATCATCAACGCCATTAAAACCGGTGACGTGAAGCAGGCCCCGCGCCTGGAGGCAATGCTGAGCAAAGCCATAGAGAGTAATAAGGAGCGGGAGCTCTCCTGGGTGCGACAAGCCACCATTGATGCGCTGACCGGTTGTAAAAATCGACGCGCCTTCGATACCGATATTTCCGCCCTGATAAACGATCACCATCCGTTCTCCATGGCGTTAATTGATATTGATAACTTCAAAACTATTAACGATACCTGGGGGCACCTCACCGGCGATATCGTGCTACGTAATGTGGCCCGGGAAGGTATTCAGATTATGCAGCCCCATGGCGTGTCGGTTTATCGCTACGGTGGTGAAGAGTTTGCCGTACTCTTCCCGATACAGCAGAGTGATGCCGCGAACGTTTTGCTGGAAAACTGGCGCGTACGGGTTGCCGAACGCAACTGGCGTGAAGAGGGACTCAGCGTGACCTTTAGCGCCGGGCTGGGCGAGTGGCACCAGGAGCCGCAGGCACAGTTTGTGGGTAGCGTGGATGAAGCACTCTACAAAGCCAAACAGTCGGGTAAAAACCGCATCATTCGCACACCTTCCGTCTGACCACTATCCTCATAAGATGCCCGTTTTAACGGGCATTTGCCCTCCTTTGTAAAATTTGTAACCGGTTTCAGAAAATTGCCCGTTTCTTTGTGATGCCAGACACACAATCGCGGTAAAGCGGTTGTTGAAGCAGACGGCACGGGATAATTATCAATAAACACATGTAGATCGAGGCTGACTATGAAGAACATCGTTTTATGCTGTGCAGCGGGAATGTCGACCAGCATGCTGGTTCAACGCATGAAAGACGCCGCGCAGAAAAAAGGGGTCGAAGTAAGCATTAAAGCCGTGCCGGTTGCTGAGTTTAAAGATGAGATCGCTACCGCTGACATCGTATTACTGGGGCCACAGGTTAAATACGAGCAAGCAAAACTGCAGGCCCAGGCCGAGCCGCTGGGTAAAAAAGTCGCGGTGATCGACATGATGGATTACGGCATGATGAAAGGTGATGTCGTGCTGGAAAAAGCGCTGAAACTACTGGAGTAATCATGGAAGATTTAGAAACCACGATCATGGAACTGCTGGTTAATGCGGGCGCGGCGCGCAGTGCGGCTTTAACGGCATTGCAAATGGCGCGTAAAGGCGATTTTGACGACGCAGAAAAAGCAATGGAAGAGTCACGCGAATACGTGAAACATGCTCACGTTATTCAGACCCAGCTTATTGGGCTGGATGAAGGAACAGGCAAACTGCCGGTCAACCTGATTACCGTTCACTCCCAGGATCATCTGATGAACGCGATGGTTATTCAGGATCTGGCGGGCGATATGATCGAACTTTATCGGCGCATTCCGTTAGTCAAATAACCCCTTCCAGATATAAAAAAAACCCGCCGAAGCGGGTTTTTTATTAGCTGAAGGCACGATTACTCGTTGTCGGAACCGCCCAGACCCGCGTTCAGCAGCTCTGCCAGGCTTGCAGAAGCATCTTCTGCAGTCACCTGTGGTGCAGCTGGCAGTTCGCCCGCTGCGCGACGGCGCATACGATCCTGGTGGTACGCATAACCGGTACCAGCCGGGATCAGACGACCCACGATAACGTTCTCTTTCAGACCGCGCAGTTCGTCGCGTTTGCCCGCAACGGCTGCTTCGGTAAGCACACGAGTGGTCTCCTGGAACGATGCCGCGGAGATGAAGGACTCGGTTGCCAGAGACGCTTTGGTGATACCCAGCAGGTCACGTGCGAAGGTCGCACTGTTTTTGCCGTTCGCTTCCAGATCGCGGTTTGCAATCTTAACGCGAGAGTATTCAACCTGCTCACCTTCGAGGAACTCGGAGCTGCCCGCGTTCACGATGGTGGCTTTACGCAGCATCTGACGAACGATAACTTCGATGTGCTTATCGTTGATCTTAACGCCCTGCAGACGGTAAACGTCCTGTACTTCGTTGGTGATGTAACGCGTTACCGCGTGTACGCCACGAAGACGCAGAATGTCGTGCGGTGCTTCTGGACCATCGGAAACCACGTCACCACGTTCTACACGTTCACCTTCAAACACGTTGAGCTGACGCCATTTCGGAATCATCTCTTCGTACGGTTCGCTGCCATCCAGCGGCGTGATCACCAGGCGGCGTTTACCTTTGGTCTCTTTACCGAAGGAGATAATACCGCTGATTTCCGCCAGGATTGCCGGCTCTTTCGGACGACGTGCTTCGAACAGGTCCGCAACGCGTGGCAGACCACCGGTGATGTCCTTGGTACCGCCGGATTCCTGAGGAATACGCGCCAGGGTGTCACCAGAGCTGATCTGTACGCCATCTTCCAGCTGAACGATCGCTTTACCTGGCAGGAAGTACTGAGCCGGCATATCCGTGCCCGGGATCAGAACATCGTTACCGTTGGCATCAACGATTTTCAGTGCTGGACGCAGATCTTTACCGCCTGCGGTACGTTCTGCAGAATCCAGAACAACCAGCGAGGAGAGACCGGTCAGTTCGTCGGTCTGACGCGTAATGGTCTGGCCGTCGATCATGTCGGTGAAGCGGATGAAACCAGCCACTTCGGTGATAACCGGCATGGTGTGTGGATCCCAGTTTGCTACGGTTTCGCCGCCAGCAACCTGCTCGCCATCACCTTTAGCCATAACAGCACCGTAAGGTACTTTATAGCTCTCTTTGGTACGACCGAATTCGTCGATCAGCTTCAGCTCGGTGTTACGTGAGGTGACAACCAGCTTGCCTGAAGAGTTAACAACAGACTTCGCATTGCTGAGCTTGATGCTACCTTTGTTTTTCACCTGAATGCTGGATTCAGCAGCCGCACGAGATGCCGCACCACCGATGTGGAACGTACGCATCGTCAGCTGTGTACCTGGCTCACCGATGGACTGTGCCGCGATAACACCGATTGCTTCACCTTTGTTGATGATGTGGCCACGCGCCAGGTCACGACCATAGCAGTGTGCACATACACCAAAGTCGGTGTCACAGGATACAACGGAACGCACTTTCACGGAGTCGACAGAGTTCGCTTCCAGCAGGTCACACCAGTGCTCGTGCAGCAGCGTGTTGCGTGGAACCAGAATGTCTGCGGTACCCGGCTTCAGAATGTCTTCCGCGGTAACACGACCCAGTACGCGATCGCGCAGTGGCTCTTTAACATCACCACCCTCGATAACCGGGGTCATGGTGATACCTTCGAGGGTGCCACAATCGTCTTCGGTAACAACCAGGTCCTGCGCAACGTCAACCAGACGACGCGTCAGATAACCGGAGTTAGCGGTTTTCAGTGCGGTATCCGCCAGACCTTTACGCGCACCGTGCGTGGAGATGAAGTACTGGAGTACGTTCAGACCTTCACGGAAGTTCGCGGTGATTGGCGTTTCGATGATGGAGCCATCTGGCTTCGCCATCAGACCACGCATACCTGCCAGCTGACGAATCTGCGCCGCAGAACCACGCGCACCGGAGTCGGCCATCATGTAGATGCTGTTGAAGGAGACCTGCTGCTCTTCGACGCCGTCACGGTTAATCACGGTTTCGGTCTGCAGGTTGTCCATCATCGCCTTGGATACACGATCGTTCGCCGCAGCCCAGATATCGATAACTTTGTTATAGCGTTCGCCTGCGGTTACCAGACCAGACTGGAACTGCTCCTGGATTTCGGCAACTTCAGCTTCTGCTTCGCTGATGATCTCGTATTTCTTCTCTGGGATCACCATGTCATCGATACCAACAGATGCACCTGAACGCGCTGCATAAGCAAAGCCGGTGTACATCGTCTGGTCAGCGAAGATAACGGTCGGTTTCAGGCCCAGAATGCGGTAACAGGTGTTCAGCATTTTGGAGATTGCTTTCTTGCCCAGCGCCTGGTTGACGATGGAGAAAGGCAGACCTTTCGGTACGATCATCCACAGAATCGCACGACCCACGGTCGTGTCTTTCAGGCTGGTGGTCGCAACGAATTCGCCGTTAGCATCTTTTTCGTATTCAGTGATACGCACTTTAACGCGCGCATGCAGAGAGGCCAGGCCAGCGCGGTAAATACGCTCAGCTTCTTTCGGGCCAGTCAGCACCATGCCTTCGCCTTTGGCGTTAACACAGTCACGGGTCATGTAGTACAGACCCAGTACAACGTCCTGAGAAGGAACGATGATTGGCTCACCGTTCGCTGGAGACAGGATGTTGTTGGTAGACATCATCAGCGCACGCGCTTCCAGCTGGGCTTCCAGCGTCAGCGGTACGTGAACAGCCATCTGGTCACCATCGAAGTCGGCGTTATAAGCCGCACAAACCAGCGGGTGCAGCTGAATAGCTTTACCTTCGATCAGTACTGGCTCAAAGGCCTGGATACCCAGACGGTGCAGAGTTGGTGCACGGTTCAGCAGGACCGGGTGTTCGCGGATAACTTCGTCCAGGATATCCCAAACGACAGCTTCTTCGCGCTCAACCATTTTCTTAGCGGCTTTGATGGTGGTGGCCAGGCCACGCAGCTCCAGCTTGCCGTAGATGAACGGTTTGAACAGCTCCAGCGCCATTTTTTTCGGCAGACCGCACTGATGCAGACGCAGGTATGGACCTACGGTGATTACAGAACGACCGGAGTAGTCAACACGCTTACCGAGCAGGTTCTGACGGAAACGACCCTGCTTACCTTTGATCATGTCGGCCAAAGATTTCAGAGGACGCTTGTTAGAACCGGTGATCGCACGACCGCGACGACCGTTATCCAGCAGGGCGTCGACCGCTTCCTGCAGCATACGTTTTTCGTTGCGTACGATGATGTCCGGCGCAGCCAGATCCAGCAGACGTTTCAGACGGTTGTTACGGTTGATAACGCGACGATACAGATCGTTCAGATCGGACGTTGCGAAACGACCACCATCCAGCGGAACCAGCGGACGCAGATCTGGCGGCAGAACCGGCAGAACGGTCAGGATCATCCACTCTGGTTTGTTACCAGACTGAACGAACGCTTCCAGCAGCTTGATACGCTTGGTCAGCTTTTTACGCTTGGTTTCGGAGTTGGTTTCGTTCAGCTCTTCACGCAGCTGCTCGCACTCTTGCTCCAGATCCATGCTCTTCAGCAGGGCCTGGATAGCTTCCGCACCCATCTTCGCGTCGAATTCGTCACCGAACTCTTCCAGCGCGTCCAGATACTGTTCTTCGGTCAGAATCTGGTTACGTTCCAGGTTCGTCATCCCGCCTTCGATCACAACATAAGATTCGAAGTACAGAACACGTTCGATATCGCGCAGCGGCATATCCAGCAGCAAACCGATACGGGACGGCAGAGATTTCAGGAACCAGATGTGCGCAGTTGGAGACGCCAGCTCGATGTGGCCCATACGCTCACGGCGTACTTTAGTCTGGGTCACTTCAACGCCGCACTTCTCACAGATCACACCACGGTGTTTCAGGCGCTTGTACTTACCGCACAGGCACTCGTAATCTTTTACTGGCCCAAAGATACGGGCGCAGAAAAGGCCGTCACGCTCTGGTTTGAACGTACGGTAGTTGATGGTTTCCGGCTTTTTAACTTCACCGAAAGACCATGAACGGATCATGTCTGGCGAAGCCAGAGCAATTTTGATCGCATCAAACTCTTCGGTTTTAGTCTGCGCTTTCAGAAACTTTAATAAATCTTTCACGGATTTGCTCCCGTCGGAGTTAGCACAATCTGGTGTCGGGGATTAACCCGACACCAGTGACCTGTTTGAGCGAGAATTACTCGTCTTCCAGTTCGATGTTGATACCCAGCGAACGAATCTCTTTCAACAGTACGTTGAAGGATTCTGGCATGCCTGGTTCCATCTGATGGTTGCCGTCCACGATGTTTTTATACATCTTGGTACGACCGTTTACGTCATCAGACTTAACGGTAAGCATTTCCTGCAGGGTGTATGCTGCGCCGTATGCTTCAAGCGCCCACACTTCCATCTCACCGAAGCGCTGACCACCGAACTGCGCCTTACCACCCAGCGGCTGCTGAGTAACCAGGCTGTAAGAACCGGTAGAACGCGCGTGCATCTTGTCGTCAACCAGGTGGTTCAGTTTCAGCATGTACATGTAGCCAACGGTTACCGGACGCTCAAACTGCTCGCCAGTACGACCGTCGAACAGTGTGATCTGACCGGAAGTCGGCAGGCCACCCAGCTGTAACAGTTCCTTGATTTCAGACTCTTTCGCACCATCGAAGACCGGCGTCGCGATTGGCATACCCTTACGCAGGTTTTCAGCCAGACGCAGCACTTCTTCATCGCTGAAGGTGTTCAGGTCAACTTTCTGGCGAACGTCAGTGCCCAGATCGTACGCACGCTGGATGAATTCGCGCAGTTTCGCGACTTCTTCCTGCTGCTTCAGCATGGCGTTGATTTTCTCGCCGATACCTTTCGCAGCCATACCCAGGTGAGTTTCGAGGATCTGACCAATGTTCATACGAGACGGTACGCCCAGCGGGTTCAGTACGATATCTACCGGCGTACCGTTAGCATCGTGCGGCATATCTTCGATCGGGTTGATCTTAGAGATAACACCCTTGTTACCGTGACGACCTGCCATTTTATCACCAGGCTGGATCTGACGTTTAACGGCCAGATAAACCTTAACAATCTTCAGCACGCCCGGTGCCAGATCGTCGCCCTGAGTGATTTTACGGCGCTTCGCTTCGAGTTTTTTCTCGAACTCGTGTTTTAGCTCGTCGTACTGCTCAGCCAGCTGTTCCAGCTGATTCTGTTTCTCTTCGTCGGTCAGGCCCAGTTCCAGCCAGCGATCGCGTGGCAGCTTGTCGAGCTTCTCAGCTTCAACACCACCGGCAACCAGCACCGCATAAATACGGCTGAACAGACCCGCTTCGAGGATCTGCAGTTCTTCAGACAGGTCTTTCTTAGCCTGTTTGAGCTGCATCTCTTCGATTTCCAGCGCACGTTTATCTTTCTCAACGCCGTCACGGGTGAAGACCTGAACGTCGATAACTGTACCGGAAACACCGTTTGGTACGCGCAGAGAAGAGTCTTTAACGTCAGACGCTTTCTCACCGAAGATTGCACGCAGCAGTTTCTCTTCTGGCGTCAGCTGGGTTTCACCTTTCGGCGTCACTTTACCTACCAGAATATCGCCGCCGGTCACTTCCGCACCGATGTAAACGATACCGGATTCATCCAGTTTGGAGAGCGCTGCTTCACCCACGTTCGGGATGTCGGCAGTGATCTCTTCCGGCCCCAGCTTGGTGTCACGGGACACACATGCCAGTTCCTGAATGTGAATCGTGGTGAAACGATCTTCCTGAACCACACGCTCGGAAACGAGGATGGAGTCTTCGAAGTTGTAACCGTTCCACGGCATGAACGCTACGCGCATGTTCTGACCGAGCGCCAGTTCACCGAGGTCGGTGGACGGACCGTCTGCCAGCACGTCGCCGCGCTCAACCGGCTCACCCAGAGAGACACATGGCATCTGGTTGATGCAGGTGTTCTGGTTAGAACGGGTGTACTTCGTCAGGTTATAGATGTCGATACCTGCTTCGCCCGGGTACATCTCGTCTTCGTTAACTTTGATAACGATACGGGAGGCATCCACGTACTGAACCAGACCGCCACGTTTAGCAACCGCAGTTACACCGGAGTCAACGGCAACAGCACGTTCCATACCGGTACCAACCAGCGGCTTATCAGCACGCAGAGTTGGAACGGCCTGACGCTGCATGTTCGCACCCATCAATGCACGGTTGGCGTCATCGTGTTCCAGGAACGGGATCAGGGACGCACCGACGGATACCACCTGCTGGGTGGAAACGTCCATGTAGTCAACCTGGTCACGGCTGAACAGGCTGGATTCGCCTTTGCTACGACAGGTAACCAGATCTTCTACAAAGTGGCCTTCGTCATCCAGGTTGGAGTTCGCCTGAGCGATAACGTAGTTGCCTTCTTCGATAGCAGACAGGTAATGAATTTCGTCGGTTACAACACCGTCAGTCACTTTACGATACGGGGTCTCGAGGAAACCGTATTCGTTAGTCTGTGCGTACACGGACAGGGAGTTAATCAGACCGATGTTTGGACCTTCAGGCGTTTCGATTGGACATACGCGACCATAGTGAGTCGGGTGTACGTCTCGAACTTCAAAGCCTGCGCGTTCACGGGTCAGACCGCCTGGGCCGAGTGCAGAGATACGACGCTTGTGCGTAATCTCAGACAGCGGGTTGTTCTGGTCCATAAACTGAGACAGCTGGCTGGAACCGAAGAACTCTTTCACTGCGGCAGAGATTGGCTTAGCGTTGATCATATCCTGAGGCATCAGGGTATCCAGATCGCCCAGAGACAGACGCTCTTTAACCGCACGCTCAACACGTACCAGGCCAACACGGAACTGGTTTTCCGCCATTTCGCCTACGGAACGGATACGACGGTTGCCGAGGTGGTCGATATCATCCACTTCGCCTTTACCGTTACGGATATCGATGAGCTTCTTCATCACTTCGATGATGTCTTCTTTGCTCAGGATACCGGAACCTTCGATCGTGTCACGCAGCAGAGAACGGTTGAACTTCATACGACCAACCGCGGACAGATCGTAGCGGTCTTCGGAGAAGAACAGGTTCTCGAACAGGCTTTCAGCCGCTTCGCGAGTCGGTGGCTCACCCGGGCGCATCATGCGGTAGATTTCTACCAGTGCGCTCAGACGATCGTTAGTTGGGTCGACACGTACTGTCTCAGAGATGTACGGACCGTGGTCCAGATCGTTGGTGAACAGCGTTTCGATACGCTTGTGACCAGACTGGCTCAGCTTCGCCAGCAGATCCAGGCTCAGCTCCATGTTCGCCGGGCAGATCAGCTCGCCAGTCGATTCGTCAACGTAATCTTTTGCCGCGACTTTGCCAGCGATGTATTCAACCGGTACTTCGATGTGTTTGATTTCATCTTTTTCCAGCTGACGGATGTGGCGCGCGGTGATGCGGCGGCCTTTTTCCACGTACACTTTGCCGTCGGCCTCGATGTCGAACGATGCGGTATCACCACGCAGACGCTCAGGCACCAGCTCCATTTGCAGCTTGTTGTCGCGAATTTCAAAGACCACTTTCTCAAAGAACAGGTCCAGGATCTGTTCAGTGGTGTATTGCAGCGCACGCAGAATGATGGTCGCAGGCAGTTTACGACGACGGTCGATACGGACAAACAGGTTGTCTTTAGGATCGAACTCGAAGTCCAGCCAGGAACCACGGTAAGGGATGATGCGCGCGTTATACAGTACTTTACCGGAAGAGTGTGTTTTACCTTTATCGCTGTCGAAGAAGACGCCCGGGCTACGGTGCAGCTGGGAAACGATAACACGCTCAGTACCGTTGATAACGAAAGTACCGTTGTCTGTCATGAGTGGAATTTCACCCATGTAGACTTCTTGTTCTTTAATGTCTTTTACGGTGCCTTCCGGCGCTTCGCGCTCGTAGATCACCAGACGCAGTTTTACGCGCAGCGGTGCAGAGTAGGTCACGCCACGGATCTGACATTCCTGAACGTCAAACACCGGTTCGCCAAGGCGATAGCTGACATACTGCAGCTCGGAATTACCGCTGTAGCTCTGAATCGGGAACACGGAACGGAAGGCGGCTTCCAGACCGTACTGCCCTTCAGGATCTTGCTCGATAAACTTCTGGAACGAGTCAAGCTGGATAGAAAGGAGATATGGAATGTCCAGAACTTGTGGACGTTTACCAAAATCCTTACGAATACGTTTTTTCTCGGTATAGGAGTAAACCATAGGGTTCCTCAGCTCGCTGACAAGTCGACCCATCTGTCCGACGGAGGGACAGTTTGTGCAACACCATTTTGTGGACCGGAAAATTGAATACTTTCCGCAATACCTGTTGCTATCACGCTTAAATCATTTCGTCGCGATTTACACAGAGCGAGCACTCTGTCGCAATATATTAAGTCGTCGATAGAAACAAGCATTGTCAGGCAAACCAGCAGTCAAACAGTGTGAAATGCTACTGGCGCCTTACAGCGCAAAAAGGCTGGTGACTAAAAAGTCACCAGCCATCAGCCTAATTACTCAGGCTGCAACCGGAAGGGTTGGCTTATTTAACTTCAACTTCAGCGCCAGCTTCTTCCAGAGATTTTTTCAGTGCTTCTGCGTCGTCTTTGCTCACGCCTTCTTTCAGCGCAGCTGGAGCAGATTCTACCAGGTCTTTAGCTTCTTTCAGACCCAGGCCAGTTGCGCCACGTACTGCTTTGATAACAGCAACTTTGTTAGCGCCAGCAGCTTTCAGAATTACGTCGAATTCAGTTTTTTCTTCAGCAGCTTCAGCCGGGCCAGCAGCTACAGCTACAGCAGCAGCAGCGGAAACACCGAATTTTTCTTCCATTGCAGAAATCAGTTCTACAACGTCCATTACGGACATAGCGGATACTGCTTCAATGATTTGATCTTTAGTGATAGACATTTAAATTGTTCCTGAAAATCAGAATAAGTTTATACGTAAGCAAATGCTTTATAAAGATAACTGCGATTAAGCAGCTTCTTTTGCATCGCGAACAGCAGCCAGAGTGCGAACCAGTTTGCCAGCCGAAGCTTCTTTCATGGTTGCCATCAGGCGTGCAATTGCTTCTTCGTAGGTCGGCAGGGTTGCCAGGCGATCGATTTGCGATGCCGGGATCAACTCACCTTCAAAGGCTGCAGCTTTAACCTCGAATTTTGCATTCGCTTTCGCGAACTCTTTGAACAGACGAGCGGCAGCGCCCGGGTGTTCCATAGAGTATGCAATCAAGGTTGGACCAACAAACGTGTCTTTCAGGCACTCGAACTGAGTACCTTCAACTACGCGGCGCAGCAGGGTGTTACGAACAACACGCATGTAAACGCCAGCTTCACGACCTGCTTTACGCAGTTCAGTCATTTTATCTACAGTAACGCCACGGGAATCCGCAACTACTGCAGACAGCGCGCCTTTGGCTACTTCGCTGACTTCAGCAACAATCGCTTGTTTGTCTTGAAGATTTAAAGCCATTAGCTTTGCTCCTGGATGTTTGCCAGGGCTCATGCCCTGGAACTCACTTCACTCTCCCAAACGGAAAGAGCGTCTTAATACGGTGAGCAGAAACAAGCCAGAGTATCCAAAAATAATCTTAGCGTTCTGTCACCGTCTACGCAGGGGATTAAGTCTCTTGCGAAACACCTGCGGTCTTCGACGGAGGCCTGGATAGGCCAGGCTCCAACGAACAATTCGGTTACCTGCTAACCATAGTTAGCAAACGTGGGCGAAGATTGTAGACAAAATCACCGCCCACGTAAAGGTATTAGTTTGCAGCAGCGCTCAGACCAGACTGGTCAACTGCAACACCTGCACCCATGGTGGTGGAGATGCTAACTTTCTTGATGTACACGCCTTTCGCCTGAGTTGGTTTTGCTTTTTTCAGCGCAACCAGCAGAGATTCCAGGTTTTCTTTCAGTTTGTCAGCGTCAAAGTCCACTTTACCGATGGTGGTGTGGATGATGCCGTTTTTGTCGTTACGATAACGAACCTGACCTGCTTTAGCGTTCTTAACCGCTTCAGCAACGTTAGGAGTTACAGTACCAACTTTCGGGTTTGGCATCAGGCCGCGTGGACCCAGAACCTGGCCCAGCTGGCCAACAACGCGCATTGCATCCGGGGAAGCAATAACAACGTCAAAGTTCATTTCGCCTTTCTTGATCTGATCAGCCAGATCTTCCATACCTACCAGTTCAGCGCCGGCAGCTTTAGCAGCTTCAGCGTTTGCACCCTGAGCAAATACAGCTACGCGAACGGAACGGCCAGTACCGTGTGGCAGTACAGTTGCGCCACGAACGTTCTGATCGGATTTACGAGCGTCGATGCCCAGGTTAACGGCAACGTCAACGCTTTCAACGAACTTAGCGGTAGCCAGTTCTTTCAGCAGAGCGATAGCTTCGTTGATGTCGTACTGTTTGGTCGCATCAACTTTGTCACGGATCACGGACATGCGCTTGGTCAGTTTAGCCATTTCTTAGTCCTCCACTACCAGGCCCATGGAACGTGCAGTACCTTCAATGGAGCGAGTCATCGCTTCAATGTCGGCGCCAGTCATGTCGGCAGCTTTGGTCTGCGCGATTTCCTGCAGCTGAGCGCGGGAAATTTTACCCACTTTGTCTTTGTTCGGCTTACCGGAACCAGACTTGATGCCCGCTGCTTTCTTCAGCAGAACTGCTGCTGGAGGGGTTTTGGTAACGAAAGTGAAAGAACGGTCAGCGTATACAGTGATAACAACTGGGATTGGCAGACCTTTTTCCAGGGATTCAGTTTTTGCGTTGAACGCTTTACAGAATTCCATGATGTTCACACCCTGCTGACCCAGAGCTGGACCAACTGGTGGACTTGGGTTCGCCATACCAGCTGCAACCTGCAGCTTGACGTAGGCTTGTACTTTCTTAGCCATTCTAAAATCCTCTGATTGGGTAATAACGCCTCAAGGAGGCTCCCCGTGAATAAAAATCGTCTTACGGGCAAGGCCCATAAAAACAAAAGGCGCGAAATTGTATTCCAATCTCGCGCCTGGTGCAACGATTAGATCGCTGCTTAGGCTTTTTCTACCTGAGCGAAGTCCAGTTCTACCGGGGTCGCACGACCAAAGATAGAAACAGAAACTTTCAGGCGGGACTTCTCGTAGTCCACTTCTTCGACCACGCCATTAAAGTCAGCAAACGGACCGTCATTAACACGAACCATTTCACCCGGTTCAAACAGCGTTTTCGGACGCGGCTTATCACCCACCTGCTGCAGGCGGTTCATAATCGCATCAACTTCTTTGTCGCTGATTGGCGCCGGACGGTCAGACGTGCCGCCGATAAAGCCCATTACGCGCGGTACGCTGCGCACTAAGTGCCAGCTTGCGTCGTTCATCACCATCTGAACAAGCACGTAACCCGGGAAGAATTTGCGCTCACTTTTGCGACGCTGGCCGCCACGGATCTCAACCACTTCTTCGGTTGGAACCATAACTTCGCCAAACAACTCTTCCATATTGTGTAATTTGATATGCTCACGCAGCGACGTTGCTACGCGGCCTTCAAAACCGGAAAACGCCTGAACGACGTACCAGCGCTTTTTAGGGGCTTCAGACATCTCAGAACCTCAGGCCAGTGATAAAGGATACCAGGCGAACCAGAATACCATCCAGTCCCCACAGGATCAGTGACATTACCGCGGTAACCGCAGCCACAATTAACGTGGTGTGCAGAGTTTCCTGGCGAGTCGGCCAAATGACCTTACGGACTTCGGTTCTCGCTTCGCGGGCAAAAGCGACGGTCGCTTTACCTTTGGTCGTCAACAGCGCGACACCACCCGCTGCAGCAATCAGAATAACCACTGCCAGCGCGCGTAGCGGCAGCATCATGTCACGATAAAGATAATTGCCTACGATAGCCACAATCAGCAGTACGGCAACAACTACCCACTTCATCGCTTCCAGGCCGCGCCCGCTCCCTTGAGCTTCGGTATTCGCACTCATAAACCAACCTGTCAGAAGAATTCTACAAACATTTTCACCCCGCGAGCGCGAGGCGAACCTAACCGAAATGCTCTATATGAGTTTCGGACTTACGCCCTCTACAGAGCCTGTCTCAGCAATGATTATGACAAATAAAATCACTGATGAGCCAGGTTCTGGTTCGAAAGCGTGCAAAAAGGGCATCAAATGATGCCCTTTCTTTGCGCATTGCGTCAAATGTTATCAGCAATTAACCGAGAACTTTAGCAACCACGCCCGCGCCAACGGTACGACCGCCTTCACGGATTGCGAAACGCAGACCGTCGTCCATCGCGATTGGGTGGATCAGAGTCACAACCATCTTGATGTTGTCGCCTGGCAT
The DNA here is from genome assembly GCF_037152215.1 of Leclercia sp. UBA7405. Classification (NCBI taxonomy): domain Bacteria; kingdom Pseudomonadati; phylum Pseudomonadota; class Gammaproteobacteria; order Enterobacterales; family Enterobacteriaceae; genus Leclercia; species Leclercia sp. UBA7405. The sequence continues at coordinate 178 of NZ_JBBCMR010000010.1, read as the reverse complement.
TACCATCTCAACGCCTTCTGGCAGTTCGATGGTACCGGTCACGTCAGTTGTACGGAAGTAGAACTGTGGACGGTAGCCTTTGAAGAACGGAGTATGACGGCCGCCTTCGTCTTTGGACAGGATGTACACTTCAGATTCGAACTTGGTGTGTGGCTTGATGGAGCCTGGCTTCGCCAGA
>NZ_JBBCMR010000009.1:0-77709 GCF_037152215.1 Leclercia sp. UBA7405 | reverse complement strand
CCAACCCCACAACTGGGACCGTGGTCCCAACCCCACAACTGGGACCGTGGTCCCAACCCCACAACTGGGACCGTGGTCCCAACCCCACAACTGGGACCGTGGTCCCAACCCCACAACTGGGACCGTGGTCCCAATCCCACAACTGGGACCGTGGTCCCAACCCCACAACTGGGACCGTGGTCCCAACCCCACAACTGGGACCGTGGTCCCAATCCCCCAACCGGGACTGTGGTCCCGTCACCACAACTAGGAACGCGGTCCCAACCCCACAATCGGGATCATAGTCTCAATACGCAGATGATAAGTGGCTTTAATCCGACAACTGGGAATGTTGATATATTTATCCTTCCCTTTGTTTGATGACTTCCTCAATACAAGTTCTAAAGCGTGAAATTGCTATTGGTTCAGTACGGTGTGTAAGTAGAATATGTTAGTTAGGCTCCCTGGTGCTTCCCCGCTCACTCGCGGGCTTCGCCCTGTCGTTCGGCTGCGGCGAGCACTACTGGCTCTCTCTGAAATGCAAAATTTAGCTGATCCTCGCTACGGGGATATCTATCCAGCGGGTTGTATACGCCGGAGAAAGCAGGTCACGTTTCATTTGCCAGGCTGGCGCGATACCGCGACCGGCAAACCAGACATGTCCCTTTCCGGAGTGATTGATGCTATCGAGAACCTTCATCAGTTCAGCACTATGGGGGCGGGGCGGACGTTCGTCAAAGAGCTGCAGCTGCGACACGCCGGATGAGGTGAAATCGTTGAGCATCACGCCGGCCTTTGCATACCGGTATCCATCCTTCCAGATACGCTCCAGAGCGGTTGTGGCGGCCGCAATGATGTCACGGGTATCCTGAGTCGGGGTAAGGAGCTTTTCCGTAGCCACGTTGCTGTAATAAGGCTCTTTGACGGCAAACGGTGAGGATTTAATAAACACAGAAATATGGCGGCAGTACTGGCGTTCGCCCCGGAGTTTCTCCGCCGCCCGTTCGGCATACTGGCAAATGGCCTGGCGCAGGGCGTCGGCGTCAGTGATTTTTTCCCCGAAACTGCGGCTGCAAACGATCTGCTGCTTTGTCGGAGGGGCCTCTTCCAGGGCAATACAGCTTTCCCCGTTCAGTTCACGAACCGTGCGCTCGAGGACGACGGAAAAATTCTTCCGGATAAAAGCCGGGTTTGTCAGTGCCAGGTCCAGCGCTGTTCTGATCCCGAGAACATGCAGTTTCTTCGCGATACGGCTGCCGACGCCCCAGATTTCTTCCACTGGCTGCAGGGAGAGCAGCTTGCGCGTTCTGGCTGGATTGTCCGGCGTCAGGGCCAGCACGCCCCTGAACTGCTTCCACTCTTTGGAGGCCCACTGGGCTGATTTTGCTAGAGTTTTAGTCGATCCCGCCCCCACGCCTATCGTCAGACGGGTGCAGGCATAGACATGCTCACGCAGTTGTCTTCCGAAATTCTCCAGGTTATAATATTTATGTATGCCACTGATATCTAAGAACATTTCATCTATTGAATACTGCTCCACGCGAGGGGCCAGCTCCTCGAGGCAGCTCATGACGCGGGCAGACATTGAAGCGTAAAGCTCGTAGTTGCTGGAGAACGCGAAAATCTTCTCCGGGTAGCTTTCGTTTTTCATCTGGAACCAGGGCGTTCCCATCCGCACGTATTTTTTACTCTCTGCGCTGCGGGCAATCACGCAGCCATCGTTGTTGCTGAGCACCACAACCGGCTTACCTTTCAGGTCCGGGCGGAATACCCGTTCGCAGCTGGCATAAAACGAGTTCACATCGGCCAGGGCAAACATCAGTACATCTCCCGGGTCCGGTGAATGATGTGGGTCACCACGCCGAAAATATCCAGCTCATCGGGGTCGGGGTAGATAGGTGCCCATGCAGAATTCATCGGCTGCAGAACCAGTTGTGGCCTCAGCAGCAGGCGCTTCACGGTAAATTCTCCCTGCAGGCTGGCCACCACAATATCGCCGTGCTGAGGCTTCTCTGCGCTGTCGACGACCAGAAGATCCCCGTTAAACAGGCTGCCATCTGACATGCTGTCACCGCTGGCGCGCAGATAGTACGTTGCGCTCGGGTGGCGGATGCAGTAGTCATGCAAATCCAGATCGGACTCAACGTAATCCTGGGCCGGGCTCGGAAACCCGCAGCTGGCCAGATCTGAAAATAGGGGGTACGACTGTGGGGGCGTATCGGTACCCGGCCTGAGTAATTGCAGCTTCATAATGGCTACTCAAATTTTAACTGTTTATATATACAGTAGTGTTTTTTCCGGGAGCAATCAACTTCGGTAAAAGACTGGCAATGTTCGTCACACCCCAAATAGTTCTCATATATTTCTCTTTTTGTTCTTGAGAAGTCTCCTGTTATCGTGTAAATTCTACATTGTTCTCTAATTATTCTCTGATTATTCTCTGATTATTCTCAATAGTAAGCCTGATTTTGTATTTGAATTTACCGTGAGGTTGTATGAAAATTTACATTGATGATGGATCTACCAACATTAAGCTGATGTGGAAGGACGGAGAGGATATCCGGCGGGCGATCAGTCCGAACAGTTTCAAGCGGGAGTGGGCTGTGAGCTTCGGTGGTCAGCGCGTTTTTAACTATTCGCTTAATGGCGAGCAGTACACCTTCGATCCTATCAGCGCCGATGCGCTGGTGACGACCAATATTGCCTGGCAGTACAGTGATGCGAACGTCATTGCGGTTCATCACGCGCTGCTGCAGACCGGTCTTGAGCCACAGGATGTCGACATTGTCGTGACGCTGCCGCTTGCGGAGTATTACAACCGTGACAACCAGCCCTGCGCAGATAATATCCGGCGCAAAGAGGAAAACCTGATGCGGCCGGTCACCCTTAATGACGGGCTGACCTTTACCGTTCGCAGCGTGCGCGTCATGCCTGAGTCCATTCCTGCGGGCTTTAATGTGGCGAGCAAACTGGACGATCTCGACTCATTGCTCATTATTGACCTGGGGGGCACAACGCTCGACATTTCACACGTCAGGGCCAGAATGCGTGGCATTTCACGCATCTTCGGAGACTCCGGGTTGGGGGTATCCCTGATGACGCAGGATGTCAGGGCGGCAATGGCCGTGGCCAGAACGCGGGGCAGCAGCTACCTGGCTGACGAGCTCATCATCCATCGCGAAGACGAGGATTTTCTGCGTCAGCGCATTAACGATGCCTCCAGACTGGCCGTTGTGCAGGAGGCGCTTCGTGAGTCACATCACCGTCTTGTGAACCGGGTGATTGATGCCGTGAAGAGCTTTGAAAGTTATTCTCATGTTATGGTAATCGGTGGCGGTGCCGAACTCATCGCCGGTGCGGTCAGACAATTTTGTGGGGTGCGCGAAGACAGGTTCTACCTGAGCGAAGATCCCCAGTTTGACCTGGTCAATGGCATGTTCGCAATTGGTTGATGAAATGGATAAACCGGACACCCGTAGAAAAATTACGTTTTACCTTAACCCCGAAAGCAATGCTGCTGAACGCTACGTCTGCGATGAAACCGACAGACTGCCACAGGGGGAAAGGGGGAATGTCTGGCGTGCTGCGCTTCTGTCCGGCTTTGCCCTGCGAAAACAGGATGAAAGGCTGCCGCATCTGCTGGCAGCCCAGCTGAATGAATCGACCACGTTTGAGGAGATGGTTCTGCTGATGGAGGCGGTTTTCCCGGAAGAAATGAAGACTTTCGGAAACCGGCGTACTGCAGGGCAGGCGCCGTCGAAAATGAAGGGCAGCGCGCCGGCGGAACCTGTTGCTGATGACAATGAAACCCTTAACAATGCGCGGGCCATGTTTGGTGGAGGAAAGGATGACTAGGGAGAAAACGCGATGTCGCAGATAAAGCGCCTGGCGGAACGTTTCATCCACAGGATTCTGCGGGCCAGAAATATTCCGGAGGAGAAGTGGCCAGAGCTTGTCAAAAAGACCGGGCGGGGCATGATCCTGCTGGGCGTGGCATCAGTCGTCCCGCTGCTACTCGCTGATGAGGTATCCCTGACGGTGACGATTATGCTGCAGGTAGCTTACGCCTGTCTGATGTGCCTCGGGGTTATCCTGGCGCTTGACAGCAAAAAGACTGAGAAATACTTCTGAAGGAAGATTCATGAAACTTGAAGATCTGAATGATGAAGATCGGGAACTGGTAGTGGTGGCATTGCAGGCGCTGCATCGTGAGCGGTTAACGGCTTCCAACTCGGCTTTTACGTTCTGCCAGCTGGCCGGAAAGACCCCACCTCCGGATGATATCTTCGGGCTGTATGAAACGCGGGATGCGCTGCGTCGTATTGGTGCCGCTCCCGCGCGATAAATGCGGCATAAAAAAACGGCAGGAAGACATCTCATCCCTGCCGTTAAAGTGTGCTGCATAATTTTTCGGCAAGTATAGGCTCTGAATGTGTGATGTAAATCACAAATAATGGTAGGCCACTCGACCGCTGCCTTCAGATTTTCCCCGCCGTGCCTTCACGCTACCCCGGCCGCTGCGCCTGCAAGGGAAGCTAAACGCCTCCGTCTTCACCCGTTCGCACCCTTTACGGTGCATTCAGCCCGTAAAGGCCTTGCGCTGCGGCCTGTGACGTCGTCCCTGCATGCTCCGCTAATAGCCGGGGTTTTGTGTCGGCACGGCGTGAGATGGCGCCGGATGCTGAGGACACAACCATGTTCAGACTGACCTGTATTAATCTTGATTCGGGCGAGTTCGCGCTCTGTATTAATGGCCACGTTATTGCCAGTGCAGATAACAGCCACGACAAATTATTTGTGGGGGAGCTGCACGAGACGCTTTCCCGACTGCCGGGGGTACAAACGGATATGCTGCTGCATACGGTACCGGAAGAGGATGACTGGAACTGGAGCGACGTCGTGGCCAGCCTGCTGGCGCCCGTACCCGTGTCCCGCTGTGATATGACCGTGGCCGGGATGATGGCGCGCCTGCAGGATTATGTGCCTGATACACCCTGTATGGGTACCTTCTGGCTGGCAGAAGATTTTCTGGGGCTCGATGACGGCCTGACGGAAAAGGAAGTTACGCAGGCCATGCACATCGCCAGTGACGGCCATGACGCGGCGATTGGGTTTAACTGGGATACGCTGCAGTACGCCATTGATCGCGTTAAAGCTCGCTAAAAAAAAGAGGACGCCATCCGGGGGAGGGGCGTCCTCAAATCACACTACTCATTAAGGTTGATAACTGAACAGACGTTTTCAGTGCTGAGAATCACACAGTTACGGTACCTCCGCACCTCCCAAATATGGCAAAGGATGTCGGTTCCCCTCCGCTTCTTTGCCGCCTGACCGGCGGCGACGCTCCCCGCCGTGCCTTCACGCTAACCCGGCCGCTGCGGCCACAAGGGTTCACTCCGTCGTCGTCCTCGCCCGTTCGCACCCTTCACGGTGCATTCAGCCCGTAAAGGGCTTGCGCTGCGGCCTGCGGCGTCGCCCCTGTGTCCTGCGCTTTCCGCCGGGTTTTTGTGGCGGCACGGCGCAACAGGGTGCCGCATATCAGAGAGGAGTGTGCTATGTCCCGTTTTATCCTGGGTGATTCCGTGCAGGTTATGTCCCGTTTTCCGTCCCGTGCCGTCGATTTTATCCTGACCGACCCGCCGTATCTCGTCGGCTATAAGGACCGCAGCGGGCGCACGCTTGCCGGCGACAACACGCCGGAATGGCTCCAGCCGGCCTGCCATGAAATGTACCGCGTGCTGAAGAACGACAGCCTGATGGTGAGCTTCTACGCCTGGAATCGTGCCGATCTGTTTATCAGCGCCTGGAAAGCGGCCGGCTTTCGCATCGTGGGGCACGTCGTCTTTGCCAAAACCTACGCCTCAAAATCCACCTTTTTAGGGTACACGCATGAGAATGCCTATCTGCTGGCCAAAGGACGTCCGCGTACCCCGGACCGCCCGATCCCGGACGTGATCCCCTGGAAATACACGGGCAACCGCCACCATCCGACGGAAAAACCGGTGCAGAGCCTGCGCCCGCTGATTGATTCCCTGACGAAACCCGGCGCCATTGTCCTGGACCCGTTCGCCGGCAGCGGCTCCACCTGCGTGGCGGCGGCGGAACTGAGTCGTCGTTATATCGGCATCGAGCTGCTTGAGGAATACCACGCGGCCGGGGTTCGCCGGCTGGCACAGGTAGAGCGTGCGAGAAAAATGCCGGCCGCCAATGACGGTGACTATTACCCTGGCTTCCCGGAGGCGGCATGAACTATCCGGGGCTGGAACGCCTGCGCACGGACGTGGCCGCCCTGAGCAACGCCATGTGTGATGTGCGGATGCTGCTGAACCGCCTTGAGTCGCAGCACCGGCACGATGCCGCCACGCTGGCAGAGCGCATGGCCGCCCAGACCCTGCGCCGCATCAACGCCCTGTTACTGGAGGCGTACCGCGAAGCCCTGGTGCTGGACGAAACCTTTCAGGACTGACTGACCCGCCGGGCGAAGGCCCGGCCTGTTTAACCCAGAAGAGAGAAGAAAATGTACGGAACCCGCGAAGAACTTTGTGTGCAGCTCAAGAAAATGTTTACCCGTGACGAACCCCTGATCCTGCTGGTCTGGACGGAGGAGGGAATACGCGAGGCGTGCCGGGAACATCACCAGGCCCCGGATGAAACGGAAGTCAGGGCGTTGATGAAGGCGATCGGTGAGCGAAAAATGGCTGACTATCACCGGTCCGGTGTGACATGTGCCGGCGTGAGCGAGCTGCTGAACCGCCAGCGGGAGCCGGCTGTGCAGGTGAGCGTACCGGCAGCGCTGCTTTCCCGTGTGCTGCGTGACTATGCGCGCGAGCTGGAGCACCGCACGAGCCAGGCATGGGAGGCGGGCGCACCTGAGACTGAATCCGTTAAGCAGGCGAGAAGCGATGTCTTAGCCCTGACCGAAGCACTCGCAGCCTGATAAAGGGGCCGGGGGAACGCCCCGGCTCACCGGTGGCCATCCACAGCGAAAAAGGAAGTCAGTCCCTTCCGCCTTTATCCGCCGCCACCCTCCGGGCCGCGTCGGGACAGTGAAACTCCCCTGATGCTGCGTGCGGCGACGGCATACGCCGTGACTTCACTGTAGCCCGGCCGCATCGGCCTCAAGGGTTCACTTCGTCGCCGTCCTCGCCCGTTCGCACCCTTCACGGTGCATTCAGCCCGCGAAGGGTTTGCGCTGCGGCCTGCGGCGTCGCCCCTGCGTCCTCCGCTTTTCGCCGGTCTGTCGTGTCGTCACGGCGATGCCGGAACCGAGAATATGTTAACCGTGGAGGATGTATGAACCAGACCCTGACCCGTTGTGATGCCGTTCGTCTTGAGGGCGCACAGCGTCTGACCTTTCTGCCTGATGTGTTCGGCGGCGATTTTCTGATGTCTGAGGCGTCCGTGTATGCCTACGCCAGCCGTTACTGCCCTGAGTACGCGGGGGGATTCTGGCAGTTTTACCGCCTGCCGGACGGCGGCGGGTTTATGGCACCGGACGTGGAGACCCTGACCCTGTGCAACCCGGAAAACTGGTTCGAGCAGACCGTCAGCGGCGTGGTGGCGGGGATCATCCTCACGGCGATGGTACTCAATCACCGGAGCTGGCACCACAGCCACCATGACCGCGAGGAGCTGTGCCGCCATTTCTGCCGCCGCCATGAACAACTGATGGCATTTGCCGACAGCCATTCCGACAGCACCACCATCTGGCGCGCCCTGGACTGAACGACCGCCGGGGTGTGACCCCGGTTTTTAAAAATAAGGAGTACCCCAATGCAGCTGTCACCCGAAACGCGCAGCATCCTGCGACAGTATAAAGCCCTGATAAACGCCCGGCGTCGTGAGCTGGGACTCAGCCCCGTAACCACGGCAAAAGTGATGGACGAAATCTGTGATTCCGTCACGCGGCAGTGTTCCGTTTATCTGTGCGGGCATTTCATCCTCCAGGGCGGAGCAGGCGATCCGGAATGATGGACAGGGCGGGGCTGAGGCGCCGCCTGATCGCGCGTCAAAACCCTGTCATCCCTTCGGGCTGACGGCGGATGAACCTGCGCCTGCGGCGCCGGCTCCACCGCCCTGAGACTGATTAACAGGTAGCCGGTGCGGCGTTGCTGAGGGAAATTTGTCACAGATAATGACCTGTGTGGCGTGGCGACTCTGAAACCCGATCAGCAATTTCCCTGAAAACACCACAAAGACAACCATAACCAGAACCACGCCGAAGGGCAGGGCACTGGCCCCCTTCGGCTCCTGACCCGCTGCGCGGTTCAGTCGTCGAGCCCCACTCCGCCAGGGCGGCTGCGTTGCACCCGCCAGTCTCCGCCGAATCCCTTCGGGTTTCGGGCTTCGCTAGGGTCTGATGGCTGAGGTCAACGGCACGGCTTGCACCGGCCGTGCCGTCCGGGCCGCCTCCACCGCGCCGGCGCAGCCGTCGCTTTACAGTCGCCACGCCGTTCCGACGTGTCGGGTGTGTGCATCCTGTTCATGGGGTGAGGCCATCTCCCGTGTGTCCTCACGCGGAGGGCAGTTCGTAGCACCGTCGGGTCGTCATACAAGGGGTGGAATAAACGCCGTCAGAAACTTTTTGCGGGCAAAAACTTTCAGCCGTCTCCCCTTTCCTTCCTCCCTTCGCCGTTGCTCCTTTGCCCTTTGCCGCGAGAGAACTCACCAGGGAGATGGACAACCATCACCACAGGAGAAAACCAGGATGCACACACGAAACGTCAACGTCAGAACCGCCGCTCAGGAATCTTCCAGGAAGATGGGGGAAGGGCAGGGCATTGCCGGCATTACCCGTGACCGGGTTGCACAGATGGCAGACCTGAAGGAAGGCGTCACCGTCACGGTGTCGGAAATGAATCGTTATGGCGATGTCCAGGCAGAAATCCGCACCCACGGTCTGCTGAACTGGCGCGCATGGTCATTTGAACCGGATTTTCTGGCCGATCTGGAGCGAAACCTGCGGTACGTGCAGCAGTAACAACGGGGCCGGGTATCCGGCATTAACGCAAAGAAGGAGACAACAATGCAGACCCTGAAAACTGCCCTGTCGGGCAAAAAGGTCGGTGAAAGCCGCGACATGGTGAAACTGTTGCGCATTCAGGCCACCGAAACCCACCTGGTGGAGTTCGACAACGTGGACACCCGCTTCAACGACTGCACCAACTGGCAGGTAGTGATGGGCGGGGAGCGCATCCTGTTCAGCACCCGCATGCACGAACGCTTCTCTGAGGTGAAATCCGGTGTGCTGGCCACCATTACGGTCTGCGAAAACGCCGCAACGGCCTCTGACAGCGCCATGCTGGAAAGCGCGAAAGCGCTGATGAAAATTCTCGACGGCTACCCGTCCTTCGCTGCACTCGCCGCGCACCCGAAACGCATTACCGATTAACAAAGTGCCGTGACCGGAGTCCAGTCCGGCCACGGCGAACCACAACTGAAATAAAGGGGTAACAATCATGGTCGCCACCAATACTACGGCAAAGAAACCGCAAAAATCCACCCGCAGCCGCAAGGCTTCGCCAGAAACTGCGTCCGCAGCTAACGACACCCTGACGCAGGTGCTGGCCACCACGCCCGTTCAGCTGCTCCCGTATGCCTCGCTGTCCGCAACGCCGCTTAACGTGCGCCGCGTCCTGCACACTGAAAAGGAAGTGGATGAAATGGCCGACAGTATCGAAGCCGTCGGTATTCTCCAGAACCTGATTGGCGTGGCGCAGGATGACGGCACCATCGGGATTGTGGGCGGTGAAGGCCGCCGCCGGGCGACGGGGATTCTTGTACAGAGAGGGGTGATTGACCCGCAGGCACCTTACGTTCCGGTGAAGGTGATCCCGGTGGAAATGGCGGTAGTGGCGTCCATGACTGAAAACGGTCAGCGCAAAAACATGCACCCGGCTGAGCAGATCGTCGGGTTCAGGACGCTGGCGCAGGAGGGGAAAAACGCGTCTCAAATCGCGGCCCTGCTGGGCTACGGGCATCGCCACGTCCAGCGCTGCCTGAAGCTGGCAAACCTGGCTCCCTCCCTGCTCGACGCGCTGGGGCGCGATGAACTGACCCTCGAACAGTGTGCGGCGCTGACCCTTGCCGACACGCACGAACGTCAGGGGCAGGTCTGGAAGGAGGCGGTCGAAGCATGGGGCAACCCTGCCGTGCAGACCCTGCGCAGAATGGTCGTGGACGACAAACTGGCCATCAGTCACCCGATGTTTGTCTTTGTCGGGGAAAAAGCCTACACCGACGCGGGAGGCGAACTGACCCGCGATCTGTTCAGCGATGCCGACAGCACCTTTGCCGATGCCTCGCTGGTCAAATCACTGCTCGATGCGAAGCTGAGCATTCTGGCGATGCAGATCAAACAAGAGCAGGGCTGGGGCTGGGCTGAATCACGCCTGACGGAGCTGCGCGATCACGGTGAGGATGATGCGCAGTATCGCTTCGCCATGCCACGGGCTGTCCTGACGGACGAGGAAACGCAACGCGTCAGCGAGCTGGAAGAACAGATCGAGGCCACCGGAACCCACGATGACGAATATGTCCTGCAACAGGAGATTGAGGATATTTATGCCGGGGCGCAGTACCGCGAGGCCACGCCGGAGTTTCGTGCCGCCCACGGGGTCTGGGTGTCATGGGATGGCAGTGATTTTCAGGTTCAGCCGGGTATCCGCAGACTGACCGATGAAGATCGCCAGCAGGAGGAAGCCGCCCGTCAGGCGCGTGAAAACAGCGTGATCACGTACAGCGCCCCGGAGACTCCGGCCGACGCGTATCCCGCCACGCTGGTCAAAGCCATGTCTGCCGAGCGCACACTGGCGGTGCAGGCCGAGCTTGCCGGACGGCCTGACGTGTCGGTGGCGCTGCTGACGTGGACGCTGTGCATGAGCATGTTTTCGCGCCGCAGCCACGGTCGCCGTCAGGAACCCCTGAAGGCGTACGTCAGCAGTAACCAGCATCACCTGTCGTCGCTGGCACCCTCCGGAGAAGAAGGGAAAGCCCTGAGCGCCCTGAAAGCGCAGCGCGAGGCGCTTCAGGCGACCCTGCCGGAAGGCTGGGATCGGGATTTTACCTGGCTGCTGTCATGGTCTCCTGAGCAGGTTAACGCCCTGCTGGGCTTCTGCGCGGCCCACGGGATCGACGGCCTTCAGGAGCGCCTCTACAACCGCACCGATGCCAGCGAGCTGGATAACCTTGAGGCGGCGCTCGACTTTGACCTGCGTAAGTGGTGGCAACCTGATGCGGAGAACTATTTCGGCAAGCTGAAAATTACCCAGATCGGACAGGCGTATGAACAGGCAGGACTGACCGGACGCGCCGGGGAGATTGTGAAGCTGAAACGCCGGGATGCGGCGCAGGCCGCCGCGCAGGATCTGAACGCGCAGGGCTGGCTGCCTGACTGGATGACCCGTGCTGAACCTGCCGCGCAGGACAACGCGACCGATACCGACCTGACCGACCACGCTGCTTGATACCGGAGGCCGCCGCCTCCGGGCGGCGGGATAAACCATGAATACAGCCTATGACCTGACCCAGATTAATGCCCTTTCCGCCTCTGATATGGAGTTCATCCGCCAGCAGGGAGAGCAGCCACGCCGCGCGCTCAGCGACGCCGTGACCGGCCTGCTGACCGTCCCGGCGGGCTGGCGCGTCTGCGCCGAATACCGCGCCGAGTTCGGCGGTTTCTTCCCGGTTCAGTGCCGCTTCAGCGCCGGTGAGAGCGATGACTGGCACCTGTGTGTGTGCAGTCCGGGGGAGGTGTCGCCGTACTGGCTCCTGGTGCTGTTGTCGGCAGGCGGCACGGTCGTGCGCACTCTGTACCAGAGTGAACACCTTGAACCTGACGTGCTCAGCCAGCTGATTGCGCAGATGGCGGGTCTGCGCCGCTTCAACTGTACCGCCAGCACGGTCGCAAATCTGATGGGTATGGAGGTGCCGGTATGATCCCGAACGCCCTTGCGCTTGTTTCCCTGAATCCTGCCCGTCAGGCCGCCATTCAGGCCATCAGCCATGTCGAATTGTCCCGCGAACGCGGTGCCAGGCTCCCCGCCATGCCCTATGTGCGCACCTTCCTGCGCGTGCTGACGGGCAGCAGTCGCCTCAATGCCACGGTGGCGCGGCAGATCCCGGGTCTTCACTGGGTACCGAAAAACCGTCACTCAAACCTGAAACAGGTGGAGGAGGCGCTCGATACGATGATCGCCACCGGCGGGGAAGCCTGCCCGCTGCCGCTGAATCCGGACGTGCAGGCCGAACTGTTCCCGGAGGTGATGCACAACCGGATGCACAGACGCCTGCACCGGGGCAACATCACCACCACACGCCAGCTGCGCCGCGAATCCCGTGACATCGATCAGCAGTGGCGGCTGCGCCAGAACCTGATTGCACAGGCTGAAACGGATCTGAACTTCCAGTCACCCGAAACCCTCTGTACCTGGTATAGCCGGTGGAGCGACGAGCTTGACGCGGGAGAGCTGGAGCCTGTGTTCTGGCGCTGGCAGACGCGGTTCGCGTCGCTGAAGGAACTGCACTGGCTGCGTCTGAGCGGAGAGCCGCTGTATGCCGTGATGTATGAGATCCCGTTCATCGTTCGTGAGACACCGGAGACCGTCCGCGCAGCGGAGCGCTGGCAGGTACCGAACAAGCTTCGTCACAGGATCGTGACTGACGGAAAAGGGTGATAATTTATACAGTTTTCAGCCTGTTAATCCTGGGCAGGAAGTGTACATCCGGGTATAATGGCTGTGGCGCTTGAGGCTTTTTGCCTCATGACGTTCTGTGGGTTTGTTATGGTTGTTGTGAGGCAGAAAGAAGAAAGCCCCGAAGGTAAATTTTCATTTAACCAACGAGGCTCAATCTTGATACTAGACACATCAAAGATTAGCCGCTTACCTGCCGAAAGGCAAGGAGAAGTAAGCTATTGTTAATCCTATGCAGTAATGTCCCTTTTGACCCATTCTGAAATGTCCCCGTAGCTTCTCAGCCAGGATATTTCATGTCAAAAGAGATCATTAGCATGAGCCTTAAAGAACTTGACCGTCTCCAGATAATTCGGGATTCAGTCAGCCGCCAGATCACCCAGGAGCAGGCTGCGGACCGTATAGGCATATCAATCCGGCAGGTAAAACGTCTCGTTCAGCGTTACCGGATAGAAGGCCCTCAGGGACTGATTTCCCGCCGCCGAGGACAACGTCCCAATAATGCTTTTACGTCGGAATTTCGGACTCTCGTCATCTCACTTGTCAGAGATAAATATCCGGATTTCGGTCCCACTTTTGCCTGTGAGAAATTACGGGAGGCCCATGGGCTGGCTTTGTCGGCCGAGACTTTGCGCAAGTGGATGGTTGAAGAAGGTTTATGGCGTGAGCGCCGCCGAAAAATTGCCCGCATTTATCAGCGTCGGCAACGGCGCCCATGCTATGGCGAACTTATCCAGATTGATGGTTCTCCGCATGACTGGTTTGAAGAAAGAGGGCCCCGCTGTACATTAATTGTCTTTATTGATGACGCCACCAGTGCGCTTATGGCGCTCCGCTTCGCTCCTGCAGAAACGACCCGCGCTTATATGGAAACGTTACGTGATTATCTCGACAAATATGGGCGTCCTCTTGCCCTGTATTCTGACAGACACAGTATTTTCCGTGTGAATAACCCGGAACGTGAAGGCGAACTGACGCAATTTACCCGTGCAATTAAAACTCTTGGGATCGAGCCAATTCACGCTAACAGCCCTCAGGCTAAAGGCCGGGTTGAGCGTGCCAATCAGACGTTACAGGACAGACTGGTTAAAGAATTACGTCTTCGCAATATCAGTGATATCGAATCAGCTAACCTGTGGTTGTCTGAGTTTGTGAAAGATTACAACTCTCGCTTCGCTTCGATCCCCCGTGAAAATGGTAACGCCCACAGGGGGATTCTTCATTCTCCGGAAGAACTTAACTACATACTCTGTTATCAGTCCCGTCGGGTGCTTTCCAAGAATCTGACCTTTCAGTATAAAACGAGTGCATATCAGATCCGTTCAGAAGGGCAGGGATACCGTCTCAGGCATGCGATTGTCACGGTATGCGAAAACTTTAACGGTGAAATAACGGTGCTTTATGAAAGTCGGCCGTTGGGCTACGAGAAATATGTTGATGGGCCTGAACCAATACCGCTTGATGATGAAAAGAGCGTTCATGAGCGTGTGGATAATGCGAGGTTTGATTTGCGATCAAAATATTACGTCAAACCTGCTGCTGACCATCCCTGGATGACACGGCGAACGCAGAGCAAAGATGATGTGAAGCCGCCAACGTTACCCAGAAAGAAAGTACGCCCGGATACGACCCCAAAATAGTGCTCACAGCATTAGTTAATTGCGATTAAGGGTTGCATTATAAATGTCGTCGTTTTCGCGTTTACCTACGCCGATAACAGTGACTGTAACAATGTCGTCCTCTACACGATAGACAAGGCGGTATCCGGCACCACGTAGCTTAATTTTATACTGGTCCTTACGTCCATGTAGCTGTGATGCCGGAACTCTGGGGTTCTCCAGGCGCTCTTTGAGTTTCTTTTTGAACTGCACCTGTAGTGTATGACCCAGCTTCTTCCATTCTTTCAGAGCGGATTCGTTGAAAGCCAGCTTATAGGTCATCGATATTGACCTCTATAACCCTTTCTCCGCTTCGCTCATCAGCCATCCTTCCCAGTTCTTCATCTTCCAGAAGTTCCATCAACTGTGCATAGAGTGCCGGTGGTACACAGTAGAATGCAGGCTCATTACGATTAAGTATGGCTACCGGAGCGCCATCCCCGGCGTGGAAAGTTCCCATAGGGTCACGTTTAAGCTCAGTAATACTGGCTGCCGTAGTGGTCAGAACCTGAAATGCCATTATGTTACCTCCTAAGTTTGAGTGTTAATTGTAGATCATTTAAAAGGGTCTTTAAAGGTGCTTTTCGTTGGGGGTTTATCAGGTAACAAAGCTGGATAGCGTGATATGACTTACTGAGAAAAGTTGCAGAAATAGGGTTGAGGGGAGGCAAATCAATTGAAATCAGAGACTAAGCATTTTTGTGCGTTTGTATGGATTGAGGTAAAATTCATCACCTGCGTTTCTGGCGGGTTTGTTGGGGGTTTGTTGCCTGTTTTACCCGGTTCCCGTCAGAAACGCTCTCAGGCCTTCTGAGCTGTGCGCGTAATGAGGCGTTATGGTAAATACCCTGAGGGCATGTCCGCTATGAGCGAGGTGCAGACCTTACCACTGTTGACTATTCTATATTTAGAAGGTTGGTTGAAACAAAGATTTGCTTGCTAACAATCAGTCTAGCTTTAGCTGGTGACTCACCTGAGAATCGAACTCAGAGCTACTCCTTCATAAGAGCCCTATCGCAAGGCTCTTATGAAGGGAGTTGCTTTACCTATTAAGCGAGTGAGTCGTAGAAACTTTCTATGATTTTATCAGATTTGTCAAGGTCATAAGAGTATTGTGAATGTATATAGTTTTTAGCAACTTTTTTTATCTTAGCGTGATCTTTCCCATACTTTCTCCAAGTATTGAAAGGAATACTATCAAAAATCATCTTCTCCGTAGGTTCAAGAAGTTCAGCCATTTGTTCTGTAAAGTCTAAAAGAAATTGGCACCAAAACTTAATATCATGAAATGATAAGTTGTTTGGTTCATTTGGAGCCGAAATCATTGTGTATTTTTCTTGCACGAAATTGAGGGAATTTCTCTTAGAATTATAATATTCAATTGCTTTCTTTTTGCATTCCACACTTGGGTGAGCAATTGAATTGCGTAATAGCCTAAAATAATCTGCAGAGTCAGATTCATACCGAAAATATGTTTTATCTAATGGTTTTTTAGTAAAGTTGCTTTGTAAAATTTCTAAAGGAGATGCTTTATCTGTTCTTTTCCACTGAAAGCCAAAGTGTTTGCATTCGGATTCAATTTCTTCCAGAAATAAGTCAAATCCACTAAAAAGCGCTACAATAGCGAGTCTATTCTGACTATTTATTACTCGTTCAGATTTTATGCCTTCAAGTTTTATACTTGCCTCTTCAGCCTTTTCACTCCAATACTTCTCATTTTCATGTTCGAGTTTTATGGACTCTAATAATGAAATATGAACTGCAGCTGCTTCTGCTGTAAGTTCACCTATGAATAGCTTAAAATTCCTTACGCTTGGGGGTCTGTATGCGCACATCAGTGAGTCCTGTATATTTTCAACTTTGAGGGATTATCTTATAAAAATAATTCTTAAACAAAGAATATTCGCATTTGGCTCAATGGAGAGCCAACGCTGGTTGTACCGGCTAAGTTTGCGCTTCAATGCTACTTCGGCAAAAAACGGCTAATACAAATCAAGCATAATTGACATGTTCTTTTTTCTCAACGCAGTTTGATGTTAGCAGCCTCAACTACTAGCGCCACGCACAGGGATCAGTTCAGCTACGAGCGGTTAGCGGAGGTTTATACCTTTCTGCTGATGAAGGTTTAGCTACCAGTCCAACGTGTCAATTAATGGTGAACAGGTCAAGGTTTTTTTAATATCCCTGCATCATCTGAGACGATTTTGCGCGACAGAATTTACGGCTTATCAGGGGGCATTCTTGAGCACCAACTCCTCTGAAAACATAATAGGCTATGTTTGTGACCTGCTCTTCGTTGATAAGGTTAGCGAATATTAATCTGAGTCCATTTTCCCAAACTCTGTAAGGCCGAAAACGGAACTCCCTGAAACATGAGCTTGTAAGCCCGCTTCCTGCATTTCACTCAATTCCACTTCCTGGCTATCCTCTAACCCGATAGAGAACATGGGATGAGCCCAGTTCCAATTCGGATCAGGAACCAAAATATTATTCTCTATCTTAAAAAAACTGACCATGAGATGATGGCTTCCCTGTATCGCCTCGTCATCATCGATGTTGACCAGTACACCAAAGTGCTTGTAGCCTGCTTGTCCATTCTCGAACATTTTTATCTTCGTGCCATTTCTGAACATCCACACAAAATGATTACCAGTGGTATCAGTGACTTGCCAGTTATATTCGTCAATTTTCCAATTAAGATATTGTTTGATATCAGACTTAGGTTTGAGTTTTTTGTCATTACTAAACCATTGTATTGCCGAGAGTGAAGGGTGAAGGCCTTCCGGCTGGGGAGACTGACCTGCGGCAATGGAATACATGATCTTTGTCATTGATGGAAGCCCCATCAAATGCCATACATCATGGATATCCTTTTTAAGTATAAGAAGCCCTTTGGATACGCCATCCGCGTAAGTTGACTTTAAGCGGACAAGTATGTCCTTGTTACCATCTTTGTCGAGATCTTCAATGCTCACTGAAGAAGCCACGACTTCGTCATCCCCTGCATCCGGGATGATTGCCCAATACCCAATATCGTAGAATCCAGGTCTGCCAACCACTTTATCTATCAAACTCTGCCCGGAGGGTTCGAAGATCATCAGGAAGCGGCTAGAGGCACCATTTGTGCTCACAGCTCTTCCGTAGACTACTACGGAGTTTGAGGTGCTTAGGTCGAGGGACTCACTCGCCACTGAGTCAAACGCCACTGAGTATAAATGTGTGGCAAACTGCTGCTGGATGCAGGCTCGAGCCATTCCAACTAATTTTTCACGAACATCAGCAGATCGAATTGGCTGTGAGGTGAAATGGAAAAGCCCTACTGTAGCCACTATGCATATTATTCCCGATATAACGGTACTTATAACCTGCTCCTTTACAACTTTCACAACTTTCATCAATAGCTCCTTCAACTTCACTTCTGGCTCCTGAGTACTATTAAACTTTTCATGGGAAAATCCGATTATTATTAATTGGATCTTTAGGACAATATCAATCCTGCCCGCACCTAATAGCCATTTCCGATTGAGCGCACGAAATTACTGCAGCCAGCAGAAGCAGAATTGTCAGGTACTGCTTAAAGATTCTCACTGATTTTCGTTTGGTAAGTTAAGATCGCGGTGTTCAACTCATCAACATAGCGCTCAAATTCATCCACGACATACAACAGAAATCGTTCATCCATCAGTACATTATTAAAAATAGTAATTGAAACGCCAGCCTTCTCAGCTATAGCGCGAGGAATGGCTCGCAGGAGTCGCTTTTCAGAGTCAGTTTTTTTGGTTTGCTTACAGGAAAGCATCTTATAGTTATCTGCTATACCATCGCTATGGGCCATAATATTCCTGATCACTGATAGATGATCGATATCCTTAATGTTTCCACCGCCAAAATTCTCTTTGAGGCGTTTATGGCAATCCTCAACTGTCTTGCGTATTTTATTAGTAACCTTACCTGATAGGTCATCCATAAGTTCTAGGCAATCAACCATACGGTGTTCAAACAGACCAAATATGGTTAGAAAGGCTGAGCGGCGAGTAAGTTGCGCTATCAGGTGCTTGTATTCAGATTTAACTTCATTTTCATCATACCCTACGCATGATCCGCATGTATAGTATGTGCGTTGAAACGTTGTAATCCGTCCATCTTCATGATGTTTTTCATCTGGAAACTCTCCTGGCTCAATGGCCTCGGGCTTATCGACATCACTTAGCGCACGGGATATATTTGCTTCTGCCTGCTCCGCAAGCATTTTCATTACGGGAATTGAGGCGGTCGCTCCCCATAACTTTGCGTTAAAGAAAAATTTTGCCACACTCTAAATATCCATTAAAAACAGATTGTTGGCCTCAGATTCTATCTTTAAACTAATAAGTATCCTAACCAAATGGAGCCTATGTTTTTGTTATTTTGCCTAACGATCCGTAATGTTGTAGTGGCTCATTAAATTTGGTGATCCTAACAGAGGTGCATCACGTCCGCTTCTGGCACGCAGCGGACCGTCTGGGGTAACGCGAGGTTCGCTGCGTGCGAACAGCGGACGTTTGTTCGCCTACAGAGATCGAGTCTGGGCGGAGGTAAGGTGAGTACGCTTCAGCCCATTTTCAATGCCGTATCAGGGAACTGCCTTTGATCTACTCCCAGAAAGCACTGGCACCAATGGATTGGCAACAGTGCTAAGATTTCTCCGGCGTTTTTAAACACAATTACTAATGTGTTTTCGGATATCAATCCATATGAACTATGATGAGTAGCCGACTTACAAATACCAACCTATGGATCACTCCAGTTTATAAAATACCTTACGAAAAATGGCTATATTCAAGTGATATCTTTTAAGGACTTGTTGGCCAATGGTACTTCCAACAATTGGCAAGGCCCGCCGTGTTCTTTTGAGCTGGCTAACATGATCTTGTAAGCAGCCCGACTCGCCCCAAGATACACGCGTGACACATAACGTCGGCGTGAGCCGAAACCAAGATCTTCGTCATAATCCGAGCTATTTGCATGGATTAAGAACACAGTATGAAACTGCAGCCCCGCTACAAATTCCGGCATGCTGAAGACGCATTTATTCTTGGCATAACGTAGGTCTTTGAGGTCATCGCGTGATGTGATCGGCACTAATTTGTCTCGGACTCGGCCAGCAACACGAATTTTATCGAACAAAGCTTCGTTCAAACACAGTACTGCTACTTGGCTTCCGCCGCCTTCTATATCGCGAATTATACGAGCAGCCTGCGCGAATACACTATCAACTAGTTTAATATCTGTGTCATAGATGCTTAAGGTGGGGATATCACCATCATCCTGACGAGAATTAGATGTGTACGTTGCGTACTCGCCCTCAAGATCCATGGCAGGGAATGAAGCATCAAGATCACTTAAGAACGCTGTGATCTGTGGTGTTGACCGATAAACCTGTTTGAGTTCTGTAAGGACAGACTCTCCAACTCCAGGATTGCGAAACTTTTCCATTCCACCGCTAATAGCGACATCATTGGTACTCTGTTTGATATCGTAGGCCATCAGTAATGGCCATCGACCACTAACCTGCGCTCGCGTTTTAAAGAGGTTGTGAAGAAGCATCGCCTCAGCTCGAGTAAAATAGTGGTACTCGTCAACGAACACTAGGTCGAAACCATCACGATCACGTAAGGCACCCCACTCGTGAGTGCCGAGGTAACGGTCAAAGTCAGCGATCATTTGATCCATGCTCAGCATCTTCTGCTTCCGTAGCAGTGTGCGATAGATGTCGTGGATCTCTAAAACGACTCGGCGGTGGGCTTCAGTTGGTAGGATCATCTGCCAAGGCTCCCGAGAACCTCGAGTAGCATAACGATTAGCCTCATGTGTATCTTTCCTAATTGCTTCCAGATCTAGCACACAGGCAAATTCGTTCATAATTTCGTCAATGAGCGAGGGGTCTTCACTATGCTTCTGTAAGCGCAGTTGGAAATCAGGACAATCTGTAAAATTATCCAAAACAATACGTGGGTCTTTTACTACCTGATCGATTGCCTGCACAATGAGCATCCTTTGATATTCACGCCCATCTCGACCGTCTAGTGACAAGGGCTGCAGGCCTTTTTTCTCATAACCCAATTTCTCTTGCGCGAGCTCGTAAATAGTGCCGATCCATAGTTTAGGTTGTCCCGAAGTCGTTTTTAACGATGTCCATTTTTCTGTCGGATCAAGTGCCTGAAGCATGCCCCGTACGACCGTATTAGCCAATGCCGAGCTATGGGTTAGAAATGCGAAAGTTTTATCGTTTCCTACATCGTCGTACAAATCACGTAGGCACTTCACAACCATTGATTGCGTTTTTCCAGTGCCAGCAGCGCCACGTAGCCTTACGGGTCGGTCATGTAACCTATCGACAAACTCTCGTTGCTCACGGTTAAGGCGTTGTTCATACCATTCCTGCAAAGTCCCTGCACTAGCCAGTTTGACGCCCAAGGGTTCGGAAAGAAGAACACCGAAATTACCAACATTTGGTACGGATGGAGGTTCCGCCAAAAGAGCATCACAGATCCTGCTAATTGCACGCTGATACAGAGAATTGTCTTCAGGTACTCGCTCTAGGTCTTCTGGAGTGCTTGTGATAGCGAACGCGTATAGGCAGCTGGTACCATCTGGCGATTGGTCGAAATAGATCCGTTGTTGGGCATCTCGGGGCGGCTGTGCGTAAATCGAAAGCAGAGAGCCAGAGAAATAAGGCTGCCATGGAAGGGGAATTGCTATATTACGATCAAAATGTCTCAATGCCACGCGGATAATACGCTCGAAAGCCATGCGTGGTTTAACCACTATACCTTTATTAGAAAAGACAGTGGTGTTAATGACAAGATAGTTTTCATCTAGATCGGCTTCTTTTGAAAGTAGGAAAACTATATCGTCTAATTCCACGCGGCGTAGACCATCGGTATTTTGCGGTACTTCGAATTTCTGCATCCAAGAATCTTCGATTAATGCCCGATCCAATATGCTGATAGCCTTCGAGTCAATTACAACGGCAGATATGGTTGTCATCAGGGGCGTACCTCTTGCTCATTTTTCTTGAAAAATTCCTCAGCCGTAAATTCAGCTGCAGTCTTGCAGGCAGATTCAAAGATCGTTGGCATCCCGATACGTGAGAATAGAAATGCCAGCTTTTGAGTGATTGAGAAGCGAATGCTATCATCGAGCCGTCCAACTCGGTGATAAGCGTGTGGATGACCGTCTATACGCGCATCTTGCTCGGTGAGGTAAAGTTCGGGAGCCATGATTGTCCACATTGATCGTAGCATTACGACAAAACCAACACCCTTCTGTCGAGGTAACTCAGGAATTACAAAATAGTCCTGGAAGCCACCACTATCTTTAAAGGCATCTCGAACGGCTTCCTGCTGATTTTTCTCATTGATATCAAAGAATGTCCAAGCCGATTTTAATAAGCTGAAGGAGCTCTGTTTTTCGTCTGGACATACCGTCAGCGCAAAACCCTGAAGATTGCGCAACTGCTTTTGATCTAATCCTGAAGTCTTCCCAGTTACACTCTTTAAAATATCTTCTGCAGACTTACTGTGTAGCCATTGCACTACAGAATCATGTGTTAGTAGCGTTAGATCAGGGTGTCGTTTGCGGATCTGACTATTAAGATACTCACATATAGAATTCGAACGTTTTTCTGAAAGCCTGCGCAATTGCTCCTGTGCCCACGGACCTTCGATATAGACTGCCATAGGTACTATTTCTAACCAAGTATAGCGTTCGCTAGCTTTCTTTTGAGCAATGTCGCAATCGGCTGTGATTATGACCCCTAATTTTTCTACTTCTCCGGTGTTAGGATTAAGTTTGCGTATGATATCACCTTGGCGAATATCTTCAGTATCTTCAATCTGCTTAAAAAAGCCCGTCATTGGTCTAATCTCTAATCTCAGGAAAGGTCAAGGGTTACAATGTAAATGCAAAGTATCACAACATGGAAGTACTGACCTGTTCAACGTGCATTAATCCAACTTGGTATTATTAAAGTCCGCTCTTGGCACGGAGCGGACCATCTGATTGAACGGAGAAGCCGAAATCCTTGGAGTCCATTGCCAGCTCGTCTAATTGATGACTGGAACTTGCGTTAGCCTTTCAAAGAGCTAACTTTAAATAGTTGTGAATCCCCCTATGCGGTGGGGCGTTTCAGCAGGAAACCAATGCTGGTTACCTCTCAGAGCGCAGGAATGTGTGCTGATGGCGTTCTTATCGGGAGGCACCCGACACCACAGTCTGCCCCTTCACGTGGTTCATTAGGTCTGTTCGTCCGAGCAGGATTTTTAATTGTTTTATTAAATTTCTTCATTGCACCCCGCTCTGATTGGAGTGGCTTACCATTTTTGAGCACATAAACAAAAGTGCTGAATTTCCGCTCCTGGCACTGTTCAGACTGTCAGATAAATGTGGCCCTGCGCCATACCTATGTCAGCCCAAGTTTTAGCTAATCCAAATAAACTTATCGTCTGACGGCCGCAGCAAGAGCCTCATCCTGTGCCAGTAAAGTAATCACATCACTGAATCGCCACGGATAATCTAGACACTTCTGAGCCGTTGATAATACTGGTTTTCATATTCTGTCGATGGCACGTGCTGCCTAAGCCGCTCAGGCAATCACAGGACACTTCTGTTTCGCAAAGAAGGTGCCGTTTCTGCTTTGCGTTGACACATCAATCTGGGGCTGACAAAAATGGCGGAGTCCTGCCCGGGGGCAACAAAATCGTCACTCGAAGGTATTCAGGCATGGTACATCAGAGATGAAACTTATTCAGCGGCACTGGCCGAGCTGGTCAACGCTCAGAAAGCGCGGCCTCTGGCCGCATTCTGGGGCGACGGGACAACATCATCGTCAGACGGGCAGAACTTTCGGGTAGGCAGTCACGGACGTTATGCCGGTCAGGTCAATCTTAAATATGGTCAGGAGCCGGGCGTGCAGATTTATACGCATATCTCAGACCAATACAGCCCGTTCTATGCCAAAGTGATCAGCCGGGTGCGCGACTCAACCCACGTGCTTGATGGCCTGCTGTACCATGAAAGCGATCTGGAAATTACCGAGCATTACACCGATACCGCAGGCTTCACTGAACATGTTTTCGCCCTGATGCACCTGCTGGGATACGCTTTTGCGCCGAGGATCCGGGATCTTCATGACAAGCGGCTGTTTATTCATGGAAAGGCCGAACGCTATCCGGGGCTTCAGTCCGTCATATCAACAACCAGCCTGAATATCAAAGACATTGAGGCACACTGGGATGAGGTATTGCGCCTGGCAACCTCGATTAAGCAGGGGACAGTCACCGCATCGCTGATGATGAAAAAGTTAGCCAGTTACCCAAAACAGAATGGACTTGCCAAAGCGCTGAGAGAGATTGGCCGCATTGAGCGGACACTATTTATGCTGGACTGGTTCCGTGATCCCGGTCTGCGCCGACGCGTACAGGCGGGGCTGAATAAGGGTGAGGCCCGTAATGCCTTTGCGCGAGCGGTCTTTATGCACCGTATGGGTGAAATAAGGGATCGTGGGCTGGAGAATCAGAGTTACCGTGCCAGCGGGCTGACGTTACTGACAGCGGCGATCACGTTGTGGAACACGGTATATATAGAAAGAGCTATTGAGTCACTAAAACGAAAAGGTATCCCGATAAATGAGCAACTGGTATCTCATCTTTCTCCCCTGGGCTGGGAACATATCAATCTGATTGGAGATTACGTCTGGCGTAATAATCTTAAGCTGGGATCCGGAAAATACCGCTCATTACGCACAGTCGACACCACATTGTACGAAAAACAGTCTTAGCGTGGGATAATTTCCGTTTTTCAAGCGGACCCCACGTCAATCATGCCAGGACAACCATCAGCGAATGGCGTCAGGATTATAACGAATGTCGCCCGCACTCCACGCTGAATTATCAGACGCCGTCTGAATTTGCAGCGAGCTGGAGAAAGGGTAATTCTGAGAGTGAAGGATCCGACATTACTAACTGAGCCTTGTATCTAATCCTGGGGGCAGGTCACTTCAGTCATACCTGGTGAGCTTAAATCAGGAGAGACATTTAGTGAATTATCGCGGCCACTTAGTAAGATTTGTCACAAATGGCAAGATGGCACGCAGGTGAGAGACACCTGCATTTTGTCAGAGGGTAGCGAATTACCCTCTCTTTATTGAGATGTTTCTAAAAAAGTGTAGTGTAAAAAAAGCCTGCTGTTAGCAGGCCATAAATTTTTTTAACTCATTTTTTGTTCGATTCTGATAAATAGGGTAAGCATGCAATTAAACGTGGAGCAGAGAGCATGACAAAAATGCTATAAATATTTCCTGACCGCATCAAGTATCTCCTGTGACGTTAACTCCCTGTCAGTAGCTACGTAAACAATACCATGATCGCCAGTTAAGGAAGGAAAACCTGCAGACATAATCCGAAGATGTGTTTCTTCACCGTTTGGATATTCCTGCCTGATAGAGGATATACCTTCCAGAACGGTCATAACTTTACAGGATTCAGCATTAAAGAAAACAAGGACTTTAATCATATTTTATTACCCTGTTCTCTCGTGGGTGTTAACTGGCAGATGTCATTAAGGTCAAAGCCATTACGAGGTGCTTTCGGAGATAGCCTCGCTCATTACGCACTTCTTATTTAACAAGCAGTTAGTTTGTGCTTTTAAAATTTTTATGCAGTAGTCCTGCACTCCATTACATCGGTCAGCGCACTCATAATTGTGAAAAATATGCTGATCAGATATTAAGAATAAACGATTTTTATCTGATTTAAGTTATGGATCTGTCTACTCAGGAATAATCCTTCATCGTTATCGCAGATCCACATTGATTTATTTATCGCAAAGTATTACGTTTGCAGCAGCAGGACCTTTGTCTCCGATCTGAATGGCGAATTCAACTTTCTGTCCTTCAAATAAAGTTTTAAAGTTGTCGCCATTAAGCGCAGAAAAATGGACAACGATATCTTTGCTGCCATCAAGAGGAGAGATGAAGCCAAAACCTTTGTCTTCGTTAAACCATTTTACCAGGCCTGTAATTCTAGAGGTCATACTGACTCCTGTTATACATCGTTATATTGATAGTAAACGTATGGACTCAAAAAGAGGGGATATCAACGATAGCGCCTGGTAATGAGAACTGCCCGGAAAATTTCTAACTTTCATTAGTACATCGAACTGATGGGATTCATTAAGGCACAGGGAATCGATATAAGCAAATTATCTTTTAGCCGTCCAGAGGTCCTGTAGGGAAAATAAAAGTGGCTGAATGCCATTTTCAGTGTATAGTCTTTACTTGTTTTCAATAAGGAATTGACTTGTCCCATAAAATGACAGGAATTGTCAAAAGCTTTGATATTCTTAGTGGTAAAGGCCTCATCATCCCATCTGATGGACGAAAAGACGTTCTGCTTCACATTTCAGCCGTTAACTCCCGCGAATCAGAATTACTCATCCCTGGAAGGCGCATAGAATTTTGCCGGATAAACGGTCTCAGGGGGCCTGTGGCTGCGAACATTTATCTTTCCTGATTTTCATTGTGCCAAAATAAATAGATTAAAACTTAACCACACGTGGTACGGTGAATCTCATTCATTGAAAGGTTAATGGTTATGTCTGTTATCAATTACGCAATGAAACTCTTCAGCAGTGCGTCTACTGCCGCTGCTGCCTGTCCTGTTTGTGGCTTAAAATCAGCACAATCGTTGTCAAAAATCCGGCTCAACCAGACCATGCTTTGCCCCGGATGTAAGGCTCTGTTTATCTCCCGACGCTAGCTCGACCAAAACCGCAGAACAGAGCTTATGTCCTATACTTATGTTAGATTCCGGCAGCTGTTAAATCCCTGATGCCTGACGCCCATCCTGAGAGAACTTTTCTGATCTGATTTCGCAACTGCTCCTGCGCGCTAACGTCGCATCAGAGCAATGCTATGAAAATGAACCCAAGAGCGTGGTTTAACCGCTCCCGTATTCTGATTAATGCTGCCGAAAACATAACGTTTTCGGCGAACGATCCTGCCGGTGAAAGCACCCCGCGGTCAGAACTCTTTTCGACCGTCCAGATGGAACGCTACGGCCAGAAGCTGGCGCGGACTCATAAAGTATCACCAGATAAGCATCCTTATTATCTTCTGAAACGGCTTGGCGACAATGAGGCCGTCATTACCCAAAACTGCTATGAGCTTAACGCGGGTAAAAAGACCAGTATCATGCCCGCCGGTGAATGGCTGCTGGACAATTATTATCTGATTGAGGAACAAATCCGCACTGTCCGCCAGCACCTGCCGAAAAGCTTTGGCAAAGGTCTTCCGTCGCTGGTATCGCCGCTGAATTGCCCACGAATTTATCATATTGCATCAGAGGCCATTGCTCACGGCGATGGCCGCTGGGATGCCGCCAGCCTGACCAGCTATCTCAC
Organism: Leclercia sp. UBA7405; assembly: GCF_037152215.1. Classification (NCBI taxonomy): domain Bacteria; kingdom Pseudomonadati; phylum Pseudomonadota; class Gammaproteobacteria; order Enterobacterales; family Enterobacteriaceae; genus Leclercia; species Leclercia sp. UBA7405. The sequence goes on along the minus strand of NZ_JBBCMR010000009.1, from coordinate 50,939 downwards.
AGCCTATCAACAGGTGACGCCGCTGACGCTGGGTGAAGTCTGGGCGTTACCGGGAATGCTGCGCCTTGCGCTGATTGAAAATCTTCGTCGTATCAGTATGGAAGTGATAAAAGCGCAGCAGGACAGAAACCTTGCCGATACGTGGATAACAAGGATTGTCGAATGCGCAGAGAGTGCGCCTGGTGATTTAATTATGGTGGTTGCCGATATGGCGCGCTCCCGACCTCCGTTAACCAGTGCGTTTGTCGCAGAGCTGGTGCGGCGCCTGCAGGGGCATGGCAACGCGCTGTCGTTACCTCTGACCTGGGTTGATCAGTGCCTTCGGGAACAGGGGATCACCACTGACGTTCTCATACATAGTTTCAATCAGCAGCTTGCCGCCAGCCAGCTGTCCGTCAGTAACAGCATCGCGGGCCTGCGATTATTGAGTGAAACGGACTGGGCTGATTTCGCCGAAACGATAAGCGTTGTCGAACAGGCATTACGCAATGATCCTGCCGGCATTTATCCCCGTATGCACTTCAATACCCGGGATCATTACCGGCACGTAGTTGAGGTTCTGGCCAGAGACAGCGGTCTCAGCGAGCCTGAGGTTGCTGAGAAGGTGCTGGCGCTTTCAGAGGAAAAAGCGCCCGATACACCGGAACATCATGTTGGTTATTATCTTGCGGGCGAAGGTCGACAGGCGCTGGATATTCATCTCCTGGCAGACGCCTCAAGGCTCATACGCTTGCGGTACAGTTTCAACAGAATAACCCTGCTGTCATGGCTTGGAAGCCTGGCGTTGCTGACAACCGCAGCGACCGCAGCAATAATGCACGAAACCGCCATGCAGGGCGCAGACTGGCTATTGATCGCGGTGATATTGCCTCTGATTATTGCTTTAACTCAGTTAATGAGCGATTTACTCAGTGATGCAACCACCCGTTTTCGCGTTCCTCGCCCCTTGCCGGGGATGGATTTTTCAGCCGGTATTCCCGCTGACAATGCCACCATGTTAGTCATTCCCTGCATGTTGACCAGCCACGAAAGTTTCAGCCAGCTCCTCACCAGTCTTGAAGTTTGCTGGTTGGGGAATCAAAACGAAAATCTCAGGTTCGCGCTGCTCACAGACTTCGCTGATTCTGAAAATGAACCCTCGCCGGAAAGTCACGCGCTGCTCAGACAGGCTATCGCCGATACGCAGGCGCTTAATCGCCGCTACCCCTCCGGCCGACCACGTTTTTATCTGTTACATCGTCAGCCTGAATGGAACCCCTCGGAAGGAGCGTGGATGGGCTATGAACGCAAGCGGGGAAAACTGGCGTTACTGAACAGCTGGTTGCGCCATCCCGGAACGCAATTCGTCAGCGTTGCAGAGATGCCTGCCCACCTTTTACCGGGTCACATAAAATACGTCATTACCCTGGACAGCGATACGGTGCTCCCGCGCGATACGGCACACAAACTCGTCGCGACGATGGCGCATCCGCTGAATACGCCTGAGTATGATCCGGTACGCCAGAGGGTTGTCAAAGGATTCGGTATTTTACAGCCCGGTCTTGCGGAGGAGATACCACGCAACGGTCAGGGGCGTTACGCAGCCCTGCGCAGCAGCGTACCGGGCAATAACCCTTATTCGATGATGTCTTCGGATATTTATCAGGATCTCTTTGGGGAAGGCTCGTTTGTGGGCAAAGGGATTTACGATGTTGATATTTTTATGCAGGCCACTACCAACATCTGCCCGGAAAATCTGGTACTCAGCCACGATCTGCTTGAAGGATGCTATGCACGTTCGGGTCTGCTGAGCGAGGTGTTACTGTACGAACAGTACCCTAATAATTATCTGTCGGATGTTGCACGACGTTCACGCTGGATCCGGGGTGACTGGCAACTGCTTAACTGGCTAAAACCACGCGTCAGAAAAGCCGATGGAACCCGGGTCAGGAATCCGCTGACCGCGCTTTCTTACTGGAAATTACTCGATAATCTACGTCGCAGTCTGGTCGCCCCCTCCTTACTGATATTGCTGTTCTTCGCTCTGCTTTGGGTACCCAACCCGGTTTACTGGCTGGGCATACTGTTGCTGATATGGCTGTTGCCAGCCATCCTCTGCATTAGCCACGACCTTCTGCATAAACCTCTGCGTCGCCGCGTGAAGCCGCATCTGTTAATGGTGGGGGCGGGCGCGCTAAAGCGTCTGTCAGGTATCAGCCTTAATTTTGCGATACTGCCGCACGAAGCCGGATATTCGCTGAAAGCGATCGCCGTGACGCTATGGCGACTGGGGATAAGCAGGCGTCACCTCAGCCAGTGGGTCAGCCACAGCCAGGACAGCAGTCAGGCCAGACCCACTGTTGCACGTTTTTATCAGGCGATGTGGCTGAACGTTGCCGGTGGCGTGGCGCTGACAATACTGACCGGACAATTTGCCCCACAGCTGCTGGGGATTGCGTTACCGATCGGTTTGGTATGGTGTGTGGCACCGCTGCTGATGAGCTGGCTGAGTCGCCAGCCCGTGCGTAAGGTTTTTTCGCCTAATCAGGAACAAAAACAGCTGTTACGCCAGACAAGCCGTGAAATCTGGGCTTTTTTTGAAACATTTGCCACAGCAAAAGAGAACTGGCTTCCGCCTGATAATTATCAGGAAATACCACAACCGACGGTGGCACACCGAACTTCTCCTACCAATATTGGTCTTTCACTTATGGCTAACCTGACGGCATGGGACTTTGGCTACCTGCCCGGCGGAGAGGTGCTCCGGCGCGTGTCGCTCACGCTCGACACGATGGATAAAATGGAGCACTACCGGGGCCATCTCTACAACTGGTATGACACCCGTACGCTGGCCCCCCTAAGTCCACGCTATATCTCCAGCGTCGACAGCGGCAATATGGCCGGGCATTTATTGACCCTGCGTGCAGGCCTGTCCGCCATGCGTCATCAGCCTGTTTTAAGCAACCAACAGATACTGGCAGGACTGAACGATACGCTGGATATTCTGGAAAAACAGTGGGGTAAGAACCCACCTGACAGCCTGAGACTGCTGCGCAAGCATTGCCTGAACGCGGTGTCGCTCTCTCCGCAGGCGCTTTTCAGCGAACTGAAAAGCATGCGCACCCAGTGCAACCATCTGACCAGCGCATGTCATCAGGGATCTCCTCTTCAGATGCGCTGGGCTGGACATCTGGAGCATCAACTGGTTCAGCTTTGCCATGAGTGGTCTCTGTTGCTTGGCTGGTTGCCTGCATCCTGGAATGAACAGACGCTGCCGACGCTGAGCGAGCTTGCCCGTCCGACATTAACCGGTACAGGAACGCCTCCGGCGTCAGTGGCGGAGCAGGCCCGAATGCGACTCAATATTATCACCGAGCTGGAACAGCGGCTGGATGAGCATGCCCGGATGGATTTCGCCTTTCTGTACAGTGAAGCAACCAGTCTGCTCAGCGTCGGTTATAACTGTGACACCAATATGCCTGACAAAAGCCACTACGATCTCCTGCCGTCTGAAATCCGCCTGACCAGTTTTCTTGCCATTGCGACTAATCAGCTGCCTCTTAAAAGCTGGTACGCGCTGGGTCGATTGTTTACCACGATTGATAATGAAACTGCCCTGATGTCATGGAGCGGATCGATGTTTGAATATCTGATGCCGAATCTGGTGATGCCCACCTGGCCCGGCAGCCTGCTCGATGAAATGAGTCAGTCGGCGGTTATGCGCCAGATTCACTGGGGGAAAGAACGCGGGGTACCATGGGGTGTTTCAGAGTCTGGCTATCATGCTTTTGATGTTCAGCATAATTATCAGTATCAGGCATTTGGCGTACCGGGGCTCGGTCTACGCAGGGGGCTTGCCGATGACATGGTTGTCGCTCCTTACGCCACGCTGCTGGCGCTGATGGTTTCCCCGCAGAAAGCCTGTGAGAACCTGTTCAGGCTGCAAAAAAATGGTGCATGCGGAGAATACGGTTTTTATGAAGCGCTGGACTATACCCCCTCACGTCTTGCAACCGGTCAGCTCTATGCGGTGGTACAGTCCTGGATGGCGCATCACCAGGGTATGGCATTTCAGGCGCTGGCTCATGTGCTGCTTGATGCCCCCATGACTGAACGCTTTATGTCCAGTACGGTATTCCGGTCAGCGAGTCTGCTGTTACAGGAGCGCGTGCCGGATGCGGTCGATCTGTACAGTCCGCGCCGTCATTTTGAATCTCATGAGGGCATGGTCAAACCCGTTCGCTATGAACCCCGTATTTTCTATAGCGTGGATACCCCCTCCCCGGATATTCAACTCCTGTCCAACGGCCATTATCATCTGATGTTGACCGCGGGCGGTGGTGGTTACAGTCGCTGGAATGATATTGCACTAACGCGCTGGCGCAGTGATACCACCCGTGATAACTGGGGAGCATTCTGCTACATCCGCGATACCCAGACGGGAGATGTGTGGAGCAATACCTGGCAACCAACAGGCTACACCAGCGGACAAGACGAGGAAGTGTTGTTCACCGATGCGGGGGCAGAATTCAGACGCAGCTTAGGGGGACTCAGCGTCAAAACTCAGGTGGTGATCTCTCCGGAGGATGATGTTGAATTGCGACGGCTCACACTGATTCATCGTGGTCGTAAGCCTCGCTCTCTGGAGCTGACAACCTATGCTGAAGTGGTACTGGCACCTGATGCCAGCGATCTGGCACACCCGGCATTCAGCAATTTGTTTATTCAGACTGAGCTGGCTCCTGAGCGTGACGCTATTCTTTGCCACCGGCGCCCGCGCTCACCGGATGAAGCGGGCCCTTGCCTGTTTCACATGATGGTGGTGCACGGCGATAACCGACATAACGTGTCGTTTGAAACGGACAGGGCAAGGTTTATTGGACGTGGCAGAAACCCTGCGAATGCACAGGCAATAGAGACGGGAGGGATGCTAGGCAACACGTCGGGCTCGGTGCTGGATCCGATACTGGCAATTCGCAACGCCATCATTCTGCAGCCAGGGCAGCCGGTTACGATTGATATCATTTATGGCATCAGCGAGACCCGTCAGCAGAGCCTGGCGTTGCTGGAGAAATATCGCGATTACCCTATTGCCGATCGCGTCTTTGAACTGGCCTGGTCTCACAGTCTGGTGGTATTGCGCCAGATGAATGCCAGTGAAGATGATGCCACGTTGTTCAATAGTCTCGCCAGCGCTGTGCTTTACCCTGTCCAGGAGCTGCGCGCCGAAGGCCAGGCGATAGGCCGCAACCGGCGTGGCCAGTCCGGACTGTGGGGCTGGGCAATTTCAGGGGATCTGCCGATAGTGCTGCTGAGTATAACCAGCGAGGAAAGTATCACCTCAGTGACCACACTGATTCAGGCACACCGTTACTGGAGACAGAAAGGGCTGGATGTTGATTTGGTTATCCTGAATAACAGCCCCGGCGGCTACCAGCAGGGATTACAAAATCAGATAATGGAGTTAATTTATGCCGGGTCTGAAGCCAGTCTGCTGGATAAAAAGGGCGGGCTTTTTGTCCGGAACGGTGAGCATCTCTCCGCTGAGGATAAGTTGCTTTTGATGAGCGTGGCCTGTCTTTATCTTGATGACCGCGCAGGGGGTATTAATGAGCAGCTTAACCAGCGTATTCATACCCTGAAATCGCCGGCAAGGGCATTCATTCCGCGTGCTGTGCGCGAGCGTAATCAACATACGGACTGGAGCCCTGATACCAGTCAGTTATGCCATTTCAATGGGTACGGTGGATTTTCTCCGGATGGGCGGGAGTATCAGATCGTCCTTCGGGAAAATGCGCTTACACCGGCTCCCTGGTCGAACATACTGGCAAATTCTCGTTTTGGCAGTGTGATCTCAGAGGCAGGGCAGGCCTATACCTGGTATGAGAATGCCCATGAATACCGGTTGACGCCGTGGGAGAACGATCCGGTGAGCGATCGCAGCGGCGAGGCATTTTACTTGCGCGATGAAGAGAGCGGGGAGTGCTGGTCGCCGACGGCTTTACCTGTTCGCGGACACGGTGACTACCTGACCCGCCATGGTTTTGGCTACAGCGTTTTTGCCCATCGTGAGAGTGGTATAGACAGCGAGTTGACGGTCCTGGTTGCTGAAGAAGATCCGGTTAAACTGGTGCTCCTGACGCTCAGTAACTCTTCGGGACGGACACGTCAACTTTCCGTCACAGGCTATGTAGAGTGGACGCTCGGAGAAACACGAACGCGCTCAGCCCCTCACATTGTGACACATGTGGCCAGAACGCCCGGTGGCTGCGGGGTGCTTGCGAATAACTTTTATGGTGATAATGGTGGCGGCCGAACTGCATTTTTTGCCGTCAGCGGTAATGACTGTTCTCTGACAGGGGATCGCCGGGAGTTTATTGGCCGTAATGGTTCCCTTCACGCCCCTTCGGCCATGAAACTGCAAAAGCTTTCTGGTAAGACGGGGGCCGGTCTGGATCCCTGCGGAGCGGTGCAATCGGCGGTTACATTAATTGACGGGGACCAGAGGACGTTTATTTTTATCCTCGGCGCAGAGGAGAATGATGTTTGTGCTCAGGAGACGCTGGCCCGCTACATGAACGAGGATACGGTCCGCCAGGAGCTGAACCGGATTCATAATCACTGGCACAATGTTCTCGATAAAATCGTAGTTAACACCCCCGACACGTCCGTAAATTTACTGGTTAATGGCTGGCTGTTGTATCAGACGGTCGCCTGCCGTCTTATGGCCCGGAGTGGCTACTATCAGTCTGGCGGTGCATTTGGTTTTCGCGATCAGCTGCAGGATACGCTGGCTCTGAGCCACGCTGCTCCGGACCGGATGCGTGAACAGATAATACTCTGTGCATCACGGCAGTTTATCGAGGGGGATGTGCAACACTGGTGGCACCCGCCACACGGCAACGGTGTGCGTACCCGCTGTTCCGATGACTATCTTTGGCTGCCGCTTGCTGTTTGCCACTATGTTGAAACGACGGGGGATATGGATGCACTGGAAATACGCATTCCTTATCTGGAGGGACGCTCGCTTCAGCCTGGTGAAGAGTCTGTCTATGACACGCCGGTCATCAGCGGCACCGAAGAGACACTCTGGTTACACTGCGTCAAAGCTATTCACTATGGACTTCGCTTCGGGGAGCATGGCCTGCCGCTGATGGGGGCTGGTGACTGGAATGACGGGATGAACCGGGTGGGTATCGAAGGCAAAGGTGAAAGCGTCTGGCTGGGCTTCTTCCTGTACGACATTTTGCAGCGGTTTGCAGCGCTGGCGGAGCGCAGGCTGGATGAAAGCGTCGCCGCGATGTGCCGTTCACAGGCTCTGCGCCTGCAAAGTAATCTCGAAGCCCACGCCTGGGATGGGGAATGGTACCGGCGCGGGTATTTTGACGATGGTACTCCCCTGGGATCGAAAACCTCACAGGACTGCCGGATTGATGCGATTGCGCAGAGCTGGTCTGTATTGTCCGGCGCCGCGAGCCCGGGACGGTGCGCAAAGGCCATGCAGGCGCTGGATAAGCACCTTGTGGATAACGAAGGAGGGCTGATCAAACTGTTAACGCCTCCTTTCGACGGACACGGTCCAAATCCGGGCTACATACAGGGGTACCTGCCCGGCGTGCGGGAAAACGGAGGGCAGTATACGCATGGCGCCATCTGGGCAGTGATGGCCTTTGCCCGAATGGGGAATGCCGAACGAGCCTGGCAACTCTGGTCAATGCTCAGCCCTATAAATCATACCCTGAATGCGGACTCTGTCGGGATTTATAAAGCTGAGCCTTATGTCATGAGTGCTGATGTCTACAGCGTCGCTCCCCATACCGGACGTGCAGGGTGGAGCTGGTATACCGGTTCCGCAGGCTGGGCCTGGCGTTTACTTACCGAGGAATTACTGGGGATAAAACGTTCAGGCACTGACTTTAGTGTTCATGCCAGGTTACCGGATGAGTGGTCGTCTTTTTCTATGGCATATCAATATGGTGAAAGCCATTATCAGATTAGTGTTTCACGCGGCGATGCAGAATATTGCGTGACGCTGGATGGTGTTCTCCTCCCTGATGACAGAATACCGCTGAAGGATGATGGACAAAACCATACGGTTGAGATCATTCAGAACTGACACTGATCCCGGAGGTGCATTAACGTCTGCCGTTAATGCGCTGATTATCCCTGAGAACATCAATCGCAGTCTGCATGGCGATTTTGTCATCCCGCCTTTTTTGTTTGTCCTGCATGACCTGAAGGTATTCCAGCAAGGTGCGGGTATTAATCGGTCGGCCCTGTTTACCCACAGCCAGCACGGCTTCGCCAAGAATAATTTTCACAGGCGGTAGTTGTGCCGGATACCAGTCAAGGGTGTCTTCTGATTTCATCTTAAATTTCTCACGGAAGGGTAGTGTATCATAAATAAGACGTTCAATTTTCAATATCTGATATCCTGATTCAGACACAACTTAACATAACTTATGCCAGTTATTTTTATATTAAAGCGTATAATAATTACTGTATTCCTCAGAGAATTATTTATGTCTTATACCAATGGGCTCAGGTATTTTAAAGAAAGACCGGTTCATGTTGCCTGCCCGGTATGTGCACACAGAGCCGATCAGAAAGCAGGTAAACTAAGAAAAGATGCGGTTCTTGAGTGCCCTGCCTGCGGACTGTTGTTCAGACCTTCAGAATGCTGGTGTATCGGCGGCTGATCAGCCTCTGCCACTTAACGTCAGTGATGTCGGAAAATGACAACGTTCCTCCTGTACTGCTGTTGTCGAGGGTATGATAATGAAATCTAAAAAATCTGTTTTTATTGAAGGGCATATCATGTCGAACAGCTGTCACGGACAGGCTGGCCAACCTTTCTGTATTCACCGGGTCAGGTTTAGTAATGGTAAATATGCGATTATTCGGGTGGCATCCGGGATATGTTTCAAACCAGGCGAAATTATTCAACGAAACGATTGTGAGTGGTTTTATAAACTTACCAAAATTCGGCTTCTTTCTTTTGAGTACCTTGATGATGATGAATCAAGAAGACAATTCCTTGAGTATCAATGATAAAACCATGGATTTATAACAGAATAAACTTGCTGGCTTACAATTCATCCCTGGCTCTTTAAATTATTCACCAGTCATTGGAAAATATTTTTTCCTGAATTTAGATGGACTTAAATTATCTAAAACAAAATGTATCGCTAAAGACGAATTGCCTCATTGTTTTCCTTTTGCGTTATAACCTTCATTAGCATTAAGGAAATTTATGGCACAGACTTTTACTCATAATTTACTTCATCCTCGCCACTGGCTTACCTGGTCTGGTTTGGGTCTGCTGTGGCTTCTCGTTCAACTTCCTTACCCGGTTTTACATATTCTGGGCTCTGGCCTTGGAAAAATATCCAGACCCTTTCTGAAACGCCGGGAACGGATTGCGATTAGAAATATCGAACTGTGCTTTCCCGAGATGACACCGTTTGCCCGGAGCCAGATGGTCAATAAAAACTTTGTTTCTCTCGGGCTGGGACTGGTGGAAACAGGAATGGCCTGGTTCTGGAGCGATGCGAGAGTCAAAAAATGGTTTGATGTCGAAGGGCTTGAAAACCTGACCGGTGCGACAAGAGGAGTAATGGTTGTCGGGATTCATTTTATGTCCCTTGAGTTGTGTGGAAGAGTAATGGGGTTATGCCATCCTATGATGGCAACGTATCGCCCACACAATGATCCATTAATGGAATGGGTACAGACAAAAGGGCGTATGCGTTCAAATAAGGCTATGATTAATCGACGTAATTTATCAGGTTTTGTTCATGCGCTAAAAGCAGGTGAAGCCGTTTGGTTTGCACCAGACCAGGATTATGGGCCTAAAGGAAGCGTTTTTGCCCCTTTTTTCTCGGTAAAGAAAGCAGCCACGACGAACGGAACGTATGCTCTGTCAAAACTCGCTGGTGCACACTTGATCACACTTAGCATGATTCGACGTAGCGATAAAAAAGGTTATCACATGTATATCAGCAATCCGTTGTCAGGCTATCCAGGGGAAGACAAGGTCGCCGCAGCGGCTTATATGAACAAGATCATCGAGCGTGAAATTCTCCGTGCTCCTGAGCAATACTTGTGGATGCATCGCAGGTTCAAAACGCGTCCTGAAGGCGAAGTCTCTTTATACAAATGAACAACTCTACTTGTCATGAGCCAGAATCTATCTTTCTTGCCACTGCGTATTTGTAAAAATGCGATAAGGAATTTTCGATCGGATTCATGTTAACGATGGCTTGACTGACAGCCAAGGTTAATCGATTGAACCGGTTTGGATTTGAAGGTCCGTTATTCGCTCATAGCGGACATTAGCCTAAGCTATTTACCAAACGCCTCATTACGCGCACAGCTCAGAAGGCCTGGGAGCGTTTCTGACGGGAACCGGGTAAAACAGGCAACAAACCCCCAACAAACCCGCCAGAAACGCAGAAGATAAATTTTACCTCACTGCATATAAACGCACAAAAGTGATTAGACTCTGATTTCAATACATTTGCCTCCCCTGCCCTCTGTTTCTTCAACTGTCCTCAATAAGTCATATCACGCTATCCAGCTTAGTTAACGGATAAACCTCAACAAAAGTACCTTTAAAGACTCTTTTAAATGATCTACAATTAACACTCAATCTGAGGAGGTAACATTATGGCATTTCAGGTTCTGACCACTACGGCAGCCAGTATTACTGAGCTCAAACGCGACCCTATGGGTACTTTCCACGCAGGGGATGGCGCTCCGGTAGCCATTCTTAATCGTAATGAGCCTGCGTTCTACTGTGTACCACCGGCACTCTATGCACAGTTGATGGAACTTCTGGAAGATGAAGAACTGGGAAGGATGGCTGATGAGCGAAGCGGGGAAAGGGTTATAGAGGTCAACATTGATGACCTATAAGCTGGCTTTCAACGAATCCGCTCTGAAAGAATGGAAGAAGCTGGGTCATACACTGCAGGTGCAGTTCAAAAAGAAGCTCAAAGAGCGCCTGGAGAACCCCAGAGTTCCGGCATCACAGCTACATGGACGTAAGGACCAGTATAAAATTAAGCTACGTGGTGCCGGATACCGCCTTGTCTATCGTGTAGAGGACGACATTGTCACAGTCACTGTTATCGGCGTAGGCAAACGCGAAAACGACGACATTTATAATGCAACCCTTAATCGCAATTGACTAATGCTGTAAGTGCTATTTTGGCGTCGTATCCGGGCCCACTTTCTTTCTGGGTAACGTTGGCGGCTTCACATCATCTTTACTCTGCGTTCGCCGCGTCATCCAGGGATGGTCAGCAGCAGGTTTGACGTAATATTTAGAGCGCAGATTATAACGCGCATTATCCACACGCTCATGTACGCTCTTTTCATCATCAAGCGGTATTGGTTCAGGCCCATCGACATATTTTTCGTAGCCCAACGGCCGACTTTCATAAAGCACCGTTATTTCACCATTAAAGTTTTCGCATACCGTGACAATCGCATGCCTGAGACGGTATCCCTGCCCTTCTGAACGGATCTGATATGCACTCGTTTTATACTGAAAGGTCAGATTCTTGGAAAGCACCCGACGGGACTGATAACAGAGTATGTAGTTAAGTTCTTCCGGAGAATGAAGAATTCCCCTGTGGGCGTTACCATTTTCACGGGGGATCGAAGCGAAGCGAGAGTTGTAATCCTTCACAAACTCAGACAACCACAGGTTAGCTGATTCGATATCACTGATATTGCGAAGACGTAATTCTTTAACCAGTCTGTCCTGTAAGGTCTGATTAGCACGCTCAACCCGGCCTTTAGCCTGAGGGCTGTTAGCGTGAATTGGCTCGATCCCAAGAGTTTTAATTGCACGGGTAAATTGCGTCAGCTCGCCTTCACGTTCCGGGTTATTCACACGGAAAATACTGTGTCTGTCAGAGTAGAGGGCAAGAGGACGCCCATATTTGTCGAGATAATCACGTAACGTTTCCATATAAGCGCGGGTCGTTTCTGCCGGAGCGAAGCGGAGCGCCATAAGCGCACTGGTGGCGTCATCAATAAAGACAATTAATGTACAGCGAGGCCCTCGTTCTTCAAACCAGTCATGCGGAGAACCATCAATCTGGATAAGTTCGCCATAGCATGGGCGCCGTTGCCGACGCTGATAAATGCGGGCAATTTTTCGGCGTCGCTCACGCCATAAACCTTCTTCAACCATCCACTTGCGCAAAGTCTCGGCCGACAAAGCCAGCCCATGGATCTCCCGTAATTTCTCACAGGCAAAAGTGGGACCAAAATCCGGATATTTATCTCTGACAAGTGAGATGACGAGAGTCCGAAATTCCGACGTGAAAGCATTATTGGGACGTTGTCCTCGGCGGCGGGAAATCAGTCCCTGAGGGCCTTCGATCCGGTAACGCTGAACGAGACGTTTTACCTGCCGGATTGATATGCCTATACGATCCGCAGCCTGCTCCTGGGTGATCTGGCAGCTGACTGAATCCCGAATTATCTGGAGACGGTCAAGTTCTTTAAGGCTCATACTAATGATCTCTTTTGACATGAAATATCCTGGCTGAGAAGCTACGGGGACATTTCAGAATGGGTCAAAAGGGACATTACTGCATAGGATTAACAACGATAGCGTGGCTGCTGAATCTATTGTAGTCGTTATTTACGGGGATCCAGCCGGTTCATATCAAATCGAGTCGGTCTCGGGCTGAACGAAGACGTTGCTCTCCCCGGCGATCATATTGCTGAGTCGTTGTCACGCTGGCATGCCCCATCGCATCTTTCACCGTAATCAAATCTTCCCCCTGGTCCAGCAGCGCCGTGGCAAAGGTACGCCTTAAATCATGGGGGGCGCATTTCGCAATCCCCGCCTGATGCTGACGCACCTGCAGAACATGGTAAACGGCCTGGTCGGTCAGCCGGTCATTCGTCAGGGTATCGAAACGGCGGATGCGGGTGAACAGCGGCCCGGGCGTTTCTCCCCGCACCTGGTCAATCCACATCTGCAGCCGGGCCCAGCTCCCGGCCGGGACATAGGCCATCCGCTCCTTGTTGCCTTTACCCAGCACCCGCAGCGCCCGCTCAGAAGTGACAACGTCACTTAAACTCAGCGCCACCGCCTCGGAGCGACGCAGGCCGCAGCCGAGAATGACGGCCAGCATCGCCGCATCGCGCGGGCCGGTACTGCTGTTGTCCGCATCGCAGGCAGCAAACAGGGCTCGGATCTCCTCCGGCGGCAGGGCGCGTCCCCGGGGCAGCCGGCTGCCGCGCAGGTTCCGCACTGCGCGGATGTGCTGAAAACTCTCCACGTCCATCAGCCGCAGCATCCAGGCTTCCTTCGCCACCCCCTTGAGCGCAGACAGATAGGTGTTGACGGTGGCCGTCGCCCGGCCCGTGTCACGCAGGAGCTCGCTGATCCCCATCACGTGATGCCGGCGCAGGCTCCCCCAGCTGCAGGACTCCATGGAAGTGGCACCGAGCATCCGGGCCACGATCCCGAGAAAGGAGGCCATGGTCTGGCGGCTGCGGGGGGAATTCAGCGACAGGAGATACGCCCGGGCCGGATCGAGTGGCACCTCGCCACTGGCCGCCGCCGGCCAGAACTCCCCGGTCAGGCCGGCCGGGAGCAGATCCGCGAACGGCCGGGTGTCATCATCATAATTGTGACTCAACGTACTGTCTCCCGGGCCGGAAACCGTCCGGCGCGCTGTGTGAAAAACCGGGCCCGATTGCCCTGCATAAGCGTATCGCAGAGAGTCTACTTTTTCAAAGGTACATTTTAATAAGTAGATTAACAGACAGTAAAAAGGTTTAAGGTTGCTCGTTTAAAGGTTAAAAAAGTTACCTAAATGAAACTATTGCAAAAGGTGATTTTCATCACATTTATAATGTGAATGTAAATTTCATGAAAAATTAAATGATATTGTCTGAAATGATAAAGTAACGTTCAGATAAAGAACGAACTCCTTCATGAGTCGTTGATTAAAAACTACTGTTAAGAGGTTGGTCAGTGAATACACGCAAACAAATTAATAATGATGCTAAACTAGATCAATTAAATGAAATAAAAAAATATTCTATTGAAAGAAATATGAATGAAGCGGAGACTAGACATAAAATTATAGATTTCATACTTCATGATTTTCTTGCATGGCCTAAAAATCGAGTTAAAGTAGAAGAATATATTAATCCTGGATTTGCCGATTATATACTTAAAAAAGCCAATGGGGATGATCAATTATTTATCGAAGCCAAAAAAAATGGGGTTTATTTCGAAATCCCTGCTCCTCACGTTAAAGATGAAACTTCATGCTACATATCAATCGCGAAATTAATAAGCGACCCAAATATAAAATCAGCTATGCAACAAGTCCGTACATATTGCTATGACACTGGATGTGAGTATGCGTGCATAACCAACGGTTTAGAGTGGATTTTTTTTAAAACCTTCGAAAAAGGCCGCCGTTGGGAAACGCTCCAGGCATATGTCATTAGGAGCTTGGACTTCTTTGATAAAGAATTCACGAAGGCTTTCAATAATCTATCTTTTATCTCTATAACAGAGAGATCAACCCTTCCAATTCTTCTAAGTAGCACCTTCCCAAAGGACAGAAGCGTTTATTACCCAAAAGAAAAAATAACTTCCTATTCTCACACCATTACTGCAAATAGACTTGCTATTAAGTTAAGACCTATAATAAATAAATATTTTGGAGTAATAAAAGATGATGATACTGAGTTCATGGAACGTTGTTATGTATCTCAAAGAGAATATCAGGGTACATCAGACGGTATGCGGGTACTGATTCAGGATTCGCTAACACCTTATTTTGAATCATATGGTGTGCAACAACTCGATGATACTGGCAAGGGTGGCAGACTTGGCGGTAGGTTAACAAAGAATATAAAGCAAAATCGCAAGGGGGAAGTGCTTGTTTTATTCGGAGGGAAAGGTGCTGGAAAATCAACTTTTATTAAAAGATTATTGCATCATAACGCTCCTCGTTGGCTAAAAGAACATTCGTCTATAGCTATAGTAGACCTCCTAAGAGTCCCAGAAGAACAGGGAGTAATAAGAGATCATATTTGGAATACTATACTGGACCAATTAGATATAGATGGAATACTTGAATCTGATAGAGATGCCCTTGCAGAACAGTTGTTCAGTGATCGCTTTGTAATAGCGTTAAAGCAAGATTTAGCAGGTCTATCTGTATCTTCAGAAAGCTATAATCTCAAATTAAATTCACTTATCTACGAGTGGAAAAAGGATACTATTTATTGCGCATCGCGTTTAGTCGATTACCTTTCTAAAAAAGGTAGAGGCGCTATAGTTGTTATAGATAACACCGACCAATACTCTACAGAGATCCAAGATTTTTGTTTTTCCTCTGCTCAAGAAATATCTGAAAGATTAAAATGTGTAACACTTATATCAATGAGGGAAGAAAGGTTCTATGATTCAAAAATCCATGGAGTTCTTGATGCGTTCCAAAATTCAGGTTTTCATATCAGTTCTCCAAGACCATCCGAGGTATTTAAAAAAAGGCTCGACTACACGATAGGTATGCTAGAAAGAAAAGTCTTAGATGATGAGGGTGAAAATATAGATAGCTTATTTATTCAAGATAGTGCTACATATCTCAAAATTCTGAGCAAAGAATTTTCCAACGATATGTCTCCTTTAAACAATTTTCTTACTGCCTGCGCACACGGAGATATTCGACTGTCGCTTGATCTATTCAGAAGTTTCTCCCTATCTGGTTATACAAATGTAGATGAAATGATCGCTAATAAAGGATGGAACTTCCAAATACATCAGGTAATCAAGCCGGTAATGACTCCAAACAGATACTTTTATGATGAGTCATTAAGTGACATACCAAATATTTATCAGTTAAGGTCATCCCGAAACGGTTCACACTTTACGGCCTTAAGAATTCTTAGAAAGCTAAGTAAAGGAGTTGACCCAACTGCACCATCTTTCTTTTCAGTAGCTACATTGAGAGCATATTTTGCTGAAGTTTTCAGTATGCAAGATGATTTTGAACAGAACTTAGATGTTTTACTTAAACATGGGTTCATCGAATCCGATAATAGGTTGGATGCGTATTCCGGGTCAGTAGATCTCATCAAGATAACAAATTATGGCATGTATATGCTTAATGAGCTTTCATATTATTTCACTTATCTGGATTTAATTTGCACCGACTGTGGGATTTTCGACGAAAGTACAAGTAACTATCTTACCGAGGCAGCACGTCAAGAATATAACCATTTTACACGTGGTGACCGTATTGAACGTGTTAAAGTTCGCCTTGAGCGAGTTGAGAAGTTTATAGAGTACATAAAAAATGAAGAGAGTCACGAACGAGATTTCTATTCACTAGGAATGCCGGAAGATGAAATGTTTTCATCCAGGGCCGATAAAAGTTTCACGACAGAGAAACAAAGAGTAATGAAGAGTGCAAAACGTCAAAACTTCAAGATCCAACATAAGAGGAATGGACGTTAACCAGCACCAGTCTCATCTGAAGATACTTCGATCAAGATTTGAGATGGAAATCATGAGCCTGAGAGGTTAGAATTGATTTTATGGTATGCCTTGTGGTGGGGTATGTCGTAAGAAATCATGCATTTTCTAACCTATCTCAAATTGGCTTTTGAGAGCTTTGTGGTGAGGCGCTGGTTAGCAATGCTTTCAAAGGTCTAACGAACCTAAAACGTTCAAGACGGCGAGGCTTATACTTTGCCATAATGCACAAACCCCCCGAAATCTGAGTGAAACTTGGCGGAATCAGCAGATATCGAGGGGTCCAATAGCAGGCTCTAGGCCTGTGAAGGATTATAACGCATGCACCACATAACACAACATCCGGCCGCCAATAAGAAAGGCCGGTGTGAATGAGATTCTGATCGCCCGCGTCGACAGACGCCACCGCGGGGAACATTCCACGGCATGTAAATGCCCCTCCCCGGTTTATATCCGTCCAGGGCACTTTAAACCGCTCAGCAGAGAGCACGGTCGCGCCCTGCGCAATCTGATGAACCGGAACAAATCGACCGGCGAATGGGTTTTACGCCGCCGGGTGTCTGCCGATCCCCTGTTTGTTTTTCTTCGTGCTGTTGCCGGTCGTCGTCGCGCTTTTCGCAGCGAACGACGCCAGTTACTGGATGCCCTGTTTGTTCTGTTCATTAACAGAGTCGATCTGGCCACCAGTATCGTGACCATCAATATCAGCCGGCTGGCGGCAGAGTTAAGCCCCAGGGACGCCGACGGAAATCTCATCCCCGAACAGGCTGTTTCTACCTCACGAGTTTCACGTCTTATTGCCGAACTTGAACGTTTCGGTATTGTCGAATGCCCCCGAAATGAATGGGATGCGGCCAACGGATGCCGGTTCCCGAAACACGTTATCATCACAGAGACCGGCTGGCAGCTGACGGGTGTTAACATGGATAAGTTACGGGCCGAACAGGCTGAACGCCTGCAGGCCATTCAGGACGGGCAACTGATGCCAGGCGAAGTCATTTCCCTCAGGTTGGCGCGCCGTCGCTGGTATGAGCGCTGCCGTCAGCAGACCCTGCTCAGCCGGCGAACCCGGGTGCTGGAAGGAAAGATGCGCAGCCGGCTTACACAGCTGCCCTTCGACGAGCGCAAACGACAGGTCGCGGAGCAGCTCTGGCGAAGCCTGCAGGGGCATTCGTCTCAGATGACGCCTCACCAGTTTGAGAAACTGGTCTGGAGTCAGCTCTATCAGATGCAGCTGGTCGACCTCGCTCCTCCCGGCACAGTTCCCCCGCACTGACATCCCCGGGATGTTCATCCGCTTCGTTGCGGAGGGTTTCTCACGTCCTCAGCCCCTCACAGCTCACTTTTTGCACGAGCATTCTACTCTTACACCATGAAAACCATCATTTTTTCCCACCATCACGCCACCGGTGCTGGCGGCATTCCATTTTTTTCCCCTTATCTGCAAACAGTATTAAAGGGTTACCCGCATCCGACGTTCAGCTACGCGCAAAATAATCAGGGTTTCACCCTTACTTATCTTCTTAAAGACGTACATCTTATTCACTGAACAACTTCTGTGGATAATGGGGAAAACCGCGCACACACTGATAGAGCTCCACCGGCTTTCACCCCGTACAACACCAGCTTCCTCCCGTCGCAGGCGCCGGGCCCCTTTCTGGCCAGAATCCAACATCGAGCCAGTACCCGACCCCTGCAAAACCGCCGCCGCCCCGGCCCGAAGGGCCGGAACAGCATCGCTTTACGAGGGATGTTGTAACTAGATTAGATGTCGCTGCAGAAAAGTCGTGGAGAGTTCTGCGTACACGCTCGTAAGCGCCTGACGGCGCTAACGCGGAGATACAGCCCTACGGCGGCCGGAGGCCTTGCCGGGCTCACTCCGGACGCGCATATGACGTTACCGAATTGGGGTAAGCGGGTATGGCTTAACAGGGTGAGGGGCTGGTAAGGCAGAAACTATCAATGCGCAGCGGCTTACGCCGGTCCCGGCGACCCTTACCCGCAGAGCCAGTCGTAACAGTTTCTGTCGCCTTTATGCTCTCACGGGCATTAAAGATAATTTAAGCTTCAGTTTTCGATGCAATTATGTATGAATAATAGATGTTTAAGAATTAACATCATTAAAAGGAGACAGCAGATGGCCAGATTACTCGACTGGGACAATGCGCCCAAGACCTATAATGCTCGTGTCGTACAGGAAGCAAATGAAGCGGCTGGTTGGTTAAATCGAGAATACACCTCTTTAAACATTCATTCTCATGACGACCTCAAAAATAGTGTACGGCGTGCGATTGATACTCTCCACGATCAAAAGTTGAGTTTCGCTTTATACATGTTGGCTTACCAGGAAGGGTTGCAAGAACCAGGCGTAATATCATTTGTTGATGTCGAAAATGCCCTGTGGTTAATGCAAAATCCAGACTATGGAATTCCGGAAAAACCAGCCACGCCGTCGGTTGAAAAGTACAATCCATCCTGGTTCAGAAAACCTTAACAGTTTAGGCTTCACCGGATGAAGACAAGCACCACAGCAAAGGCGGTTAAGTGTCCTGAATAGGCGATGTAAAAGAAATGGCGCGGCATGAAGCGACGGCCGTCGTCTTCGGTGTACTGCTGAACCACTCTTATGGCCAGCACGGGCAGAAACAACGTCGGTAGCGTGGCAAACAGGAGGGTCTCCACCGGCAACGCTATCAGATGTGAAATACCGTTGAGACATACCAGCGAGATGACGGCCAGGAATCCGGCGGAGCGACGCCAGCCAGGGGAAACGGGCGCACTGGCGACGGCCAGTGAACAGGCCAGCATCAGTCCCGGCATACCGAAGCTTCCGGGCGTCAGCGGAATGACCATGACAGCCAGCAATAACAAGCCCGTCAGCAGGCCTTTTCTTCCGTAACGGTGATGGAGTGCCAGCAGTTGCGTCACGCCGGCAAACACGAACAGAATGTTCAGGGCATACACGGGCAACTGGTGACGGAACGCCAGCATGAACGCGGGCTGCGTTACCATCGCCCACATCCACAGGCGATTTGCGCGATGCTGCAGACGTCCGGGACTGCCGTGCACGTTCATCGCCCAGATAAGCGTGAACAGGGGGAAGGCCATCCGGCCAAGCGCATACATCAGGGGACTGAGCGGGTTTATGAACAGCGTATTGATGTGATCGACGAGCATGGCCAGAAGTGCCAGTACCTTCACCCAGTCCAGGGCGGCGGGGCTGAGTTGGGCCGGGAACAGGTTCAGATGACGTAATGGAGTGGACAGAGTCACGATATTTTGTCTCCTGACGGCAGGCACCGAGAAGCCACGTCTGGACCCAGAGCCAGAAGGCCTTGCCGGTCCGGGCTGTAACGCTGACCTTCAGCTTCTCAATTATCTTGCGCGCTGCAAATTCAGATTTATCACGGAAAACCCGCATGCAGCCCGCTGAGTCTTTATTCTGAATACAGATACTTAAAATATGAAAATCGTTCATAACCATTCCTTACTGACGCTATTATTATCGGCAGTAAGGAGGATTTATTTAGGTTAAGCATCAATTTAAAAAGTGATCTAAGTGAGTCTATCTCTGGTTCTATTTCATAAGGAAAATACAGAATCATGCGCTCTTAACTCGAAATTAGACATAAAGAACCTGACACATGATAAAAGCGATCAAAGTTAAGTATTCTGACACTTTCAAACATATATGCTTTTAGCAACAGCGAAGTATCATTTTTTTATGATAACTGAATGAATGAGTGCCTACAGACAGTCTTGAGTCTTTATAATAGATTTAATTTATTTTCCGAAGACTTTGAAACATACTTATCAATTACATTAAACAACCAATATATCAGTAAAATCACGATAGCTTCAACAATCATAAGGATGTGATTATCTTTGGTAAAAGAAAGAACCGCCGAGAAAAAAGCCAACACTCCCCAAATGATCAATAAAAAAATGTGAAAAATCGCAACCGACCTAGTAATCGAAGGAGAAGAGCCATTTTTCCTTTCGAATTTAAGACTATAAAGATGACCTGACTGAAAAGGCTCAAGAGCAGTTAAATGATATTCCCATACCTGTTGCCAATGTTTACCCGCTTTGGTGACAAAAAATTGAAACCGTAGTTAGAGAAAATCCAAAAATTGAAACAGAGAATAAACTTAGAAATTGTAGCTCATTAACTTCTTTCCCTTCTGCAAGATTAATCATATCGTTGAGTATGACCCCTCCAGCAGCGCAAAGTACAGCAGTTATTGCCCAAAGATAATTAAGTCGAGACCAGAATAAATTTATTTCATATTCTCTGACATGATGGGCCTTGTTGTAGGCTTCCTTCATCCTTTCCTTATCCTGCAAGGTAAGATAAACTTCTGCGAGTGAAAAGTCTTTACTAAGAAGCTTGTTGAAATATTCTTTATTATTATCAAAGTGAGAAGTCAGATGTAGCGCAACCCCCCTATCATCTAAAGGTTCGTTAGTATTGCATTTATATTTAGTCATTTTGCATCCCTGAACTGTTGAACGAGACAATAAATCCGTCAAATAGTTAAACTACCATGTATTTTGTTATATATAAAGTATGATAATTAACAAATTTTGCTAGTCGGACAATTAAAATACACTTCACTCTGCCTAATTAATGCCTACAGAAAGTATAAGGGTTTGGTTTGCATCGTAAGTTATCCAGCAGGTTTATTGCCCGGAAATCTGTACGTACCTACACTGGCTTCTGCTTTTAATTCTAAATTTGGATGATATATGTGTACAAAAATATTCATTAACCCGCTTTATTGGTCTCTTTACTAAATACCGCGGCGTCGTCCATCTGGATGGATAACCGCTACGCATAGATTATGGGATAAGGAAAAAAGTAATATAATATTGGTAGCGATTCGAGGCTATCGTAGATATCATTATAGCCGTAGCGACACTTGAAATAACCGTATTTTTCAGAATGAATTCGCTAATCATTGTCACCTCACTCCGACGGGTTGCCATGCTTTTAAGAGTCATAACTGCACCGTGTAAGAATGACATGATGCTTCAAGCCATCCTGAATGACCCTGAATAATCCGCAGAAAATGATTTGCCAAGCGGCATGATAGCAGCAAACAGCCCTTCACTGGAAAGGGCTGATGTGTTATATGGGTTTTATTATTCACTACCTGAATTTTTCAAGAATAACGTCCACACAACGCTGCGCGTGTTGGGTGACTTTTCTATCGATTGATAAATCCCCCAACTCATTTAAGGATTGATTCAGAATGTCGCCGATTACGTTTCCTGCAACGTCTTCAAAGGATGAAGCTCCCTGTAAGTGTTCCTCGTTATGAAATTTATCAAGCAAATTATCCAGGTCTAAGTTTTCGGGAACTGTTCTTCCGTTCATGTTACTGCTTAACAGACGAAGATAAAATGAAGTTGTAACATCGTCAAAATCATCACCTAAAGATAGCGACAGCGAGCATAGATTGTTTATTACGTTCTTCTCCCTGCCGGAAGATCCTGCATCGAGGAACCCTTTTATACCTTCAAGCAGGACAAGGTTTATGGCGTCTTCATTCACATAACGCTCACTCATTTCCAGTCGCAAAAGCGCCAATGAATAAAGTAAAAGCTCAAGGGTTGCCGTATTGTTTTTCAACCCTGTAATATTATTTTTATCAATATATTCAGTTCTGATATGCACTATGTTTTTTAGCAGTAAACCAGTCACTTCCTTCCTAATAACTTCGCTCCCTGTTCTTCCGTCGCCAGTAGAGAAGAAATCAAAAAAAGAACCAACCCCTTTTTCAACCCTGATTCTGTGCATTAAACCATCGTCAGGTAAGTTTCTGTATAACGAATAAGAGCTATGTGGAGCTACCGAAGCAGCAGTAGTAGAAGTAGAAGTAGAAGTAGTAGTAGAAGTGGTAGTGGAAGTGGTAGTGGAAGTAGCATTAGCAGCAGGTGAGGGTGCGGAAACAGCAGCAGGTTTAGGAGCCGCTGTCCGCGCAGGAGCAATCCCTTCGTGAGGGTACTTCTCTTTTAAAAATGAATTAACATTATCAAATAAATCAACCAAGCTTTTATAAGATGGCTGGGTTGTATTAGCTAGTTTTATATTATTAATGTACACAGCAACTGCCATGACTTTTCGTTCAACAAAAAACTTTGTGTTACTGTCAAAGGAAAATGACAGTGGTTTTTCCATTTGCTCCTTAGAGAAAATCTTATTATTCGTGATCACCATGCCGTTTTTGGCACTACCGAAAACAGTATCATCTACGAGAATCAAAATATCATCATGGTTTAATTCATGACAATAAGTGTTGATTGCGTTTGCTGTTTTAGTCCGCGGGATGTCGGGATGTATATAAATTTTATCCGCACTGTGTATTCTGTCACCAATAAAATCAAGAACGTTCATTTTTTATCCTTATTCACCAAGTTGTTCAACACATTTCAGTTTCAGCGTGTAGAAGATCGTATCCCATTCTTTTCAAAACCCCTACTTCCGTCCCCACCTGAAACTTGAGTTAAAGGGCCTGAATTACCTTTTAAAATCATATATCCCTTCTCTTCCCGTCTGCTCATTTTTACACCCATTTTTAAGGTATAATAGGCATTACGATGGACCGGTTTTGTTCTGAACTCTGCCAGCTTTTCGAGGCAGAAATCATGTTTTTTATCGTATTGCCCTTGAGGGCTAATCATCGACATTGAGAACTGACCGATACGGCTTTCCAGCCCGATGGCCATCATATTCACCTCATCAATCATTTCACAAAATTCATAAAAAATCCCTTTGCGCTGGATTTCATCTAGCACAGTGACTAGATCGCGAATGGGCTCAGCATCCTTACTGATTAGCAGTCGCCGATCCTTAGCTCCATTAGTGCCAAAGGGATTAACATTGATGATTAAAACACCTTCCGTTTCATCACCGTGCGTTGGCTGTTCAAAACATGTCGCTTATAATGTCATTGAGCATTCAGATTGGAGAAGGAGAAGAACTTATACTACTTTACAAGCTCATGTCACGGCAGCACCGTCGTTGCTCCTGTCCATGTTGCATATTCAGTTGGCTATCCTCTGCAGATTATTGAATTAAGATATCAGCGACGTCCGCTTCTGGCACGGAGCGGACAGCCCAGGAGTGTAATGTCCGCTGTGAGCGAGAAGCGGAAGTAATGGCGTAACTTGCACTCGACGACTATTTTAGTCAGATTACTAGGTTCGATATATCGACCTAACTAACCTGTGGCTATTCGATATATATGTCATAGATTAACATGGAAACTGTAGATTGGGAGATGAGAAAATTAATAAAAATCAACTTGATTCAAGAAAACTAATCTATACTAAGCAAGGCGAAAGATGGTTGAGCCAATTCGATGCATTAGACCAGGAAACTGCGAAGCTTCTGCTTAACTCACTGACTCTTGTCTCCCATACTGAATTTCGTCGAAATCTTGAAGCCCTTATTTTGGATGTTTCAACAAAGATAGCGGGTCCAGTCGCCCTTTATGCCGTAAGGGAACTAAAAAAGAAACACGATAAAGGCCAGTTATTCAGCAGCCATGTAGTTCCATTTTTTGATCAAGTAATTAAAAGTAACAATGGGAAAAATGTAAACTCGATCGGTATCTCGTCAGATCAAGGTAGCGAAGCAATTATAGCTCAAATAATTAGACAACTTTCTAAAGCCAATCCGAAAAAAATTCTAAACCACCCTTCTAAAGAAGAACTTCGAGCGCAGAGATGTGACTCTCTGATGTTTATTGATGACTATATTGGGTCTGGGCAGAGAGTCTCTGATTTTATTGATGCATTCTGGAGAGATAGAACTATAGCCTCTTGGCTATCATCAAAACACATTAAAATTCAGGTTGTAGCTTATTCTGCCACGGCTCAAGGACTCAGGCGTCTAGGATTTTTGAAAGCGTCTCCAGAATTGATTATCTACCGAGATTCAGCAACCTTTATAACCCTCCCAATTAAGGTGGAAAGAAGAGAGGCACTACTGAAACTTTGTGAGAAATATGGGCGTAAGGCATTGAAAGGGAGAAAACATTTTTGGTGGGGTTATCAAAAAAGTATGTCTTCGCTTGTTTTTGAGCATGGGTGTCCTAACAATACACCAGCTATATTATGGGATTCCGATGACCAAAAAGGGAAGTGGGTTGGTATATTTCCAAATAGGAGTGTGGATACAGTAACGGCTTCGGTTTTTCCACCTGAAATTGTGTGTGGTGATCCCATACAAACCCTCCATGATGTAGGTCAGACACGATTGGCGAGGTCAGGTGCACTAATGAGGAGGGGGGCGGTTGGAACTCTCATTCTCGTGGTTCTAGGGTTGATCGCAAAAGGCCAACGTAAGCGTTCAACTATTTGCTATGCGACAGGATTAAACTCAAAGGACTGTGAACTACTTCTTTCGAAATGTATTAAGTGGAAATTCCTAACCCCTGAGCGAAGGATCACCCCTCGGGGACTCTCGGAACTATCTGCGGCGAAGCAGATATCCTTTTCACCAAAAGGATATCTTGCCGTTGGTTCCGACTACTACTATCCTAGGCAACTGAGAGAGACTACGTATGACTAGTGCTAACGAGCAACACAAAGTTACCCCTCGGGGAATGATAGAGGGTTGCTACACCACCTTACAGTGGATGTTGGGGTATGGATTTCCTGAGCCTCACGAAAAAGCCCACGCTTGGCTGGAGACGGCGCACTCTGCCTCTTCCGGCGTAAGTCTTGGGTCACCAGAGCGCGCCGTCGCCTGCGGCGACGCATCGGAGTAGTTATATGTGGTCCTCTCAATCCTACAAAAACCTGGGGCTAGCCAACGGGCTTCCAGAATCCTTGCTCAATGATGCTATCGCCCAGAGCGAGCTTCTTATTTACTCGGAATACACCCTCCCCCCCATTTTAAGTCTCAAACACTTGGCCAAACGTACTAGTGTTGAATACGAGTTGCTTCGCAGTTTCGTGTGTCGGGGTGCAATAAAAGGGGTCGAGAACCTTGAAATTTATAAGAAGTTTTCTATTCGTAAGCGATCTGGTGGACGCCGTTTTATTCATATTCCATCCCCAAAGCTGATGCACACTCAGCGTTGGATCAGTGAATATATTCTCAAAGACCTGCCTGTTCATCCTGCAAGTCATGCTTTCAGAAAGGGAAGCTCAATTCAGAAGTGCGCTTTGCGACATTGCGGAGCTAAATGGCTCATTAAGATTGATATTGCAGATTTCTTCAGTTCAGTGTCTGAAATTCAGGTCTACCGTATTTTTAGATCTTTAAACTATCAACCATTAGTAGCCTTTGAGCTTGCGCGTCTATGTACGGTTGGCACCTCTGGTGTAGGCCCTAGACTCAAGTTTCCACAGTGGCGGG
Source organism: Leclercia sp. UBA7405 (assembly GCF_037152215.1). Lineage (NCBI taxonomy): Bacteria > Pseudomonadati > Pseudomonadota > Gammaproteobacteria > Enterobacterales > Enterobacteriaceae > Leclercia > Leclercia sp. UBA7405. Next base: position 25,056 of record NZ_JBBCMR010000009.1, on the reverse strand, counting down.
TAAAGGCATTCAATGAGGCTATCCCGCTGTATCACCAGACGTTGCTAGGTTATTTGCCGCAGGGAGCGCCCACTAGCCCATTCCTTGCAAATCTCGTAATGAAACACTGTGATAAGTCTTTGCATGCCTTGGCCCAAAAGAATGGCTTAGTTTATACACGCTATAGTGATGACCTGAGCTTCTCTACAAGAGACAAGAGTTTTGGACGATCTCGGGCTAAGAATTTTGTTTTTGAGGCTTACAAAATCATTTCGCAGTCTGGCTTTCGGCCACAATACAGAAAAACTACAATTGTACCGCCAGGTGGTAAAAAGATCATATTAGGCTTGAATGTAGAATCAGAATTTCCAAAGTTAGCGAAGGGTACAAGGGACACCATTCGGCAACATCTCTACTTCTTGGAAAAGGTGGGGCCTGTGCAACATGCCTTCAATCGAAAATTCGACTCTGTATGGGGGCTAAAGTCACACATCCGTGGGTTAATTGACTACGCAAACATGGTTGAACCCGACTTTGCTAAGGTTTCTCTTGAAAAGTTCAAATCTATTGAATGGCCAGTATAAGTGGCAGACCAGCTTATGAAATGTCGCCACAATATTGTTTCTGACACAGGGCTGATGCAGCAGCCCTATTAACAACTCATACTGATCTACTCCTATTTATTAATGAGTCACGATGTGAGTAACGCCCGCTCCTGGCACAAAGCGGATGGACAAAGTTGCAATGTTCCCTCTGGGTGGAATCATGGAAAAGTTGATAATGCGCAACATTTCCCCCCATAGAGATTGAATGGTCACGATACTAGGCGTATCAAAAGAGACGGCAACTTTGCCATTCTTTTAGGAAACGCATATATGGCTGACAGAAGACCACTTAATCCAGGCGTAGTTGTTCCTAAACCCGGCGGTGGTACACAGCCCCGTGATCGTAACAATGATGGTAGAGTTCGAGAAAAGCGCTCGGATGCTGGTAAACCACGCAAATAATTAAAGCCGCCTACGGGCGGCTTTTTTCTAGAATGATCAGGATATAGCCTGATTTACCGTTGTCCGCTATGAGCGAAGAGCGGACACTGTCTGGCTATGGGCTATGGGCTATGGGCTATGGGCTATGACGCCTCACACGTGTATGAGTGCAATAAATCCACCTAATGAGATTACTCTTACAGCTTTGAGTAATTAATATAATGGCAACCTAAGAATTATAAATAGTTATTTATAGTGTCATTAGGCGCCTTTAAAAATAATCGCTATTTGACAGGAAATCCATTGCCAAATTAATAGTATTCGTTAGTGGATAAAGTGCATTGTGATAATTAAAATTTATTTCGGTAATATTTATAGAAAGTATGTTATTTATTGGCGGCGGAAAAGCACCATTCCTGCGTGGTGAAGTTCGTCATTATTAACAAAAGTTCCATCAGCTGTAAAACCGGTATCGTCCTGATAGTAGATCCTTTTTTCACGAATGTCGTAGTCGCCCTGATAAGCATGAGGTTTTGTGCCTCGTGCTTCATCGTAACGCCCATTTGGTAAAAGCTCATGGCGAATGAACCCATCTTCGGTAATCCAGAGGCCTGTATATGTATGCTGTTCTTTCATGTGTTTCCTGATGTCATGTATGTGTGTTAGAGATAATTTTTTGTATTAGCAAGTGGAATCACGTCTCATTTTAAGCAATGCCGGTCAAGGAACTTCCCGGCACATATGAGTGAGCTATTTTTTATTAACAGGGATTAACTCTGCTGCCATATAAACCCTGTTTTTAAAAGAGGCTCCAAGAATTTTATATTTTTTCCCCTCTTTGGTTGCAAGGGTGGAAATTTTTTCCTCAGCGCCCTCGATGGTTGAATCTACTGCCGTAACAGTTTGGGCCATAGTGCTGAAAGATACTAAAAACACAATTGTTGCTACAGTTAAATAATGGATGTTATTCATGATAATTTTCCCCTTAATGGGTTGGTGATGATTTTATTGAAAGAGGGGATAATGTGATTTTTACTTTATCCCCTGTGCCAGTTTGGTTTCTGTAATTAATACAGTGTTACTGTCATTTGAGAATGATGTAATGTATTAATTATTGGCATGTAAATTAGCATTTCATCAGCAGTCCTTATTCCAGCGGCATTAAATAAATAATGATTGTGGATATTTACTTCGTCCCGCTGTCATACGCTTCAGTTTGCAGATGCTGTCGGTCTGATGGTTATTTCTGTTGTATCAACGCTTTCCGGAGCCTCAATGACATGTCGTACGGCACGGGCAATATCAGTGGGTTTAAGTGCAACAGAACGGTATGCATCCATCACCGCCATGGTTTCCGCATGGGTGATGGTTGAGGCGAGTTCACTTTCCACAACGCCGGGATTAACGCAGGTCACGCGGATTGTCGAGCTTTCCTGCCGTAGACCATCAGAAATAGCCCGTACTGCGAACTTGGAGGCGCAATAGACAGCAGCTGTTGGCACAACTGAAAGAGCACCGATAGAGCCAAGGTTAATTATCTGGCCAGAACCCTGAGCTTCCATCACTGGAAGCACAGCTCCAATTCCCCACAGCACGCCCTTGATATTAACGTCAATCGTACGTTCCCATTCATCCTGTTTGCCGGCCGCAAGCGGTGAAAGTGGCATGATGCCCGCATTGTTAATCAGAACGTCAACACGACCCCAGTTATCAAGCGCTGACTGCACGAACTGAGCCATGGACAGTCGGTTTGTAACATCCAGCTCCCGCGCGTCGGCAATACCGCCGGTGCTGCGGATTTCTGCGGCTATGGCTTCGATACGATCCAGTCTGCGTGCCCCTAATAGCACCTTCGCACCTGTACTTCCAAGCTCTCTGGCAATACCTTCCCCAATGCCGCTTGACGCGCCGGTAATTAATATAACTTTATCCATCATGTGCTCCTTCAGTTGAGTTCAGAGAGATGATAGAACTTTATGATTAGTTCAAGTATCCTGCTTTCACTGGACTCAGTGGTTAGCAGAAATTAACAATGAAAATTGATCTCAATCTTTTACCTGTTTTTATCGCGGTTGCTGAAGAGCGTAATTTCACCACAGCCGCAGCCCGGCTGGGAGTTACGCGCTCGGCGATTAGCCAGGGAATGAGGCGGCTTGAGGATACTCTCGGCACAATGCTGGTAATGCGGACAACACGTTCAGTAAACCTGACTGAGGCGGGAGAACGACTGCGTACATCCTTGTCATTACCTTTATCCAGCATTGAAGCTGCGTTCGAAGATATTGCATCCGACAGCACGCCATGTGGACTTCTGAGGATCGCGGTAACCTCCATAGCTGAAGAGTTTCTTTCTGGTCCGCTGATCGCCTCGTTTGCGGCTGCTAATCCAGCCGTGACGATCGATATTGTCGTGACGGATGAGGAATTTGATATTGTGGCCGCTGGTTATGATGCTGGCGTAAGGCTTGGAGATGTGATCGAGAAAGATATGATTGCTATCCCGCTTACAGAAAAGCAACGTGAAATGGTGGTTGCGTCCCCATCCTATCTCACAGCTAATAGCGCCCCTCTTCATCCATGTGAGCTTGTGCATCATCAGTGTATCGGCTGGCGTCCATCCCCGGATGTTGCGCCTTATCGCTGGGAATTTGAGGAGAACGGGAGAGCTTTCGATGTGGCGGTAGAACCGCGAATAACAACGAATGACCTGCGTCTCATGCTGAGACTGGCTCTTGCCGGTGGCGGTATAACATTTGCCCCTCAGGAAACATTCAAGTCGTATATTGAAAATGGTCAACTTGTTTCAATGCTTGATGATTTTCTTCCCCATTTTCCTGGCTTCTATCTGTATTTTCCTCAACGCCGGAATATAGCGCCAAAATTACGCGCCCTGATCGACCATGTAAGACTATGGCGGCAACCGCATGCAAAATGTTAAGCGCGGAATATTTTGAGACGTACAGCAGTTTTCTGAGGGCTGGCTCATTTAGTTATATGTTATGTCTGCTTCTGGCACAGGGCTGCTGTTGCAGCCCTGACAACCTTAGACTTCAATCGATTCAGATATCTCTAACGCATCATCGACTTCGATGCCCAGATAACGGACTGTGCTTTCCAGTTTCTTATGGCCCAACAGAATTTGTATCACCCGGAGATTCTTGGTTTTCTTGTATATCAAGTAAGGTTTTGTTCTTCTCTTGGAATGTGTGCTGTAAAGCGAAGCTTCGAGACCAAGCTTTTCTACCCACCCATGAAAAATTCGGCTGTATTGTCGGGTTGATATGTGCCGGTTAGTTCCGATCCGAGACCGAAACAAGAAGTCTTTACTGTGCAAATTGCCAAGCTTTATCAATGCAGCAACAGCTTCTCTTGTCCCTTTGGTTATCTCAAATTGCACAGGGCTACCGGTTTTCTGTTGCAGCACCGTAGCTCTGCTTGAAACCGAGCTACCATATGCAACATCAGATACTTTGAGGCTCACCAGATCGCAGCCTCGTAGCTTACTGTCTAAGGCCATATTGAACAGAGCTAAATCACGCGTTTTACCTTCCAGTTCAAGCCGGATTCGGATCCCCCAGATATGAGATATCTGAAGTGGTCTTTTTTGGCCTATGATACGGTCTTTATTCCACGGTGACGTGTTCATACTCAAATCTCCTGCAATGTGGGAGATTTGAGTATGGTTGTCCTTTATGAGCGAGGTGCGGACGATTTTGGCGTTAAGCAACGCACATGACAAACCACGAAGCGAGCAAATCCGGGCAAAAATTTCGCGTGTCATTTCCACCCGGATTAAGCTGCGGGTTAACATAATAAGCGTAGCATGGACGACTTGATTAACTTACCTGCTGGCAGACGACTTCCAGATTATTACCGTCAGGATCAAAAACGTACGCTGCATAGTATTGTGAATGATAATGCTTACGAATTCCCGGTGCTCCGTTATCTTTCCCGCCCGCCAGAAGAGCCTGTTTCCAGAACTGATCCACAATGCTGCGCTTATCAGTAGAAAAAGCCAGATGCAACGATGCACCGGTTTCCTCATTGTCATGCAGCCATAACCGGGGGTAGCCCTGCGGCCCAAGCCCGTAACGAAAACCGCCGGTTCGTGTTTTGGCTGGCTCCTGGGTAATAACCAGCCTGAAGCCTAACGGCTCAAGTGCCTGCTGATAGAAGCGCAGCGATAACGGCGCATTTTTCACTGAAATCTCAAGATGGTCGATGGCAGACATAAAAACTCCCGTTATGTGTCAGGGTTTAGACTGAGTAACGCAGCAAAAGCTTGCCCGTTCATGCGGGCCACTTTTAACAGGCGGGGACGTGATAAGCCGGTGACCGCCGCAGCCGAAAATCCGCGCAGTGTGGTGACGACGAAATCGCTCAGTTCTTTCGCTCTTTCCGGTTCTGACTGGCGGATGTAATCTTCAATAAACAGTATTCCTGGTCTTGCATACTGGTTTGCCAGTTCTCGCGCCTGTTCATCGTCAGCACGCATACCTTCTGCGACGAGGCATCCCCGCTGCAGCGGAGATTTCACGTACAGACGCGCGGCCGTGATAAATAATTCTTCAATGGCTTCGGCCAGAGAGCGTCCGGCGATGAGGATCTTATCCGCCGGCAGGTTGCCTTCATCAACGTATCGCGCAAGGCACCGGCTAAACAGGCCTGCTTTACTGCCATAGGCGGCGTAAAGGCTTGGCGGATTAATATTTAATGCTTTTGTCAGTTCAGAAATACCAACAGCGTCATATCCTCTCTGATGAAACAGTGCCTGAGCTGTCTCAATCCCTGCTTCCCGGTCAAATGCACGCCTGCGTGTCCTGACGTTATTTTCTGTCTCACTCATATGCTCATTACCCGGCTGTCCCCGTAAAAATATACGGCTATTTTACGCCATTATTGTAGTGGTCGCTACAAATTAATGGTGACAGATTATCTGCTTCTGTTTATAGTGACCACTACATAAAATGAAGGGGGAGCGCAAATGAACCAGCCACTCAAAGGCAAATTTGCCGTAGTTACTGGCGGAAGCAGTGGTATTGGCCTGGCTATAGCCAGACGCCTGATCGATGACGGTGCGGACGTGGTGATTACTGGAAGAACCGCAGTAAAACTGAATCGGGCAGTTATGACGCTGGGAGAAAAAGCGAATGGAGTTGTGACTGATGTCAGCAGTAGAGCAAGTCTTGATGAACTTTACCAGCAGATCAAAACAGCAACTGGTCATATCGATATCCTGGTGGCAAATGCAGGGGGCGGTATTCATGCGCCTCTCGGTCAAATAACTGAACAGCAGATTGATGAACAGTTCGCGACCAACGTTAAAGGCGTGGTTCTGACTGTTCAGCAGGCGCTGCCTTTGCTTGGACAAGGCTCCAGCGTGGTCATCATCGGTTCAACATCCTCCTTTGATCCCGGACCGGCAATGAGTATTTACGGTGCAACCAAAGCCGCAGTGCGCAACATGGTCAGGAGCTGGGTGGCAGAACTCCATGGTTCAGGCATTCGCCTCAACATCGTTAGTCCGGGGCCGACGAACACGCCTTCTCTACGGGCTGCTTTTGGCGATAAGGCTGAAGAGGGACTTGCCTTCCTTACCGCGAAAAGCCCGCTGGGCCGTATCGGCGAGCCGGAAGAAATTGCTGCCGCTGTGGCATTCCTGGCCAGTGATGATTCAGGCTATGTGAACGGCATCGAGTTATTCGCTGACGGTGGCGCATCGCAAACCTAACAGGCCCGGCCATAAACCTGCACGGTGGCACACAACCATCGTGTTCCTGTTGTATCTCGTTTTTTCCATGAAACAAAAGGAAACGCTATTATGTATCCGCAAAATGAAAAAGATCTGGTCTCTGTTCTGCAGGCTGAGCGCGACATTACCCGTCTCATCAACTCTTACCCTTATCTGCTCGACAGTGGAAAATTTAGTGAAGTTGCAGGACTTTTACGCCATGCCACGCTGGAGGTGCCCGGTCATCAGATTACGGGCAGGAATGAGATTGAGAGATTTCTGTCGTCGGGCATTCAGCTGCACCAGGACGGCACGCCTCGCACCTGGCACGCCGTCTCCAATATTCTGGTTGAGGGAAACCCCTTCAGCGGTGAAGCTTCAGCGACCAGTTATTTTACCGTTCATCAGGAACTGCCCGGCTTCCCCCTGCAACCGATTTGCACTGGTCATTACAAAGACCGCTTTGCACTCATCGGCGATGAATGGCAGTTCGTACACCGTGCCGTTGTGCCTCATCTGATAGGGGATATCCGGTTTCATGTCAGCGGTGCAAATGCAGAGGCAAATCTATGACTGCGAAAACATCGGATAACCGTACGGCACTGATTACGGGAGCCAATAAAGGCATTGGACTGGCGATCGCAAAAGGACTGGCACGGCAGGGATTTCGTGTCTGGATCACAGCGCGCGATCGGCGACGCGGCGAAGAGGCTGTTCAGCAACTAAAGGCAGAAGGACTCACTGTCCAGCTACTGATAATGGATGTAACTGACGACGCAAGTGTACAGCAGGCAGCGGCAATATTATCGGCAGTCACTGACAGGCTGGACGTACTGATCAATAACGCAGGCGTGTTGCTTGATGCCTCAGCTACGCCGAGCCAGACACGTTTATCAGACATGAAAAACACGTTTGAGGTTAATTTCTTCGGTCCGGTACGGGTAACCCAGGCGTTTCTTCCCCTGCTTCAAACAGCAGAAAATGCCAGTGTTATCATGTTGGGAAGCGGTCTGGGATCTCTTGCTCTGATTACTGATGAGGCATCAATTTACTCAACCGTAAACCTGCTCAGCTATAGTGCCTCAAAAGTGGCGCTCAATGCGGCCACGGTGTGTTTTGCCAAAGAGTTAGCCGAACAGGGCATTAAGATCAATGTCGTCGAGCCGGGTAACGTCAAAACCGATCTCAATGGCAATACCGGTGCGCTTACACCGGAACAGGGGGCGATGCCGGTTATCAGGCTAGCACTGGCGGAAAGACATGGCCCGACAGGAAAATTCTTTGGCCCGGAAGGCCGACGACCCTGGTAATTCATTTTCACAAGCTCCTTCCGGAAAAAACGGACGGAGCTTGTATTTCCTTCTTTTCAGCGCAGAGCTTCAGATGTCGTAATCCGGGTATCGGCGATGGTTTCGGCAAAGTGTTTGCCGAATAGCGCCGCCGGTGTCTGGAATCCCGGACGATATTCTCCCGCCAGCACTCTGCGCCCGGCTTCGGCAGCCGCCAGCGCAGTGAAGCTATATCCATTAACCGCATCCAGTAGCATATGCAGGGTCTCGCCATCTGCATTTAGCACTTCCGCAACGGCCTTATAACGACTGGCCTCACGTTCCTGAGCTGTCGGGCCATCGGGCAGTTCAGCCAAATTGCCCTGCGGAAAACCCTCACCGGAAATATGTACGAAAGTTTTGATATCAGAAATGCCAGTCGCTTTCCAGACGGTGATTACATCAGGAAGCGTCACAGGAAAACAGGCCTGCAGACCGTTGCCAAAATCGAAGCCCCGCAGCTCACCTGACTCGCTCTGCATCAGCTGGCCGTTACGGCGAATCAGGCACTGGGTTGATAAATTCTCAGCTGCGCTTACCGCAGAGCCGCGAGACATCGTGCCGGTGATATGCAGCGCCAGTGAGATACTGGCCGGATTTTTGACCCGCGTGGCCGCGTGAGCTGCGAGGCATCCCAGCATTGCTACGCTCCCGCCACAGCCAGGAAGCAGCATAACGCCCGCTGAAGAAGCGGCTTCATCGAGGATTTCTGCAAGCTGGTAACTGTCCAGTTCGGCAGCCACATCAAGGTAGTGTACCTTCTGGCGGATTGCTGCCTCCATTAACGGCCGTGCGGTATGCAAAAACGGACCGGCACAATTTAAGACAGCGTCAATATCCGCTAAGCCACCATCAATGGTGTCAGGATTATCCAGCCTGAAAGCCCGGAAAGGGACATCCAGAACAGACGACATCGCTGCCAGTTTTTCCCGATCGCGCCCGGCAATAATTATCTGCAGGCTGGATTCCAGCGCATGTCGTACGATCATACTGCCGGTATAGCCTGTCGCACCGTAAATCATGAGTTTTTTCATACAGAAATAGCATCCTTAAAGCGGAATGATTAAGGTCGGCATTAGTGGGGTTACACCCATATAAAATTTTTTCTGGCCAGCACCACCCTGTTATCAGCGCCCGTGCTGCCAGCTTTTATAAACAAACTCCAGGCTGTATCCATCCGGATCTCTGACCTGGGCGGCGTAATAGCGCGGGTCATAATGAAGTTGTGCTCCTGGCGGATGAATTTCTGTTGCTCCCGCCGCGATTGCTTCTGCATAAGCCTGGTTAACCATCGTTTCAGAATCCGCCGCGAACCCCACATGAACGGCCTGCGGACATGGCATTCCTGGCCTGAGCCAGAAAAATACGCGGCCACTGGCTCCAAATCCCTTAAGATCGGGATGGCCTGACGGGCCATCGCTGCCGTCATAATCGTGGCGGTTGATGATGCCGAGAAGAGGAAGCACGCGTTCATAGAAGGTAATTGAGCGCTCGGTATCGCTTACGGTAATAAAGATATGGTCCAGCATAAAAAGCTCCGTTGTCAGATGTTATAACCGCCCGCGACTTCGATCGTCTGTGCATTAATCCAGCCGCCATCGGCTGTCAGTAATCCGGCGATAACACGGGCAACTTCATCAGGTTCACCAATTCGTCCAAGTGCCGTTTGTCCGGCGAGCAATGCTTCAAACTCATCACTTAGGCCCCCTCCCAGTTCAGTACGGATCGGGCCTGGCGATACGGCGTTTACCCTAATCCCCCGTTCACCAAACTCTTTGGCCATATAACGTGTCAGCACTTCGAGGCCACCCTTAAAAGTGGCGTAAGGTGCCACACCAGCGGTCGCCACGCGGGTGGTGGCACTGGTGAGATTAACAATAGCGGCATCCCGCTGAAGAAGTGGAAGCAGCGTCTGAGTTAGAAAGAAGGGGCCCTTCAGATGCACATTCATTAAGCTGTCAAACTGCGCTTCAGTCACGGTTTCAATGGGGTTATACAAACCATATCCTGCATTGTTTACCAGCCCGTTCAGTCCCCTGGCGCCCCAGTGTGTCTCCATTGTCATAGCCAGTTGTGAACGAAAAGTACTGAAACTGCCGACATCCTCTAAATCCAGCCGCAATGCTAACGCGCGTCCCCCCTCGTTTTTAATCCGCTTAACGACCTGGCTGGCCGCTTCCGGCTGGCTATTCCAGGTGAGAATGACGCCGTAGCCGCGATGTGCACATTCAATCGCCGTACTGGCTCCGATGCCGCGGCTTCCGCCGGTAATCAAGACATGTTTCATAAAAGCTCCTGACAGAATGGATGACGAGTTCAAGATTACGCACAGCACCAGGCTCTGGCTCCTGTAATCCTCTCTGACATTTGCCTAATCCTGCTTTAATCTTGTTGCCTGTCCCGTGCCGTGTTATTTAACGAAGATGCAAAAACAATTAACTGAACTGCGACTGCTGGCTTCCGGAGCCGGAAACAAGGCCACAGAAACCGGTATACCGCGTGTCGCAATGGTGCAGGGAGAAATTCCTGAACACAGACTTTCAGCGGTATATGAACCGATGATTAACCTGATCCTGACTGGCTCCAAGAGCATGACGGTTGGGAATAAAACCTGGCAGTATGACCCTGCCACCTACTTTGTGATGTCGGTTGATTTGCCCGCCGTGGGTAAGGTCTGTGCAGATGAGAAAACCGGCGCGCCGTATCTTGCTGTGAGCCTGACGCCGAAGCCGGAAATTATTGCTGAACTGCTGGATGACATGCCGGCTGTTGACAAGATGCATCTTTACCATGCGGGATTTTCTGTGGCTCCGGTTACGTCTGAATTGCTGGATGCATGGCTGAGGATGCTGCGATTAATCAACAAGCCTGAGGAGATATCTGCTCTGGCACCGGCCTATGAGCGTGAAATTTTATTCCGGGTGTTGCAGGGGCCGCTTGGCTGGATGCTGCGTAATATCGCCACGCCGGAATCGCATCTTTCCCGGATTTATAGGGTAATTAACTGGTTGAAGCTCAACTACATGCAGGCCGTGCGGGTGGAAGAATTGGCAGCGATGGCCGCGCTGAGCGTTTCGGCATTTCATCGTCATTTTCAGGCTATAACGGCGCTCAGCCCCATGCAGTATCAGAAACGGGTGCGGCTCATGCAGGCACGGCTGAGATTAGCCACTACCGGTGATAGCATTACTGCCATAGCGCATTCTGTTGGTTATCAAAGTCATACTCAGTTCAGTCGCGAATATGCGCGCCATTTTGGTCTTTCTCCCTCATCAGATTTGAAAAATATTTTGTTAACCAAGAACGCATAAGCTGTGAGTTATGTCCGCTTATGGCACAGAGCGGACTTTACTGACCAGACATGATGCCAGAGGTCAGGGTGGACGTTCAGGGTAAATTGATGAGTGCCGCTTCGTCGTTGATTTGCCGGCAGGACGACTTATCCACTTTTAGCAATAATTAACCCCCTCTTTCCTATATGGCAATAATCCATTCATCGCAACAATCAGAGATGATTAGCGCCCTATCAGCACCAATTGTTTTCATCCTTTCCTGAGATCCGAAAAAAGGTAAAGTCGGATCTTTATTAGCTGCCGGTTTGGAGGGATGTATGAGACAGTAGCTGGTAAGAACCTTCGTGCGAAGGGTTATCTTTCACAACTGGCAGAAGGTTCGCTTTGAGCGAATAGTGCACATTATGAATATGCAGTCGTTTTGAGATTATACAGGATGATAAAATGAGGGTGTCTGCCCCGTAACGCGGCGGAACATCGTCGCGAACGATGAGGCATTGTCGTATCCAACAGAGAGCGCCACGTCAAACACCGGCCTGCCTGTTATCAACAACGCCAGCGCGCGGACCACACAAGCTCGCTGGCGCCAGGCTGAAAATGACATGCCGATTTCCCGTAAAAAAAGGCGGCGAAATGTGCTGGCGCTCATAAACAGCGCCCTGGCCCAGCGCTCAGCAGGATCGTGAACAGACGGGGCGATTAAAAACGCCTGACAAAGCGCCAGCAGAGCCGGATGTCGGGGAAGCGGAATGTCGAACTCGCGAACCGGCATTGCCGCCAGTTCCAGTAATAGCAACTTTACCAGCGCACAATCGCGTGCGCTTTCATATAGCGGCGGCAAATCCACCGCTTCAAGCAGTAACTGACGTAGTAATGGCGATACGCTTACCACTTCACAGCGACGGTGTTTAATAAACCCCATCGTGTATGTGGGTTCAATATATAAGCTACGGGTGGTAACGCCCACAAACCGGACCGCGTGTATGGTGTCGGGTGGGATCCATACCGCATGCTGTGGGGGAACCACCCATTCTCCGTCACAGGTTGAAACGTGCATCAGTCCTGTTGCGCCATACAGAAGCTGCGCGCGGCGGTGCTGGTGTGGTTGCAGGAAAAATCCCTCCGCATAGTCGTTTCCTAGCGCTACTACCTCCCGATTCAGATGATCTAAATCGTCAATTTTTCCGTTTCGCACATTCGCCTCCTTCTGACCGGTTTGAAAGGATAATTGAGCGCCATGCAAATGGGAAGCGGGGCGCTGGCGCGATAAGCTGCTGGCTCATTTTCACAACGAGATACTTCTTTGAACGATCTGATGATTATCGCACTGGCCGGTTTTACTACCGGCATGACAACAGTGCTTTTTGGCTTTGGCGGCGGCTTTGTAGTGGTACCGTTTGTTTACCAGCTGCTGGTGCGGCAGCCACCGCTGGCAAGTGATGCGATGCATATCGCCGTGGCCACTTCAACGGCTGTGATGATTTTTAACGCGGGCTGGGTCAGCTTTCAAAACTGGCGTGCGGGCAGGCTTTCTTTGCCCATCTTATTCCCGCTGTTGTGGTTTATCGCCGTGGGCGCAGTGGCCGGTTCGTGGTTGGCGGGAATATTAAGCGAGGTGTTGATTCGCGAGCTGTTTATTTTTTATATGCTGATGACAATTGGGGACTGTCTGTTGCGCAAAGGTTTCTTCAGCGGCAATGCGCCGCGTCGTTTGTCACTTTTGACGGTCACCGGTGGCGGTATGCTAATCGGCACAATTGCCGCATTGCTGGGCGTGGGTGGCAGCGTAATGACGGTGCCGTTGTTGCGGCGACACGGTCATACGATGCGAGAGTGTATTAGCGCGGCTAATCCGCTTTCCCTGCCGGTGGCGTTGTGCGGTGCGGTGACCTATGCGATAAGTGGTTGGCACAAAATTTCGGCAGGCGGTTTTGTGGGTTTTATCAGCCTGAAGATTCTGGGCCTGCTCCTGGTGGCTGGCTGGGCGGGTATAATATTTAGCCGCCGGGTGATTCCCGCCGTCCCTGATGTCTGGCACGCGCGAATCTACGTGATGCTGTTGTGCATGGTACTGGTGGCTATGTTGCTTTAAGCAAATCCTGCTTTGCAGATTTAGTTGCTTTTACAGCGGCAATATCTGCATAAACGTCCGTTTCTGGCACAAAGTGGAGGGCCGCACTCAAGGTCCGCTTAGAGCGAGGAGCAGAAATTAACATACCTTTGAAAGTGGCCAAATTTAGCTATCCACTACACAGCATAAGAAAAGGCATCTTCTAGCATAAATGCCCGTAACCGATAAGGTATCGGGCTATTACGAAACCTTATTTCTAAGCCATCGTGCCAGCCCGGTGTCCAGTATGAGTTCTGCAAGCCTCGTGGGCCCAATCATAGTGACGCCTTCAGCACGGAGATCCTCACTCAATGTCCCTTGATGCCAGACAAAGAACATCCGATCATAGCTGTCACTGGTCTGGAACCGTGACAGATAGTTAGAGAATACAGACTGCTCAGCAACAGACTTCACTTGCACAAATGCCCGTTCTCCGGTGGTGGGCAGTTCAAGCTCAATATCGACAGTCTTCTGTGTCCTGCCAAGGCTCCCGGTTCTTCTCCATCCGCTGGCGGAGAAAATCAGATCTACGAGCAACTCAAAGTCCTGCCAGGTAAGCAAACTACACAGCTTGGTAATAGCCTTCAGGTACTGAGCTTTAGCAATATCAGCGCTGATGATTTCCGGCGATTGCTCATCATTGATTTTTCGAAGGGCATAATCGGCCAAACGCACATCGCAGATGGTCCCCCGGTAATTCTGTGTAGCGAGTAAAGCACCGCTCAGGACGCTGTGGGATAGAAGGTTCCCGGCCAGACTATGGCTGTGCCATCCGCTCACCGTGGGGCGGGTCCTACTGCCATCATCCAGTTCGGTGACCTCTCCGGAAGGCTGGCACCAATGCAATAACCCCTGGCTGAACGTAATGAAGAGTATATCGGGGGTGGCGGTGTAAAACGTCCTTATCTGTCTGACATCACTGGTGGCAGTGGACTGGTTATTTTTCCTTTCTTCTAACCAGACTTTATTCACATCCTCCCACTTTCCCTCAAGGCACATCTGATGGGGCGTTTTGTGGTACCCAAACTTAATAATGCCAGATGTCAGGCACTCATGTTCCCATTCGCCTCCCTCTCCCAGCTTGATATATTTAACCGCAGTCGCCTGGATCTTTTCCAAAATGCAATCACTCCGCTAAACAAATTTCCTAACTGAATGTTCTTACTTTACCTCTGAACAGGGTGTAAAGGCGCGCATTTCCTCTACCGGGATAAATCAGCGTGGCGCCAGATAATGGTGACAATACGCGTCATAAAGAGCTAATAGGACGTACAGTAAACGGAATTCCCGTACCGGGTGCAGTTGGTCTGCACAGGTCCTTTCAAGACATCATTGAGAGACTGGGTCTGGCGTTCCTGTTGCTCCTGCTGGCGCTGTTGGTCGACGCTGGGCAGTGCCTGATTCTGCCTGTAAATATCAGCACTCAGTTGATTACAATCCCCTTTTGTCATCGGTTTATTCGTAAACGTTTTGACAGCCTGTTGGTAACGTTGCTGATATTTCGCGCTATCGTAGTTCCACACGTCCAAGTATTTTCCGATAAAACTTTTTCCTGTCCCAGCTATCTGGTAATCCATAAGGTCGTTATTTAAAAAAACGTCAATGCCGCCCGCCATGCCCGCCTGAGTGGCCACAAAATGGCTGGCACAACAGCAGAAATGGTAAGGCCGCATATGCGGCTCTACCATTTTAACGGTTGCAGGTATAACAACTGCGTTCGCCGGTGTGCCTTCCTTGCATATGATTCTGAATTTACGGACCTCTGTCTCCAACATTTCTTCCAGCAGGAAAAGACGCAGTGTCCTGACACAGAATACGATCGCTGATGCGACATGCCCGCCGTGTGAGCCGGTGATAAAGTTCAGATGCGGTTGCGCTTTATGGATGCGTTGACCAGCAACAGGCGTTCGTTGTGTAATCCCTCTTCCTCAATTCGTTTAAGTCTGTTCTGTATTGTTTCTGGTTCTCCCAGGTACTCAGCATGCTGTGACACGTTGAGAGCCTGAAAGCGCCCGGTTGCCGTATTCAGGCCTTTATAACGCAGGGCCAGTAACAGTTTCAGGAACGCGTCGTCATCCTGATCGGTGGCTGACTGTACCCACTCACGAACGGCCCCGGTTCCGCTGATATCGCACCAGGCCCAGAGGTAATGGGTCAGATCATTTATTTCCAGAATCTGCCCGGTGATTTCAGCTGAGCCGAGCCTTCCTGCCAGCTGGCTGCGCATAATCTGCAGTTGCTCTGCAGAAAAAAGTTGCATCCTGTCAGTGGCGACTCTGTTACCGACCAGCCCGTGCCGGTTGAGCAGATGATGAAAATAACAGGCGATCCAGTGCCAGTCCTTTGCTTCCATAATCAGTTCCGCAAAATGGCTGATTTTTATACCGGTTTCGTGCTCATACATGCGTCTGAGCAGATGATCCACCACACTGTCCATATCCAGATCCTCATGGGCAAACCAGACATTGCGGGCCACATAACGCTTTTCCACCTCACTGCCATGTTCAAAGAAGAACCGCAGCAGACCGGCACAGGATTCGGGCGCACGGGAAGCTATCTGAGGCCATGTTAGCTGGCTCAGGATATGTTCAAACCAGGTACGGGAAGAGATACCGTTGCTGTTTATCTGCGCAAGTAACTCCTCCGCCAGAGCTGACTGCTCAGCAGGAATGCCTGCTTTGCGGAACAGTTCATCGAAATAGTCCGGTGGCAGGACATTCTGGGGCGAGGAAAAGGCAAAGTAGTATCGCCAGTAAGCTGCACTACCCAGACGGCGATCTGCTGTCATCGCTATCTTTTCTTCCTCTCCCGCTGGCCTGAAAAGCTCCAGGTGTTCAGGCTTAAATCCGGAAATTCCAGGAACACAATGACGCAGGGAGGTTGCCGATTTTGCTTCCGATGAACGGTACAGAGCGATACAGTTAAGCAGCGAGCCGGTAAGAGTCTCCTGTGCTTCCTGACTTACGCTGCCATCGCCTGACTCTACCATCGCGCGTTCCGTCAGGTATTCCTCAACCCAGTCATAAAGCCCCGGATTGGTTATACGTATCAGCTGCAGAAAGCACAAATCAGGCAGATAAACATAATCGCGTATCCCGCTGTACCTGAAACGAAGGTTATTCAGCGCGAGATGAACTTCACGGGGGGTTTTCAGTGCCTCGCCGTAAATATCCGTCACCCTCTTTAGATTATCCAGAAGCCGTTCATCTGGTGGAAAATCGTTAACGGACTCATACAATGCGACGGCACCCGACATAAACTCACGCCGGAGAACGAAAGATTCCGGCCTCGGCAGGCTGAAAGAAATCTGCACGATTTTCTGCAGGTAAAGTTCGCCATCCTCCACACCCAGCCCTTTTTTGATGGCCTGCGCCAGTACGGCTTTGTCATAACAGAGTATGTAACGAAAGCGGGGAAAATCGGCGACGGATTTGACCAGGCGGACAACCTCAACAGCCTGGGCGGGCTCCAGCCTGTCCAGATCGTCGAGCAGAATAATAAAGCTGAGGTCCATTTCGATTATTTTTTGCGAAATTTCTGCCCGCAGATCTGCTGTCGTTTTTTCCTTTTCTTTTAACCAGTTGGTTTCCGATAGCGCGGACAGAGCATTACTGGCATCCGGTACGCCCGGGATCATTGCGGCCGTCTGAGCCAGCGGGGCCAGATTGCGGGCCGTTGCTCTGGTATATTCCATGAGCGTGCGTGCTGTCCGGGTAACCGTCTTCTTCTTATCCAGTATTTTCCGCTCTTCGGGCGAAAGGCGATTTTTTTCTTCAGCTGCAATGCTTCCTGCCACAGGTATCAGCAACGATTCCACCAGACTGGTTCCGCTGCCATCAAGCCAGGGGGAGATGCTCATGACAAAGGTGCTATCTTCTTTCTGCTCATCCAGTTCGGCACGCAGCAGGTTCAGCAGACTGGTTTTCCCCGAACCCCAGGGACCTTCAATGCCAATTACGGCACTGCCCTCGCGGCCAATATCCTGAACAGACTGCGCTAGTTGTGTGGCGACATGACGGAAGCCGTAGCGATCCTGTTCCGGGCTGGTGACGGACTGGTCCAGCCTTATTGCATCAGTATCCGCCATATCACAGATCTCCGTACAGGCAGCGCAGCCCGGTCAGGGCCTCTGCCAGCGTGGCTTCTGCACATCGCGTGGTGAGCTCCCGGACCAGGGTCTCAAACGCCTCTGCCGGCAGAAAAATTCGCAGCCCGTCGATCCCGAAAAAACCTTCCTTTGTGACGTGTCCCGGCGGGGAGAACATCACCCGCTCCCCGTGGTGCCCCTGAGCCAGGACCTCCGGATGACGGGCATAAAGCGTGAACAGGCCCAGCAGTTCGCAGAACGCTGCCCAGTCACAGGGCACCACAAAATCCTGGCCGGTGATCATCAGGTGCAGGCGCGGCGTGTCATACCAGGCCCCCGGGCGCTGGCCCGGAGACTGGCCGTCGGTGCGTAAGTCCAGGCGCAGGGTCCCGGCCGACAGGGTTTCCGTCACGGCCGGAACCACCGGGCGCAGATCCCGGGCCAGGGCTGCGGCCTTATCCTCATTCCAGTCGAGGCCGCGCAGGACCAGGGGGAAGATGTCCCGCAGCCGCGGGAGGGTGAAAATCTCCGCCAGCGTCGCGTCCGGGATCTCCCCAAGCCGGAAACAGTCGCTTTCCAGCGGGCGCAGCAGATGTTCGGCATACCGCTGGTCAACGACGGGGCGCAGCTCCGCCAGGAAGGCGTCAAATTCTTCCACCCACTTCTCGCCGTTCAGGCGGAAGATCCCCTTCAGATAAGGGCCATCCATCGGGCGGTCGTTTGTCACCTGCCAGGCCAGCAGATCGCGGGTGATGGTGAGCAGGGTGCGCAGGGCCGGGAGCGTGGCCAGCCTGCCGTGCCCGCGCATAAAGGCCTCCCGGGCATAAGCCAGCATGAAGCGCAGCTCATCACGGGAGATCGGGGCGGAACCGAAGGTCTGGCCCAGAATAATATGCCGGTAGAGCTGCCGGACCGTGGCCTCCGGATCGGCAACCAGCTGAAAATATCCGTCGCCGGCAGCGGCCGTTTTGAGGCCGTCATCCAGGAAGCGTTCGGCGAGCGCATTGACGGAGGTATTTTCGCGGCCGGCACGCACTTTCAGCGCCTCGATCAGTTTTTTATGAAAACGCAGGTTAAGCTGGCTGAGCATCATCATTCCTTTCATCTTTGCTTTAATAGCCATGCTAACCTAGCACTAAAGTTGTTTGTTATTAATTTTATAAATTAAAGCTGACATTTGTGATGGAACATAGTTAATGAAAGTGATGATTCTGGCGCTACAGCATCTCCTGCCCTCTCTCATTTCACCGCAGATCCGGAAACCCTGAGTTCCGGATCTGCTTCCTCCCCTCCGGGGCGTTATCGGCCCCTGACACAATATGTAGAGGTTCTGACAGCTGCTCACGACGCTATATGTTGTGTTTCGTCCCTTTCACGTGACCGTCCGCTCACCCCCGGAAAAGGGCAGAGTGGTTATTCCGTGTGCATGGTAAACTTCCGGAAAGTTGTGATACGCCAGAAAGTCGGATCACACCGGAACAGCCATCCGGTAATTTATCCGCGTGGCTATATGGTTGCTTATTATCATCATGTAAATGATGACTGCAGGGGAAAATAATCCGAGTGACAGACGCAGGGATGTGCTCAGTGGATTGTGTTGCGCACCATAACTACTCTGAGTGACTGTTTGTTGGGGAAGGATTGATAACTGATGTGTGACAAGCTTTTGAGCCAGGTCTGGGCATTCCTGACCGGAAAATATATGGGACATACAGATTTGTGGCTGACTACTCGTCCCTGGTCTGCTCACATGTATCCTGCAACAATATCTCCGTCCACGAAAAATCAATGGGTAGTGGTTTCGAAATCAAACAGACCCCTTGCTTATTACTGCCCTGCCACCGCTCTGTGGTTTTACGGTTCAGGGAGTTATCCACTTACCTTTGATCCGAACATCGATTCGTCCAGTACAAATCCTTCCGGTACTTATCTGGATGAAGATGTCATTCATGGTCTTGATTACTTCATCTAATAATAATGAAGGCGGAATTTCTCAATTCGTTTTACCGGACTGAACCGACAAATATCAGGATGAAAGCATAATGAAGACAGTTAAGGGGATCTCAAGCCGGTTAGGAATTATGGTAGTTTTTGCCAGCACGATTTACGGAGCCGGCGCCGCAACCCGGGAAGAAATGCGGCGACTCGATGAGGCCTACCCGCCCGGCAGTGTAGTTGTCTGCCACTCAGACCTTCCGGGAGACGGAAAACTCAGCCTACCAACAACAATGATCTTTAGGGGAAAGGTCGAGTCCCGAGAAAATGGTCATACCCTCTATAGCGTTTCCGTCACTTGGCAAACTCAGGGGGCGAAAGAAAGCGATGCCGGTGATCTGACACTGACGTTTTTGATGAACCAGCGCAGTGATGAGAAAGGGCAGTACTCATTTATTGATCCTGAAAGCATGGCCGTCTCAATGCCCGCAGCCGGACCTGCCGGTGAAGAGGCAGTACTTAAAGGATTCCGCAGCCGTTTCGGTGGCACTGAAAACTTCTCGCCTTACAGCCAGACCGAGATCACTGAGTTTCCGGCGTATATCACCCGTAATCCGGGCGAGGCGCCGTCCTACTGTCGGAAGGAAGTCCGTGAACATGCCTGATGATCCCTTCTACCTGACCAAAACCGTCAGAAGGACAAGTAGAGAACCTGAAGCTGGAATGTAATGAAAGGTTTAAATATCAGGGCCCGGTAGGTAAACGATACTGACATACCAAGGAGAACAATATGAATAATGCAAGTCTGCATGAGACACATGCCAGTACGTTCGCCGATGAGATAGTGGCACTGTTGACCCTATGCCAGCAACAGCAGTCTAAGAAGGACGGCAGGGAGAAGCCGTCACCGGAACAGTATTCCCGCGATGAGGATATATTGCCATTCGTATCCGTTCCGCATGCGGGTACGCCCTACAGCTGCGCCGGTATGTTCCGATAACAATGACCCTTAGCGCTATCGGCGTCGGGAGGAACAGTGGTGAGAAATTGCTCTGTTCCCGTGCGAAGATTATGCGCAGAAAGTATTGGTACGTCTTACAGAGCAATACCTTTCCATAGGGAACAACTTACAATGATGCCAGCAATATCAGGCCAAGGCATTACGTTTTCTGCTACGAAGCTGCCGATGGTGATCGACTACCCTGACGCGCTGACACTACGCTAGTTGGCCCTTTCTGTTACACCAACAGCGATCCAGAAAATTCAATATAGTTATCCACATATACAATGGATAGATCCAATATTTCAGATCCAGATAAGATCCTTTATGGATCCCAACAGTTCCAATTAGAACCAAACAGATCCCCGATCGCTGAGAGCCTTGTCCTACCTGACTTGGAGCCGTGTTAAGGGGAGTTGTAGAGGGAAGAAAGGGAGTTAAAGCGGGTATAAAGGGAGCTGTGATGGGTAAAAGGTGACTTGGAGAGGGTAAAAAGTGATTTGCAGAGGGAGAAAAGGGAGTTACAGTGGGTAACATAGGGAGCTGTGGTGGGAAAATTCTCACTACACTGTATAAATTTTTCACAAGGTGGATAAGTTGGATAATTCTAATAAAAACATATACTTCTTTCCTGATGCTATCCCTGAATCTGTAGAAGGAGAAGGGAAATCACTAACAGTTACCAGCAATTCAAGTGTTCAGCCTGCAGCATTGATGCGTCTAGGCATATTTGTTCCAGCAAACAAAAGCGGTGACTCAGGCGATGCAATTGATGCAAGCGAAATCTTGTCTTCGTTAGAGCTTTCAAGGTCAGAAGGTTATACGAAGATCATTATCACCGGGCCAAGGCTTAACCTTTCTACCGACTTAAAGGTCTGGATGGGGATAATTCACGCATTCTCAAAGTACGGTATTGCCAGCAACGCGATCACTCTTTCATTTCATGAGTTCGCGGGGCTATGTCAGATACCCTCAAAACGCCTGGATTCAAGGCTTCGTGGGAACATACGCGATTCTCTAACACGTATTCGAGGTAAGACTATTACTTTGAGTACTATCGGCTCAAAAGGCGCCTATGTCACAGGGTTATTAAAGACGGGACGTTTTAATTCGGATGAAGATACCATCGAGCTTGAGGCTGATAGCAAGTTATGGGAGCTGTATAGGGCAGATTATCTCACCCTACTGCGTAAGAAACCGCTTAACGCGCTTCCACGGCAGGAGGCTGCTCAGGCGCTATACACCTACTTAGCCAGTCTTCCTGAACGTCCAGCGGACATTTCGTTCACCAGATTGAGAGCTCGACTGATGCTCACCAATCGAATCAGCGATCAAAACAAAGTCATTCGTGCAGCTTTGCAGAAACTAAAAAGCATTGGCTACCTGGACTATCTCCTTAAAAAAGAAGGACGTGAGACTATGGTGCGAGTTCTTAGTAGAAACCCTGCCTTAAAACCAAGTGACCTGTAGAGGGAAAAGTGACTTAGAGCGGGTGATACTTTTATTCAAAAGTGAGCTGCAGAGGGTATCGCCCCACAGCTGCACAAGGTGACCTGTGACGGGCTATCTTTGCGGCATATTGAACGAAGGGTATGTTGTTGGGCTAAAGAAAACCGATTTGATTAGATATGGGGAGCTGTAGCGGGATAAGCTTCCCTGTAACTCGCTGTGAAACCAGGTTCGACAGATTCCTTCCCTTTCTAGCTCCCTTTTTTATTTCTTACTCCCTCCCTAGCTCCCTGTGCCATCTTTAGTTCCCTCTATAAGTCACTTTCTTAAGTTCCCGCCTTAGCTCCCTTAATCACACTTGGTTTCCCTCTTCAGCTCCCCGATATCGAGACTCATATTTCCCCCTTAGCACCCTTTGTATTTACCCTTTCAAGGAAAATTTTATTCGCAACCACGGCGTGCTATAAGGCGGGGTCTGCAATTACCATACTTATGCTATTGATTAACTCATTATCTATTCATTTTTTGAACAACTTTGTAATTTTAGGGTTGGTTTGCATTTTTAGTGTTGCTTTGCGTCATTTATCAAGATTTAATGTATTAATGCAAAGTTAACCTAAAGGACTTTAAGATGGGATTAATGGATACTCTTGACCAATGCATCACAGCTGGTCATGAAATGACAAAAGCGATTGCTATTGCACAATTTAACGATGATAGCCCTGAAGCAAGAAAAATTACACGTCGATGGCGTGTCGGGGAAGCTGCAGATCTTATTGGTGTTTCATCTCAAGCCATTCGGGATGCAGAAAAAGCAGGCCGCCTCCCCCATCCTGACATGGAAAAGCGTGGCCGGGTAGAACAGCGCGTTGGATATACCATTGAACAGATTAATCATATGCGTGATGTTTTTGGAACACGTCTGCGTCGACCGGGTGATAGTGTTCCACCGGTAATTGGTGTTGCTGCTCATAAAGGCGGTGTTTATAAAACTTCTGTATCTGTCCATCTTGCTCAAGACCTTGCTTTAAAAGGCCTGCGCGTTTTATTGATAGAAGGAAATGATCCTCAGGGTACTGCGTCCATGTATCATGGATGGGTTCCGGATCTGCATATCCATGCTGAAGATACACTTCTCCCCTTCTATCTTGGCGAACGAGATGATGCAACATATGCCATTAAGCCAACGTGTTGGCCGGGTCTGGATATAATTCCTTCGTGCCTGGCTTTGCATCGGATTGAAACTGAACTAATGGGCCGTTATGACGAGGGAAAATTACCCACAGAACCTCATATGATGTTGCGTCTTGCAATAGAAACGGTTGCTCAGGACTATGACGTAGTAGTGATCGATAGTGCTCCTAATCTCGGTATAGGGACTATTAACGTTGTATGTGCTGCTGATGTACTTATCGTTCCTACTCCGGCAGAACTTTTTGATTACACATCGGCGCTACAATTTTTTGATATGTTGCGTGATTTGCTGAAAAACGTTGATCTGCAAGGCTTTGAACCTGATGTCAGAATTCTTCTTACAAAATATAGCAATAATAACGGTTCCCAGTCTCCCTGGATGGAAGAGCAGATACGTGACGCCTGGGGAAGTATGGTTTTAAAGAATGTAGTCCGTGAAACAGATGAAGTTGGTAAAGGTCAAATTCGAATGCGTACCGTCTTTGAGCAAGCCATAGATCAACGTTCATCGACAGGTGCATGGCGAAACGCTCTCGCGATCTGGGAACCCGTTTGCAACGAAATATTTGATCGACTGATTAAACCTCGTTGGGAGATTAAATAATGAAACGTGCTCCGATAATACCCAAATCTTCACCAGCACAATCTCCTGCTACGCCAGCATCTGCTCCAGCTGCCCCTATGGTTGATTCTCTAATCGCCAGGGTTGGAGCAATGGCAAAAGGAAACTTAATCACCCTCCCCGTCTGTGGTCGTGATGTGAAATTTACACTGGAAACTATACCAGGAAACAGTGTTGGAACATCCACGAGAGTATGGGTTGGTAATGAGCGAGATCAGGAATTTCTGACGGAAGAAGCGCTTGATGATCTAATTCCATCATTTCTGCTTACAGGACAGCAGAACCCTGGTTTTGGTAGGAGAGTCTCTGATTACATAGAGGTTGCTGATGGCAGCCGTCGTCGTATGGCTGCGATACTTACTTCAAGTGAATATCGCATTCTTGTCGGAGAACTTGATGATGAGCAAATGGATTCGCTCTGCAAGATTGGTAATGATTACAGGCCAACAAGCGCATATGAAAGAGGTAGGCGTTACTCATTCCGGCTAGAGAATGAGTTCAACAACAATATTTCCGCATTAGCAGATGCTGAAAATATTTCCCGTAAAATCATTACGCGTTGTATCAACACTTCAAAGCTGCCTCGTGATTTAATTTCGCTCTTCTCTCATCCCGGTGAGTTATCCGCACGAGCTGGGGATAATTTGAATCGTCTTTTTATTGATGATGAAGGCTTACTGCTAGAAAAAATAAGTGAGCTTTTGGACAAACGCAAAAGTGGTATTGTGTTTGAAACAGAAGAAATCATTCAGTTTTTAACTAATGCTCTTAAGATCTCTAAAGTTCATGTGGCACCATCACCAATCAACCGTGAGTTTGCTCCTGGAGCAACTGCGCAATACAAAGCAAATAGAATTGTATTTAACCTGGACCGTTCAAAGATTCCTCAGCATTGCATCGAACAAATTGAAGGCATTCTTGAAAAGCTTCAACAATCTGGTTCAGTGTAATTTTTAAAATTTCCGTTTACTCTCATTATATCTCATGACGAACGGTCCCAACTTCACAACTAGAACCGTGGTCCCAACCCTACAACTGGGACCGTGGTCCCAACCCTACAACTGGGACCGTGGTCCCAACCCTACAACTGGGACCGTGGTTCCAACCCTACAACTGGGACCGTGGTCCCAACCCCACAACTGGGACCGTGGTTCCAACCCCACAACTGGGACCGTGGTTCCAACCCCACAACTGGGACCGTGGTCCCAACCCCACAACTGGGACCGTGGTTCCAACCCCACAACTGGGACCGTGGTCCCAACCCCACAACTGGGACCGTGGTCCCAACCCCACAACTGGGACCGTGGTCCCAACCCCACAACTGGGACCGTGGTCCCAACCC
>NZ_JBBCMR010000008.1:0-96405 GCF_037152215.1 Leclercia sp. UBA7405 | reverse complement strand
AACCCGGTGGTTACAAAAAGAATACGGTGGAGCGGTAGTTCAGTCGGTTAGAATACCTGCCTGTCACGCAGGGGGTCGCGGGTTCGAGTCCCGTCCGTTCCGCCACTTATTCAAATTAAGCCTGCTTTATAAGCAGGCTTAATGGTAAGAAAATTTAGGGGCGTAGCTCAGTTGGTAGAGCACCGGTCTCCAAAACCGGGTGTCGCGAGTTCGAGTCTCTCCGCCCCTGCCATATAAGAATCCTTTGCTACGGCAAAGGATTTTTTTTTGCCTGCAAATCCTCCTCTTTCCCTCGACACAGGCTCTCATTAGCATCCTTGCTAACCCGATTTATTAGTCCATCACGTTGATTTTTAGAAGATCTTTTATCTGCCCTTGCTTATCGCTATTTTGTAGCCAAATAGCATATAGCGGACGCTGAAGCGTCGCCGAATCGGCCACTGTATGTAACCCCGCTTTGGTACTTGCCCATCGTTGCGGCAACCAGGTGCAGCCTTTCAGCAGTGCGAGTTGCTGACAGGCGATTTCTGCCGAACTGGTCGTCAGAAGAGGCACGTCTTCGGCAGTGATCAACCCTGCTTCATGTTGCTGAAAGTCCGGCCCCCACTCTAATCGCAGGTAATTCAGGTCGCTTTTCATGACCGCAGGTTCAGAGGCGTAAAGCGCCAGCGTGAACTGACCAAGTATTTGGCTGCTAAATTCGTCCATTTTCGGTGCTTCGGTGGTGATAAGCAGATCCAGCTGTCTTTCATGGAGTTGCTTAACCAAAGACTGCCGTTGCGCAATGCGCGCCTCAAATTGCAGGTGACCATGTGAACGATAGAGACGGTTAAGCCACGGACTTAACATACACTCCCACAGTGAAGCGCTGGCACCAATAGAGAACTCGTTATGCCGCGACGTATGCGCGACTTCTTTACGCGCAGCCTGCCAAGTATTCATCAACGTCTCAGCATAGGGCAGTAACTTCTCTCCTGCCGTCGTCAGGCGAATGTTATTGCGATGACGAGTGAACAGATTGACGCCCAATTGGTTTTCAAGCTGTCGAATACGAAAGCTGACGGCCGACTGAGTCAGGTAAAGCGCTTCAGCGGCGCGACCGAAGTGTCGCGTTCTGCTTACTTCGAGAAAAGTTTTTAGCAATTCCGTATCCACGGTTTTCTCCGCAAAATAATTTGTCGTTATGATTTAAATGTTTTGTTTTACACTCTGTCAAGCGTAACTAATACTCCGCGCCATAAATAGCTCGGCCAAAGATATAGGAGCGTGTAGGATGGCGGAAAGCTTTACGACTATTAATCGTTTTTTCGACAACAAAAATTATCCACGCGGATTTTCTCGTCATGGTGATTTCACCATCAAAGAGGCACAACTGCTTGAGCGCCATGGTTATGCTTTTAACGAGTTGGATCTGGGAAAACGTGAACCTGCGACTGAAGAAGAGACGCTGTTCGTTGCCGTATGTCGTGGCGAGCGCGAGCCTGTAACAGAAGCGGAACGTGTATGGATCAAGTACATGGCACGTATTAAGCGTCCTAAGCGTTTCCACACCCTGTCTGGTGGCAAGCCACAGATGGAAGGTGCAGAAGATTACACTGATTCAGACGACTAAATGAGAGGGGCTACGGCCCCTTTTTTAGGTCAGCATCTTTTGTAAGTGCTGTAATAATCTGTCGATGGCGCGATAGCCCAGCGCTTCCTGCAGATGCCTTCGTTCAATATTCAAACATTTCTCCAGATCGGCAATCGTGCGTGCGACCTTCAGCAGGCGCTGCCAGGCCCGAACGGAAAGACCGAAGCGAGTAAGCGTCTCCTCCAGCCATTTTGCATCTTCTGCTTCCAGCTGACAAAACCGGCGTATCTCGGCGTTATCAAGATGGGCGTTGAGTTTGTTTTGCCGCGCCATTTGCGTGCCCTGTGCTGCCATGACCCTTTTCCGCACGGTCGCGCTGTCCTCTCCCGTTTTCTGCATCTGGCAAAGCAGCCCTGGCGGCGGCAGGGGGATCTCCAGAGATAAATCAAACCTGTCGAGAAAAGGGCCGGACAGCCGCGACAGATAGCGCAACGTCTGCTCTGGCGTGCAGCGATTGTGTTGACCCTGATAGTGTCCTGTCGGACTGGGATTCATCGCTGCAATCAGCTGAAAACGGGCCGGATACGCTATCTTTGCGCGCGTGCGGGAGATATTGATCTGGCCTGACTCAATAGGCTCTCGCAGGGCATCAAGCACCCGTCGCTCAAACTCTGGCAGCTCATCCAGAAAAAGAATGCCATTGTGAGCCAGCGAAATCTCGCCGGGAGCCGGAATAGAACCACCTCCCACCATGGCCGCCAGCGAGGCGCTATGATGTGGTGCGCGGAACGGGCGCATACGCCACTGCTTATGCAGAGAGCTGGCATTGACGAGACTAATAATCGCTGCGCTTTCCAGGGCTTCATGATTACTCAGCGGCGGTAACAGTCCATTCAGCCGACTGGCAAGCATGGTCTTTCCTGTACCCGGAGGACCAATGAGCAAGAGATTATGCGAGCCAGCCGCGGTGATCTCGAGGGCGCGCTTGCCATGCTCCTGGCCAATAATATCATTGATATCATTTGATTCAGGCTCGGTGGAAAAGGGCACCGGCTCGGGCTCGGCCAGCTGATGTTTCCCTTCCAGGAAGGCGCAGACCTCCTGTAAATGCCCCGCGACCAGGCAGCCTTTCTGCTCGATAAGACTGACTTCTGCTGCATTATCGGTAGCGACGATGATCTCCCGACCAGCATTCAGCGCTGCGATTGCACCGGATATTGCACCTGGAACCCCTCTCAACGCGCCTGTAAGGGCCAGTTCACCCACAAACTCGTAATGACCCAGACGGGGTGCAGAGAGCTGCTCAGATGCAGTGAGAAGCGCAATAGCGATAGGTAAATCGTATCGCCCTCCCTCTTTGGGTAAATCCGCAGGGGCGAGGTTGATGGTAATTTTCTTTGCTGGAAAGGTATAACCGCTGTTGATAATCGCGCTGCGTACCCGGTCTCTGGCCTCCTTAACGGTGGTTTCCGGTAGACCCACCAGAGTCAGCCCCGGAAGCCCATTACTCAAATGCACTTCAACAGAAATGAGCGGCGCTTTTACCCCTAACGCCGCACGCGTATAAACAACCGACAATGACATAGACACCCTCCTTAAAGGTGCACTATGCCATTACGATCGCTGCCAGATTACGGATGATTGCTCTCTTTGCGCGCAAGATTCGTAATTTTTTTTAGGTCGATGCAATGCTTGCAATGCACTGGAACAGCCGCCGCAAAAAGTCATCATTTGTTCTTTTTAAACGAAATTTGGTCAAAAAAATGAAAATAATTCATTTTCTATTTTTGTGATAAAAAACAATGATTTTTAACTAAATTCGTTGTCGCATAAAAAATAGCGTAATAAAAAAATCTTGTGATACAGAGCGAATCTGTGATAACTCTTTAGGTATTCCTTCGAACAAGAAGCTTAAAGAACTAAAAATGACAACCCTTCTACGAGTGATTAGCCTGGTCGTGATTAGCGTGGTGGTGATTATTATCCCACCGTGCGGGGCTGCACTTGGACGAGGAAAGGCTTAAAAATCAAGCCTTAACGAACTAAGACCCCCGCACCGAAAGGTCCGGGGGTTTTTTTATGGCCAAAAAATATAAGTGAGGAGCAGATTATGGGTTTTAGCATAAAATTCTGTTTCTCCCGATTTACGACGGGGAAGTAACTATGAATGGGGCACAGTGGGTAGTACATGCGTTGCGTGCACAGGGAGTCGAGACCGTTTTTGGTTACCCGGGTGGCGCAATTATGCCGATTTATGATGCGTTGTATGACGGCGGCGTGGAACATCTGTTGTGCCGACACGAGCAGGGAGCAGCGATGGCGGCCATTGGTTACGCCCGCTCTACCGGAAAAACCGGTGTTTGCATGGCAACATCGGGGCCTGGTGCAACCAACCTGATCACCGGCCTGGCCGATGCGCTGCTCGACTCCGTTCCCGTTGTTGCTATCACCGGTCAGGTTGCTTCTCCCTTCATCGGTACCGACGCCTTCCAGGAAGTGGATGTGCTCGGGTTATCGCTGGCTTGCACCAAACACAGTTTCCTTGTTCAGTCCCTGGAAGAGTTGCCGCGCGTGATGGCTGAAGCCTTTGAAGTGGCAAATTCCGGTCGACCTGGGCCGGTTCTGGTCGATATCCCGAAAGATATCCAGGTGGCCCTGGGCGATCTGGAACCGCATTTCTCCACCGTTGAA
This sequence comes from Leclercia sp. UBA7405, assembly GCF_037152215.1. Taxonomy (NCBI): domain Bacteria; kingdom Pseudomonadati; phylum Pseudomonadota; class Gammaproteobacteria; order Enterobacterales; family Enterobacteriaceae; genus Leclercia; species Leclercia sp. UBA7405. Next base: position 92,141 of record NZ_JBBCMR010000008.1, on the reverse strand, counting down.
AGCGCCGATGTTTTCCCACACGCCGAAGTGAAAGAGGCCTCTCACATGTTGGCTCAGGCGCAAAAACCGATGCTCTACGTCGGCGGCGGGGTCGGCATGGCACAGGCGGTTCCCGCGCTGCGTGAGTTTCTCGCCGTTACGCAAATGCCGGCTACCTGTACGCTGAAAGGATTGGGCGCTGTCGATGCAGATAATCCGTACTATCTCGGCATGTTGGGCATGCACGGTACCAAAGCGGCGAACCTGGCGGTGCAAGAGTGTGACCTGCTCATCGCTGTAGGGGCCCGTTTTGACGACCGTGTTACCGGTAAGCTGAATACTTTCGCACCTAATGCCAAAGTGATTCATATGGATATCGATCCGGCAGAGATGAACAAACTGCGTCAGGCGCACGTTGCTCTGCAGGGCGACCTCAATGCACTGTTACCGGCGTTGCAGCAACCGCTGAATATCGACGCGTGGCGCCAGCATGCAGCGGATATGCGCCGTGAGCACGCCTGGCGTTACGACCATCCCGGTGACGCCATTTATGCCCCTCTGCTGTTAAAACAGCTGTCGGATCGCAAGCCAGTAGACAGCGTGGTGACGACGGATGTCGGTCAGCATCAGATGTGGTCGGCCCAGCATATGACATACACTCGCCCGGAGAATTTCATCACTTCGAGTGGATTAGGCACGATGGGCTTCGGTCTGCCCGCTGCCGTTGGCGCACAGGTCGCACGTCCAGACGATACTGTTATCTGCATCTCCGGTGATGGCTCGTTCATGATGAACGTGCAGGAGCTGGGCACGGTGAAACGTAAGCAGTTACCGGTCAAGATCGTACTGCTTGATAACCAGCGTTTAGGCATGGTCCGCCAGTGGCAGCAGCTCTTCTTCCAGGAGCGCTACAGCGAAACGACCCTTACCGACAATCCCGATTTCCTTGTTCTGGCCAGCGCGTTTGGCATTCCAGGCCAGCACATCACCCGTAAAGACCAGGTTGAAGCGGCGCTCGACACCATGTTGTCCTGCAAAGGGCCGTACCTGCTTCATGTCTCAATCGACGAGCTTGAGAATGTCTGGCCGTTGGTGCCGCCTGGCGCCAGTAACTCACAAATGCTGGAGAAATTATCATGATGCAACATCAGGTCGCCGTGCAGGCTCGCTTCAACCCGGAAACGTTAGAACGTGTTTTACGCGTGGTTCGCCATCGGGGCTTTCAGATATGCTCGATGAATATGGAAACCGCAACGGATGCACAGAACATAAATATCGAATTGACCGTTGCCAGTCCACGGCCTGTCGAATTACTGTTTAGCCAGCTAAGTAAACTGGTCGACGTCGCGCATGTCGCCATCTGCCAGAGCACAACCACATCGCAACAAATCCGCGCCTGAGCGCAATAGGAAGAAAAATGACCACGAAAAAAGCTGATTACATTTGGTCCAATGGTGAGATGATTCGCTGGGAGGACGCGAAGGTCCACGTGATGTCCCACGCGCTGCACTACGGTACCTCTGTGTTTGAAGGTATCCGCTGCTATGACTCACACAAAGGTCCAGTGGTGTTCCGCCATCGCGAACATATGCAGCGTCTGCGTGATTCAGCCAAAATCTATCGATTCCCTGTTTCTCAAAGCGTTGATGAGCTGATGGAAGCTTGCCGCGCGGTTCTGCGTAAAAACAACCTGACCAGCGCCTACATCCGCCCGCTGGTATTTGTGGGTGATGTGGGTATGGGCGTGAACCCGCCGGCCGGCTATACCACTGATGTGATCATCGCGGCGTTCCCTTGGGGAGCTTACCTGGGCGCAGAAGCGCTAGAGCAGGGGATCGATGCCATGGTCTCCTCATGGAATCGTGTCGCACCCAACACCATTCCGACCGCGGCCAAAGCGGGCGGCAATTACCTCTCCTCTCTGCTGGTAGGCAGCGAAGCGCGTCGCCACGGTTACCAGGAAGGGATCGCACTGGATGTGAACGGCTACATCTCCGAAGGCGCTGGGGAAAACCTGTTTGAAGTGAAAGACGGTATTCTTTTCACGCCGCCGTTTACCTCTTCGGCACTGCCGGGTATCACCCGCGATGCCATTATCAAGCTGGCGCATGATTTGGGGATCGAGGTTCGTGAGCAGGTTCTCTCTCGTGAATCCCTGTACCTGGCGGATGAAATATTTATGTCCGGTACCGCCGCAGAAATTACACCGGTACGCAGCGTTGACGGGATCCAGGTTGGCGAAGGCCGCCGTGGTCCGGTGACCAAGCGTATTCAGGAAGCGTTCTTTGGTCTCTTCACCGGCGAAACAGAAGATAAATACGGTTGGTTGGATCAGGTTAATCCATAAGCATCACTATGGGACGGCACGCACCGTCCCATTTACAAGATAGACGGGAGTAAATAAAGCATGCCTAAGTATCGTTCCGCCACCACCACCCACGGCCGCAACATGGCTGGTGCCCGCGCGCTGTGGCGCGCCACCGGGATGACCGACGCCGATTTTGGAAAACCGATTATCGCCGTGGTGAACTCTTTTACCCAGTTCGTTCCGGGTCACGTACACCTGCGCGATCTCGGTAAACTGGTCGCCGAACAGATCGAAGCTGCGGGCGGTGTGGCGAAAGAGTTCAATACCATCGCCGTCGATGACGGTATCGCGATGGGCCACGGGGGCATGCTCTATTCATTGCCGTCGCGTGAGCTGATTGCCGACTCGGTTGAGTACATGGTGAATGCCCACTGTGCCGACGCCATGGTCTGTATCTCTAACTGTGACAAAATCACCCCAGGGATGCTGATGGCCTCCCTGCGCCTGAATATTCCAGTGATCTTCGTCTCTGGCGGCCCAATGGAAGCCGGTAAAACCAAGCTTTCCGACAAAATCATCAAGCTTGACCTTGTTGATGCCATGATTCAGGGCGCGGACCCGAAAGTCTCTGACGAGCAGAGCGATCAGGTAGAACGTTCGGCCTGTCCGACCTGTGGCTCCTGTTCAGGTATGTTCACCGCGAACTCCATGAACTGTCTGACCGAAGCGCTTGGCCTGTCCCAGCCGGGTAACGGCTCGCTGCTGGCGACCCACGCCGATCGTAAACAGCTGTTCCTTAATGCGGGTTCACGTATCGTTGAGCTGACTAAACGCTACTACGAGCAGGACGACGCCAGCGCACTGCCGCGCAACATCGCCAGTAAAGCGGCGTTTGAAAATGCCATGACGCTCGATATCGCCATGGGTGGCTCCACTAACACCGTTCTGCACCTGCTGGCTGCCGCCCAGGAAGCCGAAATCGACTTCACCATGAGCGATATCGATAAGCTTTCCCGCAAAGTGCCACAGCTGTGTAAAGTGGCGCCAAGTACCCAGAAATACCATATGGAAGACGTCCACCGCGCGGGCGGGGTTCTCGGTATCCTCGGCGAGCTGGATCGCGCCGGGTTGATGAACCGCGACGTGAAAAACGTGTTGGGGCTGACGCTGTCAGAGGCGCTGGAACAGTACGACGTGATGCTGACCAAAGATGAGGCGGTGAAAAAGATGTTCCGCGCAGGGCCGGCGGGTATCCGTACCACGCAGGCCTTCTCGCAGGATTGCCGCTGGGATACGCTGGATGACGATCGCGCAGAAGGCTGTATCCGCTCGCTGGAGCACGCCTACAGCAAAGACGGTGGGCTCGCGGTGCTCTACGGTAACTTTGCAGAAAACGGCTGTATCGTAAAAACCGCAGGCGTGGACGACAGCATCCTTAAATTTACCGGTCCTGCCAAAGTCTACGAAAGCCAGGACGAGGCAGTAGACGCTATCCTCGGTGGCAAAGTCGTAGAAGGCGACGTGGTCGTTATCCGTTACGAAGGGCCAAAAGGCGGTCCGGGTATGCAGGAGATGCTCTACCCAACCACCTTCCTGAAATCTATGGGGCTTGGCAAAGCCTGCGCGCTGATCACCGACGGTCGTTTCTCCGGCGGGACGTCCGGGCTCTCTATCGGCCACGTGTCACCAGAAGCGGCAAGCGGCGGCAACATCGCGATCATTGAGGATGGCGATCTGATTGAAATCGACATCCCGAACCGCGGTATTCAACTGAAGCTGAGCGATCAGGAGATTGCTGCACGTCGTGAAGCGCAAGAAGCTCGCGGTGAGAAAGCCTGGACGCCGAAAGATCGTCAACGCGAAGTCTCCTTTGCTCTGCGTGCTTACGCGACCCTGGCCACCAGTGCAGATAAAGGCGCAGTGCGCGATAAATCGAAACTCGGGGGCTAATGATGGCCGACTCACAACCCCTGTCTGCCGCCCCCGAGGGGGCGGAATATCTCCGGGCGGTGCTACGCGCACCGGTCTATGAAGCCGCGCAGGTCACGCCGCTGCAGAAGATGGAAAAGATCTCTTCGCGCCTCGATAACGTGATTCTGGTGAAGCGTGAAGATCGGCAGCCGGTGCACAGCTTTAAGCTGCGGGGCGCTTACGCCATGATGGCCGGGCTAACCGAAGAGCAAAAAGCGCGTGGTGTGATCACCGCTTCGGCGGGTAACCATGCCCAGGGGGTTGCGTTCTCTGCGGCGCGTCTGGGTTTGAAAGCCTTGATTGTGATGCCTGTGGCAACCGCTGACATCAAAGTCGATGCCGTACGTGGCTTCGGTGGCGAGGTGTTGCTGCACGGTGCGAATTTCGATGAAGCGAAAGCCAAAGCGATTGAACTGGCACAACAGCAGGGTTTTACCTGGGTCCCGCCGTTCGACCATCCGATGGTGATTGCCGGGCAGGGTACGCTGGCGCTTGAGCTTTTGCAGCAGGATGCCCACCTCGACCGCGTTTTCGTGCCGGTAGGCGGTGGCGGACTTGCGGCAGGCGTGGCGGTGCTAATCAAACAGCTAATGCCACAGATCAAAGTGATTGCCGTTGAAGCGGAAGACTCGGCCTGCCTGAAAGCGGCGCTGGAGGCCGGACATCCCGTTGACCTGCCGCGGGTCGGGCTGTTTGCCGAAGGCGTGGCGGTGAAACGCATCGGGGATGAAACGTTCCGTCTCTGCCAGGAGTATCTCGACGACATCATCACCGTCGACAGCGATGCCATCTGCGCAGCGATGAAAGATCTGTTCGAGGATGTGCGTGCGGTGGCGGAGCCGTCCGGCGCGCTGGCGCTGGCGGGGATGAAAAAGTACATCGCCCAGCACAACATTCGCGGGGAACGTCTGGCTCACGTGCTCTCGGGCGCTAACGTCAACTTCCACGGTTTGCGCTACGTTTCCGAACGCTGCGAGCTGGGTGAGCAGCGTGAAGCGTTACTGGCGGTGACCATTCCGGAAGAGCAGGGGAGCTTCCTCAAGTTCTGCCAGCTGCTGGGTGGCCGCGCGGTGACGGAGTTTAACTACCGTTTTGCCGATGCGAAAGACGCCTGCATTTTTGTTGGTGTTCGCCTGAGCCGGGGTCTGGAGGAGCGCAAAGAGATCCTCAACCTGTTGCATGAAGGTGGCTACAGCGTAGTGGATCTTTCTGACGATGAAATGGCCAAGCTGCACGTGCGCTACATGGTGGGCGGGCGTCCATCGAAGCCGCTGCAGGAGCGTCTGTACAGTTTCGAATTCCCGGAATCGCCCGGCGCGTTGCTGAAGTTCCTGCATACGCTGGGCACGCACTGGAACATTTCGCTATTCCACTACCGCAGCCATGGCACCGACTATGGCCGCGTGCTGGCGGCGTTTGAACTGGGTGAGCACGAGCCGGATTTCGAAACCCGTCTGAACGAACTTGGTTATGACTGTCATGACGAGACCCATAACCCGGCGTTCCGCTTCTTCCTGGCGGGTTAACTGCCCGGCAGTAATTTCCAGAACGCATCAATAAGCGGCTCATGCAGCCGCTTTTTTTGTGCGCACACGCCAAGTTCGAACGGCGTTTTTTCATCGCTGCGTTCGAGAATCATCACGCGGTTGCGCACCGGCTCCGGGCTGTTTTCCAGCACCACTTCCGGCAGCAGCGCCACGCCGCAGCCTAATGCCACCATTGAGACCATTGCCTCGTGGCCGCCCACCGTGGCGTAAATCGACGGATTGCTGATTTTTTGCCGACGGAACCAGAGTTCGATGCGACGACGCACTGGCCCCTGGTCGGCCATGATAAACGGCACCGTTGACCAGTCGGGTTTTTCCACCGATACCTGATTTCGCACCGGACACGGCAGCGCCGGTGCAATCAACACCACGGCCAGGTTCTCGAGCATTGAGAATGCCACCGCGCCCGGCAGGGTTTCCGGTTTGCCGGCGATCGCCAGATCGGCCTCACGGGTCACCACTTTTTCCATCGCATCGGCCGCATCGCCGGTGGTGAGTTTGATCTCTACCGAAGGGTGTTCAGCGCGAAAGCGATCCAGAATGGGGGGCAGATGACTGTAAGCCGCGGTCACAGAACAGAAAATATGGAGTTCGCCCGAAAGTGACGGGCCCTGCTGATCAATGGTGTGTCGCAGTTGCTGATACTGTAATAACGTCTGCTGAGCAAAAACGCGCAGCTCTTCGCCCGCTTCCGTGAGCGTAACGGTGCGATTATCGCGTACAAACAGCGGCTGGCCGAGATCCTCCTCCAGACGCTGGATCTGGCGCGAGAGCGTGGAGGGGCTGACGTGCATCGCCCGCGCGCTGCGGCCAAAGTGGCGGCTTTCCGCCAGATGGAGAAACATTTTCAGATCGCGTAAATCCATTGATTTCACCCGCCCTTTTTACATTGCAGATATTGCAACGTGACGTTGTGAATATATCAATTTCCGCAATAAATTTCCTGTTGTAATGTGGGTACATTCTCGCTGAACAGCGAACCGAACAATAAGACACACAACATCACGAGGTATCACCCATGGCTAACTACTTTAATACACTGAATCTGCGCCAACAGCTGGCGCAGCTGGGCAAATGCCGCTTCATGGCGCGCGATGAATTTGCTGATGGCGCAAGCTACCTTCAGGGTAAAAAAGTGGTCATCGTCGGCTGTGGCGCACAGGGCCTGAACCAGGGTCTGAACATGCGTGACTCCGGTCTGGATATCTCCTACGCCCTGCGTAAAGAAGCGATTGCTGAGAAGCGTGCCTCCTGGCGTAAAGCGACCGAAAATGGCTTCAAAGTGGGTACCTACGAAGAGCTGATCCCGCAGGCGGATCTGGTGGTTAACCTGACGCCAGACAAACAGCACTCCGACGTAGTGCGTTCCGTGCAGCCGCTGATGAAAGATGGCGCAGCGCTGGGTTACTCCCACGGCTTCAACATCGTTGAAGTGGGCGAGCAGATCCGTAAAGACATCACCGTCGTGATGGTGGCACCGAAGTGCCCGGGTACCGAAGTACGTGAAGAGTACAAGCGTGGTTTCGGCGTACCGACGCTGATCGCCGTTCACCCGGAAAACGATCCGAAAGGCGAAGGCATGGCGATTGCGAAGGCATGGGCAGCGGCTACTGGCGGCCACCGTGCGGGCGTGCTGGAATCCTCCTTCGTTGCAGAAGTGAAATCTGACCTGATGGGTGAGCAGACCATTCTGTGCGGTATGCTGCAGGCCGGTTCTCTGCTCTGCTTCGACAAGCTGGTGGAAGAGGGTACCGACCCGGCATACGCTGAGAAACTGATTCAGTTCGGCTGGGAAACCATCACCGAAGCGCTGAAACAGGGCGGTATCACCCTGATGATGGACCGTCTGTCTAACCCGGCAAAACTGCGTGCTTATGCGCTGTCTGAACAGCTGAAAACCATTATGGCACCGCTGTTCCAGAAACATATGGACGACATCATCTCCGGTGAGTTCTCTTCCGGCATGATGGCTGACTGGGCAAACGACGACAAAAACCTGCTGACCTGGCGCGAAGAGACCGGTAAAACTGCCTTTGAAACCGCTGCACAGTTCGAGGGTAAAATCAGCGAGCAAGAGTACTTCGATAAAGGCGTTCTGATGATCGCGATGGTGAAAGCGGGTGTTGAACTGGCGTTCGAAACCATGGTGGATTCCGGCATCATCGAAGAGTCAGCGTACTATGAATCGCTGCACGAACTGCCGTTGATTGCGAACACCATTGCCCGTAAGCGTCTGTACGAAATGAACGTGGTTATCTCTGATACCGCCGAGTACGGTAACTATCTGTTCTCCTACGCCTGCGTACCGCTGCTGAAAGAGTTTATGACTACCCTGCAGACAGGGGATCTGGGCAAAGCGATTACCGAAGGCGCGGTAGATAACGCCCAGCTGCGTGATGTGAACGAAGCGATTCGCAGCCACGAGATCGAGAAAGTGGGCCAGAAACTGCGTGGCTACATGACCGACATGAAGCGTATTGCTGTCGCGGGCTGATAACCCGATCGGGTGGCGCCAGCGCCTACCCGACCCCCAGGCAGGCCCGAAAAGCGTTAGCGCTGTCGGGCCTGTTTTTTGCGCTTCAGCGCAATAACCGCATCTGACACCTCGCCCTCTTGTCCTTCCGGCCCTTTCATTATTCTTGATACGTCATCGCAGAACACCGTTTCCCACTCCGCCGCCGATGGCGCCAGGGATGCAAAAGCCTCCTCCGCTGACTGGAAGGGGCGATCGGCATGCTTTGACCATGAAGGAGGTCTGGCATGCGATGTAATCAACAACATTCCGCCTGGCGTGACATGTTCTAATGCAGTACGAAAGATAGTAAAGCGATCGAAGGTGAGCGGCGATTCCAGGAACGATGCCACGATCAGATCGTACTGGCCCTCAGGGAAACGCGCGGTGAGATCGTATTGCGCGAAGGCGATCTTCCCGCTTACACCGGAACGCTCGGCATTGGCGGCAGCATAATCCAGCGCGCGTGGAGATAAATCAACCGCAGTAACCCGCCAGCCTTTTTTCGCCAGCCAGACGCTATCATCGCCGCGCCCGCATCCCAACTCCAGCGCCTTTCCGGGCGTAAGGTCATCGACAAAACGCACCAGAATTTTACCGGGTATGCCGTTTGATAGGGGCGACATTGCTGCGTAATGCTCTTCCCAGAACAGATCGGGGGATTGTTCGGTAGCCATCGTTTTCTCCTGCATGAAGTCACTTATGTAACATCAAAAGTATCATAAGATTTACGGCCGTCAATCGGTGAATTTTTCATCCCAGAGGTTGAAGAGGCTAAGTACATGTAATAATGTAAGTTACATGAAAATAAATAACTCTTTCTCCGCCACGCTGCATATTCTGCTGCACCTTGAACAGATGGATAAGCCCTTAACATCGGAGCAGATGTCGGCATTTATCGACGGAAATCCCGCTTTTATCCGCAAGTTGTTGGCAGGATTGCGTGAGCAAAAAATTGTTGGTTCAAGCAAAGGGCATCATGGCGGGTGGACGCTTTCACGCCCCGCGAGTCAGGTCACGCTGTATGACATCTATACAGCGCTGGGCTCGCCAGTGCTGTTTGCACTGGGTAACCGAAACGAAAATCCGCGCTGCCTGGTCGAAAAGGGGGTAAACCGGGTAATGTCAGATACCTTTGCCGAAGCAGAAACGCTAATACTGGAAAGGTTTAAACGCCTGACGCTGGCAGAGGTAGGAAGTGAGTTTATCGACTATTTCAATGCACAAGGGCAGGACAACTAAGCCTGCCCCTGCAAAGAGATTAGTTACGGTACAGCACTTTAATGATGTGGTAACCGAACTGGGTGTGCAGTGGACCAGTGGGTTCCAGCACCGGGCAAGAGAAGACCACTTTATCGAATGCAGGTACCATCTGGCCCTGACGGAATTCGCCTAAATCACCGCCACGTTTGCCTGACGGGCAGATAGAGTGTTTCTTTGCCAGCTTGCCGAAGTCGGCGCCGTTTTTAATCTGTTCCAGAAGATCCAGAGCCAGTTTCTCTTCTTTCACCAGGATATGCACTGCTGCTGCTGTTTTTGCCATGATTGTGCCTCGAAGGGGTTTAAGTCATCGGAGCGCAATATACCATGCGTTAACGGCGATAGAGCACCTTAATGATATGGTAACCAAACCTGGTTTTCACCGGGCCAAAGGGCTTAAGAAGCGGGCAGCTAAAGACCGCCTGATCGAACGGGCCGACCATCGCCCCCTGCTTAAACTCACCTAAATCACCGCCGTTACGCCCTGAAGGACATTTCGAATAGCGTTTCGCCAGATGATCAAAGCTAATGCCACGCTCCAGTTTGGCGAGGATCTCCTGCGCCAGCTTCTCTTCTTTCACCAGAATGTGCAGGGCTGCTGCAGTCTTTACCATGGTACTGTTCTCGGGGTTACACGCGTGACCTTCACTTTATCATTAGCCGGTAAATCTGCGCCCCGCTTTCTGCTACAATCCACACCCCGTTCGAAGATTGAGCACTATTCCCATGCGTTTAAACCCTGGACAACAACAAGCGGTCGAATTCGTTACTGGACCATGCCTGGTGCTGGCAGGGGCAGGATCCGGTAAAACCCGCGTAATTACCAATAAAATCGCCCACCTTATTCGTGGCTGTGGCTATCAGGCCCGCCATATTGCGGCAGTGACCTTTACCAACAAGGCAGCGCGCGAGATGAAAGAGCGTGTCGGCCAGACGCTGGGGCGCAAAGAGGCGCGCGGCCTGATGATCTCGACCTTCCACACTTTGGGGCTGGATATCATCAAGCGCGAATACGCCGCGCTGGGGATGAAGTCGAACTTTTCACTTTTTGACGATACCGATCAGGTGGCGTTACTTAAAGAGTTAACCGAAGGGTTGATCGAAGACGACAAGTTGATCCTGCAACAACTGATCTCGACGATCTCCAACTGGAAAAACGATCTCATGACCCCTGCGCAAGCTGCGGCAAGCGCGAAAGGTGAGCGGGATCGGATCTTCGCGCACTGTTACAGCCTTTATGATGCGCATCTCAAGGCCTGCAATGTGCTCGACTTTGACGATCTCATTCTGTTGCCAACCCTGTTGCTTCAGCGCAACGAAGAGGTACGCGAGCGCTGGCAGAATAAAATCCGCTATCTGCTGGTGGATGAGTATCAGGATACCAACACCAGCCAGTACGAACTGGTGAAATTGTTGGTAGGACAACGTGCGCGCTTTACCGTGGTGGGTGATGATGATCAGTCGATTTACTCCTGGCGCGGCGCACGTCCACAAAATCTGGTGCTACTGAGCAAAGACTTCCCGGCGCTGCAGGTGATCAAACTGGAGCAGAATTACCGTTCTTCCGGGCGTATCCTGAAAGCGGCAAATATCCTGATTGCTAACAACCCGCACGTCTTTGAGAAACGCCTTTTCTCCGAGTTGGGTTACGGTACCGAACTCAAGGTGCTTAGCGCCAATAATGAAGAGCATGAAGCTGAGCGCGTCACCGGTGAACTCATTGCGCATCACTTCGTTAATAAAACCGGCTATAAAGACTACGCGATCCTCTATCGCGGCAATCACCAGTCACGCGTCTTTGAAAAGATGCTGATGCAGAACCGCATCCCGTACAAAATCTCCGGGGGCACCTCTTTCTTCTCACGCCCTGAAATCAAAGATCTGCTTGCCTATCTGCGGGTGCTCACCAACCCGGATGACGACAGCGCATTCCTGCGTATCGTTAATACGCCGAAGCGTGAAATTGGCCCCGCAACGTTGCAAAAGCTGGGCGAATGGGCGATGACCCGCAACAAAAGTCTGTTTACCGCCAGCTTTGATATGGGCCTGAGTCAGACCCTCACCGGACGGGGCTACGAATCGCTAACGCGCTTTACGCAGTGGTTAGGTGAAATTCAGCGTCTTGCTGAACGTGAGCCGGTGGTTGCCGTACGCGATCTGATTCGCGGCATCGACTACGAGTCCTGGCTATACGAAACCTCCGCGAGCCCAAAAGCGGCGGAAATGCGCATGAAAAACGTTAATCAGCTCTTCAGCTGGATGAGTGAAATGCTTGAAGGCTCAGAAATTGATGAACCCATGACCCTGACCCAGGTCGTCACCCGTTTCACCCTGCGCGATATGATGGAGCGTGGCGAGAGCGAGGAAGAGGCCGATCAGGTACAGCTAATGACGTTGCATGCCTCGAAAGGGCTGGAATTCCCCTATGTCTATCTGGTGGGAATGGAAGAGGGGATACTGCCGCATCAGAGCAGCATTGACGAAGATAACGTCGATGAAGAGCGCCGGCTGGCCTATGTGGGCATTACGCGTGCGCAGAAGGAGCTGGTCTTTACGCTTTGTAAAGAGCGCCGCCAGTACGGTGAATTGGTGCGTCCGGAGCCGAGCCGCTTTCTGATGGAATTGCCCCAGGATGATCTGATTTGGGAGCAGGAGCGTAAGGTCATTACGGCGGAAGAGAGAATGCACAAAGGTCAGGCAAACGTGGCAAACATACGTGCCATGCTGGCGAAAGCGAAAGATAAGTAACATGTCCCTCTCCTGTGGGAGAGGCGGCGTTTTACTGAATATGCAGGGGCCAGTGAACGTAGCTCTGCCACTGGCACTCTTGCTCAATCATCTCTGCGCCCAGTGGATGCTGCATCAGCCAGCTTTCCGGTAACATCAGGGTGAGTATCTCACCTTCAGCCTGCAGGCCAATCTCTGGCAACAAATCATCGCGACGACGGCTGGCAAAAATGATCGCCAGACGCAGTATGCGACACAAATGTTCTGCAACGCGCGGCGGTACCGCATTTTGCTGATGCAGAGAGGAGAGGTCGAGCGGGTTGGTCTGGTTCAATAACAGCGTGGCGAGCAATTTTTTCTGCGCAGGAGTGAAGCCGGGCAGATCCAGATTACGAACCAGCCAGGCGGCATGCAGCGGTGCCTGCTTATATTCAACGCTAAGCCCAATTTCATGTAGCTGAGCGGCGCTTTGCAGCAGAACATGGCCTAACGGCCCTAAATCCCAGCTTTTGCCGACCTGATCGGCGAAATAAAGCGCCAGCTGTGCAACGCGTTCGCCCTGGCTGGTATCCACCAGGAAGCGGCGTTGAACATTACGCAAGGTACGGCTGCGAATATCTTCATCTACTGCCAGATGCAGCATGCCGTAAACCAACCCTTCACGCAGAGCACCACCGGCCAGGGTCATGCACTGAATATCCAGCTCGGTAAAGATGGCGATCAGAATAGCCAGCCCGCTAGGGAAGACGAGGGCACGCTCGAGGGTCAGCCCCTCTATCTCCAGCTCTTCAAGTCGACCACACTGGATGGCGCGCTGTTTCAGCTGCTCCAGTTTGGCCAGGGTGATGCGCTCATCCATTCCCTGAGCCATCATGATCTCTTGCAACGCCTGAACGGTACCCGATGCGCCGACACAGACCTTCCAGCCGTGTTGCAGCAGCGTACCAACAACAGGGCGAACCACCTCGCGGGCGGCCAGCTCTGCCTGGTCGAAGCTCTCTTTTGTCAGATTACGGTCGGTGAAAAAACGCTCGAGCCAGGTCACGCAACCCATGGAAAGACTGTTGAGGGAGGTGGCCTGGGCGCCGTTGCCCGTTACCAGCTCGGTGCTGGCTCCGCCAATATCGACAACCAGACGGCGCTCATCACCCCCGGTGGTGTGCGCCACGCCCTGATAAATCAGACGTGCTTCCTCTTCACCGCTAATGACCTGCACCGGGCAGCCCAGTATCGTCTGCGCTTTCGCAATAAATTCACCCGCGTTAACCGCAAGGCGCAACGTGGCCGTCGCGACGACACGAATCTGCTGGTGGGGAATATCCTGTAGGCGTTCAGCAAAGAGACGCAGGCACTGCCAACCGCGCTCCATGGCTTCAGGAGAGAGATGATTATCACTACTAAGGCCCGCCGCGAGACGGACCTTACGCTTAATACGTGTCAGCGTTTGTATGCTTCCCGCCACCTCACGCACTACCAGCATATGAAAACTATTCGAACCTAAATCAATAGCGGCATAGAGTGAGGTGGTGCTGAGCATAATGTTTAGCCTGAACGACGACGATTACGCGGTGCGCCTGAACGACGCGGGCCATTGCCGGAGCGTGGGCGCGTAAGGCGCTTCGCTGGCGGCAGTTCGCTTAATAGCGCATCCGGATTGTACTTACTCTGCGGAATAGAGTGGCCGATATACGTTTCAATGGCTGGCAGGTTCAGGGCGTACTCTTCACAGGCAAGGCTGATGGAGTGGCCACTGGCACCGGCGCGACCGGTACGACCAATACGGTGCACGTAGTCTTCGCAATCATCAGGCAGATCGTAGTTGAAGACGTGAGTCACGGCTGGAATATGCAGGCCGCGTGCCGCAACGTCAGTTGCCACCAGAATGTCCAGATCGCCACGAGTGAATTCATCAAGAATCCGCAGGCGTTTTTTCTGCGCAACATCACCCGTCAGCAAGCCAACGCGGTGTCCGTCTGCAGCCAGGTGGCCCCAGATATCTTCACAGCGGTGTTTGGTGTTGGCGAAGATAATGGCGCGATCTGGCCACTCTTCTTCGATCAGGGTTTGCAGCAAACGCATTTTCTCTTCGTTAGACGGATAGAAAAGCTCTTCTTTAATACGGTGACCTGTTTTCTGCTCTGGCTCGACTTCCACGTATTCGGCATTGTTCATCTGCTCGAATGCCAGCTCGCGTACGCGGTAAGAAAGGGTTGCGGAGAACAGCATGTTCAGACGCTGGTTTGCCGCAGGCATGCGACGGAACAACCAGCGAATATCTTTAATGAAGCCCAGATCGTACATGCGGTCTGCTTCATCCAGTACCACTACCTGAATAGCGCCGAGGTTGATGTGGTTCTGTTTGGCGTAGTCGATAAGACGGCCAGTAGTACCGATCAGGATATCTACGCCGCTTTCCAGCACTTTCAGCTGTTTATCGTAGCCATCACCGCCGTAGGCGAGGCCGAGCTTCAGGCCGGTAGCCTGTGCCAGCGGTTCCGCATCTGCGTGAATCTGTACCGCCAGTTCTCGCGTCGGAGCCATAATGAGCGCGCGCGGCTGGTTAACTTGACGGTCTGCAATTGCGGGATGAGAAAGTAAATAATGGAACGTTGACGTTAAAAACGCCATCGTTTTGCCGGTACCGGTTTGCGCCTGCCCCGCAACATCGCGACCGGCCAGCGTCAGCGGCAGGGCGAGAGCCTGAATAGGCGTGCAGTTATGAAACCCTTTAGTTTCAAGGGCTTCGATCACCTTTGGGTGCAGGGCGAAGTCGGAAAACTTCTGTTCTGTTAAATGTGTTTTGCTCATAGTGTGGTAGAATATCAGCTTACTATTGCTTTACGAAAGCGTATCCGGTGAAATAAAGTCAACCTTTAGTTGGTTAATGCGACATCAACACGTCGTTGATGATTGCTACACCAACGCGCCAGGCTTATTCCTGTGGAGTTATATATGAGCGATAAAATTATTCACCTGACTGACGATAGTTTTGACACGGACGTGCTTAAAGCTGACGGGCTGATCCTCGTCGATTTCTGGGCAGAATGGTGTGGTCCTTGCAAAATGATCGCCCCGATTCTGGATGAGATCGCCGACGAATATCAGGGCAAACTGACCGTTGCGAAACTGAACATCGACCAGAACCCGGGCACCGCGCCGAAATATGGCATTCGTGGTATCCCAACCCTGCTGCTGTTCAAAAATGGCGAAGTGGCTGCTACCAAAGTGGGCGCCCTGTCCAAAGGTCAGCTGAAAGAGTTCCTGGACGCTAACCTGGCGTAAGGGTTCTCGGCGGCGCGTCCGGGGTTTCAAAATTGTTTGGATCTCTGGACGCCCGGCAATAGTCGTGCTAAGTTACCTATGACTTCGTTTTAAACATACCTTGTCGTTCTTGTTTTACCCGATACTTCCCGTTGTTGACATAAACAGTGCGAGAAGTGGATAGATTCCGGGCTTGTCACTCAATCCGTCTTGTCGTTTCAGTTCTGTGCTTTTTCCTGTAAGCAGACAGCGAACAGACATGAGTTGATGGCCGCTAACAGGCATGGATGACCCTGCCATACCATTCACAATATTAAGTTCGAGTATTACCCCGAGTTTAAGAACCCACACCATTATGAATCTTACCGAATTAAAGAATACGCCGGTTTCTGAGCTGATCACTCTCGGCGAAAATATGGGGCTGGAAAACCAGGCTCGTATGCGCAAGCAGGACATTATTTTTGCCATCCTGAAGCAGCACGCAAAGAGTGGCGAAGATATCTTTGGCGACGGTGTGCTGGAGATATTGCAGGACGGATTTGGTTTCCTCCGCTCTGCAGACAGCTCCTACCTCGCCGGTCCTGATGACATCTACGTTTCCCCCAGCCAAATCCGCCGTTTCAACCTCCGCACAGGTGATACCATTTCAGGTAAGATTCGTCCTCCTAAAGAGGGTGAACGCTACTTCGCGCTGCTGAAAGTTAACGAAGTTAACTACGATAAGCCTGAAAACTCGCGTAATAAAATCCTGTTCGAAAACTTAACGCCGCTGCACGCGAACTCTCGTCTGCGCATGGAGCGTGGTAACGGGTCTACCGAAGACTTAACCGCTCGCGTGCTGGATCTCGCTTCGCCGATCGGCCGTGGCCAGCGTGGTCTGATTGTTGCGCCGCCGAAAGCGGGTAAAACCATGCTGCTGCAGAACATTGCTCAGAGCATCGCCTACAACCACCCAGACTGTGTGCTGATGGTGCTGCTGATTGACGAACGTCCGGAAGAAGTGACCGAGATGCAGCGTCTGGTAAAAGGTGAAGTTGTGGCTTCTACCTTCGACGAACCCGCATCTCGTCACGTTCAGGTTGCGGAAATGGTTATCGAGAAGGCGAAACGCCTGGTTGAGCACAAGAAAGATGTCATCATCCTGCTCGACTCCATTACACGTCTGGCGCGTGCGTACAACACCGTCGTCCCTGCTTCCGGCAAAGTACTGACCGGTGGTGTGGATGCCAACGCCCTGCATCGTCCGAAGCGTTTCTTCGGTGCCGCACGTAACGTGGAAGAGGGCGGTAGCCTGACCATCATCGCAACGGCGCTGATCGACACCGGCTCCAAAATGGACGAAGTGATCTACGAAGAGTTTAAAGGTACAGGCAACATGGAACTGCACCTCTCTCGTAAGATTGCTGAGAAACGCGTCTTCCCTGCTATCGACTACAACCGTTCCGGTACCCGTAAAGAAGAGCTGCTTACCACTCAGGAAGAGCTGCAGAAAATGTGGATCCTGCGCAAAATCATTCACCCAATGGGCGAAATTGACGCAATGGAATTCCTCATTAACAAGCTGGCGATGACCAAAACGAACGATGATTTCTTCGATATGATGAAACGTTCTTAAAATCACGCTATAGCCGACAAACGCCACGTTTTTACGTGGCGTTTTTCTTTTAACGCTTATACGCTATTACGACAATCACTGAATGAATCCTTTCCTTCACGACAAAGGGAATGTGCGGAAAGTCAGGAAATTAATTGATTGAAAAATATACAAAGGGACTTGTAAGAGGCGAGCTTTATTCCTTCAGGCGTAGCGTCTTCAAGGTTATACTTCTGGGATCAACATTTGTAGAGAGCCTCCATTGTGAATTTACTCACTGCGGTGACTGAGCTAATCAGTATTTTTCTGTTCACGACCTGCTTCTTATTCGTTGCACGTAAGGCGGCAAAAAGAATCGGGTTGGTGGATAAGCCCAACTTTCGTAAGCGCCATCAGGGCCTGATACCGCTGGTTGGAGGGATTTCCGTATATGCGGGGATCTGTTTTACCTTCAGTATTGCCGATTACTATATACCGCACGCAGCTCTCTATTTGGGATGCGCAGGTGTACTGGTGCTCGTGGGAGCCCTCGACGATCGCTACGACATCAGTGTAAAGATTCGGGCATCAATCCAGGCCGCGATCGGTATCGTCATGATGGCCGTCGGCAATCTCTATCTCAGCAGCCTGGGCCATATCTTTGGCTCGTGGGAGATGGTGCTTGGGCCATTCGGTTATTTCCTGACGCTATTTGCCGTCTGGGCGGCGATTAACGCTTTCAATATGGTCGACGGCATAGATGGTTTGCTGGGCGGCCTTTCCAGCGTCTCATTCGGTGCTATTGGCATCATCCTGTGGTTTGACGGCCAATACAGCCTCTCCATGTGGTGTTTTGCCATGATCGCCGCCATCCTGCCTTACATCCTGCTTAATCTCGGGGTGCTTGGTCGTCGTTATAAAGTGTTTATGGGCGACGCAGGTAGCACGCTGATTGGTTTTACCGTTATCTGGATATTGCTCGAAACCACCCAGGGTAAAACGCACCCCATCAGCCCGGTAACGGCGCTCTGGATCATCGCCATCCCATTGATGGACATGGTGGCCATTATGTATCGCCGTCTGCGTAAAGGGATGAGTCCCTTCTCGCCAGACCGTCAGCATATTCATCATTTGATCATGCGCGCAGGGTTTACTTCGCGTCAGGCTTTTGTCCTTATTACCTTAGCCGCTGCACTTCTGGCAGCCATCGGCGTTGTAGCAGAATATTCCCATTTCGTCCCTGAGTGGGTGATGTTGGTATTATTCTTGCTAGCATTCTTCCTGTATGGCTACTGTATTAAGCGCGCCTGGAAGGTTGCGCGGTTTATTAAACGTGTAAAACGCCGGATGCGTCGTAACAGTAGCAGCAATCAAACTTAAACCAGGTAAATCGGGATTGAAATGACTCAACCGTTGGCGGGAGCTAAATCAGTGGCAACTGAGAATGAGCTGGATGTTCGTGGTTTGTTTCGCGTGTTATGGGCGGGCAAATTTTGGATTGCAGGAATCGCGCTGGGCTTTGCGTTAATCGCACTGGCCTATACTTTTTTTGCAAAGCAGGAGTGGAGCGCGACAGCGATCACCGATCGCCCGACTGTGAATATGCTCGGCGGCTTCTACTCTCAGCAGCAATTTCTGCGTAATCTGGATGTTAAAGCAAATCTCGCCCCGGTTGATCAGCCGTCCGTTATGGATGAGTCGTACAAAGAGTTCATTATGCAGCTGGCTTCCTGGGATACGCGCCGTGATTTCTGGAGCCAGACCGACTACTACAAACAGCGGATGGTCGGTAACAGTAAGGCGGATGCCGCGCTGCTTGATGAAATGATTAACAATATTCAGTTCATGCCCGGCGATGCGCTGCGCAATGTGAATGACAGCGTGAAGCTCATCGCGGAAACCGCGCCAGACGCCAATAACCTTCTACGCCAGTACGTGGCCTTCGCCAGCCAGCGCGCGGCAAGCCATCTGAACGATGAGTTAAAAGGTGCCTGGGCAGCGCGAACCATTCAGATGAAAGCGCAGGTGAAGCGTCAGGAAGAGGTAGCCAAAGCTATCTTCACGCGTCGCGTTCACAACATTGAACAGGCGCTGAAAATCGCTGAGAAGAGCAATATCTCACGCAGTGAAACCGATGTGCCAGCAGATGAACTGCCGGACTCCGAAATGTTCCTGCTGGGGCGCCCGATGCTGCAGGCTCGCCTGGAGAATTTACAGGCCGTCGGACCCGCCTTCGATCTCGATTACGACCAGAACCGCGCAATGATGACCACCCTGAACGTAGGTCCTACCCTGGACCCGCGTTTTCAGACCTATCGTTATTTGCGCACGCCTGAAGAACCTGTAAAACGCGATAGCCCACGCCGTGCCTTCCTGATGATTATGTGGGGGATCGTGGGTGCATTAATTGGTGCTGGCGTCGCATTGACGCGCCGTCGCAGAAATTAAGATCGCCGTCTACGATGAAGGCTCTGGCCTTCATCGTCTAATCGAAGAGAATCGATGTGAAAGTACTCAGTGTCTTTGGTACAAGGCCGGAAGCCATCAAGATGGCGCCTCTGGTTCATGCGCTGGCGAATGACCCTCATTTTGAAGCGAAAGTCTGTGTTACCGCCCAGCATCGTGAGATGCTGGATCAGGTCTTGACCCTGTTTTCTATTGTTCCTGATTACGATCTTAACATTATGAAACCGGGGCAAGGGCTGACAGAAATTACCTGCCGAATTCTGGAAGGGTTAAAACCGATTCTGGAATCCTTTAAGCCTGATGTGGTGTTGGTGCATGGTGATACCACCACCACCATCGCCACGAGCCTTGCTGCATTTTATCAACGTATTCCGGTTGGCCACGTCGAAGCGGGCCTGCGTACGGGCGATCTCTATTCGCCCTGGCCGGAAGAGGCCAACCGCACGTTGACTGGACATCTGGCGATGTACCACTTTGCGCCAACCGAAAACTCTCGCCAGAACCTGTTGCGGGAAAATATTCCTGACCGCACGGTGTTTGTTACCGGCAATACGGTCATCGACGCACTCATCTGGGTACGCGATCGGGTGATGGCTAATGACGCGTTGCGTGCCGAACTGGCAGAACGTTATCCGTTCCTCTCTAACGGTAAAAAGATGATCCTGGTGACGGGGCATCGCCGTGAAAGCTTTGGCCGCGGTTTTGAGCAGATTTGCCATGCGTTAGCCGAAGTGGCGGCGCAGAACGAAGATGTACAGATTGTTTATCCGGTGCATCTCAATCCAAACGTCAGCGAACCGGTGAATCGTATTCTCGGCCACGTTGAGAATGTGATCCTCATTGAGCCGCAGGACTATCTGCCCTTTGTCTGGCTAATGAACCACGCCTGGCTGATTCTGACCGACTCCGGTGGTATTCAGGAAGAGGCGCCATCCCTCGGTAAACCGGTGCTGGTCATGCGAGAAACAACCGAACGTCCGGAGGCCGTCAAGGCCGGTACCGTGCGTCTGGTCGGCACCGACACCAAACATATCGTTGAAGAGGTCACTCGCCTGCTGCATGACGACGAGGCGTATCAGACAATGAGCCGTGCCCATAACCCTTACGGTGACGGGCAGGCTTGTGATCGTATTTTGTATGCACTTAAACACAATCGGGTATCGCTATGAGTTTTACTACCATCTCCGTCATTGGTCTGGGCTACATTGGCTTGCCAACCGCTGCCGCTTTCGCTTCGCGTCAAAAGCAGGTTGTAGGGGTAGATATCAACCAGCATGCGGTTGATACCATTAACCGGGGTGAAATTCATATCGTCGAACCCGATCTCGATAAGGTTGTGAAGAGCGCGGTAGAGGGTGGCTATCTGAAAGCCAGCACCACGCCGGTAGAAGCCGATGCCTGGCTGATTGCCGTGCCGACGCCTTTTAAGGGCGATCATGAGCCCGATATGGTCTACGTTGAGGCGGCCGCAAAATCGCTCGCCCCGGTGCTGAAGAAGGGAGCGCTGGTCATCCTCGAATCCACCTCGCCGGTGGGGGCTACCGAGCAGATGGCCCAGTGGCTGGCCGATGCCCGCCCGGATTTGACCTTCCCGCAGCAGGCTGGTGAGCAGGCTGATGTGAACATCGCCTACTGCCCGGAGCGTGTACTGCCAGGACAGGTGATGGTTGAGCTTATCAAGAACGACCGCGTCATTGGCGGCATGACGCCAGTCTGCTCCGCCCGCGCCAGCGAGCTTTATAAAATCTTCCTGGAAGGTGAGTGCGTGGTAACTAACTCCCGCACCGCCGAAATGTGCAAACTGACAGAAAACAGCTTCCGCGACGTTAATATCGCTTTTGCCAATGAACTGTCGTTAATTTGTGCCGATCAGGGGATTAACGTCTGGGAACTGATTCGCCTGGCTAACCGCCATCCACGCGTTAACATCCTGCAGCCCGGCCCGGGCGTCGGGGGCCACTGCATTGCGGTCGATCCCTGGTTTATCGTGGCGCAAAACCCTGAGCAGGCGCGCCTGATCCGCACTGCACGTGAAGTTAACGACGGAAAGCCGCACTGGGTGATTAATCAGGTTAAAGCCACCGTGGCAGATAGCCTGGCTGAAAGCGGCAAACGCGCCAGCGAACTGAAAATTGCCTGCTTTGGTCTGGCGTTCAAACCCAATATTGACGATCTGCGCGAAAGCCCGGCGATGGAGATTGCCGAAATGATCGCCGACTGGCACAGCGGCGAAACGCTGGTGGTCGAACCCAATATCCACGCCTTACCGAAAAAACTGGCGGATAAATGTCAGCTGGTGGCCATGGACGCAGCGCTGGCTACCGCAGATGTGCTGGTGCTGTTGGTCGATCACAAAGAATTCAAAGCCATCAGCGGCGATGCGATTCATCAGCAGCATGTCGTCGATACAAAAGGAGTCTGGCGTTGAGAAGGATTTTAGTGACCGGCGGCGCGGGGTTTATCGGTTCCGCGGTAGTTCGCCATATTATCCAGAACACCCAGGACGCTGTAGTAGTGGTGGATAAACTCACCTACGCGGGCAACCTGGCCTCGCTGGCGCCAGTGGCGGATAATCCGCGCTTCGCCTTTGAGCAGGTTGATATCTGCGATCGCGATGCCCTGAACACCGTCTTTGCTACCCATAAACCCGATGTGGTGATGCACCTGGCCGCAGAGAGCCACGTCGATCGCTCTATCGATGGCCCGGCAGTGTTTATCGAGACCAATATCGTCGGTACCTATAACCTGCTGGAGACGTCTCGTGCCTGGTGGAGCGGCTTAGCCGCTGAGCAGAAAGCGGCGTTCCGCTTCCATCACATCTCTACTGATGAGGTGTATGGCGACCTGCATTCGATGGACGATTTTTTCACCGAAACCACGCCTTATGCGCCCAGCAGCCCCTATTCCGCGTCTAAAGCCAGTAGCGACCATCTGGTTCGCGCCTGGCAGCGCACTTATGGTTTGCCGACGCTGGTGACCAACTGTTCCAATAACTATGGCCCCTATCATTTCCCGGAGAAATTGATTCCGCTGATGATTCTGAATGCCATCGCGGGCAAACCCTTGCCGGTATACGGCGATGGTCAACAGATTCGCGACTGGCTGTATGTTGAAGATCATGCCCGGGCGCTCTATTTGGTGGCGACAGAAGGCACCCCCGGCGAAACCTGGAATATCGGCGGGCATAACGAGCGCAAAAATCTCGACGTCGTTACTACCATTTGCGATCTGCTGGAAGAGTTGGTCCCGGTGAAACCGCAGGGTGTACAGCAGTATCGTGATCTGATCACCCGGGTACCCGACCGTCCAGGTCATGACCTCCGCTATGCTATTGATGCGTCCAAAATCGAACGTGAGCTGGGCTGGGCCCCGCAAGAGACGTTCGAAAGCGGCATTCGCAAAACCGTTGAGTGGTATCTCGCCAATGAAGGCTGGTGGAAGCAGGTACTGGATGGCAGTTATCAGGGCGAGCGTCTGGGGCTGAAGGGCTAACCGGGAGAATTTATGAAAGGCATTATTCTGGCAGGGGGCTCAGGCACGCGTCTGCATCCCATCACTCGCGGCGTATCGAAGCAACTGCTGCCAATTTATGACAAGCCGATGATTTATTATCCGCTTTCGGTGCTGATGCTGGCCGGTATTCGCGAAATTTTAATCATCACCACGCCGGAAGATAAAAGTACCTATCAGCGCCTGTTGGGCGATGGTAGCGAATTTGGCATTGCGCTGACCTACGCAGAACAACCGAGCCCGGATGGTCTTGCCCAGGCCTTTATCATTGGCGAAACCTTCCTGAACGGCGAGCCCTCTTGCCTGGTGCTGGGAGATAACATCTTCTTCGGGCAGGGGTTCAGCCCTAAGCTGCGCTCGGTTGCGGCACGCTCCGAAGGGGCGACGGTCTTTGGCTATCAGGTCATGGATCCAGAACGCTTTGGCGTAGTGGAGTTTGACGATAATTTCCGCGCACTGTCGCTGGAAGAGAAGCCCAAACAGCCAAAATCAAAGTGGGCGGTGACGGGTCTCTATTTCTACGATAACAAGGTCGTAGATTACGCGAAGCGGGTCAAACCCTCTGAGCGCGGCGAGCTTGAGATCACCTCAATCAACCAGATGTACCTCGAAGAGGGCAACCTCACGGTTGAACTACTGGGCCGCGGTTTCGCCTGGCTGGACACCGGTACCCATGACAGCCTGATCGAAGCCAGTACGTTTGTGCAAACCGTCGAAAAACGACAAGGCTTTAAAATTGCCTGTCTGGAAGAGATTGCCTGGCGTAATGGCTGGCTGGATGACGACGGCGTTAAACGCGCGGCCAGCCAGTTGGCTAAAACGGGTTATGGCCAGTATCTGCTGGAGCTGCTCCGTGCACGTCCACGCCAGTATTGATCCTCTCGTCTGGGAGAGCGATTTTTTCGGCATTCCGTCGGCGATTGTACGGGTTAACGCTGACGCGCCGCCGCTTTCTGCAGCCGATTTCGCCCCCTGGCAACGTCTGCAGGCGAAAATCCCGGCAGAACGTAGCGATCTGCTGGATACGCTTCAACAGCAGGGGTTTCGCCTTGTCGAAGGTGAAGTTGATCTGGCCATCACGGTGAGTCAGCACACCAATCCTGGCGCGGAGGTGGCGAAGGTCCAGGATATTCCTGCGCTTCGTCATCTTGCCGCAGAAGCCTTTGCGCAAAGTCGTTTTCGAACGCCCTGGTACGCCCCACAAGACAGCGGGCGTTTTTATGCCCAGTGGATTGAGAACGCGGTAAAAGGCACCTTCGACCACCTCTGCCTGGTGTTTCGCGCGCCAGATGGCGGGATCCAGGGGTTTGTCTCGCTGCGAAAACTGAACGACAGCGAAGGACGGATTGGTCTTCTCGCCGGGCGCGGTCTCGGCGAAAAATTAATGCAGGCAGCCCTCCATTGGGCGCAGCAACAGCAGCTTTCTACTCTGCGCGTGGCGACCCAGTTGGGCAACACCGCCGCACTTAAACGTTACATTGCGAGCGGCGCCAACATTTCAGCGACTGCTTACTGGCTATACAGGTGACAAGATGATTCCATTTAATGCGCCTCCTGTGGTGGGCACCGAACTCGATTACATGCAGTCTGCAATGGGCAGCGGCAAGCTCTGCGGCGATGGTGGTTTTACTCGTCGTTGCCAGCAATGGATGGAGCAGCGCTTCCACAGCGCCAAAGTCCTGCTGACCCCGTCCTGCACCGCCTCGCTGGAGATGGCCGCGCTGCTGCTGGACATTGGGCCTGGCGATGAAGTGATCATGCCGAGCTATACCTTCGTCTCGACGGCGAATGCCTTTGTGCTTCGCGGTGCAAAAATCGTCTTTGTTGATGTGCGTCCGGATACCATGAACATTGACGAGACGCTGATCGAAGCGGCTATTACGGATAAAACGCGGGCGATTGTGCCGGTGCATTACGCGGGCGTGGCCTGTGAGATGGACACCATTATGGCGATCGCCAAAAAACACAACCTGTTCGTGGTAGAAGATGCCGCACAGGGAGTGATGTCCACCTACAAAGGGCGCGCACTGGGCACCATTGGCCATGTCGGCTGTTTCAGCTTCCACGAAACGAAGAACTACACCGCAGGCGGTGAAGGTGGCGCAACGCTGATTAACGATCGTGCGCTGGTAGAGCGTGCCGAGATCATCCGCGAGAAAGGCACTAACCGCAGTCAGTTCTTCCGCGGCCAGGTGGATAAATACACCTGGCGTGATATTGGCTCCAGCTACCTGATGGCCGACCTGCAGGCCGCCTATCTGTGGGGACAACTCGAGGCTGCAGACCGCATCAATCAGCAGCGCCTTGCGCTGTGGCAGACCTATTACGATGCGCTGGCCCCGCTGGCGAAGAAAGGGCGTATTGCGCTGCCAACGATTCCGGCGGACTGCGTTCATAATGCGCACATGTTTTACATCAAACTGCGTGACAACGACGATCGCAGCAAGCTGATCGACTATCTTAAAGAAGCCGATATTCTGGCCGTTTTCCACTATATTCCGCTGCACTCCAGCCCGGCTGGCGAAGCCTTCGGACGTTTCGTGGGTGAAGACCGCTTTACGACGAAAGAGAGTGAGCGGTTACTCCGCTTGCCGCTGTTCTACAACCTTACCGCGTCTAATCAGCGCACGGTTATTAATTCCCTTCTGAGCTACTTCAGCTGATATGTCTCTGGCGAAAGCATCGGTGTGGACCGCCGCGTCCACCCTCGTCAAAATCGGCACGGGACTGCTGGTTGTGAAATTACTGGCGGTCTCTTATGGTCCTTCTGGTGTTGGGCAGGCGGGTAACTTCCGCCAGCTGGTCACCGTGCTTGGCGTACTGGCCGGGGCGGGGATTTTTAACGGCGTGACCAAATACGTCGCGCAATACCAGGATGACACGGCACAGTTGCGCCGTGTGGTGGGCACCTCGTCGGCGATGGTACTGGGTTTCTCTACGCTGCTGGCTGTCATCTTTCTTCTGGCTGCTGCGCCTATCAGCCAGGGGCTGTTCGGGCATACCCACTACCAGGGGCTGGTGCGCCTGGTGGCGCTGGTTCAGATGGGCATCGCCTGGGCCAACCTGCTCCTGGCGCTGATGAAAGGGTTCCGTGACGCGGCCGGTAACGCGCTGGCGCTCATCTCTGGCAGCATAATCGGCGTGATTGCCTATTATGCGTGCTATCGGCTGGGCGGCTACGAAGGGGCGCTGCTGGGGCTGGCGTTGGTGCCTGCACTGGTGGTGATCCCGGCAGGATTTTTCCTGCTTCGGCGCGACAATATCCCGCTGCATTATCTGAAGCCGCAGTGGGACAAGATGCTGGCCAGTAGCCTGGGCAAGTTTACCCTGATGGCGTTGATCACCTCAGTCACCTTGCCTGTTGCCTATGTGATGATGCGAAACCTGCTGGCGGCGCACTACAGCTGGGATGAAGTGGGGATCTGGCAGGGGGTGAGCAGTATTTCTGACGCCTACCTGCAGTTTATCACGGCCTCCTTTAGCGTCTGGCTGCTGCCAACGCTGTCGCGCCTGACCTCCCGCGAGGATATCACCCGCGAGATTGGCCGCTCGCTGCGCTTTGTGTTACCTGCTGTAGCGGTGGCCAGCTTAACTGTCTGGCTGCTGCGCGATGTTGCCATCTGGCTCCTCTTTTCCGACAAATTCACCCCCATGCGTGATCTGTTCGCCTGGCAACTGGTGGGGGATGTACTGAAAGTAGGCGCTTACGTCTTCGGCTATCTGGTGATTGCGAAAGCCTCGCTGCGGTTGTACATCCTGGCGGAAATCAGCCAGTTCACCTTGTTAACTGCTTCCTCTTACTGGCTGATACCTGCGCACGGTGCGCTGGGGGCAGCCCAGGCCTATATGGCCACCTATATTGTCTATTTCGCTGCCTGTTGCGGCGTATTTTTACTTTGGCGTAGACGCGCATGACTGCACTGATTCACGTACTGGGATCGGATATCCCGCACCATAACCAGACCGTACTGCGGTTTTTTAACGATCAACTGGCGTCAGGTAATCCTGATGCGCGCGCGTTTATGGTGGTTAGTCAAACGCCCGACTCCGTTGCTCATTTTCCAGCTCTGGCTATCACCGTCTGGCCTGATAAAGCCAGCCTGGCAAAAGCCGTTATCGCGAAAGCGAAAGCGAACCGCGAGCAGCGATTTTTCTTCCATGGGCAATTCAATACCGGGCTTTGGCTGGGACTACTAAGCGGTGGGCTGCGGCCTTCGCAGGTGAGCTGGCACATCTGGGGCGCCGACCTCTATGAAGCATCGCGGGGCTGGAAATTCCGCCTCTTTTACCCGATACGCCGGATGGCACAAGGGCGGGTAGGGTGCGTCTTTGCCACCCGAGGCGATCTCAATTATTTTGCGAAACAGCATCCGGCTGTCCGTGGTGAGTTGCTCTACTTTCCCACCCGTATGGATCCTGGTCTGAACAGTATGGCGAAGGATATCCGCCGGGAAGGGAAGTTAACCATTCTGGTGGGGAACTCCGGGGACCGCAGCAATGACCATCTCGCGGCGCTAAAAGCGGTACACCAGCAATTTGGCGATACGGTTAATGTGGTTGTGCCGATGGGCTACCCTGCACATAACGAAGGGTATATCGCCGAGGTGCGCCAATGTGCGCTGGGGCTTTTCAGCGCCGACAATGTCCAGATCCTCAGTGATAAGCTGGAGTTTGACGCTTATCTGGCGCTGCTGCGTCAGTGCGATTTAGGCTATTTTATCTTTGCGCGTCAGCAGGGCATTGGCACACTCTGTCTGCTGATTCAGGCGGGCGTGCCATGTGTGTTGAATCGCGAAAATCCCTTCTGGCAGGACATGGCTGAGCAGAGCATCCCGGTGCTGTTTACCAGCGATGAGCTGAATGTAGAGGTGGTACGCGAAGCACAGCGCCAGCTCGCACTGGTTGATAAAAACGCTATCACATTTTTCAGCCCGAACTATCTTGCTCCCTGGCATCAGGCATTACGGATCGCTTCAGGAGGTCAGAAATGAGCCAGTTGCAATTCAGCGGCCTGCTGGTGGTATGGCTGTTGAGCACGCTCTTCATCGCTACTCTGACGTGGTTCGAGTTCCGTCGCGTGCGTTTTAACTTCAACGTCTTTTTCTCGTTGCTGTTTCTGCTCACTTTTTACTTCGGCTTCCCGCTAACCAGCATCCTGGTCTTCCGCTTTGATGTCGCCGTGGTGCCGCCCGAAATTCTCATGCAGGCGCTGCTGTCGGCTACCTGTTTCTATGGTGTCTATTACGTCACCTACAAGACGCGGCTAAGGTCGAACGCCAGCCCCGCGCCGCGCCGCGCGTTGTTCACTATGAATCGGGTCGAGACGCATCTGACCTGGATAATGCTGATGATGATCGCGCTGGTAAGCGTCGGCATCTTCTTTATGCACAACGGATTTTTGCTGTTTAAGTTGCACTCTTACAGCCAGATTTTCTCCAGTGAAGTGTCCGGTGTAGCGCTGAAAAGGTTCTTCTACTTCTTTATACCGGCGATGCTGGTGGTCTATTTCCTGCGCCAGGATGCCCGAGGATGGCTCTTCTTCCTCGTCAGTACGGTGGCGTTTGGCTTGCTGACCTATATGATCGTCGGCGGCACGCGGGCCAATATTATTATCGCCTTCGCCATCTTCTTGTTTATCGGCATTATTCGTGGCTGGATTTCGCTGTGGATGTTGGCCGCTGCGGGAGTGATGGGCATTGTGGGGATGTTCTGGCTGGCACTTAAACGCTACGGTATGGACGTGAGCGGAGACGAGGCGTTTTACACCTTCCTCTACCTCACCCGCGATACCTTTTCGCCATGGGAAAATCTGGCGCTACTGTTGCAAAACTACGACAAGATCGACTTCCAGGGGCTGGCGCCGATTGTCCGCGATTTTTATGTCTTTATTCCCACCTGGCTGTGGCCAGACCGACCAGGCATTGTGCTCAATACTGCCAACTACTTTACCTGGGAAGTGCTGAATAACCACTCCGGGCTGGCTATCTCCCCCACGCTTATCGGCTCGCTGGTGGTGATGGGCGGCGGCTGGTTTATTCTGCCGGGCGCGATTGTCGTGGGGCTGATTATCAAGTGGTTTGACTGGCTCTACACCCTGGGTAACCAGGAGACAAACCGCTATAAGGCCGCGATTTTGCATAGTTTCTGTTTTGGTGCCATTTTCAATATGATCGTGCTGGCGCGAGAGGGGCTGGATTCGTTCGTCTCCCGTGTGGTTTTTTTCATAATGATTTTTGGTGCCTGTCTGCTGATGGCGAAACTGTTGTACTGGCTATTCGACAGCGCCGGACTGGTGCATAAACGTGAATCAAGACCCAGCAGAACGCTCTCGCAAGTCTGAGTAAGGATAAGAATGACTGACAATACCTCTGCGCCGCAGTATGACCTGCGTGGTCTGAAACTGATCGGCTGGCGTGATATGCAGCATGCGCTGGATTATCTGTGTGCTGGCGGCCACATCAAAACTGGCACCCTGGTCGCCATTAATGCAGAAAAGATGCTTACCCTTGAAGACAACCCCGAGGTTCGTCAACTGATCGAGGCGGCAGAATTTAAATACGCCGACGGCATCAGCGTGGTGCGTTCGGTACGTAAAAAATACCCCGCGGCGAATATCTCCCGCGTGGCAGGGGCCGATCTCTGGGAGGCGCTGATGGCACGTGCAGGCGCGGACGGCACGCCGGTGTTCCTGGTTGGGGGTAAGCCAGAAATCCTTGCGCAGACGGAACAGAAGCTACGCCGCCTGTGGAACGTCAATATCGTGGGCAGCCAGGACGGCTATTTCAAACCGGACGATCGTCAGGCGCTATTTGAACGTATCCGCGACAGCGGAGCCAAAATTATTACCGTGGCGATGGGATCGCCGCGCCAGGAGATCCTGATGCGAGACTGCCGTCAGGTCTGCCCGGATGCGCTCTATATGGGCGTGGGCGGGACTTACGATGTCTTCACCGGGCATGTGAAACGCGCGCCAAAAGTGTGGCAACACCTGGGTCTTGAGTGGCTCTATCGTCTGCTTTCTCAGCCGAGCCGCATCACGCGTCAGCTCCGTTTGCTGCGTTATCTGCGCTGGCACTATACCGGGCGCTTATAAAGTTGGCCGGGCAGCGCGACAGAGTGGTCGCGCTGCAACCCACCTGTAAACCTGCTGCATTATTGTACGATACATCTATTTTTTTAACACACCGTTTGCCATTTCTCCGATTTTAAGAAACCATTCCCTCCCGTCGCAGTGCCATGGTGTTTTTTGCGCCAACCGTCAATCAGACGGTCGACGCTGCATGGCCTGTTATGGCGCATGTTTACCATAACAATAACCGGCTGACGCCGGGAGAGTAGCAAGCACAACTGAGGATTTATGGCAGAGAAAAAACCGGAGCTACAGCGTGGGCTGGAAGCTCGTCATATCGAATTGATTGCCCTCGGCGGCA
This sequence comes from Leclercia sp. UBA7405, assembly GCF_037152215.1. Taxonomy (NCBI): domain Bacteria; kingdom Pseudomonadati; phylum Pseudomonadota; class Gammaproteobacteria; order Enterobacterales; family Enterobacteriaceae; genus Leclercia; species Leclercia sp. UBA7405. The sequence continues at coordinate 61,597 of NZ_JBBCMR010000008.1, read as the reverse complement.
CTATTGGCGTGGGGTTGTTTATGGGCTCCGCCAGCACCCTGAAGTGGGCAGGCCCGTCCGTCCTGCTCGCCTACATTATCGCGGGGCTGTTCGTCTTCTTCATCATGCGTTCGATGGGCGAGATGCTGTTCCTGGAGCCGGTGGCTGGCTCCTTTGCCGTTTATGCTCACCGGTATATGAGCCCATTCTTCGGCTATCTTACCGCCTGGTCCTACTGGTTTATGTGGATGGCGGTAGGGATATCTGAAATTACGGCGATAGGGGTCTATGTCCAGTTCTGGTTCCCGGAGATGGCGCAGTGGATACCCGCGCTTATTGCCGTGGGGCTGGTCGCGTTAGCTAACCTTGCTGCCGTACGTCTTTACGGCGAAATTGAGTTCTGGTTTGCGATGATTAAAGTCACCACCATCATCGTGATGATTGTGGTCGGGCTGGGGGTGATCTTCTTTGGCCTGGGTAATGGTGGCGAGTCGATTGGCTTTGGCAACCTGACCGAGAACGGCGGCTTTTTCGCCGGCGGCTGGAAAGGCTTCCTGACGGCGTTGTGTATCGTGGTGGCGTCCTATCAGGGCGTAGAGCTGATCGGCATCACCGCCGGTGAAGCGAAAAATCCGCAGGTGACGCTGCGCAGCGCGGTAGGCAAAGTGCTGTGGCGTATCCTGATTTTCTATGTGGGCGCGATTTTCGTTATCGTCACCATCTTCCCGTGGAACGAGATTGGTAGCAACGGCAGTCCGTTTGTTCTCACCTTTGCCAAAATTGGTATTACGGCGGCAGCAGGCATCATTAACTTCGTGGTGCTGACGGCGGCGCTCTCGGGTTGTAACAGCGGCATGTATAGCTGCGGCCGTATGCTCTATGCTCTGGCGAAAAACCGCCAGCTTCCGGCGGCGGTAGGTAAGGTCTCGCGTGCGGGCGTACCGGTAGCGGGCGTGGCGATCTCTATTGCGATACTGCTGATCGGCTCCTGCCTCAACTACATTATCCCGAACCCGCAGCGCGTGTTTGTGTATGTCTACAGCGCCAGCGTGCTGCCGGGTATGGTGCCATGGTTCGTGATCCTGATTAGCCAGCTGCGTTTCCGTGAAGCGCATAAAAAAGCCATCGCCAGCCATCCGTTCCGCTCGATTCTGTTCCCGTGGACCAACTATGCGACAATGGCGTTCCTGGTCTGCGTATTGATCGGCATGTATTTTAACGAAGATACCCGTATGTCGCTGTTTGTCGGGGTCGCCTTCCTGGCGCTGGTAACAGCGTTCTACAAGCTTTTTGGGCTTGGGCGCCACGTCACGCGTCATAATATGGGCGAATAAGCGGCAAAATGCGCAAAGCGTAACCAAACGCGCATTTTTTTAAAAAAAGCACTAGACAGAACTACGAGACCTCCGTAATATCCAGCCCCGCAACGGCGCTAAGCGCCCGTAGCTCAGCTGGATAGAGCGCTGCCCTCCGGAGGCAGAGGTCTCAGGTTCGAATCCTGTCGGGCGCACCATTAACCCGGTGCTGGAGCTGCGGTGGTTTCGATACCGCGTAGAAAAGATTTGCAGTGGTGGCTATAGCTCAGTTGGTAGAGCCCTGGATTGTGATTCCAGTTGTCGTGGGTTCGAATCCCATTAGCCACCCCATTATTTAAAGTTGTGAAATGCGAAGGTGGCGGAATTGGTAGACGCGCTAGCTTCAGGTGTTAGTGTCCTTAGGATGTGGGGGTTCGAGTCCCCCCCCTCGCACCACGACTTAATGAGTTGAACTAAAAATTCAAAAAAGCAGTAAAGCGGCGAGTAGCGCAGCTTGGTAGCGCAACTGGTTTGGGACCAGTGGGTCGGAGGTTCGAATCCTCTCTCGCCGACCAATTTTGGACCCCGCCAAGGCGGGGTTTTTTGTATCCCACCCGACGAATTACGATTCGCAGGGTTGAAGTAAAAAGTAAAAAAGCAGTACATCGGCGAGTAGCGCAGCTTGGTAGCGCAACTGGTTTGGGACCAGTGGGTCGGAGGTTCGAATCCTCTCTCGCCGACCAATTTTGAACCCCGCTTCGGCGGGGTTTTTTGTTTTCTACCTTTCCTGCTGTGTTGCTCATCGCCGACAATCCCGTTCAGCATTGTCGTGAATGGGTGACAAATAACGCTTTGAATAATCTACATATTTTATTTGAACGCCTTTAGTGTCGCTACCTGGAGACACTTATTGTATCGCTGACCCTTTTTCTCCTGCCTCATTCCCTATGAACTGACATAAATCCCTTAGAACTTAAAAAGTTGTAGTGAAATCCATTTTCAGATGCGACGTTGGCACGTTACGTGCAATAATATAAATGTAGATGCTCATTCCATCTCTTATGTTCGCCTTAATGCCTCATAAACTCAGGAATGATGCAGAGCCATTTAAGGTGCTTATCGTCCACCGACAGATGTCGCTTCGGCCTCATCAAACACCATGGACATAACGTTGAGTGAAGCACCACTATGTTGTCAAACAGACCTGTTTAACGCCTGCTTTTATAGCAGGCGTTTTTTTGGTTTATTCCCGGTAGCGGATCATTACGGCAGCGACCAACAACAGCGCGCTCGCCGACACCAGATAAAACGCCTGTATCGCCCCGTGCGTGGCGGCAATCAGCGCCGCGATGCTGGTAAAGACCGAGGCACTTACTGTTTGCCACCGCCATGCTTTGCCACTGGCGGCGGCGATATGCGTGGCTGCAAAACTGCTCAGCACACCAAAGGTTCCGGCAGCAAAGATAATATTCGATGCCAGGTGAGCAATAAAAATCAGCCCCAGAGCGATGGCTTGCTTTCCAGGCAGAGCCGGAATAAATGCGTAAGCGACGAAAAACAGTCCCAGACAAAGCAGTAGCGGTCGGTTTTGACCTGCATAGCGGGGAAGACTCTCCTTATTGATCAGCAGCGGCCCGCAAAGTTGCCCCAGGCTGCGGGCAAACAGTAACGGGAGCGCCATACCGGCAGCGTCAGCAGGTTGAATTTGCTGCGCCAGCGCAGGAAGGAGGGCCATAGCGGGCGCACCGACGGCCGCCAGTGCAGGCAAGAGTAACAGGCTGCGTTTTTGCCGTAGCGTGAGGCTTCGCCAGGATACGGTTACCGCCTGCGGGGTGTCGGGCTCTGAAGGCGCAGGTTTGCCAGAAAAGGCTCGCCCGGTCTGATAAAGCAACAGTAAAGATCCCCCAAAGCTGAGCGCATCTGTCGCCAGTAACACGGCCATAGGGACATGTTGAAACAACAAAACCCCAAGCCCGGTGCCCAGCAGCACCTGTGAGGCAAAAATCACATGCTCAAGGCAAGTCGCGGCTGGCAGCTCTGGCTCAGGAAGGCCCCGTTTGAAGAGCAACGTCAGTGCAGGCCAGCTCATACCGCTCAATAATGCTTCGCATGACTGTACCGCCAGCAGCGCCGTGATGCTGTGATAGTGCATCCCCAGCAGGGGAAATAACAGCGCCAGTAAACCCAGTAACTCGGTGAAGATTAAGATCCTGATGGGGGCAAATCGTGTGCAGAGCTTTTCGCCGAGCAGGCTACCCACATAGCCGGGAAGGGTGGCAAAAAGCCAGGCAAGGGTCAGTAACGATGGGGGCGCTTGCCACTCCAGCAACAGGCCAAACACCAGCACCAGCGTGAGTCCATTACCCAGTGAGGTAAAAATAAAAGCACAGGCAAGCAGGCGGAGCCAGCGATGGCACCGCAGCGCGCTCAAGAGCGCATACAGAAGGGTGTTCATGAACACAGTCCTTTCAAAAACGGTTTAATCCACGCGGCAAAGCGCGTGTACGAATAAAGGTTGATGAAAGGATGTCGTTACATTGGCGGGACGTTTCTCTGATGGCGATGAACAGACTGTAGCAGGCCTGCAGCGATAAAAAAAGGAGGCCTTACGGCCTCCTCATGCGCTACGGTTGGACGCTGTTATTTTGCAGCGTTAACAGCAAGCCATCGCGACGCATCGCGGCGGCCTCTTCTGGCTGGTGCAGCCTGTCCAGCGTATCGGCAAGCCAGGCATAGTCGAACGCGTCCGGACGCTGCTTAAGCGCGGCGCGGAAGGCGAGGCTGGCCTCTTTCCACTCACCGTGTTTAGTGAGCGACTGGCCCAGCGTGCTCCACAGCAGCGGGCGATCGCCCACGGTTTTGATCTGCTGGCGCAACATTTTTTCGATCTGCTCTGGATTGTTGGTTTTCAGGCGCGGGATGACCATGACCAGGCGATCGTCATACTGGCGCTTCAGGCCATCGAGGATGATCTCCTGTGCGGTGTCATGATCGTCACATTCGATAAGATGCTCCGCCATGGCCACCTGCAGCGATACCTGCTGGCGCGTTTTACGGCTTTGGTTCTTCCACCAGCTTTTCAGACCATCGCTGCCCAAATCGGCCCGGGCCTGATCCATCAGCCCAATCCAGGCGAGACGTTGCAGCTCATCGCGCTGTTCTTCGTCACCCACGTCGGCTTTCGCCATCGAGGGAATGATGTCCAGCAACGAGCCCCAGGCACCGGTACGGATATAGGCCTGTTCGGCCAGACGCAGCACTTCCGGATGACGCGGGGTGATCTCCAGCAGACGGTCAATGCCGTGGCGTGCCGCATGGTTTTCGTTACGCGCCAGCTGCAGGCGTACGCGGGTAATTTCCACCGGGATCTGATCGTTGGACGCCAGTTCAGCGGCGCGCTCCAGGTGCTGATTGGCACGAGCTTCATCGCCTCGCTGCTGCGCCGCTTCGGCCGCCAACAGGTAGTTCACTACCGGCTGTTCAGCGTGGTCGGCATTCTTCGACATCAGCTTTTCAACCTGCTGATAGTCGCCTTCGGCCAGTTTCAGCAGCGCCTGTTCAGTCTGTTTACGTGCGCGACGGCGTTTACGCCCCACAAACCAGCTCCGGGTGTGAGCCCCGGTCCGGAAGATGCGACGCAGGATCCACTCGACGGCGAACAGCACAACCATCGCCAGGATCAGAATGATCACCAGCCCCGTGACGCTGGTTTCAACGTTGTAGTTGTCCGTCTGGATCAAGACGTACCCCTGATGGCCCGCCAGCATTGGGCCGAGGACGATCCCGGCGATCAACAGTAAGAAGAGCAACAAGACTTTGATCATGGTTACTCTCCCTGCGGTGCGCTTTGTGGCGCGCTTTCAGGCGCAGCGGTATTTGCTTCGGAGGCGACACCAGGCTGCGCCAGCAGATTACGCACGCGCGTTTGCATCAGTTTTTCCAGCACCGGCTGGCTTTCCAGCTTGTCCGGGACATTCATGGTGATGTTCTGCTGGCTGAGCTTATCCACCTCTTCCAGGAACGCGGTGGTGGTGGCATCGTCGGTATCGTAATAGGCGCGAACCCAGGTGGAGACGTTGTCCAGCGCCTGCTTGTAAGTCTCTTCCTGATGGCGCGGCACGGCCTGGGCGGCGACCAGCAGGCGGGAGCGGATGTTTTCACGCAGATAGACATCCTGATTAGGCGCCAGTAACGGTACGGCGGTTTCGTCACGGCGGCGAATGGTAATAAAGCTGTCCATAAAGTTCTGCCAGCTTTTTTGCAGGTTTATGCGCCACTCACTGATAGAGCTGGACAGTTCGCCGCTATCAGAATCCATCGGGGTGTCGTCATCGTTGTTATCCGCCAGACGCAGGTTATCAATCTGGTTCGACAGTTGGTTAACCTTAAGGATAATGCCGTCGTAATCGACCTGAGAAACGGCGGCCAGGCTTGCGATATCTTCGGTGATGGCACGACGCGCGTTGATCAGGCTCGGGTCGTTCATATCGGCCAGGCTGGCGTCGGCGCTTTTCAGCAGAGCGGCGGCGGTGGTGACATCCTGATCGCTCCACAGCTTACGTCCGGCCAGTTTGACCAGAAAATCGGACTGGGCCAGCAGCCAGGTTTTTGCATCGGTACCGGAGATGGTGGCCACCTTCTGCTGCACCTCGTCCAGCTGTTTTGTCAGCTCAGCCTGCTTGTTATTGGCGGCGGTCAGCGCATCGGCCTGCTGCTTAATAACCGCTTCCAGATCCGTTTTTTGCGTCTCCTGCGCTTTTTGCAAGGCGGTGACCTGGCTCACCAGCGCATCATTGGTGGCGGTCTGGTTGGAGGCCTGATTTTTTACCAGACCGTACAGACCTACGCCCGCGGCGAGCGCGATCGCAATCGCAATGGCGCTTAGCGCAAGGCTGGTTTTATTCATGTCGCGCTTCTGGGCAGTAGTGTTCTCGGTCTTCTCTGACTGTGGCGTGGTGTCCACCGTCTCCCTGGTCTCTTCAACCACGGCGGAGGATTTTTCTTGTTCCGTCATTATGGCTTCCCATTATGAGAGTTATTGTAATGCGCGCAGCAGCGCATCGTTGTCGGCGTTATCAGCGACCCTAATATCTTGCCAGCCCAGTTCCCGGGCGAGGTTCGCCAGACGCTCACTGACGACAATCAGCCGACAGCGGAGTAACCAGTTTTCACGATACCATGGTGGAATGAGCGACCAGAGCTGTTGCAGCATTTCACCGCTGGTGATCACCAGCGTTGTCACGCCGCGTTGATGCCAGCGCATGGCCTCTTCCGCACCATCATAATGCCTGGTACAACGTTGATAACATTCGCAGAATTTCACCTCTGCGCCGCGCTCGCGAAGCGTTTCACCCAACAGCTCACGCCCGCCGTTTCCGCGCAGAATCAGTGCGCGCTTTCCTGCAACAGACTGTAATTCAGGTAATTGTAGCAACACTTCGCTGGTCTCCCGATCCCGCGGATAGCGAATATCGATTCCGCTAACGGTATGCAGGGCCAGCGCGGTGGTTCGGCCAATGGCGAAGTAGCCGGGGGAGAGCGGCCAGGTTTGGCCTTCCTGTTGCAATTGCGCATGGGCAAACTCCACGGCATGTTGCGACAGCGCAAAAAGCAGGTCGCCTTCCCGTAGGGCGTGAAGCTGCTCTGTGAGCAGAGGCAGCTCCCTTCCCTGAGAGAACTCAATCAGCGGAAAGCTCCATGCCACCTGCCCCAGTGCGCGCAGACGGCTCACTAACTGCTCTCCTGCGGGAGAAGGGCGGGTGACGAGAATACTCATGCCGGGGGTTCTCCGTTATAAACGTCTGCCAGGATCTCGCGCGCGCCGTTATCGAGCAGCTCCTCAGCGAGCGATACGCCAAGCTGCTCGGCATCTTGCGGCTTACCGCGACGTTCACCGCGCACCATTTTAGATCCGTCCGGGGCGCCAACCAGCGCCCGCAGCCACAGCTCATCATTCTTTAATTCAGCATAGCTGCCAATCGGCACCTGACAGCCGCCTTCGAGGCGGGTATTCATGGCGCGCTCCGCCTGGACACGAATCGCGGTTTCGTCGTGATTGAGCGGGGCGAGCAGGTCGCGGGTGTGTTGGTCGTCGAGACGGCACTCAATACCCACCGCACCCTGGCCCACCGCAGGCAGAGAGAGTTCGGGTGGCAACGCCACGCGTACGCGTGACTCCAGCCCCAGACGTTTCAGCCCAGCGACCGCAAGGATGATGGCATCATAGTCGCCGTTATCAAGTTTGCTCAGGCGGGTACCCACGTTGCCGCGCAGCGATCGGATAACCAGATCCGGGCGGCGCTCGGCCAGCTGACACTGGCGGCGTAAACTTGACGTGCCAACCACGCTGCCCTGAGGCAACGCGTCAAGCGAGGCGAAGTGGTTGGAGACAAACGCATCGCGCGGATCTTCACGCTCGCAAATCGTGACCAGGCCCAGCCCTTCGGGAAACTCAACCGGAACGTCTTTCATGGAGTGAACGGCAATATCGGCACGGCCTTCGAGCAGGGCCAGTTCCAGCTCTTTGACAAACAGCCCTTTACCGCCCACCTTGGCCAGCGGCGTATCGAGGATCACATCGCCCCGCGTCACCATAGGAACCAGCTCAACATGGAGATCGGCGTGGTAGGCTTCGAGGCGCTGCTTTACATAATGTGCCTGCCAGAGCGCAAGAGGGCTTTGGCGTGTGGCAATTCTTAAAACATTGTCTAACATGCTTGTTACCGTCATTTTCGTCTACAGACCATCCTAACATTGTTGTCTCTGGGATGGCAGTTTTACGGACGATGATGGGAAGAGGGACAAGGCAGCGGCACAAGTTGCCTGGCGCCGTATTCAGGAATTTACACGTACAGAACGGTGCTACACTTGTATGTAGCGCATCTTTCTTTACGGTCAATCGGCAAGGTGTTAAATTGATCACGTTTTAGACCATTTTTTCGTCGTTATGACCATAATGACCCAGGGCGAAAAGTGACGGTTTATTTTTGAAATAGTGTGAATGCGTTTCTCGCGGCCCCGCCAACGGCAACGCCTTCAGAACATCAGGCGATACGTCTTGTACCTCTATATTGAGACTCTGAAACAGAGACTGGATGCCATTAACCAACTGCGCGTAGATCGCGCGCTTGCTGCAATGGGACCCGCTTTCCAGCAGGTTTACAGTCTACTGCCGACATTGTTGCACTATCACCATCCGCTGATGCCAGGCTACCTGGACGGTAACGTTCCCAGAGGCATCTGTCTTTTCACGCCTGATGAAACCCAACAGCACTATCTGAACGAGCTGGAACTCTACCGTGGCATGCCGCCACAGGACTCTCCGAAAGGTGAACTGCCGATCACCGGCGTTTACACAATGGGCAGTACCTCATCGGTAGGGCAAAGCTGTTCTTCTGACCTGGATATCTGGGTCTGCCATCAATCCTGGCTTGATAACGAAGAGCGCCAGCTGTTGCAGCGTAAATGCAGCCTGCTGGAGAGCTGGGCGGCATCGCTCGGTGTGGAAGTGAGCTTCTTCCTGATTGATGAAAACCGATTCCGTCATAACGAAAGCGGCAGTCTGGGTGGTGAAGACTGCGGCTCGACTCAGCATATGCTGTTGCTGGATGAATTTTACCGTAGTGCTGTTCGCCTGGCCGGTAAGCGTATTCTGTGGAATATGGTGCCGTGCGATGAAGAAGAGCATTACGACGATTACGTTATGTCGCTCTATTCTCAGGGTGTGCTGACGCCAAACGAGTGGCTGGACCTGGGCGGCTTAAGCTCTCTTTCCGCTGAAGAGTATTTTGGCGCCAGCCTCTGGCAGCTCTATAAAAGTATCGACTCACCGTACAAAGCGGTGTTGAAAACCCTGCTCCTCGAAACCTACTCCTGGGAATATCCTACGCCGCGCCTGCTGGCGAAAGACATCAAGCAGCGTCTGCACGACGGGGAGATTGTCTCCTTCGGGCTCGATGCCTACTGCATGATGCTGGAGCGCGTGACGGAATACCTGAAAGCCATTGACGACACCACCCGTCTGGACCTGGTGCGTCGCTGTTTCTATCTCAAAGTCTGTGAGAAGCTGAGCCGCGAACGGGCCTGCGTGGGCTGGCGTCGTGAAGTAGTCAGTCAACTGGTCAAAGAGTGGGGATGGGACGAAGAGCGGCTGGCAATGCTCGACAATCGCGCCAACTGGAAGATCGATCAGGTGCGAGAAGCGCATAATGAACTGCTCGATGCCATGATGCAGAGCTACCGTAACCTGATTCGCTTTGCTCGACGCAACAACCTCAGCGTTTCCGCCAGTCCGCAGGATATTGGGGTGTTGACCCGTAAACTGTACGCTGCGTTTGAAGCGCTGCCGGGTAAAGTCACGCTGGTTAACCCGCAGATTTCGCCTGACCTGTCTGAACCGAATCTGACCTTTATCTATGTACCGCCGGGCCGCGCGAACCGCACCGGGTGGTATCTGTATAACCGTGCGCCAAGCATGGATTCGATTATCAGCCATCAGCCGCTGGAATATAACCGCTACCTGAACAAGCTGGTGGCCTGGGCCTGGTTCAATGGCCTGCTGACGTCGCGTACCCGGCTGTTTATCAAAGGCAATGAGGTCGTCGACTTAGCCAAGCTGCAGGAGATGGTCGCGGACGTATCGAGCCACTTCCCGCTGCGTCTGCCGGCACCGACGCCAAAAGCGCTCTACAGTCCGTGCGAAATTCGCCATCTGGCGATCATCGTTAACCTGGAGTACGACCCGACGGCGGCCTTCCGCAATCAGGTGGTTCACTTTGATTTCCGCAAGCTGGATGTCTTTAGCTTTGGCGAGCAGCAAAATTGCCTGGTAGGCAGTATCGACCTGCTCTATCGCAACTCCTGGAACGAAGTGCGTACGCTGCACTTCAACGGCGAGCAGGCGATGATCGAAGCGCTGAAGACCATTCTTGGCAAGATGCACCAGGATGCGGCTCCGCCGGACAGCGTCGAGGTGTTCTGCTATAGCCAGCACCTGCGCGGTTTGATCCGTACCCGCGTGCAGCAACTGGTCTCCGAGTGTATCGAACTGCGTCTTTCAAGCACCCGCCACGAAACTGGCCGCTTCAAAGCGCTGCGTGTCTCCGGCCAGACCTGGGGGCTGTTCTTCGAGCGCCTGAACGTATCGGTGCAGAAACTGGAAAACGCCATCGAGTTTTACGGCGCGATTTCCCATAACAAGCTGCATGGCTTGTCTGTGCAGGTAGAAACCAACCACGTGAAGTTGCCGCAGGTGGTGGATGGCTTTGCCAGTGAAGGGATTATTCAGTTCTTCTTTGAAGAGGTGGGGGATGACGCCGGGTTTAACATCTATATCCTGGATGAGACCAACCGCGCCGAAGTTTATCACCACTGTGAAGGCAGCAAAGAGGAGCTGGTACGCGACGTGAGCCGCTTCTACTCCTCATCGCACGATCGCTTCACCTATGGCTCCAGTTTTATCAACTTTAACCTGCCGCAGTTCTACCAGATTGTGAAAGTGGATGGCCGTGCTCAGGTGATTCCGTTCCGTACGCAGGTAATTGCTGCCGCCCCCGCGAATCAGGACGCCGGCGCACCGCTGCTGCAGCAGTATTTCTCGTAGTCGGGCCCGGTAAGCGTGACGCTACCGGGCTAAAACGCGTTAGCTAAAGCTGACTTTCTCACCTGCCTGGGATGTTGCCGCCTGTTCCAGCAGATCCCAGAAGCGCTCGCCGCTACGGTCACAAATCCACTCATCACCTTTCAGATCGAAATGGTAGCCGCCCTGTTTGGTCGCCAGCCACACCTGATGCAGCGGCTCTTGACGGTTAATGATGATTTTAGTGCCGTTTTCGAAGCTGATGGTCAGCACGCCGCCATTAATCTCACAATCGATATCGCTGTCGCCGTCCCAGTCGTCCAGGCGCTCTTCAATGGTCTGCCACAGGTCGTCTGCAAGGCGATGGAATTCACTGTCATTCATGGGTCTGTTCCTGTTTTTCGTGATGGCGGCAGTATAACGCTAAATAATTCCCGTTGCAGGTAAGCGGCAAACTCTTGCTTTTGTGTCTTCTCCTGCGATGATAGAAAGCATAAAGCACGAACTTACAGGCAACTAAATAATGAAAAACGTTTTTGGAACGCTGGCCGTTCTCCTCACGCTGCTGAGCCTGACCGGCTGTGGTCTGAAGGGGCCGCTCTATTTCCCACCCGCGGATAAAACGGCGCCGCCGCCAACCCGGCCGGTGGAGAGCCATATTGAGTCAACCACCCCGGTCAGTAACGATCGTGGCGACAACGGCGGCCCGACTCAGGTGAACTACTGACGATCCGTTCTGTACCCGCGCAATGGAGCAAATGATGCAGTTCTCTAAAATGCATGGCCTTGGCAACGATTTTATGGTCGTCGACGCGGTAACGCAGAATGTCTTCTTTTCCCCGGAGCTGATTCGCCGTCTGTCAGACAGACACCTGGGCGTGGGTTTTGACCAACTGTTGGTGGTTGAACCCCCCTACGATCCGGATCTCGATTTTCATTACCGCATTTTTAACGCGGATGGCAGCGAAGTCTCTCAGTGCGGCAACGGTGCGCGCTGTTTTGCCCGCTTTGTCCGCCTGAAAGGGCTGACCAACAAGCGTGACATTCGCGTCAGCACCGCCAACGGCCGCATGGTGCTTAGCGTTACCGATGATGAACTGGTGCGGGTCAACATGGGTGAGCCGCAGTTTGAGCCCTCGCAGGTGCCGTTTCGCGCCAACAAAGCGGAAAAGACCTATATCATGCGCGCCGCGGAACAGACAGTCTTGTGTGGCGTGGTCTCCATGGGTAATCCCCACTGTGTGATTCAGGTTGATGATGTCACTACCGCCGCCGTCGAAACCCTTGGCCCGATACTGGAAAGCCATGAACGTTTCCCGGAGCGCGCCAATATCGGCTTTATGCAGGTAGTGAAAAACGAGCATATCCGGCTGCGCGTGTATGAGCGTGGTGCGGGTGAGACACAAGCTTGCGGCAGCGGCGCGTGTGCCGCCGTTGCGGTAGGTATCTCACAAGGGTTACTGGCAGAAGAGGTTCGCGTGGAGTTACCCGGCGGCCGACTGGATATTGCCTGGAAAGGCCCGGGTCACCCACTGTATATGACCGGCCCGGCGGCACATGTTTACGACGGATTTATTCATCTATGAAGCAACCAGGGGAAGAACTGCAGGAGTCACTGACAGAGCTGGACGATCGGGCGGTTGTTGATTATCTGCTGCGCCATCCTGAGTTTTTTATCCGCAATGCGCGCGTTGTCGAACAGATGCGTGTACCGCATCCGGTTCGCGAAACCGTGTCACTGGTCGAGTGGCATATGGCGCGCTCGCGTCATCAGATCTCGCATCTGGAAGAGAATATCTCTCTGCTGATGGAACAAGCCACCAGCAATGAGAGCCTCTTCTACCGGCTGCTGCATCTGCAGTCCCGGCTGGCATCTGCCAGCAGCCTGGACGAATTCCTCAACCGTTTCCATCGCTGGGCCCGCGAACTGGGGTTGGCAGGCGCAACGATCCGCCTGTTCCCTGACCGCTGGCGTATCGGCGCGCCCTCTGGCTTTACCCATCTGGCACTGAACCGTCAGGCCTTCGAACCGTTGCGCATTCAGCGTCTGGGCAGGGAGCATCACTATCTGGGTACGCTCAACGGACCGGAACTGCTGGTGGTGCTACCGGAGGCTAAAGCCATCGGTTCGGTGGCGATGTCGCTGATGGGACGTGACGGCGATCTTGGCGTGATACTCTTTACCAGCCGGGACGCGCAGCATTATCAGCAGGGACAGGGCACTCAACTGCTCCAGGAGATCGCTTTGATGTTGCCAGAACTGCTGGAGCGCTGGGTCGAGCGCCTATGACCGGGGCCTCGCTAACTTCCGCCGTGACGCGCTTTATGCGCTACCTGGGCGTTGAGCGCCAGCTCAGTCCCATTACGCTTAAGAATTATCAGCGCCAGCTGGATGCCATCATGCAGATTGCGGAAGAGAGCGGTCTGCAAAGCTGGCAGCAGTGCGATGCTGCCACGGTACGGGGATTTGCCGTACGCAGCCGCCGCAAAGGTCTTGGCCCGGCGAGCCTGGCGTTACGCCTCTCGGCATTACGTAGCTTCTTTGACTGGCTGGTGGCTCAGGGCGAACTCACGGCCAATCCGGCGAAAGGCATCTCCGCGCCGAAAGCACCGCGTCATCTGCCTAAAAATATCGATGTGGATGACGTTAACCGCCTGCTGAATATCGACCTTAACGATCCGCTGGCGGTGCGCGACAGGGCGATGCTGGAAGTGATGTATGGCGCCGGCCTGCGACTCTCTGAACTGGTGAACCTGGACAGTAAACATCTCGATCTCGACACCGGTGAAGTGTGGGTGATAGGCAAGGGGAGCAAAGAGCGCCGTCTGCCGATTGGCCGCAACGCCGTCGTCTGGATTGAACACTGGCTGGATCTGCGCGGGCTGTTTGGTGCCGACGACGATGCGCTGTTTCTCTCGAAGCTGGGCAAGCGCATCTCGGCGCGTAACGTGCAAAAACGCTTCGCTGAGTGGGGCATCAAGCAGGGGCTGAACAGCCATGTGCATCCTCACAAACTGCGCCACTCCTTCGCCTCTCATATGCTGGAGTCCAGCGGCGATCTGCGCGGCGTTCAGGAGTTATTGGGGCATGCCAATTTATCCACCACTCAAATCTATACCCATCTCGATTTTCAACACCTTGCCTCGGTGTACGACGCGGCGCATCCACGCGCCAAACGGGGGAAATAATGCGTTTTTACCGTCCGGTCGGCCAGATTTCTGCGCTGACCTTTGATCTCGATGACACGCTGTACGATAACCGTCAGGTGATCCTGCGCACCGAGCAGGAAGCGCTGAGCTTTGTTCAGAACTATCACCCGGCGTTAAAAACGCTGCAAAACAGCGAGTTTCATCGCCTGCGCCAGGCGTTACGGGAGACTGAACCGGATATTTATCACGATGTCACCGAATGGCGGCGTCGGGCGGTTGAACAGGCGATGCTGGATGCCGGCCTCACGGCGTCCGAAGCGGCTCTGGGCGCGGAGGCGTCGATGGCGCATTTTGCTAAATGGCGTAGCCGTATCGATGTGCCGCAAGAGACGCACGATACCCTTGCCGCGCTTGCCGAAAAGTGGCCGCTGGTGGCTATCACCAACGGCAATGCTCAGCCAGAGCTCTTTGGCCTGGGTGATTACTTCGAATTTGTACTGCGTGCCGGCCCGGACGGACGCTCGAAGCCGTTCAACGACATGTACCATCTGGCGGCTAAAAGACTCAACGTACCGCTGGGCGAGATCCTGCACGTGGGCGATGACCTCACCACCGACGTGGCGGGGGCGATCCGCTGTGGCATGCAGGCTTGCTGGATCAAGCCTGAAAACGCCGACCTGATGCAGGCTTTCGACAGCCGCCTGCTGCCACACGTGGAAATTTCGCGGTTGGCATCCCTCACGACGCTGATATAATCACCAGCAGTATTGTATAAATTAACAGTATGTCCGGTGGCAAGCGCCGCCGGGCAGCTCACTTCTGGCGGTGCCAATGGACGTTTCTTACCTTCTCGACAGCCTTAATGATAATCAGCGTGATGCGGTTGCCGCTTCGCGCACTAACTTGCTGGTGCTGGCAGGGGCGGGGAGTGGTAAGACGCGTGTGTTAGTGCACCGTATCGCCTGGTTACAGAGCGTAGAAAACTGCTCGCCTTACTCCATCATGGCGGTGACCTTTACCAACAAGGCGGCGGCGGAGATGCGCCACCGTATCACCCAACTGATGGGCACCAGCCAGGGCGGTATGTGGGTGGGTACTTTCCACGGCCTGGCGCATCGCCTGCTGCGCGCTCACCATCTGGATGCTAACCTGCCGCAGGATTTCCAGATCCTCGATAGCGAAGACCAGCTGCGTCTGCTTAAGCGCTTGATCAAGGCGATGAACCTTGATGAGAAGCAGTGGCCGCCGCGTCAGGCGATGTGGTACATCAACGGCCAGAAAGACGAAGGGCTACGCCCACACCATATCCAGAGTTTCGGTAATCCGGTCGAGCAGACCTGGCAGAAGGTTTACCAGGCCTATCAGGAAGCTTGTGACCGTGCGGGGCTGGTCGACTTCGCTGAGCTGCTGCTGCGTGCCCATGAGCTGTGGCTCAACAAGCCGCATATTTTGCAGCACTATCGCGAGCGCTTTACCAACATCCTGGTGGACGAATTCCAGGATACCAACAACATTCAGTACGCGTGGATCCGCCTGCTGGCGGGCGACACCGGCAAGGTGATGATCGTTGGCGATGACGACCAGTCGATCTACGGCTGGCGCGGGGCGCAGGTTGAAAATATCCAGCGCTTCCTCAACGACTTCCCCGGTGCGCAGACCATCCGCCTGGAACAGAACTACCGTTCAACCAGCAACATTCTGAGCGCGGCCAACGCCCTGATCGAGAACAACAACGGGCGTCTGGGCAAAAAGCTCTGGACCGACGGCGTCGATGGCGAGCCAATCTCTCTTTACTGCGCGTTCAACGAACTCGATGAAGCGCGGTTTGTGGTGAACCGCATCAAGACCTGGCAGGACAACGGCGGCGCGCTGGAGCAGTGCGCTATTCTCTATCGCAGCAACGCCCAGTCGCGTGTGCTGGAAGAGGCGCTGCTGCAGGTGAGCATGCCGTACCGCATTTACGGGGGCATGCGCTTCTTCGAGCGCCAGGAGATCAAAGATGCGCTCTCCTATCTGCGCCTGATTGCCAACCGTAATGACGATGCCGCCTTTGAGCGCGTGGTGAATACCCCGACGCGCGGGATCGGCGATCGTACCCTGGACGTGGTGCGTCAGACCTCGCGTGAACGTCAACTCACGTTATGGCAGGCCTGTCGCGAGTTATTACAGGAGAGAGCCCTCGCCGGGCGTGCCGCCAGCGCCCTGCAGCGTTTCCTCGAGCTTATCGAAGCGCTGGCGCAAGAGACCGCCGACATGCCGCTGCACGTGCAGACCGACCGGGTGATTAAAGATTCCGGCCTGCGCACCATGTATGAGCAGGAAAAGGGCGAGAAAGGCCAGACCCGTATCGAAAACTTAGAGGAGCTGGTGACGGCAACGCGCCAGTTCAGCTACAACGAAGAAGACGAAGACCTGATGCCGCTGCAGGCATTCCTCTCTCACGCCGCGCTGGAAGCGGGCGAAGGGCAGGCGGATACCTGGCAGGACGCGGTGCAACTTATGACCCTGCACTCCGCGAAAGGGCTGGAGTTCCCGCAGGTGTTCATCGTCGGGATGGAAGAGGGGATGTTCCCCAGCCAGATGTCGCTGGATGAGGGCGGTCGTCTGGAAGAAGAGCGTCGCCTGGCCTACGTGGGGGTGACGCGTGCAATGCAGAAGCTGACGCTCACCTACGCCGAAACCCGTCGTCTGTACGGCAAAGAGGTCTATCATCGCCCGTCACGTTTTATTGGCGAGCTGCCAGAAGCGTGCGTGGAAGAGGTACGCCTGCGCGCCAGCATCAGCCGTCCGGTCAGCCATCAGCGTATGGGAACGCCCGTCTCTGAAAACGACACGGGATACAAGCTGGGGCAGCGTGTCCGCCATGCTAAATTTGGCGAGGGCACCATCGTCAATCTGGAAGGCAGCGGCGAGCACAGCCGCCTGCAGGTCGCGTTTCAGGGCCAGGGAATTAAATGGCTGGTGGCCGCTTACGCGAAGCTGGAAGCGGTGTAACTTTCAGAAAAACATCATAATTTTGTAATTATCTGCTAGCCTTATACGTTGAGGGTGATTTATTGCTCTTCAGCGTTCCGTTGCGTGTTGACGCCGCAGTTATTGCTGGCGTAACATGCGCGCACGATTACGCTAAGAGGACATTCGCCTTGGACACACCCAGTAGATACTGGCTCAATTCCCTGTCATCCAGGAACAACTCCTAAGGCTATCTCCTCACGCTGATGGCCTTAGTGGTTGTCAGCGACTGCATTATTCCCGTCGCGCTGAGTCAGGCTGTTTAATGGTCTGAAACCCAATTTGTTTCTGTGTGCCCACCGAACTGTCCGATATTTTTTGCATTGGGAGTCCCGGTCATGCTGAGCGCATTTCAACTGGAAAACAACCGACTAACCCGGCTTGAAGCCGAGGAGTCACAACCCCTCATTGATGCCGTATGGGTGGATCTGGTCGAGCCGGATGACGAGGAACGTACACGCGTTCAGTCAGAGCTCGGGCAGAGTCTGGCCACCCGACCGGAACTGGAAGACATCGAAGCATCCGCCCGTTTCTTCGAGGACGAAGACGGCCTGCATATTCACTCCTTCTTCTTTTTTGAAGATGCCGAAGATCACGCTGGCAACTCCACCGTGGCATTTACCATCCGTGATGGGCGCCTGTTCACGCTGCGCGAACGGGAACTGCCCGCGTTTCGCCTCTACCGCATGCGGGCCCGCAGCCAGGCGATGGTGGACGGAAACGCTTACGAACTGCTGCTGGATCTGTTTGAAACCAAAATTGAACAGCTGGCAGACGAGATTGAAAATATCTACAGCGATCTGGAAAAGCTGAGCCGCGTCATTATGGAAGGGCACCAGGGCGATGAGTATGACGAAGCGCTCTCGACGCTGGCCGAGCTGGAAGATATTGGCTGGAAGGTACGTTTGTGTCTGATGGATACCCAGCGCGCGCTGAACTTCCTGGTACGCAAGGCGCGTCTGCCGGGTGGCCAACTGGAGCAGGCGCGTGAGATCCTGCGCGATATCGAATCCCTGCTGCCGCACAATGAATCCCTGTTCCAGAAGGTGAACTTCCTGATGCAGGCGGCAATGGGCTTTATCAACATCGAGCAGAACCGCATCATCAAGATCTTCTCGGTGGTATCGGTCGTGTTCCTGCCACCGACGCTGGTGGCCTCAAGCTACGGAATGAACTTTGAGTTTATGCCGGAGCTGAAGTGGAGCTTTGGCTATCCGGGCGCGATTGTCTTTATGATCCTCGCCGGGCTGGCGCCTTACCTCTACTTCAAGCGCCGTAACTGGCTGTAAACACATCACCCTCTCCATGGGGAGAGGGTGAAATACTACAATCCTCTTTTTACGCGACGCTGGGTATAAATCGCATCGGCAACGAAAATCGCCAGTGCGACCCAGATAAACGCAAACGTCACCATCTTATCCGCACCCGGTACTTCACCGTAAAACACCACCGCCAGCAGGAACATCAGCGTGGGGCCGATGTACTGGAAGAAGCCCAGCGTGGAAAGGCGCAGGCGCGTTGCCGCACCGGTAAAGCACAGCAGCGGGATCGTAGTGACGACACCTGCGGCCATCAGCATCAGGTTCAGCGACCATGGATTGCCGCCCATATGGCTGGTGGCGCTATCGGCAATGCCAAACAGATAAATCGCGGCGACCGGCAACAGCCACAAAGTTTCGAACAGCATTCCGGTCTGCGCTTCGACGGCGATTTTTTTGCGCACCAGGCCGTAGAAAGCAAAGCTGAACGCCAGCCCCAGCGCAATGACAGGCAGCGAGCCGAACGTCCATAGCTGGACCAGCACCCCGCAGAAGGCGAGAAGTACCGCCACCCACTGCATCCGGCGGAAGCGCTCGCCGAGGAAAATCATCCCCAGCACAATGTTCACCAGCGGGTTAATAAAATAACCCAGGCTTGCTTCGAGCATGTGATGGTTATTCACAGCCCAGATAAACAGCAGCCAGTTGCCGCCAATTAACACGGCAGAGAGCGCCAGCAGAAAGACCTTTTTCGGCGTTTTGAGCAGCGTTTTAACGCCCGACCACTGACGGCTGATACTCATCAGCGCAATCATAAAGAAGAAGGACCAGATAACGCGGTGAGTGAGGATCTCGTCCGCCGGCACGTAGGCGATCAGTTTGAAGTACGCCGGTGCGATACCCCAAATAAAATAAGCGGCAAGAGCGAGTAAAACGCCCTGCCGCGTCTGTTTAGCATCCATCGGGAAAATCCGTTACAAATAAGTGAACTCACTTTACCCGATTTTTTCGCCTCAACCCACCATATAAGTGGCTGTTGCGCTGGCGATATAAACCTGCTCGTCGTTATGCAGCTCTACGCGGGCAACGGCGACTTTGTTACCCGCCCGCAGCAGACTGCTGGTGCAGGTGAAGCGATTTCCGCGGCCGGGCCGCAGGTAGTCAACGCGTAAATCGATCGTGCCCATTCTTGATAAACGTTGACGCAGTTCATCTTCGTTGATGGTCTCGTGGCGCGTTAAGGTGCTACCCACGCAGACCAGCCCGGCGGCGACATCCAGCGCTGAGGCAATCACCCCGCCGTGCAGAATACTCTGCGCCCAGTTTCCCACCATCATCGGCTGGTTATTGAAACTGAGCTGCGCAAAATCCTTCTCGTAGCGCTCCAGCTCCAGGCCCAGTGCGCGGTTAAATGGCATGTGATAGACAAAAATCTCACCGACCAGCTTCAGAGCTTGTTCCGCAGTTAGCGTGGCTGACATGGCACAACAGATCCTTATTGTTAATAAAATGTTGATTTTATCCCTCGCCAACGCGATTTACCACTTTAAGACATCTGGATGCAGCAGACGGCAAATAAATATGTAGAATGTGGTGGGCAAAATTATTCTTAAAAACTATCTACCTGGAGAACACCACCGATGCGGACGTATCTGGTCTGGTTACTTGCAGCGGTTGCGCTGCCTTTCACAGCTTATGCGCAGGAAGCGACCGTTAAAGAGGTGCACGATGCCCCGGCGGTACGCGGGAGCATCATCGCTAACCTGCTGCAGGAGCATGACAACCCATTTACGCTCTATCCATACGACACTAACTACCTGCTTTACACGACCACCAGCGACCTGAACAAAGAAGCTATTAGCACCTACAACTGGTCTGATAACGCGCGTAAAGATGAGGTAAAATTTCAACTGAGCCTGGCCTTCCCGTTCTGGCGCGGTATTCTGGGGCCGAATTCGGTGCTGGGCGCCTCATATACGCAGAAATCCTGGTGGCAGCTCTCAAACAGCGGTGAATCATCGCCGTTCCGCGAGACCAACTACGAACCGCAGTTGTTCCTCGGCTTTGCGACTGACTATGAATTTGCTGGCTGGACGCTGCGCGATGTGGAGTTTGGTTATAACCACGACTCCAATGGACGTTCAGACCCGACCTCACGTAGCTGGAACCGTCTGTACACCCGACTGGCGGCGCAAAACGGCAACTGGCTGGTTGAAGTGAAGCCCTGGTACGTCGTGGGCGATACCGACGATAACCCGGATATCACCAAATATATGGGTTATTACCAGCTGCGCGTGGGTTATCAACTGGGCGAGGCAGTATTAAGCGCGAAAGGGCAGTACAACTGGAATACCGGCTACGGCGGTGCGGAGATTGGCCTCAGCTATCCAATGACCAGGCATGTACGCCTTTATACTCAGGTATATAGCGGCTATGGCGAGTCACTTATCGACTATAACTTCAACCAGACCCGCGTCGGTGTGGGCGTGATGCTGAACGATCTTTTCTAGCATCCTCGAATGTTTTTGTCTTAATCGTTGAAGTTTCTCTCTCAGGCGCTGAAAATAGCGCCTGTTTTTATTTCAGGCAGGTGGTTAATGTGGCGCAGGCGGAAGTTTTGAATCAGACATTGCTGGCTAAACAGGTTCTGCATGAGACCTTTGGCTACCAGCAATTCCGCCCGGGCCAGGAGACCATCATCGATGCCGTCCTCGAAGGGCGTGATTGCCTGGTCGTGATGCCCACCGGCGGCGGGAAGTCGCTCTGTTATCAAGTGCCCGCGCTGGTGCTTAACGGCCTGACGGTGGTGGTCTCTCCGCTTATCTCGTTGATGAAAGACCAGGTCGATCAACTGCTGGCTAACGGCGTGGCAGCGGCCTGCCTGAACTCGACGCAAACCCGCGAGCAGCAGCAAGAGGTGATGGCCGGTTGCCGTACCGGGCAGATCCGTCTTCTTTATATCGCTCCAGAGCGGCTGATGCTGGATAACTTCCTCGACCATTTGACGCACTGGAACCCGGTGCTGTTGGCGGTGGATGAAGCGCACTGCATCTCCCAGTGGGGGCATGATTTCCGTCCGGAGTATGCCGCGCTCGGTCAGTTGCGCCAGCGCTTCCCGGCGCTGCCCTTTATGGCGCTGACCGCCACGGCAGATGACACGACCCGTCTGGATATCGTCCGACTGCTGGGGCTGAACGACCCCTTTATCCAGGTTAGCAGCTTCGATCGCCCTAACATCCGCTACATGCTGATGGAGAAGTTCAAGCCGCTGGATCAGCTCTTACGCTACGTCCAGGAGCAACGCGGTAAGTCGGGCATCATCTACTGCAACAGCCGCGCGAAGGTGGAAGACACCGCCGCGCGCCTGCAAAACCGTGGCTTCAGCGCCGCAGCCTATCATGCCGGGTTAGAAAACCACATCCGCGCCGACGTGCAGGAGAAATTCCAGCGCGACGATCTGCAAATCGTTGTTGCGACGGTGGCGTTCGGCATGGGGATCAACAAGCCCAACGTGCGCTTTGTGGTGCATTTCGACATCCCGCGCAATATCGAATCTTACTATCAGGAAACGGGCCGCGCCGGGCGTGACGGCCTGCCTGCGGAAGCGATGCTGTTTTACGATCCGGCGGATATGGCGTGGCTGCGCCGCTGCCTGGAAGAGAAACCGCAGGGGCAGCTGCAGGACATTGAGCGCCACAAACTGAACGCGATGGGGGCCTTTGCCGAAGCGCAAACCTGCCGCCGTCTGGTGCTGCTCAACTACTTTGGTGAAGGACGACAGGAATCGTGCGGTAACTGCGATATCTGCCTCGACCCACCGAAGCAGTACGATGGCCTGATGGACGCGCGCAAGGCGCTCTCGACGATCTATCGTGTCAATCAACGCTTCGGGATGGGCTACGTGGTGGAAGTGCTGCGCGGCGCGAATAATCAGCGTATCCGTGATATGGGCCACGACAAGCTGCCTGTCTACGGCATCGGTAAAGACCAGAGCCACGAGCACTGGGTCAGCATTATCCGCCAGCTGATCCACATGGGGTTCGCTACGCAAAACATTGCCCAGCACTCGGCGCTGCAGCTGACCGAAGCGGCACGCCCGGTGCTGCGCGGCGAAATTGAACTGAAGCTCGCCGTGCCGCGCGTGATTGCCCTGAAGCCGCGCGTAATGCAGAAATCTTACGGCGGCAACTACGACCGGAAGCTGTTTGCCAAACTGCGCAAGCTGCGTAAAGCCATCGCCGATGAGGAGAACATCCCGCCGTACGTGGTCTTTAACGACGCGACGCTGATAGAGATGGCCGAGCAGATGCCGCTTAGCGCCGGTGAAATGCTCAGCGTCAACGGTGTTGGCACGCGCAAGCTCGAGCGTTTCGGCAAGGAGTTTATGGCGCTTATTCGCTCTCATGCCGATGGTGATGATGAGGAGTAGTCAGCCGGCCAAAAAAGTGCCAGTATGATGACTCACTGTATTATTTCCCCGCGAGCTAATTATGTTAATGCTATTTCTCACCGTGGCATTAGTGCACATCGTTGCGCTGATGAGCCCCGGCCCTGACTTTTTCTTCGTATCGCAAACTGCCGTCAGCCGCTCCCGCAAAGAGGCGATGATGGGCGTACTCGGCATTACCATGGGCGTCATGGTCTGGGCGGCGGTGGCGCTGCTTGGTCTGAACTTGATTCTGGCGAAGATGGCCTGGCTGCATAACATCATCATGGTCGGCGGTGGCCTGTATCTGTGCTGGATGGGCTACCAGATGCTGCGCGGCGCGCTGAAAAAAGAGGTAGCAACGCCGCAGGAGCCAAAAGTTGAGCTGGCTACCGGCGGTCGTAGCTTTATGAAAGGGCTGCTGACGAACCTGGCGAACCCGAAAGCGATTATCTACTTCGGCTCGGTGTTCTCACTCTTTGTGGGCGACAGCGTCGGCGCGGGTGCGCGCTGGGGCATCTTCCTGCTGATTGTGGTGGAAACCTTTGCCTGGTTCACCCTGGTAGCAAGCCTGTTTGCCCTGCCGGCAATGCGCCGTGGTTATCAGCGCATTGCGAAGTGGATCGATGGCTTTGCTGGTGCACTCTTTGCGGGCTTTGGTATTCACCTCATCATCTCTCGCTAATTGCTTCAATGGCGTACAGGACCCTGTACGCCATCTTGCCTTTACTTCTTCTTCTGCTCTGCATCGTCATGCGCGGGTGCGGCAAGAATCGCAATATCGACAAAATAGCTTTTGCCAATAATCATGCCCTTGCCGAACCAGGTCACGCCCCGGGAATAGAGCTCAACATCTTCACTATTTTTGACCAGCCGGTTGCCAAAGGTATTGCGAACGCTGTAGCTGTTGCTGGTAACGTAATCCAGCGTCAGTGCACCACTGCCTTCGGCTTTGTAA
Source organism: Leclercia sp. UBA7405 (assembly GCF_037152215.1). Lineage (NCBI taxonomy): Bacteria > Pseudomonadati > Pseudomonadota > Gammaproteobacteria > Enterobacterales > Enterobacteriaceae > Leclercia > Leclercia sp. UBA7405. The sequence continues at coordinate 37,941 of NZ_JBBCMR010000008.1, read as the reverse complement.
AAACTGGTGATGGCGTTGAGATAGTCCGGCGCATAGTGTTTAACGACGTCTGTGATTTGTTGTTGCCTGGTCTTCCAGTCGCCGATTGGCTGCGGGGGGATATTCTGCGCGATAACGGCATAAAGCTGAGCCGTGGCGCGCGCGACCGCGAGCTGAACCTGTGCATCATGGATAAATCGATCCCTCAAAAAGTCGCTCTTTTCTGTCCGCTCCTCTTTCGTCGGGCGCCAGGGTAACCAGCTGGATTTCTCCTTCTCCTTTTTGTCCTGCAGGTAGTAACTTGTCATATCTACCGGCTGGAAGAGCGACGTCGCCAGAAACGCCGCACAGGCGAGCTGGCGCTCCTCACGCTCGCTTTTTAACACCAGCATGCCCGGCACGCCTAATTTCGCGAGCTGCATCGGGTCAACTTTATTCTGGATAAGTCGCTGATTCACCTCCTGCTGGGTCGCATCGCCACGCGCTAAATCGCAAATTTGCTGCATCAAAAAGGTATTACGTTTTCCTGCAACCTGAGGCGTCAAATTGAACAGGGTATCGGTAATAATGCTATAAGCGGGCACGCTAACAAATCTGACGGGCAGATCCTGGGAAGCCGCAAAGCCGGTGGCTGCGGTCAGTAAAGAAAGACCGCCGACGGCGGTCTTGATTAGAGTGAGGCGCATGACGTTATTTACCTGCGTTATCAGCCACGATTTCAATCGTCATGCGGCGATTGGGGGCCAGGCATTCAATGACATGTGATGTGGCGACACCCGGACAATCAACGCGCGGCATACTTTCGCCCAGACCTTCGGTTTCGATGCGGGTGGCATCAATCCCGTTTTCAATGAGCTGGCGCTTCACCGATTCCGCGCGTGCTTTGGACAGCGTCATATTGCTGGCCTCGTCGCCGATACGGTCAGTATGGCCTTTAACGATCAGGTGTTTACCTTGCTGTGTTTCAGCCTTCAGCCCGCCGCTGATGAGATTCATCTGCTTGATGCCCTCCGGACTCAACGCTGCGCTACCAAAGGCAAACAGGCTTTCTGCACTCAGCTCTTTCTGAACGACCGCAACAGGTTGCTGCGGTTTTGCCTGCGGCGTCAGGCAGTTTTCAGGCAGGAAATAGAAACTTTGCGCCTTCATCTGTGAGTCGAACAGCACCTTGTACTGACAGGTACGCACGCTGTGATCTGGCTGGGTGAAGTGGAAAATATAATCCCACTCTTTCACGCGAAACATGCCTTCACTGAAATGCGGTGCGCCGAGCAGCTCATAGATCTGCGCTTTGGTTAAACCTGCGTGCATCTCGTTAAGATTGTCTTTATTCACGAAGCTGCCGTCAGTACGTACTGCGTGCGATTTATCCGGGAATATCGCGTTATCGGTCTTCCCTTCACCATTTACATCGCTAACAGCGCGGGTACAGGCGGTAAGCAAAGCCATGCTGCCAATAAGCAGCGCCAGTCGGGTCATCTTTTTACAATTCATCATAATTTCTCTTTTACTCTCCGGCGTGTTCGCCGGAGATGTTTGTTAATTCAGACTTACCACTGATAGCCAATGCCAACAGAACCACCCAGATCGCCCTGGCTGTTAGAGGAGCCAGACAACTTCGTGACCCATTTACCATTGTCAGAGACGGTTGATACCCCCATCGCAATCGCAGACTCGCCCTGATAGGTTCCCCCCGCCATGCTGAACATGCTGGCGCCTGGCGAATAAGGCTGTGGCAAGCTCGCCATGGCCATCGCGCCGGCGATACCCGCGCTCAGCTTGTCGTCCTGATCGGCAATCATCTCTTTCAGTTCGCCAAATTTGTTATTGGTATAGGTGTAAGAATCGCCCATGCTCTGTTTCAACTGACCCACGTTGACGGCATCGGTGGCTGCGGTACCGGCTGCCACGTGAGTGATCTGACGCTCGCCGCCCGCGTATCCCATGGAAACGCTGTTATCACGATCGGTAACGGAGTTTGTTCCTAGCGCCACGGCGTTGCTGTGGGTAGCCTTCGCGCTGTTACCCAGGGCCATGCTGTTTGTTGCGCTGGCCACCGCGCCTGCGCCGCCAGCGATGGAATTCTGGCCCGTCGGTTTCGGCTTCGGCAGGTTACTGGTGTTATTCACCTGGAACATACCGTCCTTGCCCTCGGCAATGTTGGTCACGTTCAGGCTGACTTCATCCAGCTGCTGCTTATTTACGGCATCGCTGGCATTGACGCCCGCCGCAACGTTAGTAATGGTGGTACCGCCGGTTTTAGTGGATTGATCGTAGGTATCGCCCGCCAGCGCTATTTTGCTGTAATCAATGGATCCATCGCCGTTTACCACATATTTCACCACGGAGTTATCCAGACCGGAGAAATTGGTGTTGATGGCTTCGATCGCCTGATTTGTGGCATACAGCTGCGAGCCGTTCACGGCATCCGTGCTGGTGGCGCTGATACGGCCCGCTGCAACGTTGGTGATGGTGCGTTCGTTATCCAGGCTGCCTACGCTGACGGTGCCCGCCGGCGTTGTGCCGGCAAATTGATAGTCGTTGCCGCGAATGGTTACGCCCTGAGTACCCACGGCACGCTCCGTGGTGGCTCCTGCGCCCAGCGCCACGTCACCCTTATTGTTAGCGACCGCGCCAGCGCCAATGGCAACGCTGTTTTCGCCGGTTGACCGTGCGTTCTGCCCCATCGCCATACTGCCTGCGCCGGTTGACGTGGCCGCGTTACCCATGGCAATCGAACTTTCGCCCACCGATTTTGCAGCCGGACCTACCGCAATGGAGTCGGTGCCGGTGGCAACGGAATCTGCTTTGGTGGAGTTAGCGTGGAAATACTTCACCCCGTTGTTATACATATCGCTGGTGGCGTCTCTGAGTTGCTGTACGTTTACCGCATCGCTGTCATTCACCCCGTAAGCGACGTTAGTGAGGGTGGTACCGCCCGCTTTCGTCGTACTGTTATAGGTGGTGCCGCCCATGGACACGCGGTTGTAGTTGATGGTGCCGTCCGGATTGGTGTCGTATTTGACCGCCAGATCGCTGAGATCGGAAATATCACCAGATATCCCTTCAATGGCCTGGTTGGTGGCATATAGCTGAGAGCCATTCACCGCATCGGTGCTGGTGGCGCTGAGGCGTCCGGCAGCGAGATTGGTGAGAGTACGCTCCTTGCCTACGCTGCCGATACTGACGGTACTTGTAGGGGCGGCACCCGCGAAGGTATAAGCCGTGCCGCGCAGGGTCGTGCCGGTGGTCGCAACGGCCGCAGCGGTGAGTGAGTCAGAGCCCAGCGCCACGTCTTTAGCATTGTTGGCTTTGGCGTTATAGCCGAGGGCAAGGCTGTTTTCGCCTATGGCGGTGGCGCTATAGCCGACGGCGGAGCTGCCTTTACCTTTCGCATAGGCATCGGCCTGGGTCAGCCCTTTCTCGTTGGTCCGCGCATAGCGGATACCTTTGCCGTTCAGATCGGTGTAGGTCGTGCTGGTGTCGCCGGCGATGTTGTTAACGATGTTGGTGACGTCTGCCACGTCGGCGTTGGTCTCGTTAAGCTGAGACATATTCACCGCATCGCTGTCATTCACCCCCCGGGCAACGTTAGTGATAGTGGTGCCGCCCGTTTTCGTCGTGCTGTTATAGGTGGTGCCGCCCATCGTCACGCTGTTGCGGTTAACCGTACCGCCGCTGTTAGTGTCGTACATGACAGCAAAACCTTGCTGCTCGGCAACGTCTTCAAGGGCCTGGTTGGTGGCATACAGCTGTGAGCCGTTCACCGCATCGGTGCTGGTGGCGCTGAGGCGTCCGGCAGCGAGATTGGTGAGAGTACGCTCCTTGCCCACGCTGCCGATACTGACGGTGCTTGCAGGGGCGACGCCCGCAAAGGTATAAGCCTTGCCGCGCAGGGTCGTGCCGGTGGTCGCGATGGCCGCAGCGGTGGTTGCGTCAGCGCCCAGCGCCACGTCTTTCGCGTTGTTGGCTTTGGCGTTATAGCCGAGGGCAAGGCTGTTTTCGCCTATGGCGGTGGCGTTATAGCCGACCGCGGAACTGCCCTTACCTTTCGCGTAGGCATCGGCCTGGGTCAGCCCTTTCTCGTTGGTCCGCGCATAGCGGATACCTTTGCCGTTCAGATCGGTGTAGGTCGTGCTGGTGTCGCCGGCGATGTTGTTAATGATGTTCGTGACGTCTGCCACGTCGGCGTTGGTCTCGTTAAGCTGAGACATATTCACCGCATCGCTGTCATCGACCCCGCGAGCAATGTTAGTGATGGTGGTGCCGCCACTGTTGTCGGTACTGTCATACGCATCGCCGTTAAGGGTAATGCTATCGTAATTAACTGTGCTGTCCTGGTTCAGGTCGTATTTAACCGCGACATTGGCAAGCGCTTCTGTCGCTTGTGTGGCGGCAAAAAGCTGCGAACCGTTGATCGCATCGGTACTGGTTTTGCTAATACGGCCTGCGGCCAGGTTAGTCAGTGTCCGTTCCGCATCTTTTTTACCGATACTGACGGTGCTGAGCGGTGCCGTACCCGCGAATGCGTAGGTTTTGCCATCGATAGTGATATCTTGCGTCCCTATGGCCGCTGCGGTCAGGGAGTTTGACCCCAGGGCCACGCTGTTATCATCTGCGGAGGTCGCGTTGGTACCGAAGGCCAGGGAAGACATCCCCTGAGCTTTGGCGTTTGAGCCCATCGCGATAGCATCGTTTTTCGTGGCGGAAGAGTTGTAGCCAAACGACAGTGCTCTATCTGCCTGTGCTTTGGCCTGGGTCCCCAGTGCAACGGTGTCCGCTTTGGTTGCCTGAGCTTTATAGCCTACGGCGAAACTTTGCTTGTCGCTGGAACTGGCGTGGCTGCCAATGGCCAGCGAGCTTTCACCAGACGCAGTTGCGCTGTTGCCAATCGCCTGGGCATCCACACCGGTTGCGGTAGAGTCACTGCCAATTGCGAGAGAGTTATTACCCGAGGAGGTTGAATCACTCCCTATGGATAACGACTCTACACCGTATGCCCGGCTACCGATGCCCAGCGCCATGCTGGATTTTGCCGTAGCTTCGGCATGGTTACCCACCGCCAGGGCCTGTCCACCATAGGCGGTTGACCAGTTACCCAGCGAAATATTTTCTCCTTCGAGATCATTACTGTTCTGGGTGCTGGTGTAGGTGCCGGAAGTGGAGCTGTAGCCGATGGCGATATCGCCGCTACGGTTAGCGTGCGCGCCAGCACCAAAGGCGACCGCGTTTTGTCCGTCTGCTTCAGAGGCTAAGCCGATCGCCGTCGCCCCGCCGCTTTTGTTTGCCGTAGCATAGGCGCCAATTGCCACACTGCCGCCGGGTGTCTGCGAGGTGCTGGTATCTGCGTCAGCGTGATCGCCAAGCGCGATACCACCCATAGCCGCTTTAGCGCTTTCGCCAACTGCGACGTTAGACAGCTCCTGCTGGTTAACATTGGTATTGCCTGTGGTGATGGTATTCGCGTCCAGAGTGGTGGTGTCGCCGGTCTCTGCGTTGGTACCAATCGTCACCGAGTCGGGGTCAGTACTGGTGGTGACGGGATCATCAGCGTATGCGCTGGTACTTACTAGCGACGAAAGGGTCAACGCGCCGATAAGGCTAACGGCAGTTGCACTTAAGCCCGTGCGCCCGGATTTACCTTTTCCATTCGCTTTTGCAAATTCGCTCACGGCAACCCAGGTACGTAATGCTGGGTTCCAGATCAATCGATATATTTTATTCATTATGGCTCCTGCCAATTAAATGAAATCTGAAATTTTGTTATTGAAATAGTGAATTAAGTGAATGCTTCACATCCTGAGAAGCGGTCGCCGCTCGGGTGTATTGCTGGGCGTAGCTAAGTGATATTGCTTAAAGGGACCGCGGGTGTGACCACGATCGAAAAAAGTGTCTTGCTGATGCCGATCTGCAAGAGACAAATTCAGTGAGATATATGAGTTTTTCAACGCGCCATCCATGGGATATGCTCCAACATCCTGTCAGAAAATCTTTAAATAATAAGTTCCAGAGTAAATTAATATTCATTGTTTTATTCGCACAATGAATATTAATTTCTCATTTGATTGCGTTGCTCAGGTAAGCGCTGATTTTAAAAATGCGCTCTCATCTTAAAATATTACTATTGATGGAGGCTGATGAAGGTGCTGGCACGACGTTGTTTAACCGCGGATACTGTCAGCTGACTGTTCTCAGTTTCCTTATAATAGAGTGTCAGGATATTGTCATGTTTAATGATGTATCCTTTTCTTTTTTCATACTCAATCAAGTTTTCCGGCAAGTGAAGCAAAGCAAGCTTCTGTTTCAAAGTCGTAAAGACCTGCCATAACCGTGTCCCCGATGAACTGAGGTTGTTCTCGTCCCATACTTTTATCAGTACCTCTTCTTTGGTGATATACCTTTTTTGTGCATGGATTAAGAGATAGGAAAGCAGAGACATCATGGTGTCATTCAAATACAGAATACCTAACGACAACTCATTATTTTTATCAACGCTATCTATTCTGAAAATACAACCTTTCTTGATATCTATATGGATGACATTATCAATTAAAAAAGCATATGGCTGATAAATCATATCACCACTTTGTCCTGTAATTATAACCAGTCCACTCAGCAATAAAAAAAGCAGTCGGAATTATAGGTTTGGTGTGCGTAATTTCAAGACGCGATTGCACTGACGTTGCTTGCCGGGTTTTGTCTGTTAGTTACAATTTGACGGAATGAAATGTCTGTATTTAATCAATCTGTGGTTTTTTATTTCGGTTAAAGTTGCAGGGTTATTTTTTTATACGCCTCATGTCTCTTCCTTGACCATTAGCTAAAAGCACTAAAAATAAGACTTTATTGGAATATAAAACTAAATGTTATCGGTAGGGTTGTATTCTTATTTATTGTCAGATCAACCTGTGGTTGTGAATACCGTACTAAAACTTATTCTTTACTATTTAAATATTATTCTGGCAAATACTCTTTACCGTCGTGCCACACTCGGTATTTTATTGCTTCTCCTTCTTTCGCTATTTTCCGGCGCGCTGTGCGCCGGATTTCATACACAATACATTCTCGTTACGCATGCCGTGCCGAGGCCAATAGCGCCCCCACCAGCACGAACAGTGAACCGAAGACTTTGTTGAGGGCCTTCATCTGTTTTGGCCCTTTAATCCACGCGGCAATCCGCTGCGCCAGGGTCGCGTAACCAATCATCACAATGATATCGACGATAATAGTGGTAGCACCGAGCACCACATACTGTATTACCTGAGGTTGATGAGGGACGATGAATTGCGGGAAGAGGGCGGCGAGAAACACAATGCTCTTCGGATTGGTCAGGTTTACAAACACCGCGCGTTTAAACAGGCGGCTACGATTCTGGCTCACCGCCAGCGTGTTTAAGTCCAGCGAACCGGCTGCGCGCCACTGCTGAATACCCAGCCAGATCAGGTAGGCGGCACCTGCCCACTTCAACACTTCAAATGCCAGTACCGAGCGGGAGAAAAGCGTACCCAGACCAATCCCGACCAGCACAATATGAATACCCAGCCCGGTCTGCAAACCGGCAATAGACGACGCGGCACCGCGATAGCCATGGCTGATAGAGGTCGTCATGGTATTAATCGCGCCAGAACCCGGTGAAAGGCTGAGGATGATAGAAGTGAGCAGGTAGGCGAACCACCATTCGAAGGTCATTTGAAACTCCCGGAACGTCTGTTTTTATGCCACAATACGCTAATGTCGGCTCGTTTTGTGAGCTGCTGCGAAAAAACGATATTCCTTGGCTTACGGGGGTGGAAACCCGATGTTTCAGCAGAAAAAGGACTGGGAAACTCGAGAAAACACTTTTGCTGCTTTCTCCATGGGGCCGCTGACCGATTTCTGGCGTCAGCGTGAGGAAGATGAGTTTACGGGTGTGAATGAGATTCCCGTGCGCTTTGTGCGTTTTCGGGATGAGAAAAACGATCGCGTTATCGTTGTCTGTCCAGGCCGTATCGAAAGCTACGTAAAATATGCCGAGCTGGCCTATGACCTGTTCCACATGGGATTTGATGTTTTAATTATCGACCATCGTGGGCAAGGGTTGTCGGGTCGTATGCTGTCCGATACGCATCGTGGACATGTTGATCACTTCAGCGATTATGTTGAGGATCTGGCCGCGTTCTGGACTCAGGAGGTCCTGCCCGGCCCATGGCGCAAGCGTTATATCCTTGCTCACTCCATGGGCGGTGCCATCTCAACGCTCTTTTTACAACGCCATGTGCATCAGTGCGATGCCATTGCGCTCACGGCACCGATGTTTGGCATCATCATACGTTTACCCGACTGGATGGTGCGCCACATTCTCGACTGGGCTGAGGGCCATCAGCGCATTCGTGAGGGCTATGCCATAGGCACCGGGCGCTGGCGTGCGCTGCCCTTTGCCATTAACGTCTTGACCCATAGTCGCCAGCGTTATCGCCGGAATTTACGCTTTTATGCCGACGAGCCGCGTTTACGCGTCGGTGGCCCCACCTGGCACTGGGTGCGGGAAGGCATTCTGGCCGGTGAGCAGGTGCTGGCCGGGGTCGCAGATGATGCGACTCCAACACTCCTGATTCAGGCGGAAGAGGAGCGTGTGGTCGATAACCGCATGCACGACCGCTTTTGTGAATTGCGTGCCGCCGCCGGTCACCCTTGTGAAGGGGGTAAGCCGATGGTCATAAAAGGCGCGTACCATGAGATCCTTTTCGAAAAGGACGATATGCGCTCAGTTGCGCTCAACGCCATCGTCGGTTTTTTCGACCGGCATAATTGATATTCACCAGAGGTTAAATTTTCTTATGTACCAGGTTGTTGCGTCTGATCTCGACGGCACGCTGCTCTCACCCGACCACACCTTATCGCCTTACGCGAAAGAGACCCTAAAACTCCTGACCGCGCGTGGCGTGAACTTTGTCTTCGCGACCGGTCGCCACCATGTAGATGTGGGGCAGATCCGCGATAACCTCGACATCAAAGCCTATATGATCACCTCCAACGGTGCGCGTGTTCACGATACCGATGGTAATTTGATCTTCACCCACAACCTGGATCGCGACATTGCCGTCGATCTCTTTGGCATGATGTATAACAACCCGGATATCATCACTAACGTCTATCGCGATGATGAGTGGTTTATGAACCGCCATCGCCCGGACGAGATGCGTTTCTTCAAAGAGGCGGTGTTTAACTACTCCCTTTATGAGCCTGGTCTACTGGAGCCAGAAGGGATTAGCAAAGTTTTCTTCACCTGTGACACCCACGAGGCGCTGCTGCCGCTTGAGCAGGCCATCAACGCGCGCTGGGGCGATCGCGTCAACGTTAGCTTCTCCACGCTGACCTGCCTGGAAGTCATGGCCGGTGGCGTCTCAAAAGGTCATGCCCTGGAAGCGGTCGCCAAACGTCTGGGTTTTGAGCTGAAAGATTGCATCGCCTTTGGCGATGGCATGAACGACGCCGAAATGCTCTCCATGGCGGGGAAGGGCTGCATTATGGACAACGCTCATCAGCGCCTGAAAGATCTGCATCCGGAGCTGGAAGTGATAGGCACTAATGGTGATAACGCCGTGCCGAAATACCTGCGCAAACTGTTTCTTGAATAATCTTCATTTGGTTGTTTATTGCTCAGTTGTCAACTAAAGAGTTCGCTACAATGCCTGTCCTTCTTTCTGAGAGACAAGCATTGTGGCGCTACTCATCATCACCACTATTCTGTGGGCCTTCTCGTTTAGCCTGATCGGCGAATATCTTGCCGGGTCAGTTGACAGCTATTTCTCTGTGCTGATGCGCGTTGGACTGGCTGCGCTAGTGTTCCTGCCATTTCTGCGCACTCGCGGACAGTCGCTGCAAACCCTTCTGCTGTACATGCTGGTAGGGGCGATGCAGCTTGGCATCATGTACCTCTTTAGCTTTCGGGCCTACATCTACCTGTCGGTGTCGGAGTTTCTGCTCTTTACGGTGCTAACGCCGCTCTATATCACGCTGATTTACGATCTGCTCAGTAAACGCCGTCTGCGCTGGGGCTACCTGCTCAGCGCGGCGCTGGCGGTAGTGGGCGCGGCGATCATCCGCTACGACAAAGTGAGCGATCATTTCTGGACCGGACTGATGTTCGTTCAGCTGGCAAATATTAGCTTTGCCATCGGTATGGTGGGTTATAAACGGCTGATGGAAACGCGTCCGATGCCCCAGCACAATGCGTTTGCCTGGTTTTATATGGGCGCGGCGATTGTGGCGGTGGCGGCGTGGTTTATGTTGGGAAATCCGCAAAAACTGCCAACGACCTCCCTACAGTGGGGTGTGCTGGTCTGGCTGGGTGTGGTGGCCTCCGGTTTGGGTTATTTCATGTGGAACTATGGGGCAACGCAGGTCGACGCCGGGACGCTGGGTATTATGAACAACGTGCATGTGCCCGCAGGGCTGCTGGTGAATCTGGCCATCTGGCAGGAACAACCGCACTGGCCCAGCTTCGTTATTGGGGGAACAGTGATCCTGGCTTCGCTGTGGGTACATCGGCGTTGGGTCGCTCCGCGCTCCGTACAAACGGAAGATGGTCGCACGCGTGGTTCCGCGCTGAGCGAATAAACGCCTCCGTTACCGGCTGACGCTGCTCGCCATCGCGCACGGCAGAGTATAGCCGGCTCCACAGCCCATCGCCCAGGGTCTTAGTCACCACCAGACCCTGGCGTTCAAAACTCTCCACTACCCAGTGCGGCAGCGCGGCGATCCCCATGCTGGCCGCCACCATCTGAATCAACAACAGGGTGTTATCCACACTTTTCAGCTGCGGGCTAATGCCCGCGGGCTGCAGGAAGTGACGCCAGATATCCAGGCGACTGCGCTGCACCGGATAAATCAACAGGGTTTCCGTCGCCAGATCTTCCGGGGTAATGCGCGTTTTGCTGGCCAGAGGGTGATCCGGCGCCAGCACCAGACGCACTTCAAAATCAAACATCGGCGAATAGTGCAGACCGCTGCGCGGCAGAATGTCTGAGGTCATCACCAGATCCAGCTCGCCCTGCTGGAGCGAGGGCTGCGGATCAAAGGTCACGCCAGATTTAAAGTCCATCTCAACCTGCGGCCATTTCTGGCGGAAGTTCTCAAGCGCGGGCGTCAACCACTGAATACAGCTATGGCACTCAATGGCGATACGCAATTTGGTCTGTTGCGGCTCGTTACAGGCTTGCAGGGCGCTGGCTATTTGCGGCAGGACCTGATTGGCCAACTGGAGCAAAATCTCCCCCTGCGGAGTAAAGCGCAGAGGCTGGCTCTTGCGCACAAACAGACGAAAGCCAAGGCGTTGTTCCAGATCGCTGAACTGGTGAGAAAGGGCGGACTGGGTCTGGTGCAGCGTGGCCGCCGCCGCTGCCAGGGAGCCGCAGTTCCGCAACGCCTGGAGCGTTTTCAGGTGTTTAATCTCAATCATGAAAGTCCTTCACTTCGCCGTGAATATTTTGCGCTTGAGGAATATACACTACCTGCCAATTATAGATGTGTAAACATCTGGACGTCTAAATAACGAATTTCATAAGGGGCATACCATGACTATCCGCAATCACACACTCGGTTTCCCTCGCGTTGGCCTGCGCCGCGAATTGAAAAAAGCACAAGAGCGCTACTGGGCGGGCAACGCCACCCGTGAGGAGCTTCTGGCGGTCGGACGCGAGCTGCGCGCACGCCACTGGGAGCAGCAAAAACAGGCGGGCATCGATCTGCTGCCGGTAGGGGATTTTGCCTGGTACGACCATGTTCTGACCACCAGCCTGCTGCTTGGTAACGTGCCGGCTCGTCATCAGAACAAAGATGGATCGGTAGATATCGATACCCTGTTCCGTATTGGCCGTGGCCGTGCGCCGACGGGGGAGCCAGCGGCTGCGGCGGAAATGACCAAGTGGTTTAACACCAACTATCACTATATGGTGCCGGAATTTGTCAAAGGCCAGCAGTTCAAATTGGCCTGGACCCAGCTTCTGGAGGAAGTGGACGAAGCGCTGGCGCTGGGCCACCACGTCAAACCGGTGCTGCTGGGCCCGCTCACTTACCTGTGGCTGGGTAAAGTGAAGGGTGAGCAATTTGATCGCCTGAGCCTGCTGAACGAGATCCTGCCGGTCTATAAACAGGTACTTATTGAACTGGGCAAACGCGGCATTCAGTGGGTACAGATCGACGAGCCGGCGCTGGTGCTTGAGCTACCGCAGGCGTGGCTGGATGCTTACAAACCGGCGTATGAAACGCTAACGGGCCAGGTGAAGTTGCTGCTGACCACCTATTTCGAAGGCGTCACACCGAACCTCGACACTATTACTGCGCTGCCAGTGCAGGGGCTACACGTCGATCTGGTTCACGGCAAAGATGATGTCGCTGAACTGCACCAGCGCCTGCCTGCGGAGTGGCTGCTTTCTGCCGGTCTGGTGAACGGACGTAACGTCTGGCGCGCCGATCTCACGGAGAAATATGGTCAAATTAACGATATCGCAGGCCTGCGTGAACTGTGGGTAGCCTCCTCCTGCTCCCTGCTGCACAGCCCCATCGATCTCAGCGTGGAAACCCGTCTGGACCCAGAGGTGAAAAGCTGGTTTGCCTTCGCCCTGCAAAAGTGTGAAGAGCTGGCCTTACTACGCGATGCACTGAACAGCGGTGATACGGCAGCGATAATCGAGTGGAGCGCCCCAATTCAGGCGCGTCGTCACTCGGCGCGCGTGCACAATCCGGCGGTAGAACAACGTCTGGCCGCCATTACCTCCCAGGACAGCCAGCGTCAGAGCCCCTATGCGGTACGTGCTGAAGCGCAGCGCGCCCGCTTCAGGCTGCCTGCGTGGCCAACCACCACCATCGGCTCCTTCCCGCAAACCACGGAGATCCGCGGCCTGCGGCTGGACTTCAAAAAGGGCAATCTTGATGCCGCCCATTATCGCACCGGCATCGCTGAGCACATCAAACAGGCTATTGTGGAGCAGGAGCGCTTAGGCCTGGACGTGCTGGTGCACGGTGAGGCTGAACGTAACGATATGGTGGAATACTTTGGCGAGCACCTGGATGGCTTTGTCTTTACCCAGAATGGCTGGGTACAGAGCTACGGCTCCCGATGCGTAAAACCGCCAGTGGTGATTGGCGACATCAGCCGTCCGGCGGCGATCACCGTCGAGTGGGCAAAATATGCACAGTCGCTGACCGACAAACCGGTGAAAGGCATGCTCACCGGCCCGGTGACTATTCTCTGCTGGTCCTTCCCCCGTGAAGATGTCAGCCGTGAAACCATCGCGAAGCAAATCGCGCTGGCGCTGCGGGATGAGGTCGCGGATCTGGAAGCGGCGGGCATTGGCATCATCCAGATTGACGAACCGGCGCTGCGTGAAGGTCTGCCGCTGCGCCGCAGCGACTGGGATGCATACCTCAAGTGGGGCGTGGACGCTTTCCGCATTAACGCCGCTGTGGCCAGGGATGATACGCAGATCCACACCCATATGTGCTACTGCGAATTTAACGACATCATGGATGCTATTGCCGCGCTGGATGCTGATGTGATCACCATCGAGACCTCGCGTTCGGATATGGAGCTGCTGGAGTCGTTCGAGGAATTTGACTACCCGAACGAAATCGGGCCTGGCGTTTATGATATTCACTCGCCAAACGTGCCGAGCGTAGAGTGGATTGAGGCCCTGCTGCAGAAGGCGGCACAGCGTATTCCGGCCGCACGCCTGTGGGTAAATCCGGACTGTGGCCTGAAAACCCGCGGCTGGCCGGAGACCCGCGCCGCACTGGCGAACATGGTAGAAGCCGCGCGCAACTTACGTCAGGCGTAAGCAAAAGTTGGGATGGGCTATGCCTGCCCGTCCATCAGTCGGCTGATATGAATGCTTAACCACGTCAGCTCATCTTTCGGTAAGGTGAGCTGATGCTTCTCCTGCACATAATCCCGAATCACCCATGCGACGGTCATGGCGTCCGGGCGATGACGCATCAGTTCCTGATAAAAATCTTCCGTCTCGCTAAAGACAATTTTTCCTGCCAGCACGCGTTCGGCAAAATAGCGCAGATGGGTAATAAAGCGCATATAGTTCACCGATCCGGTATCGATGGCGTTTCTTAACTTATAGCGCACGATCTCCGCGATGCGATTGACTAACTCCACCTGTTGATGGGCATGGCTATCGTCGCTCTGACTGCTGGCGTTAATGAGATGAAAAGCGATATTCACGGCTTCATCTTCCGGCAGGGAAACGTCAAATAGCGCGCTGACCCGCTCCCGCGCCTGCACCCCAACGCTGTACTCCTGCGGATAGTAGCGCTTCACCTCCCAGCTCAGTTTATTGAGGATGACCTGGCCGCTGCGGCTGCGCTCCACGGCAAAATGGAGGTGTTCGGCAAGGGTAAAGAGCAGGACGGAGTTCAGCTTATCGCCGCATAGACCGCGAGCGAGGAGCAGGATCTCGTGGCTGAGTTCAAAGAATGCCGCAGGAATCGTATCGGTCAGCGATAAAAAATGGCGAGACTTAAGGTCGTTTAACGGCAGGAACACTTTCTCGACCTGATTCAGGTCGATCGGGGTACCCGGTTTTGCGCCAAAACCGATCCCTTTGCCGAACAGGATCATCTCACGCTGGTCATGATCGACCAGCAGCATGCTGTTATTAAGCGATTTTTTTATCGTAATCACGGTCATTTCCTGCGGCCGCGCCGCTTAGCCCATATCCGCGCCATTGCTGGCAATCACTTTCTGGTACCACCAGAAGGAGTCCTTTTTCAGGCGCTTGAGGGTGCCTTTGCCTTCATCATCCTGGTCGACATAGATAAAGCCATAGCGCTTGGACATTTGTGATGTCCCTGCGCTGATAATGTCAATGCAGCCCCAGGTGGTGAATCCCATCACATCCACCCCTTCATTAATAGCTGCCAAAGTTTGCGCGAAGTGGGCGCGGAAATAGTCGATACGATAGCTATCGTGAATCTTCCCATCTTCCACAACGTCTTTGGCACCTAACCCATTTTCGACGATAAAAAGCGGCTTCTGATAACGGTCATAGAGTTCAAGCAGCGAGATTTTCAGCCCTACCGGATCGATCTGCCAGCCCCATTCAGAGGCAGGAAGGTAGGGGTTTTTCACGCCGAGGACGGTATTGCCAGGAATACGTTCTACATCAGGCTCGGTGGATTCTGTCAGCGACATGTAGTAGCTAAATGAGACAAAATCGACGGTATTCTCTTTTAAAATGCGTTGATCGTCGGCCAGCATCTCAATTTGAATATCGCGGCGGGCCAGATCGCGCAGGATCAGCGGCGGATACTCACCGAACACCTGCACATCGGCATAGAAGTAGTTCTCAAGGTTTTTCTTCAGCGTTGCTTCCACATCTTCCGGACGGCAGCTGTGCGGGTAGGTGGTGAGCTTGGTCAGCATACAGCCCACCTGGCTGCCCGGGATGATGTCATGGCAGTCGCGGGTGACCAGCGCTGAGGCAACGAACTGGTGGTGCAGCCCCTGGTAGATATCCTGCTTCGCTTTGCCCGGGGCGCTTTTTTCCTCGCGGATACCGGCGGTGGTAAAGGGGTGACGGTGAATACTGTCGATCTCATTAAAGGTAAGCCAGTAACGCACCAGATCTTTATAGCGCTCGAAACAGACTTTACTGAAGCGCACAAAGGCATCCACCACGTTGCGATGGACCCAGCCGTTATACTTTTCACTGAGCGCCAGCGGCATCTCATAGTGGGAGAGCGTCACCAGCGGTTCGATATTATGGCGACGCAGTTCGCGGAACATCTCTTCATAAAACCGCAGGCCCGCCTCGTTTGGCGCGGCGTCTTCACCATTGGGGAAAATGCGTGACCAGGCAATCGATACGCGCAGCACGGTAAAACCCATCTCAGCGAATAGCGCAATGTCGTCTTTATAGTGGTGATAGAAATCGATGCCGCGACGTTTGGGGTACAACGCATCGTTCTTACCTTCAAACGCATCGCGGATGTTCTCGTCCGTGAGCGCCATATGGCCATCGTAATCCTTTAATGACAGGTTCGGTTTCCAGGTGATGGCATCAGCCACTGACGGCCCTTTGCCGTCAACGTTCCATGCCCCTTCAGCCTGATTGGCAGCGATGGCACCGCCCCATAAAAAACCTTGCGGAAACGGGAGGGATTTCTCCATTACACGGACTCCTTAAGCGTCATGATGATGTGAGGATTGTGATTTTTATCGTCGTTACTGCCTGGTGTCAGCGAAAAGCGTTCGCCGTTTGTTACGACCATCATCACCACCGGATCGAGCCCGGCGGCGGTGATGGTGTCGAGAGAAAATTCAATCAAGGTTTCGCCGCGCTTCACGTGCTGGCCTTCTTTCACCTGTGGCGTGAAGCCCTCGCCCTGAAGTTTGATGGTGTCGATGCCGATGTGAAAAATTAACTCTACGCCCGCATCGGTGAGCAGACTTAGCGCATGGCCACTCTCAAATATATTGACTACGGTGCCGTCTGCCGGGGCGCGCAGCACCCCCTGGGAGGGAACGATGGCAATGCCATCCCCCATAATTTTGCGTGCGAAAACATCGTCATTAACATTCTCCAGCGGAATGATTTGCCCCTCTATCGGGCGGGTGAAGGTCAGCTCATCCGTTTTTTGCGCCGCTTTATCACGCCACAACAGCAGGGCGCTGATAAAGGCGATAGCAAAAGAGAGCCCGGCGCCAGCAAACGCCCAGACGATGTTCATTGGGTTATCGGGCGAGACAAACATGGAGATACTGGCAAGGCCAGGGCCGACCAGGGCAAAGGCTTCGATCGCCATCCAGCCGATAAAGGCGCCGCCAACCACGCTGCCTAAAATCACGCTGTAGAGCGCTTTTTTGTTCAGGAGCGTCACGCCGTAAAGTGCCGGCTCGGTAATGCCAAACAGCGCAGAGATCCCGGCGGAGAAGGCGGTAGACTTTAATACTTTGTCTTTGCTTTTCAGGGCGATGGCGAGGCAGGCGCCCGATTCGGCAATATTGTGCGCCAGCGACGCAGGCAGATAGAGCATTTCGCGACCAAACTGGCTCATCGACGCGACGGCATAAGGGAGCATCGGTTTGTGCATGCCGGCGGCAACCATAAAGGGGAGGGCAGCGGCAAGCAGGCCGGTGGCCACAAAGCCCAGCTTGCCATACAGCCACAGAATCACCGTTGCCAGCCCGGCGCCCAGCTCGTAACCCAGCGGCCCCAGAATGAGCAGCGTGACGGGTACCGTCACCAGCAGCGACAGCATTGGCGACAGGAAGATGCGCAGCGCTCCGGGCGAATAGCGGTTAAACAGTTTTTCAGTCTGGGCGTAAAACAGCACGCAGAGAATCGCCGGGAAGACCTGCGATGCGTAAGCCACGTTGCGCAGATCAAACGACATAAACGCCGTGCCCTCTGCCAGCTGTTTGGTCATGGCCGGTAAGAGCATGACGGAAACTGCCGAAACCGCGACCAGAACGTTAACTTTTAACTTCATGGCGGTGGTGATCGCCACCAGAATCGGCAAGAACCAGAGCGGTGCTGAGCCGATGTTATCCAGCACTTTATAGGTGTCGCTATCCCGGCTCAGCCAGCCCAGTACATCCAGCAGCAACAGCAACGATTTCAGCACCCCACCGCCTGCGATGGCAGGCACCAGCGGCTGAAAAACGCTGATCACAAAATCCACCACCTGAGCGCCACGGCTGGCTTTGGTACTGACAGATTGCGTGGACTGAGCCTGCGGTTCGCCCGCAAGTGAACGCACCGCTTCGTAGACCTGCACCACCTCATGGCCGATGATCACCTGGCATTGCACGTTAATACGCACGCCGAGTACGCCGTCAATCTTTGCCAGCGCAGCCTCGTTGACTTTGCCATTGTCGTAGAGGCTCAGACGCAAGCGAGTCGAGCAGTGTTCGATATGTTCGATATTTTCAGCACCGCCCACCTGGGTGATGATGTCCAGCGCAGTCTGCAAGTGATTCATGTCTGGCCCCTGTCTCCAGAGCAAAAAAAAAAGACCTGAAGCCCATCTCTCCCGAAAGGGAGATGGGCTTCAGGTCTTGCCTACGGATCGTAGTTACACGCCTGTGCTGTTTATATCGTCCAGATTGTGTTTAAAAGTCAAACACCCGGCAGAACGGAGGGTGCGAATTGTGAGCCGCTTAACTTTTTTTCGCCCCGTACTGGCGGAACCAGCCCAGCATTCTCTGCCAGCCATCTTTGGCTGACTCTTCATGATAGCTCGGGCGGTAATCGGCATTAAACGCATGGCCCGCCTCAGGATATACCACGATCTCCGCCTTCGCGTTGGCCGCGCGCAGCGCCTGGCGCATGGTCTCGACGGTATCCTGGGGAATGCCCGTATCTTCCGCGCCATACAGCCCCAGCACGGGGGCATTGAGATCGGTGGCGATATCAACCGGATGTTTGGGTGAGTTAAGGGTCTTTTCACCGACCAGCTTGCCGTACCATGCCACCGCCGCCTTCAGCTGCGGGTTATGGGCAGCATAGAGCCAGCTAATGCGACCGCCCCAGCAGAAACCGGTCATCAGCAGACGATGCGGATCGCCGCCGTTGCGGGCTGCCCAGTTTGCCACGTGATCGAGGTCGGCCAGGACCTGCGCATCCGGCACTTTTGTCACCAGGTTGCTGAACAGGGTCGGGATGTCGCTGTACTCATTGGGATCGCCCTGACGGAAATAGAGCTCAGGAGCCACGGCCAGGTAGCCCTCCAGCGCCAGACGGCGGCAGATATCGCGGATATGTTCATGCACGCCAAAGATTTCCTGTACCACAATCACGATCGGCAGGGCGCCTTCGGCATCTTTTGGGCGGGCGTGATAGGCAGGCATATTCTCGCCCTGCGTCGGAATAGATGTCTCACCGGCGGTAATCGACTGTTCCGGGGTGGAGACAACCGTTGCGGCCTGCGGGCCAGCGGCAGGGGCAAAAGCAGATTTTTCAGTCATGGCATTCTCCGTACCAATTGGTGCATATAAATATAGACTGCAGGTCATTATTCCACAGTGCCCGAAAGCGGCTATCTTTTGTGCTGCAAGGGCTGATATAACTTGTAAATGTGATGTTGATCACTATTTTATGGAAATGGTATGCAATCATTTTCATTCAAGGTGAGGTGCGTCACGTAAATCGTCCTTCCGCTTCTGTAGAGTACCTTTTTACTTCTGCTGACAATCCGACCCACAGAGGAGTCACTTATGTCCAAGTCTGATGTTTTTCATCTCGGCCTCACCAAAAACGATTTACAAGGGGCTACGCTTGCTATCGTCCCTGGCGATCCGGAGCGTGTGGAAAAGATCGCCGCGCTGATGGATAAGCCGGTTAAGCTGGCATCGCATCGCGAATTTACCACCTGGCGTGCAGAGCTGGACGGCAAAGCAGTTATTGTCTGCTCTACCGGTATCGGCGGCCCTTCTACGTCAATTGCTGTTGAAGAGCTGGCGCAGCTGGGAATTCGTACCTTCCTGCGTATTGGCACCACCGGCGCTATTCAGCCGCATATCAACGTGGGTGATGTCCTGGTGACCACCGCATCCGTGCGTCTGGACGGAGCAAGTCTGCACTTTGCCCCGATGGAATTCCCGGCAGTGGCTGATTTCGAGTGCACCACTGCGCTGGTTGAAGCGGCGAAATCTGTGGGCGCAACCACGCACGTGGGCGTAACCGCCTCTTCCGATACCTTCTACCCAGGACAGGAGCGTTACGATACCTTCTCCGGCCGTGTGGTGAACCGCTTCAAAGGGTCGATGGAAGAGTGGCAGTCCATGGGCGTAATGAACTACGAAATGGAGTCGGCAACGCTGCTGACCATGTGCGCAAGCCAGGGTCTGCGTGCCGGTATGGTGGCGGGCGTTATCGTAAACCGCACTCAGCAAGAGATCCCGAACGCCGAAACCATGAAACAGACCGAGAGCCATGCGGTGAAAATCGTGGTTGAAGCAGCGCGTCGCCTGATCTAACGCCGTTTCCCTTCGACAAAGGCCGACCTGTTCGGCCTTTTTCTTTGCGTAATCCCTCGCAGAAAAGCCTTTCCAGGGTGGACGTTTATACAGCACAATTCTATTTTGTGCCGGTAATACCTTGATGCAGGGGGCGATGTGGATATCTCAGTCATTTTTTATGCCGTAGTGGCACTGGTGAGCGTAGCGATAGGCTGGCTGCTTGCCAGTTATCAACATGCCCAACAAAAAGCCGACCAGCTGGCGGAACGTGAAGAGATCGTTGCTGAATTAAGCGCAGTGAAACAGCAGGTTGCCCAAAGCGCACACTGGCGTGATGAGTGTGAGTTGCTTAATAACGAACTGCGTAATTTACGCGACATTAACACCTCGCTGGAGGCCGATCTCCGCGAAGTGACCACCCGCCTGGAATCGACCCAACTGCATGCTGAAGACAAAATCCGCCAGATGATGAACAGCGAGCAGCGCCTTAGCGAGCAGTTCGAAAACCTGGCCAACCGCATCTTCGAACAGAGCAATCGCCGTGCCGATGAGCAAAACCGTCAGAGCCTGAACGGCCTGCTTGCCCCCCTGCGTGAACAGCTGGATGGCTTTCGCCGCCAGGTGCAAGAGAGCTTTGGCCAGGAGTCTCGCGAGCGGCACACGCTGGCGCATGAAATTCGTAATCTTCAGCAGCTTAATGCCCAGATGGCTCAGGAGGCCGTAAACCTGACCCGGGCGCTGAAAGGCGATAATAAAACCCAGGGTAACTGGGGCGAAGTGGTGTTAACTCGCGTGCTGGAGGCATCGGGCCTGCGAGAGGGGCACGAGTATGAAACCCAGGTCAGTATCGAAACCGACACCCGCGCGCGTATGCAGCCCGACGTTATCGTGCGTTTGCCGCATGGCAAAGATGTGGTGATTGATGCGAAAATGACGCTGGTGGCCTATGAACGCTACTTCAACGCCGAAGATGAGTACACTCGCGAGTCGGCGCTCCAGGAGCATATCGCCTCGGTGCGAAACCATATTCGCCTGCTGGGTCGCAAAGATTATCAGCAGTTGCCTGGCCTGCGGTCGCTGGATTACGTCCTGATGTTTATCCCCGTCGAGCCGGCCTTCTTGCTGGCTCTCGACAGGCAGCCGGAACTGATCACCGAAGCATTAAAAAATAACATCATGCTGGTGAGCCCCACCACGCTACTGGTGGCGCTGCGCACCATCGCCAATTTGTGGCGTTATGAACACCAAAGCCGCAATGCTCAGCAGATCGCCGATCGCGCCAGCAAGCTATACGACAAGATGCGCCTGTTCGTGGATGATATGTCCTCCGTCGGGCAGAGTCTGGATCGCGCCCAGGATAACTATCGTCAGGCCATGAAAAAACTTACCTCCGGGCGGGGTAACCTCCTTGCGCAGGCAGAGTCATTCCGTAGCCTTGGCGTAGAGGTAAAGCGCGAGATAAATCCGGATTTAGCAGAATATGCAACATCGCAGGACGAAGAGTATCGCCTGCGTGAGGCGAGCGACGCGCAAGTTTCAGCCAATAAAGACAATGAATTAACTGACCCTCACGTCACACAACACCCCCTGGAACGTTATTCTCAGGGTGGTTGAATCATAGGGCAAATGCGCCCAATCTGTTACACTTCTCGAACATTTGACTGATTAGCAGGCCCTGAGATGGTTGAAGATTCACAAGATACGACGCACTTTGGCTTTCAGACTGTAGCCAAAGCGCAAAAAGCTGACATGGTAGCCCATGTATTTCATTCCGTAGCGGCAAAGTACGATGTGATGAATGACCTGATGTCATTTGGTATTCATCGTCTGTGGAAGCGCTTCACTATTGATTGTAGCGGTGTGCGTCGCGGCCAGACCGTGCTGGATTTGGCTGGGGGCACTGGCGATCTGACGGCAAAGTTCTCGCGTCTTGTAGGCGAAACGGGCCGTGTGGTGCTGGCAGATATCAACGACTCGATGTTGAAAATGGGCCGCGAAAAGCTGCGCAACATCGGCGTGGTGGGCAACGTTGAATATGTTCAGGCCAACGCCGAAGCACTCCCGTTCCCTGACAATACCTTTGACTGTATTACCATCTCGTTTGGTCTGCGTAACGTGACCGACAAAGAGAAAGCGCTGCGCTCAATGTATCGGGTGCTGAAGCCGGGCGGCCGTCTGTTGGTGCTTGAGTTCTCTAAACCTATTATCGAACCTCTGAGTAAAGCGTACGACGCCTACTCCTTCCACATCCTGCCGCGCATTGGCGAGATGGTGGCGAACGATGCCGACAGCTATCGCTACCTGGCAGAGTCCATTCGTATGCACCCTAATCAGGATACCCTGAAGGCGATGATGCAGGACGCAGGTTTTGACAATGTTGATTACTTCAACATGACGGCGGGCGTGGTTGCTCTGCACCGCGGCTATAAGTTCTGAGTGGAGGTGGCCTATGCCTTTTAAACCCTTGATCTCCGCTGGCGTTGAAAATGTGCTTAATACGTTTCTCTATCGCTCACCTGCGCTGAAGACGGCGCGTCAGCGCCTGAACGGTAAAGTGTTGCGTGTAGTCGTAAAAGAGTTCTCAACGCCGTTGGTACTGGTCTTCAGCGAACGTCAGCTTGATGTGCTGGGGGAATGGGAAGGCGAGGCCGACTGCTCTGTCATTACCCATATGCGCGTACTACCTAAATTGCGCGATCGTCAACAGCTTACGGCACTCATCCGTAGCGGTGAGCTGGAAGTTGAAGGCGATCTCCAGGTAGTACAAAACTTTGTCTCTTTAGCCGATCTGGCTGAGTTCGATCCGGCAGAGTTGCTGGCACCTTATACCGGCGATATCGCCGCAGAGGGGATCAGCAACGTTTTGCGCGGCGGACTCTCTTTTCTCAGCAAAGGTGTAAAACGCCAGCAGCGTTATGTTGCCGACGTTCTCACCGAAGAGTGGCGTATGGCCCCTGGCCCGCTTGAAATGGCGTGGTTCGCTGAAGAGACGGCTGCGGTGGATCGCACGATAGATGCACTGGCTAAACGGATTGAAAAACTGGAGGGCAAATGACGCCTGGTGAAATGCGGCGCCTCTACTTTATCATCCGCACCTTTTTGAGTTATGGGCTGGATGAGTTAATCCCTCGTATCCGACTTACACTGCCGCTGCGCTTTGGACGTCGTTTCCTCTTCTGGATGCCAAATCGGCATAAAGATCGCCAGCTTGGCGAACGTCTGCGCCTGGCATTACAGGAGCTTGGCCCGGTGTGGATCAAGTTCGGTCAGATGCTGTCAACCCGCCGCGACCTTTTCCCGCCGCAGATTGCCGATCAGTTAGCGTTGCTGCAGGACAAAGTAGCGCCCTTTGACGGCAAGCTGGCAAAGCAGCAGATTGAAAAAGCGATGGGCGACATGCCGGTTGAAAGCTGGTTCGACGACTTCGATATCCAGCCGCTGGCCTCGGCTTCCATTGCCCAGGTTCATACTGCGCGTCTCAAGTCGAACGGCAAAGAAGTGGTCATTAAGGTTATCCGCCCGGATATCCTGCCGGTGATCAAGGCGGACATGAAGCTGATTTACCGCCTGGCCCGCTGGGTGCCGCGACTGCTGCCCGATGGCCGCCGTTTGCGACCGCTGGAAGTGGTACGCGAGTATGAAAAAACGCTGATTGATGAACTGAATCTGCTGCGCGAGTCCGCGAACGCCATTCAGCTGCGCCGCAACTTCGAAAATAGCCCGATGCTATACGTGCCGGAAGTCTATTCAGACTATTGCAGCCAGAACATGATGGTGATGGAGCGTATCTACGGTATTCCGGTATCGGATGTTGCTACCCTGGAAGCGCAGGGCACCAATATGAAACTGCTGGCTGAACGTGGCGTGCAGGTCTTCTTTACCCAGGTGTTCCGCGACAGCTTCTTCCACGCCGATATGCACCCGGGCAATATTTTCGTCAGCTACGAACACCCGGAAGATCCTCAATACATCGGTATCGACTGCGGCATCGTCGGCTCACTGAACAAAGAAGACAAACGATACCTGGCAGAGAACTTTATCGCCTTCTTCAATCGCGATTATCGCAAAGTGGCCGAACTGCACGTCGATTCCGGCTGGGTTCCGCCGGATACCAACGTTGAAGAGTTTGAATTCGCTATCCGAACCGTCTGCGAGCCTATCTTCGAGAAGCCGCTAGCAGATATTTCGTTCGGGCATGTCTTACTGAATCTGTTTAACACCGCGCGACGCTTCAACATGGAAGTGCAGCCGCAGTTAGTTTTACTGCAAAAAACATTACTTTACGTTGAGGGCGTAGGTCGCCAGCTCTATCCTCAGTTAGACTTGTGGAAGACGGCAAAACCATTCCTTGAATCCTGGATTAAAGATCAGGTTGGTTTGCCTGCGCTGACGCGGTCGTTAAAAGAGAAAGCCCCGTTCTGGATCGAAAAAATGCCCGAAATTCCGGAACTGGTGTACGACACTTTGCGTCAGAGCAAGAACTTGCAACACAGCGTGGATAAAATCGCCCGCGAGCTTCAAACAAATCACGTTCGCCAGGGCCAGTCGCGCTATCTGTTCGGTATCGGTGCAACGCTGCTTTTAAGCGGCACGCTACTGCTGATCAATCGCCCTGACTGGGAGATGGCACCCGCCTGGCTGATGGCCGCAGGACTGGTGGTCTGGCTGGTAGGTTGGCGCAAAACCCGCTGATTTGCTGAGCGGCATCACGTATACTGCGCGAGTAATCGTTAATGAATTTCAACTGAGGAAGATGTATGGGTGGTATCAGTATCTGGCAATTGTTGATTATTGCCGTCATCGTTGTGCTGCTGTTTGGTACGAAAAAACTCGGTTCTATCGGTTCCGATCTGGGTGCATCGATTAAAGGCTTTAAAAAAGCCATCAGTGATGACGAAGACAAGCAGGATAAAAACAGCCAGGACGCTGAATTCCCTGCTAAAACCCTCGCTGAAAAGCAGGCCGATGCTAAAAAGGAAGAGATTAAACGCCACGATAATGAGCAGGTGTAATTCGTGTTCGATATTGGTTTTGGTGAACTGATACTGGTCTTCGTGATTGGCCTCATTGTGCTGGGGCCACAGCGTTTACCGGTGGCAGTGAAAACTGTGGCTGGCTGGGTGCGCGCCCTGCGCTCGCTGGCAACCACGGTACAGAACGAACTGGCGCAAGAGCTAAAGCTGCAGGAGTTTCAGGACAGCCTGAAAAAGGTTGAGAAGGCGAGCATGCAGAACCTGACGCCGGAACTGAAAGCCTCAATGGATGAACTGCGTGAAGCGGCAGAGTCCATGAAACGCTCTTATAGCGTCAACGATCCGGAAAAAGCGAGCGACGAAGCCAACACCATTCATAACCCGGTGGTGAAAGATAACGAAGCGCAGCATGAAGGCGTCACGCCTGCCAGCGCGGAGCATCAGGCCAGCGCGCCCGTGCAGACGCCGGTTGAGCCGGCCAGCAAAAAAGCTGAGCAGACGGCGGCTTCTACCTCCCGGGCTGCAGATGTCGTCGCTGAACCCTCCACCCCCTCGTCGAGTGATAAACCTTAAACATGGCCGTAGATGAAACTCAACCGCTGATTACGCACCTGATCGAACTGCGTAAACGCCTGCTGAACTGCATCATCGCGGTTTGCCTAATTTTCTTAGGACTGGTCTATTTCGCCAACGACATCTATCAGGTGGTCTCCTCGCCGCTGATTAAGCAGATGCCGCTGGGGGCGACGATGATTGCCACCGATGTGGCCTCGCCTTTCTTTACGCCGATTAAACTCACTTTCTGGGTGTCGCTGATTGCCTCGGCGCCAGTGATTTTGTACCAGGTCTGGGCCTTCGTGGCGCCCGCGCTTTATAAGCACGAACGCCGCCTGGTGATCCCGCTGCTGGTCTCCAGCTCGCTGCTGTTTTATATCGGCATGGCCTTCGCGTACTTTGTAGTCTTCCCGCTGGCGTTTGGGTTCTTAACGCATACCGCGCCGGAAGGGGTTCAAGTCTCGACCGACATCGCCAGCTATCTCAGTTTTGTGATGGCGCTCTTTATGGCGTTCGGCGTGGCCTTTGAGGTGCCGGTGGCTATCGTGCTGCTTTGCTGGATGGGGGTCACAACGCCGGACGACCTGCGTAAGAAGCGCCCGTACATTCTGGTAGGCGCATTTGTGGTGGGCATGCTGCTGACCCCGCCGGACGTGTTCTCGCAGACGCTGCTGGCGATACCAATGTATTGCCTGTTTGAGGTCGGCGTCTTCTTCTCTCGCTTCTACGTTGGCAAAGGCCGACAGCGAATGGAAGACGAGGAAAACGCAAAAACCACCGAAGAGTAAAACCAACCGCCCGCCAGGGCGGTTGTCATATGGGAGCGAGTATGTTCGATATCGGTCTGAATCTGACCAGTTCACAGTTTGCGAAAGATCGCGACGAGGTGGTGGCGCGCGCCTTTTCCGCCGGGGTAAGTGGCCTACTTCTGACGGGGACTAATCTGCTCGAAAGTGAGCAGGCACAACAGCTGGCGACTCGCTACCCGCACTGCTGGTCAACCGCCGGTGTGCATCCGCACGACAGCAGCAGCTGGACGCCGCAGAGCGTTGAAACTCTGCGTACCCTGGCGCGTACGGAGCAGGTAGTCGCGATCGGCGAATGTGGTCTCGATTTTAACCGTAATTTCTCTACTCCTGCCGAACAAGAGCATGCGTTTACGGCACAGCTGGCGCTGGCGGCGGAGCTGGGCATGCCGGTCTTTATGCATTGTCGCGATGCGCATGCACGGTTCCTTGAGCTGCTGACCCCCTGGCTGGATAAACTCCCGGGTGCGGTGCTGCACTGTTTTACCGGGTCGCGTCAGGAAGCC
Source organism: Leclercia sp. UBA7405 (assembly GCF_037152215.1). Taxonomy (NCBI): domain Bacteria; kingdom Pseudomonadati; phylum Pseudomonadota; class Gammaproteobacteria; order Enterobacterales; family Enterobacteriaceae; genus Leclercia; species Leclercia sp. UBA7405. The sequence continues at coordinate 11,171 of NZ_JBBCMR010000008.1, read as the reverse complement.
GCTGAGTGTCTGGACAGAGGGCTCTACCTGGGTATAACGGGCTGGGTATGCGATGAGCGGCGTGGTCTTGCGCTACGGGAGTTATTGCCGATGATCCCGGCGGAGCGTTTGCTGGTCGAGACGGATGCCCCCTACCTGCTGCCGCGCGACATAACGCCTAAGCCGGCCTCACGGCGTAATGAACCGGCCTGGCTGGGGCATATTGTTGAGCGGATCGCGCACTGGCGGGGCGAGGATGCCGCCTGGCTGGCGGCGCAAACGGATGAAAACGTTCGCCGTCTGTTTAACCTGCGGTTTTAAACTTTACGGAATGCGGTGTTTTTTACGCTCTGCAAGACCTGTTTATTCAGCAAGTTGAGTAGCAACATCGAACGCGCTTCGCCGTCAGGCTCTGAGAAGATGGCAACCAGCCCTTCGAAGGCGCCTTCGGTGATCACCACGCTATCGCCCGAATAAGGGGTCTCGGGGTCAGTGATGCCTTCTGGCTTATACACCGAGAGCTGATGAATCACGGAGTCGGGAACCACCGCGGGGCGCGCGCCAAAACGCACAAAGTGGCTGACGCCACGCGTGGCGTTAATGGTGGTGGTGTGAATCACTTCCGGATCAAACTCAACAAACAGATAGTTAGGAAACAGCGGTTCGCTCACCATTGTGCGTTTGCCGCGCTGCATCTTTTCAAGCGTGATCACAGGCGTCAGGCAGTTGACTGACTGACGTTCAAGATGTTCCTGCGCGCGCTGAAGCTGGCCGCGCTTGCAATACAGTAAATACCAGGCCTGCATAATCACTCTTTCCCTTAATTCCGGGCGCAAGCATATCAAAACCCTGGCGGGATCGCTAAGTTGATTATAATGGTCGGGTTGGCTGCTGAAGGTGAAACTTCACGCTAATTTAACAAAAATACAGCATCGCGCGGTCTTACGCCGTATAATGAAGCGCTTACCGAGAGGCCAAGATTAACTGCATGAAATACAACGATCTACGCGACTTCCTGGCGCTGCTGGAAAAGCAGGGCGAACTCAAACGTATTACGCTTCCTGTTGATCCGTATCTGGAAATGACAGAAATTGCCGACCGCACCCTGCGTGCTGGTGGCCCGGCGCTATTGTTCGAAAACCCGAAAGGCTATGACATGCCGGTGCTGTGTAACCTTTTTGGGACGCCAAAGCGCGTGGCGATGGGCATGGGGCAAGAGGATGTCAGCGCGTTGCGTGAAGTGGGTAAATTGCTGGCCTTCTTAAAAGAGCCAGAGCCGCCGAAAGGTTTTCGCGACCTTTTCGACAAGCTGCCGCAGTTTAAGCAAGTATTAAACATGCCAACCAAACGGCTGCGTGGCGCCCCCTGCCAGCAGAAAGTCCTCGAAGGCGATGCGGTTGACCTGACGCGTATTCCTATCATGCAGTGCTGGCCAGAAGATGCCGCTCCGCTGATCACCTGGGGTCTGACGGTTTCTCGCGGCCCGCATAAAGAACGCCAGAATCTGGGGATTTATCGCCAGCAGTTAATCGGTAAAAATAAACTCATTATGCGCTGGCTGTCGCATCGCGGCGGCGCGCTGGATTTCCAGGAGTGGTGCGAGGCCCATCCGGGTGAACGATTCCCGGTCTCGGTGGCGCTGGGTGCAGATCCAGCTACCATTCTCGGTGCGGTGACGCCGGTTCCTGATACGTTATCTGAATATGCGTTTGCGGGCCTGTTGCGCGGCACCAAAACCGAAGTGGTAAAGTGTATTTCCAACGATCTCGAAGTCCCCGCCAGCGCTGAAATTGTGCTGGAAGGTTACATCGAGCCGGGGGAGATGGCCCCGGAAGGGCCCTACGGGGACCATACGGGTTATTACAACGAAATCGATCATTTCCCGGTATTTACCGTTACGCACATTACCCAGCGTGAAGATGCGATTTATCACTCGACCTATACCGGCCGCCCACCGGATGAACCGGCGGTACTGGGAGTGGCATTAAACGAAGTCTTTGTGCCGATCCTGCAAAAGCAGTTCCCGGAAATTGTCGATTTTTATCTACCGCCTGAAGGTTGCTCGTATCGCCTGGCCGTAGTAACCATTAAGAAGCAGTATGCGGGTCACGCTAAACGGGTGATGATGGGCGTATGGTCTTTCCTGCGCCAGTTTATGTACACCAAGTTTGTGATCGTCTGCGATGATGACGTCAACGCCCGCGACTGGAATGACGTGATCTGGGCCATTACGACCCGTATGGATCCGGCGCGCGATACCGTGTTAGTGGAAAACACGCCAATTGATTACCTGGACTTTGCCTCGCCGGTTTCCGGCCTTGGCTCAAAAATGGGACTGGATGCCACAAATAAATGGCCCGGCGAAACCCAGCGTGAATGGGGTCGACCGATTAAAAAGGATCCTGAGGTGACTGCGCGAATCGACGCGATCTGGGATGAACTGGCCATAATGAATAACGGTTCCCACGAATCCGACCGTTAAGCCCTATAGACTTCCCGACAGAGAGAGCGAATGACAATCTTAAGCTGTAAAGTGAACTCGGTAGACGCGATAACCGACACTGTATATCGCGTCCGTTTAGTACCAGAAGCGCCTTTCTCGTTCCGCGCTGGCCAGTATTTGATGGTCGTGATGGATGAGCGGGATAAGCGCCCCTTCTCAATGGCCTCGACGCCAGCTGAGCAGGAGTTTATCGAGCTGCACATCGGCGCGTCTGAGCTCAATCTGTATGCGATGGCCGTCATGGATCGCATTCTGAAAGAGAGCGAGATTGAGATTGATATTCCTCACGGTGAAGCCTGGCTGCGTGATGACGAAGAGCGTCCGCTGATTCTGATTGCCGGCGGCACCGGTTTCTCTTACGTGCGCTCTATTCTGCTGACGGCGTTAGCGCGTAACCCTGACCGCGACATCACCATCTACTGGGGCGGCCGCGAAGAAAAACATCTGTACGATCTCTCCGAACTGGAAGCGTTAAGCGTTAATCACCCAGGCCTTCGCGTTGAGCCCGTGGTCGAGCAGCCGGAAGAGGGCTGGCGGGGTCGTAACGGCACCGTACTGACCGCCGTGCTGCAGGATTACACCACGCTTGCGGAGCATGATATCTATATTGCTGGCCGTTTCGAGATGGCGAAGATTGCCCGTGACCTGTTCTGTAATGAGCGCGGTGCGCGTGAAGATCGCCTGTTCGGCGACGCCTTTGCGTTTATCTAAATAAAAAAACCCGCCCCTGACAGGCGGGAAAACGGCAACTAAACCTTGCCCCCTCATCATTCACGCTGCCTTTTTGTTGGCTATCTTCGCTTACCCCGGTCATAGCGTTAACGAGATGACCGGGGATTCGCTCCGTTGCCGCCGTGATGCAGCGCGAATGATGCAGGGGAATTATTTTCTGCTTACACCCTCTCAAACACCGTTGCGATCCCCTGACCTAAGCCGATACACATGGTAGCCAGACCAAACTGTGCATCTTTGCGTTCCATCAGGTTCAACAGCGTGGTGCTGATACGGGCGCCGGAACAACCCAGCGGGTGACCGAGCGCGATCGCGCCGCCATTGAGGTTGATCTTCTCGTCAATCTGCTCCATCAACCCCAGATCTTTAATGCACGGCAGGATCTGTGCGGCGAAGGCTTCGTTCATCTCAAACAGGTCAATATCGCTGGCCGACAACCCGGCTTTTTTCAACGCCAGTTTTGAGGCCGGTACCGGGCCGTAACCCATAATTGACGGGTCGCAACCTACCACCGCCATTGAGCGGATACGTGCGCGGGGTTTCAGGCCCAGTTCGCGGGCGCGGCTTTCGCTCATCACCAGCATGGCGGCGGCGCCGTCAGAGAGGGCAGAGGAGGTGCCAGCCGTCACGGTACCTGTCACCGGGTCAAACGCCGGACGCAGCGTGGAAAGTGCCTCAACGGTGGTTTCCGGGCGGATCACTTCATCGTGGAAAAACTGTTTCAGCACGCCGTCGGCATCGTGACCGCCTGTCGGCACAATCTCGTTCTTGAATGCGCCGGATTGCGTCGCAGCCCAGGCGCGGGCGTGGGAGCGTGCGGCGAAGGTATCCTGCATTTCCCGACTAATGCCATGAAGGCGCGCCAGCATTTCGGCCGTCAGGCCCATCATGCCCGCCGCTTTTGCCACGTTACGACTCATGCCGGGGTGGAAATCAACGCCGTGGCTCATCGGCACGTGGCCCATGTGTTCTACGCCGCCAATCATGCACGCCTGGGCATCGCCGGTCATAATCATGCGTGCCGCGTCATGCAGGGCCTGCATTGACGAGCCACACAGGCGGTTTACGGTTACCGCCGGTACGGAGTGGGGAATTTCGGCCAGCAGGGCGGCGTTACGCGCAATATTAAAACCCTGCTCCAGCGTCTGCTGCACACAGCCCCAGTAGATATCGTCGAGGGAGGCGGCTTCCAGCGCCGGGTTGCGTGCCAGCAGGCTACGCATCAGATGCGCGGAGAGATCTTCCGCGCGCACGTTACGAAATGCACCGCCTTTCGAACGGCCCATCGGGGTACGGACTGCATCGACAATGACAACCTGTTCCATTGTGACTCCTTAAGCCGTTTTCAGTTCGCCAACCGGACGGGCAGGCTCAACCGGGGGATAGTAGGGTTCGTTATGGCGTGCTTTGGTGCGTAGACCTTCCGGCACCTCATACAGCGCACCGAGGTGCTGATACTGCTGCGCCATATCGAGATATTTTGCGCTGCCAATGGTATCCAGCCAGCGGAATGCCCCGCCGTGGAAGGGAGGGAAGCCCAGGCCATAGACCAGCGCCATATCTGCCTCTGCCGGGCTAGCGATGATGCCCTCTTCGAGGCAGCGCACCACTTCGTTGACCATCGGGATCATCATTCGCGCGATAATCTCTTCGTCGCTAAAATCACGCTTCGGCTGGCTAATATCAGCCAGCAGGCTATCTACAGCGGCATCTTCTTCTTTCTTCGGTTTGCCCTTGCTGTCTTCTTTATAGCGCCAGAAGCCCAGTCCGTTTTTCTGACCAAAGCGATTGGCATCAAACAGCGCGTCAATCGCGTCGCGGTAATCTTTCTGCATACGTTGCGGGAAGCCCGCTGCCATCACGGCCTGCGCATGATGTGCGGTATCGATGCCCACCACGTCCAGCAGGTAAGCCGGGCCCATAGGCCAGCCAAACTGTTTTTCCATGACTTTATCGACCTTGCGGAAATCCGCACCGTCGCGCAGCAACTGACTAAAACCGGCAAAGTAAGGGAACAGAACGCGGTTAACAAAGAAGCCAGGGCAGTCATTCACTACGATCGGGGTTTTGCCCATTTTGCTGGCCCAGGCCACCACTTTGGCGATGGTCTCGTCAGAGGTCTTCTCCCCGCGAATCACTTCGACCAGCGGCATACGGTGCACTGGGTTAAAGAAGTGCATCCCACAGAAATTCTCCGGGCGCTTCAGCACGCTGGCCAGTTCACTAATGGGGATCGTCGAGGTATTGGAGGCCAGCACGGTATCCGGGCGAACTTTCTCTTCGGTTTCGGCCAGCACCGCTTTTTTGACTTTCGGGTTTTCGACGACCGCTTCAACGACCACGTCTACACGGTCGAAGCCGCTATATTCCAGCGTGGGATGGATGGTTGAAATTACGCCGGAGAGTTTTAGCCCGTCGATTTTGCCGCGCTCGAGCTGTTTATTCAGCAGCTTGGCGGCTTCGGTCATCCCCAGCGTCAGGGATTTGTCATTAATGTCTTTCATCACTACCGGCACGCCTTTCCAGGCAGACTGATAAGCGATGCCACCGCCCATAATGCCTGCGCCGAGTACCGCTGCCTGTTTTGGCGTCTCAACGTGTTTAGTCAGCTGTTTAGCCTTGCCTTTAACGAACTGATCGTTGAGGAAAATCCCGACCAGCGCGCGGGCTTCATGGGTATGCGCCAGCGGCACAAAGCTCTGGTTTTCCAGCTTCAGGGCCTCTTCACGGCCCAGGCGTGCAGCGGACTCGATGGTTTTCACGGCGGTAATGGGAGCCGGATAGTGCTTGCCCGCCGTCTGCATCACCATCCCTTTAGCGATAGTGAAGCTCATGGTGGCTTCGATTTTGCTGAGTTTTAACGGCTCCAGTTTCGGCTGGCGTTTGGCTCGCCAGTCAAGGTCGCCCTTGATGGCCTGACGCAGGATGCTAATCGCCCCTTCGCGCAATTTTTCGGGTTTTACCACGCCGTCAACCAGGCCAATTTTCTGCGCCTGATCGGCACTGACGTCTTTACCGGCGGCGATAATTTCCAGGGCGCTATCGGCACCCAGCAGACGCGGTAAACGTACCGAACCACCAAAGCCCGGCATGATCCCCAGTTTGGTTTCCGGCAGGCCAATGCGCAGGTCGGGTGTCGCCAGGCGATAATCGGTTGCCAGCACGCATTCGCAGCCGCCGCCCAGCGCATAGCCATTGATGGCCGAAATCGTGGGGACAGGCAGATCTTCCAGACGGTTAAAGACGCTGTTGGCAAAATGCAGCCACTGACTCAGCTGCTCTTGCGGCACCTGGAACAGGGAGAGAAATTCGGTGATATCTGCGCCGACAATAAACGCGGCCTTTTCAGAACGCAGCAGCAGACCTTTTAAATCAGTTTGTTTTTCCAGCACGTCCAGCGCGCGGCCCAGACTGGCTACCGTTGCGGTATCAAGCTTATTCACTGAGCCGGGGGCGTCGAACACCAGTTCGGCAATGCCATCGTCCAGCCAGTCTACGTATAGGGTGTCGCCTTTGTAGAGCATGTCGGTCTCCTGAATCCACTAAGGGGATCTGGTCATACCAGATGAAGCGGAGTGTGGGATTTGTGTTAATAAAATGCAAATTAGTCATTAAATAATTGTAGGTTCGATCACGCTCAGCGGAGATCACCCCGCCATCCGGAGGTGTGCTAAGATGCGAGAACATGGGTCAAAAAAACGAAAGGATGAATGATGGATTCACTGGCCACGCTGTATAAAAATCATATCGAAACCCTACAGGAACGTACCCGCGACGTACTGGCTCGTTTTAAACTGGATGCACTGCTCATCCACTCTGGCGAGCTGATCAATGTCTTTCTCGACGACCACGCTTACCCGTTCAAGGTTAACCCGCAGTTTAAAGCCTGGGTGCCAGTAACTCAGGTCCCTAATTGCTGGCTCCTGGTCGATGGCGTCAACAAACCGAAACTGTGGTTCTACCTGCCGGTTGATTACTGGCACAACGTAGAGCCGCTGCCCACCTCCTTCTGGACCGAAGAGGTCGAGGTGATCGCGCTGCCGAAAGCGGACGGCATTGGCAGCCAGTTACCCGCCGGACGTGGCAATATTGCTTATATCGGCCCGGTGGCTGAACGCGCGCTGGGGCTGGATATCGCAGCAGACAAGATCAACCCGAAAGGGGTGCTGGATTACCTGCATTATTACCGCTCATATAAAACTGACTATGAGCTGGCCTGCATGCGTGAAGCGCAGAAAACAGCGGTTAATGGCCATCGCGCGGCGCACGAAGCCTTCCTTTCCGGTATGAGCGAGTTCGATATCAACCTGGCTTACCTTACGGCTACTGGCCACCGTGATATCGATGTGCCTTACAGCAACATTGTGGCGCTTAACGAACATGCCTCTGTGCTGCACTACACCAAACTGGATCACCGCGCGCCGTCTGAAATCCGCAGCTTCCTGCTGGATGCCGGAGCAGAATATAACGGTTACGCCGCGGATCTCACCCGTACGTGGGCCGCGAACGGTGAGACCGACTTTGCGCAGCTGATTAAAGACGTTAACGATGAGCAACTGGCGTTGATCGGCACGATGAAAGCGGGCGTTAATTACGTGGACATTCATATCCAGTTCCATCAACGCATTGCTAAGTTGCTGCGTAAACATCAGATTGTGAATGACATCAGCGAAGAGGCGATGGTTGAAAACGACCTCACCGGGCCATTTATGCCGCACGGCATCGGCCACCCGCTGGGTCTGCAGGTCCATGATGTTGCTGGCTTTATGCAGGATGACACCGGTACCCATCTGGCTGCGCCATCGAAATATCCTTACCTGCGCTGCACCCGAATTATGCAGCCGCGCATGGTGTTAACCATCGAGCCGGGTATCTACTTTATTGATTCGCTGCTGGCGCCATGGCGTGAAGGGCAGTTCAGCAAGCATTTCAACTGGCAGAAAATCGAAGCGCTGAAGCCGTTTGGCGGTATTCGTATCGAAGATAACGTGGTGATCCACGAAAACGGTACCGAAAACATGACGCGAGATCTGAAGCTGGCGTGATGGAGAGCTGGCTGATACCGGCGTCGCCGGTCACCTTCGTAGAAGAGATCAAAAAAAGCCGTTTCATTACGCTGTTGGCCCATACCAATGGCGTAGAGGCGGCAAAAGCCTTTGTTGAGTCGGTCAGAGCTGAGCATCCCGACGCGCGTCACCACTGTGTGGCATGGGTTGCGGGGCCGCCAGACGACTCGCAGCAGTTGGGGTTCTCTGATGATGGTGAACCGGCAGGGACAGCCGGCAAACCGATGCTCTCGCAGTTGATGGGCAGCGGCATCGGCGAAATCACCGCCGTCGTGGTGCGTTACTACGGCGGCGTGCTTTTAGGTACCGGTGGTCTGGTTAAAGCCTACGGGGGTGGCGTGCAGCAAGCGCTGAATCAACTCGCAACGACCCGCAAAACGCCGCTGACCGAATATACTTTATTGTGTGATTACGCCCAGCTATCCGGCATCGAATCGCTGCTGAAGCTCTCTCAGGGCATGATAGTGCAGAGTGAATACCAGGCGACAGTACAGTTGCGTGTAGCGCTTCCTCAGGCGGAACTGGCGACATTTTCAGCAAAGCTGGCTGATTTTAGTCGTGGTTCGTTGCAATTACTGCCGATTGAAGAATAATCCCCACCTTACTTATTGAATACCTAAGGAAGCGGCAGAAATGCATTTTCGCGCCATAACCCGAATCGTTGGATTGCTGGTCATACTCTTTTCCGGGACGATGATCCTGCCCGGACTGGTGGCGCTTATCTACCGGGATGGTGCAGGCCGCGCCTTTACCCAGACCTTTTTTGCCGCGCTGGTGATTGGCTCCGTTCTCTGGTGGCCGAACCGTCGTGAAAAAGGTGAACTGAAATCCCGTGAAGGGTTCCTGATAGTGGTGCTGTTCTGGACCGTGCTGGGTAGCGTAGGTGCGCTGCCCTTTATCTTTTCTGAACAGCCGAACCTCACCATTACCGATGCGTTCTTTGAATCTTTCTCCGGGTTGACCACCACCGGTGCCACCACGCTGGTAGGGCTGGACTCTTTACCCCATGCCATCCTCTTCTATCGCCAGATGCTGCAATGGTTCGGCGGGATGGGGATCATCGTATTAGCGGTAGCAATACTGCCTATCCTGGGCGTGGGGGGGATGCAGCTTTACCGGGCGGAGATGCCCGGCCCGCTGAAAGATAATAAGATGCGCCCGCGTATTGCCGAAACGGCAAAAACCTTGTGGCTTATCTACGTTTTACTGACTGTTGCCTGCGCGCTGGCCTTGTGGTTTGCCGGCATGCCCGCGTTTGATGCCATTGGCCACAGCTTTGCGACTATCGCCATTGGTGGCTTCTCTACGCATGACGCCAGCGTCGGCTATTTCGATAGCCCGACTATCAACACGATTATCGCTATCTTCCTGCTGATCTCCGGCTGTAACTATGGCCTGCACTTCTCTTTACTGAGCGGACGCAGTCTGAAGGTCTACTGGCGTGACCCGGAATTTCGCATGTTTATTGGCGTGCAACTGACGCTGGTGGCGATCTGCACCTCGGTATTGTGGCTGCACAACGTTTATAACTCGGCGCTAACGACGCTTAACCAGGCATTCTTCCAGGTGGTGTCGATGGCGACCACGGCCGGGTTCACCACCGACAGCATTGCACGCTGGCCGCTATTCTTGCCGGTGCTGCTGCTCTGTTCTGCCTTTATCGGTGGCTGCGCCGGATCAACGGGGGGCGGCCTGAAAGTGATCCGCATTCTTTTGCTGTTCAAGCAGGGGAACCGTGAACTGAAGCGCCTGGTCCACCCGAACGCGGTTTACAGCATCAAGCTCGGTAACCGCGCGCTGCCAGAGCGTATCCTCGAAGCGGTGTGGGGCTTCTTCTCTGCCTATGCGCTGGTCTTTATTGTCAGCATGCTGGCCATTATCGCCACCGGCGTGGATGACTTCTCGGCGTTTGCCTCCGTGGTGGCAACGCTGAACAACCTGGGACCAGGACTCGGCGTCGTGGCAGATAACTTTGCCAGCATGAATCCGGTGGCGAAGTGGATCCTGATTGCCAACATGTTGTTTGGTCGTCTTGAAGTCTTTACGCTGTTGGTGCTGTTTACCCCAACCTTCTGGCGCGAGTAAGGGAGCCATTTTTTGAAAACGTTAATTCTTTTCTCTACCCGTGATGGTCAGACGCGCGAGATTGCGCATTATCTGGCTTCAGAATTACAAGAGCAGGGCGTGGATGCTGACGTGGTGAATCTCAACCGAACCCAGGAGATTACCTGGCAGGCGTATGACCGCGTGGTTATCGGAGCGTCTATCCGCTACGGGCACTTCCACCCGGCACTCGATCGCTTTGTGAAAAAGCACGCGGCGACGCTAAGCAGTATGCCTGGTGCGTTCTATTCCGTGAACCTTGTGGCCCGCAAGCCTGAGAAGCGTACGCCACAAACGAATAGCTATACACGTAAGTTCCTGCTGAACTCTCCCTGGCAGCCGCAGCTGTGTGCTGTCTTTGCCGGGGCCTTGCGTTATCCGCGCTATCGCTGGTACGACCGTTTTATGATTCGTCTTATTATGAAGATGACCGGCGGTGAAACGGATACGCGTAAAGAGGTGGTGTATACCGACTGGCAACAAGTGACCGGTTTTGCCCGCGAAATTGCCCAATTAAACGGCAATTAGTGTTTAAAATAAGCGTTAAGAATGAAAAGTAAGCGAACGAAAAGTTTTTTGTATTTTCTGCTTGTCACCGCCGAAGAACTCCCTATAATGCGCCTCCACTGACACGGAACAACGGCAAGCAAGCCGCCGGGTCAGAAGGGTTCTCCCGCTGAGGCGGTTGAAGAATCCCGGAGAAAAGCAAAAATAATTGCTTGACTCTGAAGCGGGAAAGCGTAATATGCACACCCCGCGCCGCAGCGAAAAACGAAGCGGCACTGCTC
>NZ_JBBCMR010000007.1:0-110759 GCF_037152215.1 Leclercia sp. UBA7405 | reverse complement strand
GTGAAACGCCGTAGCGCCGATGGTAGTGTGGGGTCTCCCCATGCGAGAGTAGGGAACTGCCAGGCATCAAATAAGTGAAGAGCCCATCCGGAAGGATGGGCTTTTTGCGTTCTTATAACGTCATAACTCGCAAAATGCGGGTTATTGCGCTGCTAACCACGTCTCAATAAACGACACCAGACTGTCTGTGTCATTCAAATTCAGCAATGGAACCTTCAGATCCAGCTGAATATCGCTGGCTACAGCGATAACATGATTATCCAGCGTTAGCTCGCTAAGACTGTGCCCTGCATTACTTCTGAAAAGAATAATCTTCGGTACGGCTTCATGTTTAAACCCCTCGACCAGCACCAGATCCAATACAGAATGATCCATTCTGCTCACCAGGTAATGCAAGTCCAGTGGCTCTGCGCTCGGCGTCTCGGTCATCAACGCCCAACGGTTGTTACTGGCGACCAGCGTTTGCGATGCCCCGGCTTTGCGTAGCTCATAGCTATCTTTACCCGGTATATCTACATCCATATTGTGATGCGTGTGTTTAATCAGACCTGGCCGGATCCCTCTGGCACATAGTACCGGGATCAGTGCTTTTAACAGTGTCGTTTTACCTGTGCCGCTCCAGGCAGCGATGGCCAGAATCGGTGTCATATCGTCCCCTGATGCTTAATGATCTCTTCAATAGTATTGATGTTGATAAATGACGATTTCAGATCGCTGAAATCCACTGCGTGCCCCCCGGATTGACGCAGGAAAACCATGACACGCCGCTCTCCAGCCGCCAAGTAATCCTCTAGTGGTGCTATTAATCTGCGGTGTAACAATGCCACGGCGGGATGGTCACGCTCACCGTCATGCGCCCAGACAACCGGCGCGTCTGCTGCCGCAGATAGAAAGCGTTCAACCAGACTGGCAGGAATGAAGGGGGTATCGCAGGGGCAGAACAGAAACCACTCTGCCTGTGACTGCTGCATCACCGATAACATGCCGGCAAGGGGACCCGGAAAACCAGGCAACCGATCCTGATAAACCGGATACCCACTGGATTGATAAATGTCGAGATTCCTGTTGGCACTGATCGCCAGCGTCGCGACCTGGCGACACAATGCGTCCGCGACATGCTGCCATAGCGGTTTGCCGTTTAGACATTGTAGACCTTTATCGATCCCGCCCATGCGAGAAGCTTTGCCCCCCGCAAGGATCACGCCGCAGATATTACTCACCTGGCTCACTAATATCGCCTCTTTTATTGTGGGATTGACCCTGCTAACGTGTCACTCTAAACGAAAGGAGCATCACCATGAAATGTAAACGTCTCAACGAAGTCATTGAACTTCTCCAGCCAGCCTGGCAAAAAGAGCCAGAGCTGAACCTGATGCAATTTTTACAGAAACTGGCTCAGGAGTCAGGTTTTGAGGGCGAGCTGACCGACCTTTCTGACGACATTCTGATCTATCACTTAAAAATGCGTGATAGCGAAAAAGACGCGGCAATTCCGGGGATTAAGAAAGATTATGAAGAGGATTTCAAAACCGCTTTGTTGCGCGCGCGCGGCATAATTAAAGAGTAAAAGCTTGTAAGAGGTACCACCGTTTGCGTCGTTAAATGATATCCTGAATCATTCGTATAATTTCCGGATGATCGGATGAACGACCAGGCTTTCAATTTCCAGACCTTACATCCGGATACCATTATGGATGCACTGTTTGAACAGGGCATTCGTGTGGACTCCGGACTTACTCCCTTAAACAGCTACGAAAATCGCGTCTACCAGTTTCAGGACGAGGATCGCCAGCGCTTCGTGGTGAAGTTTTACCGCCCGCAGCGCTGGACTGCTGAGCAAATCCAGGAAGAACATCAGTTTGCGCTCGATCTGCTGGCTGATGAGGTACCGGTCGCCGCCCCCCTTGCCTTCGCTAATCAAACGCTATTAACGCATCAGGGATTCTCTTTTGCCGTCTTCCCCAGTCTTGGTGGCAGACAATTTGAAGCCGATAACATCGATCAGATGGAGTGGGTGGCGCGCTATCTCGGCCGAATCCATCAGACGGGGCAGAAAAAAGCGTTTAACGTTCGTCCGACTATCGGTACGCAGGAATATCTGCACGAACCGCGGCAGGTCTTCGAGACCTCCTCGCTGATCCCCTCCGCCCTGAAAGTATCTTTCCTTAGCGCGACGGATAAACTTATCGCTGCTGTCTCTGCGCGCTGGGACGACAACGTCAATACGCTGCGACTGCATGGGGACTGTCATGCCGGGAATATTCTCTGGCGAGATGGCCCGTTGTTTGTCGATCTTGATGACGCCCGTATGGGCCCGGCCATTCAGGATCTCTGGATGTTATTGAACGGCGATAAAGCCGAGCAGCGTATGCAGCTTGAAACTATTATCGAAGCATATGAAGAATTTACGCCGTTCGATTCAGATGAAATTGCCCTGATTGAGCCTTTACGCGCCATGCGTTTTGTATATTATCTCGCATGGTTAATCAGGCGTTGGGACGATCCCGCGTTCCCCAGAAACTTCCCGTGGCTTACCGGCGAAGATTACTGGCGTAATCAGATTTCCACCTTTGTTGAACAAGTGAAGGTTCTTCAGGAACCCCCTTTACAATTAACGCCCATGTATTAATCCGACACATCCAGGAGATAAGTGATCATGAAAAAAATTTGGCTGGCGCTGGCAGGTATGATTCTGGCATTTAGCGCATCGGCAGCGCAGTTCACCGATGGCAAACAGTACATCACCCTTGAAAAGCCTGTCGCCGGAGAACCTCAGGTGCTTGAGTTCTTCTCCTTCTACTGCCCGCACTGCTATGAGTTCGAGCAGGTTCTCCACGTTTCCGATAACGTGAAGAAAAAACTGCCAGAAGGCACCAAAATGACCAAATACCATGTCGAGTTTCTTGGCCCGTTGGGTAAAGATTTGACGCAGGCATGGGCCGTAGCGATGGCGCTGGGCGTGGAAGATAAAATCACTGCGCCAATGTTCGAAGCGGTGCAGAAAACGCAGACCGTGCAGACAACTGCCGATATCCGTAAAGTCTTTGTAGACGCGGGCGTGAAAGGCGAAGAGTACGACGCGGCCTGGAATAGCTTCGTGGTGAAATCCCTTGTAGCTCAGCAGGAAAAGGCTGCTGCCGACATGCAATTGCGCGGCGTTCCGGCAATGTATGTTAACGGTAAATATCAGCTGAACATGCAGGGCATGGACACCAGCAGCATGGATATTTTCGTACAGCAATATGCTGATACGGTGAAATACCTGGTAGAGAAAAAGTAAAAAAAACAGCCGGTCAATGACCGGCTTTTTTATATTCTGCTTTGAGGTTCTCTATAAGCGCGTCTTTCTCGCTCCATAACGTGTTCAGCCAGAGCTGGAAACGGCGTTTAAAATTCTTGTCGTTAACATAATCCCCGTGCAGTTCCTCCGCCACAGGCATCAAATTCACACGTACTACAATGCGTGTCAGCTTACCGCTTAGCATGTCAAAGAAAGGCGTCTGATCATTCTCAGGATAACAGAGCGTAACGTTAAGCAACTTATCGAACTGCTGGCCCAGGACATGGACAGCCATAGCGATGCCTGCTGCCTTGGGCGCCAGTAGGTGACGATAAGGAGAGTGCGTTTGCTGCTGCTTCTCTTCTGTGAAGCGCGATCCCTCCACAAAATTCACGATAGTTGTGGGATGAACACGAAATTTTTCGCAAGAACGCCGGGTAGTGTCGACATCTTGTCCCCGCCGTTCAGGATGGCGAATAAGATAACTGCGCGAATAGCGCTTCATAAAAGGCATATCGAGCGCCCAGCATGCCAGGCCCAGAAAAGGAACCCAGGCTAACTGCTGCTTAAGAAAATACTTGTTCATGGGAATATGCGAGCGGAAGAGCACACACAACACTACGATGTCTGCCCAGCTATGATGGTTACAGATGAGCAAATACCAGTTTTTCTTGTTTAACCCCTCAAGGCCCTGCACATCCCATTTTAAATGGGGGTTGAGTTTGAGCAGAACAGCTAATCCTTCGCACCAGCAATACATCATGAAATTGCAAAAAGTAGAGACTGCGCGCCATACGCCCGGTAACGGCATTAGCAATTTAATGACGCCGGCAATGATGATCGGCACAGAACAGGCGATGGTGAGCAGAATAGTTAATGCGACACTGATCAACAGTATTATCGCAGCGAGCAGTCTCGACATGATTAGTATTTTCAAAGAGTTACGTGAGTATCGCCCTCTGGTGCAGGCGCAGGGCGCTGATTTTACCAGAAATCAGGCAAAAGAACGGTGGTTTAACGTGGGGCAGTGAGGAAAACGCTGTTGTAGCGGAGGTTTATTCTGTTTATTTAGGCTGGCGTAGTTAATATCCACATGGAGTAAATAGTCGCCAGGTCCGTTAATCTGCCCGGGATCCAAATATAAGCAACTGATAAATAATGATTAATATATTTATAAGGATCGCGGATACGGAGAGTTATCCAGGCTGCCAGAAACTACACACAAACTTATCCACAGGCAAGATTTGCGAACGATCCCGACGATCGCAAAATCTTTGTCTGTATTAGGCCTGAAAAACTGATGTTTTCATCCTGATGTGGCATCCTTTATCCATAAATTACTCAAAGGCACGGACACTATGGTTCAGATCCCAGAAAACCCTCTTATTCTCGTCGACGGCTCTTCATACCTGTATCGGGCGTATCATGCGTTTCCTCCTCTGACCAACAGCGCCGGAGAGCCTACCGGCGCAATGTATGGCGTGCTGAATATGCTGCGCAGTTTAATCATGCAGTATCAACCCAGCCACGCGGCTGTGGTCTTTGATGCCAAGGGTAAAACCTTCCGTGATGAGCTGTTTGAGCACTACAAATCTCACCGTCCGCCAATGCCAGACGATCTGCGCGCGCAAATTGAACCGCTGCACAAGATGGTTAAAGCGATGGGTCTGCCTTTAATGGCGGTATCGGGTGTTGAAGCTGACGACGTGATTGGTACCCTGGCGCGTGAAGCCGAAAAAATGGGTCGTCCGGTTCTGATTAGTACGGGTGATAAAGATATGGCGCAGCTGGTTACGCCAGGGATCACCCTCATCAATACCATGACCAACACGATTCTGGGTCCAGAAGAGGTGGTCGCAAAATATGGTGTACCGCCAGAGTTGATTATCGATTTCCTCGCTCTGATGGGCGACTCCTCGGATAACATTCCCGGCGTACCGGGTGTGGGTGAGAAAACTGCCCAGGCATTGCTGCAGGGGTTAGGCGGGCTGGATACGCTCTACGCAGAATCGGACAAAATTGCCGGTCTCACCTTCCGTGGTGCGAAGACCATGGCGGGTAAGCTTGCCGATAACAAAGAGGTGGCCTATCTCTCTTATAAGCTGGCCACCATTAAAACCGACGTAGAGCTAGAGCTGGGCTGCGAACAGCTTGAAGTACAACAGCCTGCAGCAGACGAACTGCTGAGTCTGTTTAAACAGTATGAATTCAAACGCTGGAGCGCGGACGTAGAAGCGGGTAAATGGCTGCAGGCGAAAGGGGCGAAACCCGCGGCGAAGCCGAAAGAGACAATTGTGGTCGATGCTGAAGAGCAGGCAGAAGAAGAAGCCGTGACGCTCTCTTTTGAACACTACGAAACGGTTCTCGAAGAGTCACAGCTGGTCGCCTGGATCGAGAAATTAAAAAACGCGCCGGTTTTCGCATTTGATACCGAAACCGATAGTCTCGATAACATTTCAGCCAATATGGTAGGCCTGTCGTTTGCGACGGAGCCGGGCATTGCGGCCTATGTTCCTGTGGCACATGACTACCTGGATGCCCCGGATCAGATCTCTCGCGAACGAGTGCTTGAGCTGCTGAAACCTATTCTGGAAGATGACAAAGCGCTGAAGGTCGGGCAAAACCTGAAGTATGACCGTGGCATACTGCAGAATTACGGTATTGAGCTTCGCGGTATCGCCTTCGATACCATGCTGGAATCCTACATTCTGGATAGCGTGGCGGGCCGTCATGATATGGATTCGCTATCTGACCGCTGGCTGAAGCATCAAACCATCACCTTCGAAGCGATCGCCGGTAAGGGCAAGAATCAGCTTACCTTTAACCAGATTGCGCTTGAAGAAGCGGGCCGTTATGCCGCAGAAGATGCGGACGTTACCCTGCAGCTGCATCTGAAAATGTGGCCAAAACTGCAAAAGCAGGCAGGCCCAATGAACGTATTCCAGCATGTAGAGATGCCGCTGGTGCCGGTGCTTTCCCGTATTGAACGCAATGGCGTCAAAATTGACCCAACGGTACTGCATAACCATTCTGGCGAGCTGGCGCAGCGCTTGACGGAGCTCGAGCAAAAAGCCCATGAGCTCGCCGGCGAGCCGTTTAATCTCTCTTCGCCTAAACAGTTGCAGACTATCCTGTTTGAGAAGCAGGGAATTAAACCGCTGAAGAAAACGCCGGGCGGCGCACCATCGACGTCAGAAGAGGTGCTTGAGGAGCTGGCGCTGGACTACCCGCTGCCGAAAGTGATTCTGCAATATCGCGGGCTGGCGAAGCTGAAGTCGACCTATACCGACAAGCTGCCGTTGATGATCAATCCCAAAACCGGACGAGTGCATACCTCGTACCACCAGGCGGTGGCGGCGACAGGTCGTTTATCCTCCACCGATCCTAACCTGCAAAATATCCCGGTACGTAACGAAGAGGGGCGACGTATTCGCCAGGCATTTATTGCTCCGGAAGATTACGTGATCGTCTCAGCGGACTACTCGCAAATTGAGCTGCGCATTATGGCGCATCTGTCGCGTGATAAAGGCTTGCTGACGGCGTTTGCTGAAGGCCAGGACATTCACCGCGCAACGGCCGCCGAAGTCTTTGGTCTGCCGCTGGACAGCGTGACGAACGAACAGCGTCGCAGCGCTAAAGCGATCAACTTCGGTTTGATCTACGGTATGAGCGCTTTCGGCCTGTCGCGTCAGCTGAACATTCCGCGTAAAGAGTCCCAGCGGTATATGGATTTGTACTTTGAACGTTATCCTGGCGTGCTGCAGTACATGGAACGCACCCGCGCCCAGGCGAAAGAGCAAGGCTATGTCGAAACGCTCGATGGCCGACGCCTGTACCTGCCGGATATCAAATCCAGCAATGCGGCGCGTCGTGCCGGCGCAGAGCGTGCGGCGATTAACGCCCCGATGCAGGGCACCGCAGCGGATATTATTAAGCGCGCGATGATCGCCGTCGATGCGTGGCTGGAAAAGGAAAAGCCGCGGGTGCATATGATCATGCAGGTACACGATGAACTGGTCTTTGAGGTACACAAAGACGATCTCGAGGCGGCAACGCATAAGATCCATGAATTGATGGAAAACAGCATGAAACTGGATGTTCCGCTGCTGGTGGAAGTAGGAAGTGGCGAAAACTGGGATCAAGCTCACTAAACATACTGGGGGAAAAGGGAATTTCCTGTAAGTAAGCAACATAACTAAGAACTTTTTGTGACGATCATTCGATTTACCTATGTAAAGAATGAAAAAAAACTACAAAAAGTGCTTTGTCTATAACCTAAAAAAGAGTAGAGTTAACGACGTAGGGTACAGAGGTAAGATGTTCTATCTTTCAGACCTTTTACTTCACGTAATCGGATTTGGCTGAATATTTTAGCCGCCCCAGTCAGTAATGACTGGGGCGTTTTTTATTGGGGCAAAGAAAATATTTGAGCCAAAAAAAGCGCGGACATCGCCGCGCTGATTATCACTCTTCCGCTTCTGTCGCGGGTTCCAGCTCGTTATACCAGCTATCTAACTTCTCACGCAGCTTATCCACGCCTTGCTTCTTCAGAGAAGAAAACGCTTCAACCTGAACATCGCCGTTAAAGGCCAGTACAGCCTCACGCACCATATTCAGCTGCGCCTTACGTGCTCCGCTGGCCAGCTTGTCAGCTTTGGTTAACAGAACCAGCACCTGGATATCGCTCTCGACGGCCCAGTTGATCATCTGCTGATCGAGATCTTTAAGCGGATGACGGATATCCATCAGTACCACTAACCCTTTCAGGCACAGTCGTTTTTCCAGATATTCACCGAGCGCGCGCTGCCATTTCAGCTTCATCTCTTCCGGAACTTCTGCATAGCCGTAGCCAGGCAAGTCGACCAGGCGTTTACCTGGCGCCACTTCGAACAGGTTAATAAGTTGCGTACGCCCCGGCGTTTTAGAAGTACGGGCAAGGCTTTTTTGATTGGTCAGCGTGTTCAGGGCGCTGGATTTCCCCGCGTTTGACCGGCCGGCAAATGCCACTTCAAGACCAGTATCAGCAGGCAAATGACGGATATCAGGCGCACTCAGAACAAAATGCGTCTGGTGATAATTCAGCTTGGTCACGTGGTTGTCTCCAGAAATTCGTAACGTTGAGGGGGATTATACCTGAACAGAACAAAAAGGCTTTTCCCATTGGCACTGGCTCTATAAGTAAAAACCATAAACTTTGTAAGAGATATGCCATTCAGCCTATGGGAGATTTCAGAGAAATCGTAGGGCATATGAAAATCAAAATGATTAAAATCAGGTGATTAGGTATTCAGCCAATTCTGAAATTAAGCGTTAAATAACGCGAGTGGCTTGTTAGTTTACTTCAGGACGGTAAAGTATCTTTCAACGGCGAGGATGCCAACAGGATACGGACTTAAGGATAAGGGTCAGGAGCGCCAGGAGGCGAAGACTCAGGATAGTCAGGATGACGAACGCCTGGAGGCGTTTAAAAGGAAAGGAAAGGGAACATATCACGGACGGTATCTGCTAACGGAAAAACAGGGTTTGTTGAAGGCATACACGGAACGTGAGACCCGATAAGGGTAAGAGTCAGGAAAAAAGGCGACAGATTGCTCTGTCGCCTTTTTTCTTTGCTTGCTTTCTGCTAGATTTCGCCGCAATTCTATACTGAAGAAAACGACGTAAAAGACAAAACACCATGAAAAAACCGACCTCTGCAGCAGGTGCTAAGCGCCCCGCAAAAGCCCGACGCAAAACGCGTGAAGAACTTAATCAGGAAGCACGCGATCGTAAGCGCGATAAAAAGCATCGTGGTCATGCTGCGGGCAGTCGTGCCAGCGGAAGCGGTGCATCCGGTTCTTCTGCGAAAAACAAACAGCAGAAAGATCCGCGTATTGGCAGTAAAACTCCCATTCCACTGGGCGTGACCGACACCCCAGTCACTAAGCAGCACAAACCAAAGAGCGAGAAACCTATGCTTTCACCGCAGGCTGAGCTGGATATGCTGGAGAACGATGAGCGCCTGGACGCGCTGCTGGAACGTCTTGAAGAGGGTGAAGCCCTGACCGCCGAAGAGCAGTCCTGGGTAGATGCTAAACTGGACCGCATCGACGAACTGATGCAGAAGCTTGGTCTGTCTTACGACGACGAAGAAGAAGAAGACGAAGAAGAAGAAAAGAAAGAAGATATGATGCGTCTTCTGAAAGGTGGAAATTAACATTTGCACCCGGCAGGTACAGTTGTCCTGCTTATAACCCTTCCGGTTGTATGTTATCTGGTGTGGTTATTCGTTAAACTACGGCGGTTGTCGCGGCGACAGAAGTGGCTGCGCACCCGGATGCTGGCGCCTACAGGAACCAGGCCGGGCCGCCGTAAACGAACGCGACACCAACGGAGGGAGTGAGCATGTCTGTACCAACCATCGACTGGGATCTGGCCCTGATCCAGAAATATAACTATTCCGGGCCACGTTATACCTCGTATCCGACCGCGCTTGAGTTTTCAGACGCGTTCAAAGAACCCGATTTTTTGCAGGCTGTTGCGCGTTATCCTGAGCGCCCGCTCTCCCTGTATGTTCATATTCCTTTCTGCCACAAGCTTTGCTATTTCTGCGGCTGCAATAAAATTGTTACCCGCCAGCAGCATAAAGCCGATCAGTATCTGGATGCCCTGGAACAAGAAATTGTGCATCGTGCGCCGCTGTTTGCGGGTCGTCACGTCACTCAGCTGCACTGGGGCGGCGGCACGCCAACCTATCTGAATAAAGCGCAGATTAGCCGTTTGATGACGCTACTGCGTAATCACTTCGCTTTCATCGATGACGCAGAGATCTCGATTGAAGTTGACCCGCGCGAAATTGAGCTGGATGTGCTGGATCACCTCCGCGCTGAAGGGTTCAACCGCCTGAGTATGGGCGTGCAGGACTTTAACAAAGAGGTCCAGCGGCTGGTTAACCGCGAGCAGGACGAAGATTTTATCTTTGCCCTGCTCAACCACGCGCGTGATATCGGGTTTACCTCGACCAACATTGATCTGATTTACGGTCTGCCTAAGCAAACGCCTGAGAGCTTCGCCTTCACGTTGAAGCGCGTGGGCGAACTTAACCCGGACCGTCTGAGTGTCTTCAACTATGCGCACCTGCCGACGCTGTTTGCCGCTCAGCGCAAAATTAAAGAGGCCGATCTGCCTTCTGCCCAGCAGAAGCTGGATATCCTGCAGGAAACCATCGCCTCGCTGACCGAAACCGGCTATCAGTTTATCGGGATGGATCACTTCGCCCGCCCGGATGACGAGCTGGCAATTGCTCAGCGCGAAGGGGTACTGCACCGTAATTTCCAGGGCTATACCACGCAGGGCGATACCGATCTGCTGGGGATGGGTGTCTCGGCAATCAGCATGCTGGGTGACTGCTACGCGCAAAATCAGAAAGAGTTAAAGCTCTATTATCAGCAGGTTGATGAAACCGGTAATGCGCTCTGGCGCGGCATCGCATTAACGCGTGACGACTGCATCCGTCGTGATGTGATCAAAGCACTTATCTGCAACTTCCGTCTCGACTTTAGCGTGGTAGAAGCGCAATGGGATCTGCAATTTAGCGACTACTTTGCAGAAGATATGAGTCTGCTCGCACCGCTGGCGAAAGATGGGCTGGTGGATGTTAACGAGCACGCAATTGAAGTGACG
Source organism: Leclercia sp. UBA7405 (assembly GCF_037152215.1). Lineage (NCBI taxonomy): Bacteria > Pseudomonadati > Pseudomonadota > Gammaproteobacteria > Enterobacterales > Enterobacteriaceae > Leclercia > Leclercia sp. UBA7405. The sequence goes on along the minus strand of NZ_JBBCMR010000007.1, from coordinate 99,817 downwards.
CCGAAAGGGCGTTTATTGATTCGTAATATCTGCATGTGTTTCGACGCGTATTTGCGTCAGAAAGCGCGTCTACAGCAGTTCTCGCGCGTCATTTGATATGTACCCCTCTCCCAGGGGGAGAGGGGTTTCGGTCAGCTAAACAGCCCAACCAGTGCCGCACAAAGCACCGCAGCGATTGCGGTTTGCGGCGTATGGCCGGCAGCTGCACCCGCCTCGATGCTCCCTGCCGCCATAGTGATAATTGATTCCAGCATGATGACTCTCCCCGATTTTCGGGCGAGATCATACCCAACTCATCGGAACAGTAAAGTATAAAAATGCAGCAAATTGCACCTGACTGCCCATTTTTACAATCGGTACGCGTGCTACTCCATTCCCAGCTCTTTTAACTTGCGCGTCAACGTATTGCGTCCCCAACCCAGCAGGCGTGCCGCCTCCTGCTTATGCCCCTGGGTATGACGCAGCGCAGTGGTGAGCAGAGTACGTTCCATCTCCGGTTGCGCCTCGGAAAGCAGGTTTTGATGACCGGAACGCAGCGCACGGTCAGCCCACTGGGCCAGCAGCGTTGCCCAGTTGTCGGGCAATGTCTGGCCGCCGGCGCTTTCCGGAACAGGCGCTTCAAACAGCTCAGGCGGCAGATCCTGAATCAGCACTTCCTGGCCCGCAGCCATGACCGTCAGCCAGCGACAGGTATTTTCCAGCTGACGCACGTTACCAGGCCATGCCAGACGCGTTAAAGCCGCTTCCGTCTCCGGGTGCAGCAACTTCGCTTCAACGCCCAGTTCACGGGCCGCAACCTGCAGGAAATGACGCGCCAGACGTGGAATGTCCTCCCGACGCTCACGCAGCGGCGGCAGGTGTACACGGATGACGTTCAGGCGGTGGAACAGATCCTCACGGAATTTGCCCTCCTGCACCCGCATCTCCAGATTCTGATGGGTGGCCGCAATAATACGCACGTCCACCTTCACCGGGGCATAGCCGCCCACGCGATAGAACTGGCCATCAGCCAGTACGCGCAGTAAACGTGTCTGTACATCCAGCGGCATGTCGCCGATCTCATCCAGGAAGAGCGTGCCACCATCGGCCTGCTCAAATCGCCCCTGACGAATAGTATTTGCGCCGGTAAAGGCCCCTTTTTCGTGACCAAAGAGTTCAGACTCAATCAGGTCTTTGGGGATCGCCGCCATGTTCAGGGCGATAAAGGGGGCTTTTGCCCGCGGGCTGTGGCGATGCAGAGCATGTGCGACCAGTTCTTTACCGGTGCCCGATTCACCGTTAATCAGCACGCTGATAGAGGAGCGCGACAAACGACCGATAATGCGGAACACATCCTGCATTGCGGGCGCTTCGCCAATGATATCGGTGGTGGGGCCAAAGTCCGGCGTGTTACGTGGCTGTTGCTGCTCCTGATAATGGCTAATCGCGCGTTCAACCAACGCCACGGCTTCATCAATATCAAACGGCTTGGGCAGATAGTCGAAGGCCCCTTGCTGATAGGCGCTAACGGCTGCGTCCAGATCCGAGTGTGCGGTCATTATGATGACCGGAAGCATTGGATGACGCTGCTTTATCTGCTTCAACAGCGCCAGCCCGTCCATGCCGGGCATGCGGATGTCAGATAACAGCACATCCGGGGTTTTGGTGGTGAGTGCGTCGAGCACGTCGTTGCCGCTTTCAAAGGTTGTGCAATGTAACCCTGCGCCGGTTAGCGCGCGTTCAAGCACCCAGCGGATGGAGCTATCGTCATCAACTACCCAGACTATCCCTCGTTGCATAACTTAACCCTCTATTTCCGAATCGGCAGGTAAACCGAAAACTCGGTATGACCTGGCCAACTGGTAAATTCAATTTTGCCGGAATGCTGATCAATCAAATTACGGGCAATCGATAAGCCCAGCCCGGTGCCACCTTCGCGACCGCTTACCATGGGGTAAAAGATCGTGTCCTGCAGCTGGGAAGGAATGCCTGGGCCGTTATCTTCCACATCAATCCGCGCGGCCAGACGATAGCGGACCCCGTGCAGCGTTAGCTGGAACGCCGTACGCGTACGCAGCACAATTTCACCGCCCTGAGGTCCTAATGCCTGCAAGGCATTACGCACAATATTGAGAAGAACCTGCTCAACCTGGTCGGGATCATGTGGCAGTTCGGGAAGGCTGGGATCGTAATCCCGCACCAGAGTGACGTTTTCAGGCAGCTCCATAGAGACCAGTTTCACCACGCGCTCGGCGACCTTGTGAATGCTCTCCGTGACGTGCATACCGGGCTGCTGCGGGCCAAGCAAACGGTCCACCAGATTACGCAGACGGTCTGCCTGCTCAATGATGACATTGGTATATTCCGCCAGCGCAGGGTCGGGCAGGGCTTTGGTGAGCAGTTGCGCAGCACCCCGCAGTCCGCCCAGCGGATTCTTGATTTCATGGGCCAATCCCCGCACCAGATCGCGGGCGGCAACCTGCTGCGCATGCTGAAGCTGTTCCTGGCTCAGGCGACGCTGATTATCCATTGGCGCCATCTCAAGCAGAATTAATCCTTCAGGCAGCCGCTGGGCGGTCAGGGAGAGAATATGCGAGCGCCCGTCAATCACCAGCGTCACTTCGTTATCGGTAAAGCCCTGGCCCGCCTGCAGACTCTCCTGCATCAGACCAATATTCAACGAAAAATAACTTAAGAGTTCCGGCAGCGGGGTGCCGAACAGTTTGCGTGAACTCTGGGCGAGCAGCTGCTGTGCCGCTGGGTTGGCGAAATGAACAGCCAGCTCATCATCGACCAGTAAGATGCTGTTAATCAGTGAATTGAGGATCTGCCCAGCATCGGGCAGCGTGCCAGTTGCCATTCAGCAGTCTCCTGACGTTGATTGCACTCTTTTAGTGCAGTATAGCGTTTTCGCGGTAAAAAACTCGTCAAATCAGGTTGTTGATGGTGAAAAAAGCCCATCCGAAGATGGGCTGAAAGTTTCCACGGCAACAAAAAATCTTCTGGCGTCTTTCGTTTTATGACAAGAAATTCGCCAGGTTTTCATCTCTAACTTAAACGCTGTAGTACAGCTCGAACTCAACCGGGTGTGGAGTCATACGCACGCGGTCGTTTTCTTCAGTGCGCAGCGCGATGTAAGCGTCGATAGCTTCATCGGTGAACACGCCGCCCGCGGTCAGGAACTCACGGTCTGCGTCCAGCGCCTGCAGGGCTTCTTCCAGAGAACCGGCAACCTGTGGGATCTCTTTCGCTTCTTCTGGCGGCAGGTCGTACAGGTTTTTGTCCATGGCTTCGCCAGGGTGGATCTTGTTCTTGATACCGTCCAGGCCAGCCATCAGCAGCGCGGCGAAGCACAGGTATGGGTTAGCCGCTGGGTCCGGGAAGCGCACTTCGATACGACGCGCTTTCGGAGAGGCAACAACCGGGATACGGATAGAAGCAGAACGGTTACGGGCAGAGTAGGCCAGCATAACCGGCGCTTCGTAGCCTGGGACCAGACGCTTGTAGGAGTTGGTGGTTGGGTTCGCCAGGGCGTTGATGGCTTTAGCGTGTTTGATCACACCGCCAATGTAGTGCAGCGCCTGCTCGGACAGACCAGCATACTTGTCGCCAGAGAACAGGTTGGTACCGTTCTTGGACAGAGACATGTGGCAGTGCATACCGGAACCGTTATCGCCAAACATCGGTTTTGGCATAAAGGTCGCTGTTTTACCGAAGCGGTGTGCCACGTTGTGAACAACGTATTTGTAGATCTGAATCTCGTCCGCTTTTTTGGTCATGGTGTTGAAGCGGGTCGCGATTTCGTTCTGGCCAGCCGTTGCCACTTCGTGGTGGTGTGCTTCAACCACCAGGCCCATCTCTTCCATGATCAGACACATGGTAGAGCGGATGTCCTGTGAAGAGTCGACCGGAGGAACCGGGAAGTAACCGCCTTTCACGCCAGGACGGTGACCTTTGTTACCACCTTCGTATTTGGTGGAGGAGTTCCATGCGCCTTCGATGTCATCGATAGCAACATGGGAACCTGAAATGGTCGCGCCGAAACGGATGTCGTCAAACAGGAAGAACTCTGGCTCTGGCCCAAACAGAACGGTATCTGCGATGCCGGTGGAACGCAGGTACTCTTCAGCGCGCTTCGCGATGGAGCGCGGGTCGCGGTCGTAACCCTGCAGCGTGCCTGGTTCGAGGATATCGCAACGGATGATCAGGGTTGGTTCTTCGAAGAACGGGTCAATGAGCGCAGTGGTTGCATCTGGCATCAGAACCATGTCGGATTCGTTAATGCCTTTCCAGCCACCAATGGAGGAGCCGTCAAACATTTTGCCTTCTTCAAAGAATTCGGCGTTTACCTGATGAGCAGGAATAGTGACGTGCTGTTCTTTACCTTTGGTATCGGTGAAGCGCAGATCAACAAACTTCACTTCATGTTCGTTCAGCATCGTCAAAACGTGTTCAGCGGACATACTTAACTCTCCAGATTGGTCATTGTCGTCGTGGTAACGAGGTCTTCAATTTCTGTTTGTACTGGCTGGATGCCATGTTTTTTATAAAGCGAAATCTGTGCCAACTTTTAAAACACCCCAAAAAGGCGTTATCATGCGCACTATAGTGCAAAAGGGCTGCACCATGATGGTCATGTTGCACCAGTATAGTGCTTCAATGTGAACATTAAGCACCATATTGGTGCAATTTACGTTAAAGTGCCCTTTTACCGCTCCGTGAAAGTGATCACAAAGCATCTCTGCAATACTTGTTTGCGGGGGATGTTTGTGATCCTGTTTTGTAGTGCGATTAATCCGTGTACAATAACGCGCTATTTCTAAATGCCTGAGGCAAAGTTGTGATCGAAAATTTGCGTAACATCGCCATCATCGCGCACGTTGACCATGGTAAAACTACCCTGGTTGATAAGCTGCTGCAGCAGTCCGGTACGTTTGATGCTCGTGCCGAAACTCAAGAGCGTGTGATGGACTCCAACGATTTGGAGAAAGAGCGTGGGATTACCATCCTCGCCAAAAACACCGCCATCAAATGGAATGACTACCGTATCAACATCGTTGATACCCCAGGCCACGCCGACTTCGGTGGTGAAGTTGAGCGTGTAATGTCCATGGTAGACTCCGTTCTGCTGGTCGTTGACGCAATGGATGGCCCAATGCCGCAGACGCGCTTTGTGACCAAAAAGGCGTTCGCCCATGGTCTGAAGCCAATTGTTGTTATCAACAAAGTTGACCGTCCTGGCGCGCGTCCTGACTGGGTTGTAGATCAGGTATTCGACCTGTTCGTTAACCTCGACGCGACCGACGAGCAGCTGGACTTCCCTATCGTTTACGCTTCTGCGCTGAACGGTATTGCAGGTCTGGACCACGAAGATATGGCGGAAGACATGACCCCGCTGTATCAGACAATTGTTGACCGTGTTCCTGCACCAAACGTTGATCTCGACGGCACCCTGCAGATGCAGATCTCTCAGCTCGATTACAACAACTACGTTGGCGTTATCGGCATTGGTCGTATCAAGCGCGGTAAAGTTAAGCCTAACCAGCAAGTCACTATCATCGATAGCGAAGGCAAAACCCGTAACGGTAAAGTGGGCAAAGTGCTGACTCACCTGGGTCTCGAGCGTATCGATAGCGACATCGCTGAAGCTGGCGATATCATTGCCATCACCGGTCTGGGCGAGCTGAACATCTCCGACACTATCTGCGATCCGCAGAAAGTTGAAGCGCTGCCAGCCCTGTCCGTTGATGAACCGACCGTATCCATGTTCTTCAACGTCAACACCTCTCCGTTCTGTGGTAAAGAAGGTAAGTTCGTTACCTCTCGTCAGATCCTTGACCGCCTGAACAAAGAGCTGGTGCACAACGTTGCGCTGCGCGTTGAAGAGACCCCTGATGCGGACGCCTTCCGCGTTTCCGGTCGTGGTGAGCTGCACTTGTCAGTTCTGATCGAAAACATGCGTCGTGAAGGTTTCGAAATGGCGGTTTCCCGTCCGAAAGTTATCTTCCGCGAAATCGACGGCCGTAAACAAGAGCCGTTCGAAAACGTGACGCTGGACGTTGAAGAGCAGCACCAGGGTTCTGTGATGCAGGCTCTGGGTGAGCGTAAAGGCGACCTGAAAAACATGAATCCAGATGGCAAAGGCCGCGTACGTCTCGACTACGTGATCCCAAGCCGTGGCCTGATCGGCTTCCGTTCTGAGTTCATGACCATGACTTCAGGTACCGGTCTGCTGTACTCCACCTTCAGCCACTACGACGACGTTCGTCCAGGCGACGTTGGCCAGCGTAACAACGGCGTTCTGATCTCTAACGGTCAGGGTAAAGCGGTTGCGTTCGCCCTGTTCAGCCTGCAGGACCGCGGTAAGCTGTTCCTGGGTCACGGTGCGGAAGTTTATGAAGGCCAGATCATCGGTATTCACAGTCGTTCTAACGACCTGACTGTAAACTGCCTGACCGGTAAGAAACTGACCAACATGCGTGCGTCCGGTACTGACGAAGCGACGGTTCTGGTTCCACCGATCAAGATGACCCTGGAGCAAGCTCTGGAGTTCATCGATGATGACGAACTGGTAGAAGTGACTCCACAGTCAATTCGTATCCGTAAACGTCACCTGACTGAGAACGACCGTAAACGCGCAATGCGCGGTCCGAAAGAAGATTAATCTTCACTAACGGACACTAAAAAGCCGCTGAGAGATCAGCGGCTTTTTTATTAGAACGCGTAGCGTAATCCCAGACGGATTCGATACTGCTCCCGGTTGTAATCATTCCATCTATCCAGCCACTGAAGTTCGAGATACGGCAGCCAGTTTCTGTCGAGCTTATAGCTGAACTTATTCGTTATTTCCCAATGATGATCCTTGCCGTTTTTGCTGTGGTAATCATTCACCCGCTGAAAATAGTGCGGTTCAAAGGTGTAGAAAAACGCATCCGTAAGCCTGAAATTCCAGTAGTTGGCGAATTCGTGCGTGTCATTCTTATCCATTAGCCCGTTATCGTCCGGCGTATCGTAATTATTATGGTTATAGCGATAGCGGAACGTCAGATTAAACCCGTCCGTGAATTTATAGTTAGTGTCAAAATAAAGGGCACCACCCGAACCGGCACTACTGTCGTTAATCAGGCCGCCGGGCTGAAAGGTGAGTTTGTCGGTCGGTTTAAAGAGCGGGTACCACCCCTCTATTTCGTTATAGCTGTGCTTGAGTTCGTCCCATTTCCCCACGTTATAGGCGTTGGTGAACATCAGCCCCGCGCCCATATCGAAGTTATATCCCGCGCGCAGGATCACCTCGTGCAGCTCAGAGGCCGTATTGTAGGCTTCGCGGGTTTCAACATACGCCCCGGCAAATACCGGGCAGGACACAGACGACACAATCAGTACAGTGATGATTCTTTTCATAATTTGTCCATGTATCAAGTACAGAAAGGCCTCCCTCCTGATTATCAGGAAGGAACTGCGGGCCGGATTTATTGTTATAAAGTGACTGCTGACGCTTTATTGTTAGGGGTTGTCTCAGGGGTATTCGCTGACTGTTTTTTCCGCTTTCCAATCTCCTCGATAATAAACGCGAAGCGCGTTTCGTTGAGTTTATAAAACAGCCCCATGGTCACGGCGGCAACAATCGCCAGGCCGCACGGCCAGAGGAAAATAAGCTGACGCAATCCCAGCAACGTGCCAGCGCTCTGCACGGCATGAGGTATATACCCAATCTGCGTCAACATAATGCCCGGCAGGAACCCGGCGAGGGCGGCGGAGATTTTGCGTGAGAAGGTGTAGCCGGTATAGACCGATCCTTCGGCGCGAATGCCCGTTTTCCACTCGCCGTAATCGACGGTGTCCGGCACCAGCGCCCAGTTCAGGCTGTTCACAAACGCCGTGCCGAAAAAGGCCATGCAGGAAAAGAGCACGAACAGCAGCGAGCTGGTTCCCCAGAAGAAGTTCAGCACGTCGCCCACTGCCCACAGCGCCAGTCCGCCCAGATAAACCGGCTTCTTGCCAAAGCGTTTTACGGCACCGGGCACCAGAAACACGCCAATCAGAATGCAGCCCATGCTGAAAAAGCCCATCCACGACAGCAAATGCAGATCGTTGAGCACGTACTGGGTGTAATAGACCTGAATCGCCAGCTTGATGTTAAACGCCGCAAGGGTGCAGAGGTTAGCAATGCACAGCACCAGCAGCGGTGGGTTGCGGAAGATGGCGCAGAAGGACTTCAGGATCCCGGGTTTATGGTGATCGGGCGAGATCTCGACATACCGCTCTTTTACGCCGCTGTAGCACCACCACATGCAGAACAAACCGCCGGTGACAAACACCAGTGCGGCCACCAGATAGCCGAGGGAGGGCTGGCTGACGAACAGCGCCTGAATGGGCATAAAGCCGACGGTGCAAAGTAACAGCCCCACCGTCGCGCCGCCCTGACGCCATGCCGCAAGCTGCGCCCGCTCGTTCGGGTTTTTGGTGATGGCCGGTACCATCGCGCCGTAAGAGCAGTTCATCAGGCTATAGCACAGGCCGAACATCATAAAGAGCACGGTGGCGAGGGCTGTCTTCACCGTCAGGCTAAAATCGTTGGCCATAAACTGCGCCGTGGCAACCAGCGCCACCGGCACAGAGGCATACAGAATGAATGGCCGGAATTTGCCTCTCGCGCCGATATGACGCCGGGAATCCAGCAGCACCCCGGTCAGCATGTCGGTAAAGGCGGTAAAAAACTTCGCGACCAGGAAAATAATGCCGCCATAGAAGGCGGGCATGCCCAGCTCATCGGTGTAAAACTTCAGCAGATACAGCGTGCCGATACAGAGCATCAGGTTCGAGCCAAAATCGCCCATCCCATAGGCGCACTTCTCGCGCAGGCTCAGCTTCAGGGTTAACGGATCAGGAGTATGTGTCATGGTCGATCCTCTGCGCGCCCCGCAGGGCGCGCGCTCAAGTCATTCAGGCCGTACGTTTGCGCAGTTCAATTTCTTCCACGATGCGCACATACATCTTCTCGTTGAGGTTGTAGAAGCAGCCCATCGCCACGATGGTGATGACCGCCAGCAGGCTCGGGTAGATAAATATCAGCTGCCGTAGCCCTTCAACCGTTCCGGCAGACTGCACCACGTTGGGCACATAGCCGATTTGCGTCAGCATGATCCCCGGGAAGAAGCCCGCCAGCGCCTGGGAAACCTTGCGGAAGAAGGTAAAGCCGGTATAGACCGTCCCCTCGGAGCGCACACCGGTGCGCCACTCACCGTACTCCACGGTATCGGACACCAGCGCCCAGTTCAGGCTGTTCACAAACGCGGAGCCGAAGAACGCCAGGCATGAGAACGCCACAAAGCTCACCGAGCCGCCGCCGAAGAAATAGTTGAGCAGATCGCCGGCCACCCAAATCATCAGCCCGCTGATGTAGACCTTTTTCTTACCGAAGCGACGCACCGCGCCGGGCATCATAAACACGCCGATAAAAATACAGCCCATGCTGAAGAAGCCCATGTACGACAGCAGGATCGGGTCGTTCAGCACGTACTGCGTGTAGTAGACCTGGATGGCGAGTTTGACGTTAAAGGCCCCCAGCGTGCAGAGGTTGGCAATACAGAGAATAAACAGCGGGCGGTTGCCGGCGATGGCGCGAAACGACTGCAGCAGGCCCGGCTTTTGTGCGGGGTTAGCAGGCTGCGCCTCGACGTAGCGCTCGGTCACGCCCTTATAGCACCACCACATAAAGAACAGCCCGAACAGCGAGAAGAGGGTGGCGGCAAAGATATAGCCCAGCTGATCATTGCCTTCAATCAGGTTCATCACCGGGACAAAGCCGACGGTACACAGCAGCAGGCCCAGCGTCGCGCCGCCCTGACGCCAGGCCGCCAGCGCGGCGCGCTCGTCCGGGTTTTTGGTAATGGCGGGCACCATGGCGCCGTAAGAGCAGTTCATCATGCTGAAGAACAGGCCGTACAGCATGAACAGCACCGTCGCCATCACCGTTTTGCCGGTTATCTCAAACGGCGTGCCGACGAAGTTTGCAATCGCCAGCAGCGTGACCGGAAACGCCGCATAGAGCACGAACGGGCGGAATTTGCCCTTCGGCCCGATCTTGCGCCGGGAGTCGAGCATGATCCCGGTGCCCATATCGGTAAAGGCGGTAAAGAACTTAGCGATCAGGAAGATAATGCCGCCGTAGGTGCCAGGCAGGCCCAGCACGTCGGTATAAAACTTCAGCAGGTACAGCGTGCCGATATCCAGCAGGATGTTAGAGCCGAGATCGCCCATCCCGTAGGCGAGTTTTTCTTTAAACGGCAGGCGTAGGGTTGCCGGATCAGAAGTATGTTGACTCATTATTGTTCTCCGTCTGCCCGCAGGTCTCCCTGCGGGCGAGCCTTATCAGATATGACGTAAGGTGCTAAACAGATCTGCCCATTCGCTTTGCTGGCGATAGAAGACCGGAGTTTTACCGAGCGGGGCTTCGACGGTCACATCACCGCCCTGACAGGTTTCTCCCGTCCAGGCATTCACCCAGGTGTCCTGTGGCAGGTACAGGGTCCAGTCGGTGCGGCCCTCTTCGTGAACGGGTGCCACCAGCAGATCGCGGCCAAACAGGTATTGATACTTCAGCGTGTAGGCGCGCGCGTCGTCTTCGTAGTGCAGGAACAGCGGGCGCATCACCGGCAGGCCCGTTTTAGCGTTCTGTGCAACCGCGGCTTTGATATACGGCTTCAGCGTGGTGAAGACCCTGGTCATCCGCGCGAAGTGGGCGATGGTTTCGGCGTCGGCGTCGAACTGCCAGTTATCGCCAGGGCGGTTGCCTTCGTGGGTACGCATCATCGGCGTGAAGGCGCTGAAATCGCACCAGCGCAGCAGCAGCTCTTTGCTGCGCTTCATCCCGAACAGCGTGGTATAACCGCCGATATCGCTGTGGTGCAGGCCGTGGCCGGTCATCGCCAGCGAGAGCGCCGCGGGAACAACCGAGGCCAGGCCGTCGTCAAGACTCCAGTCGACGTTCTGATCGCCCGCCCACATCATCACCGAGTGCTTCTGGCTGCCGGTATAGCCCGCGCGCATAAAGAACAGGATCTCGCCAAGCTTGCCGGTCTCCTCCAGCGCCTCGTAGTTACATTTCGCCCACAGCGCAGGCCAGGCGTTATGCATAATTTCCGCGCTTACGCCGTTATGCAGGAAGGTGTCGGTCGGCAGATACTCGCCGAAATCGGCCATCCAGCCGCCGCAGCCCAGTTCGATCAGGTTCTTTTTGATGACCTCTTTGTACCAGTCATAGGCTTCGGGGTTGGTCAGGTCGATAACGCCCGCGTAAAACTCGCCGAATTCGACGTGGTAATCCTTACCCTCGGCGTTTTTCGTCAGATAGCCGCGTTTCGCTGCTTCTTCGCACAGGTCGCGATCGCTGGCGACGTACGGGTTGATGTAGGAGAGGAACTGCACGCCTTCCTGTTTCCATTGCGGAATGCGGGTATCCAGCTGCGGATAAAGCTCGCTGTTCCACTTCCAGTTCCACATCACGCGTTTGCCGAAGGAGGTCATGCGAATGCCGGACCAGTCCTGCGCCCAGATACCGTTCACCTTCACGCCGCCGTTACGCATGGCGTCGAGCTTCTGCTGGCACACGTCGGTGCCGCCCTGAATGCCGAGCGTCACGCCATCGTAAACCCAGTCCGGCAGTTCCGGCTGACGGCCCAGCAGGGCGGTGAGTTTTTCCAGCAGATCGACGTAGGTTTCTGCACACTCGAAGCGCAGCGTGGCGTTATCTTCCCAGAAAGCCAGCTCATGGTAGTCCGGCGCGCTGAAGTCGAAGTTCATATAGCAGCTGTTATCGACGTGGCAGTAGTACTTTTGGGTGCTCACAAAGGTGGGCTGCGGGAAGAAGGTCCAGTAGTAGTCGCCCCCGGCGTTCTCTTTGCAGTCGGCCTGCCAGGTGACGTAAGTTTGCTTGTTACGCCCCACGCCCTGCTCGCTGGTCCACAGCGGGAACGGCTTGCCGCGTAGGTCAAAGTAGGAGAACTGCTCCCCGCAACCGTAGATATGATCCTCCGGCTGCGCTGCCAGCCGCAGCCAGATTCGGTTATGGCTGGTGGCATCGTTTTGCAGCCTGAGTTCCAGGCGACCTTCTGCATCCACACCGATCCGCAACGTGGCGCTCACCGTGTCGCCGCGGGTGAAGCGGATCGCCCAGCCCGCCTCTTGCTGCGTAACCGTCGCTTCGGTCAGCGCGATCTTCTCATTCAGGTTGTCTTTGATGCTGAAGTTGCCGCGAAACATCTCAATATCTGCCTCACCCGCACCGATCCACAGGCAGGGCGCATCGGCGGAGTGGGAGATAATCAGGCGATCCTGCCAGCGCAGGGTGAAACCTGTTTCAGTATTCTTTAAATCAATATTGTGTAGGGTACGCATATAAACTCCGTTTTTATTATTTAGCCAGGCTGTCCAGCAAACCGGCGGCGACGGCAGGGGCTAAGCCCGGTGCCAGCGGCAGGCGGGGGATCACCAGGCAGTGCAGCAGATGGTAGATATCCTGCTTGCCGTCCCAGACTTTGGTGGTCACTTCGTTATTGGTATCCAGCTCCTGCCACCATGAACCGTTTTCGTAATCCATCAGGTATTTGATGCAGTAATCCCACCACGTCTGATACCACGTCTCGTACTGCGCCTCGCCGGTGACCGTATAGAGCGCATAGGCCGTGCCCATCGCCTCGACGATCGGCCAGCGTACGCGTTCGCGCACGATAGGCTTGCCGTCCCAGCCCACGGAGTAGACAAAACCATCGGCCCCGTCGGGCGCCCAGGCATCACGGATGGTGGCGTGGAACAGGCCTTTCGCATCTTCCAGCAGCCACGCTGGCGGCGTTTCAAAGCGCGCTTCCAGCGCGGCGCGCAGGTGCAGCATCAGGCGGCCCCACTCGATCCAGTGGCCCGGCGTGCCGCCGTAGGCGCGGAAGCGGTGGGCGGGGTTATCGATGTTGTAATCGCGGATCGGGTTCCAGTGAGTGTCGAAATGCTCGTTAACGCGATAATCTCCCTTGCGCGCCACGTCGTGAATAATCACCGAGGCAATGCGCAGGGCGCGGTCGAGCCATTTACGATCGTGGGTCACGTCATAGACGATCAGGAAGGCTTCCACGGCGTGCATATTGGCATTACCGCCGCGGTAATCTTCGGTCTTGCTGAACGCTTCATCCCAGGATTCGAGGCACATCTGCTCCTCTTCGCTCCAGAAGTAGCGCTCGATCACCGCAATGGCCTCGTCGAGAAGCGGGCGCGCCTGCGGGTGGCCGGTGGTGACGGCGCTTGCCGCACCCAGCAGCACGAAGAAGTGCTGATAACCCTGCTTGGAGGCGTCGATCACGCCCTCATCGTTAACGCAGGCATACCAGCCGCCGTGCTGACTGTCGCGCAGCGGGCCGTTCAGGGCGTTGATGCCGTGCTCAACCAGCGCATACGCGCCAGGACGCCCCATGTTGGCGGCAACCGCGTAAACGTGCAGCATGCGGGCGGTGATCCACAGGTGGGTGCCCATATCGCTACGCACCTGGCCGTTATTGCCCAGCCAGCCGAAGCCGGTCGGCACGGCGGCGTTTTTACCGAAATCGAGAATGCGGTCGGTCTCTTGCTCAAGCCAGCGGTTGTGGCTCAGGGTGTTAAACCATTTCATGTTCAGCTCCTTTCTTAACGGCGAGCCATCATTTCGTCGACGATCTCACCCAAACGCTGCAATTTCGGTACAGAAATATCGCGAAGCATCATTTCAGTGTCCGGCAGACCCACCACCGACGACCAGACGGCCCGACCAGCGAGAAAACCGGATGCGCCCGCCTGCATGGCAACCTGTACCGCGCGGGGGAAGAGTTTGTCGTCCACGCCGGAAGAGAGGATCACCCACGGCATGGCGATGTTCTCGTTCAGCTTCTGCGAGGCGGTCAGCAACGCCTGCTGAGAACCTTTGCCGAACAGCGGCATCTCCACCTTGTAGAGGTCGGCACCGCTGTCGCCGAGCTCTATTGCTGCCTCGATAATGGCCTGTTCGCGGTTAAAGGTGGCCCCGCGACGCGGCGGGCGAACAACGGGCTCGATAATGCTCAGCAATCCGTTGTCGTGACACAGCTGGTTAAACGCCTTAACCATCTCCAGACGCTGCTGCGGATCTTCATCGCTGCGCCAGAGCACCAGCAGTTTCAGCGCCTTGCCGCCGTCGCGTTTAACCGCCTGTGCATCGATATTTTTATCAATCACCACGCTGTCGACCGGAATACCGTTCCCCGGAATAAACTCGTCGGCGGCCACAATCATTGCGCAGCTTTTGGCCACCGCCTGCTGCTCGACGATCTGGCGATAGCAAAACTGCTGGTCGACCAGGATCGCAGAGGCATACGGCGAGAGGATTTTGGCCGCGTTGACCTTAAAATCGGTCAGGTGTTGGTCGCTGACCGGCACCGGGGCACCCGCTGCGGCAAACATCAGGCGCATCGCCTCGCGCTGGTCAACGGCCAGCATTGCAAAACCGCCGGAAGGCCGGGTGATATCGTTCAGGGTGTACGTCGTCATTTCTTAATCCTTTCCTGTCAGTGTGATTTTTTCAGCCCGGCGGATGCGCGAACCTGTTCAAGAATGGCCGTCCAGTCTTCGCGCCCGCGTCCGGCGGCGCGCGCCTGGTTGTAGACCTCGCGGGAGGCGGCACCCAGCGGCATCGGAACGTGCAGCTGGTTTGCGACATCCAGGGCGATCCCCAGATCTTTATGCGCCAGGTCGATCATGAAGGCGGGCGTAAGATCGCCCTTCAGTACCTTGTTCGGCCAGGAGGTGGTGAAGTGGCCTTTACCCGCTGGCGTACCGCTCATCACCTTCAGCGCAACATCGAAGGAGAGGCCGAGTGCTTCACACAGTACGGCCGCCTCGGCGGAAAGCGCGTTAAGGGCGATGCTCATGTAGTTGTTAATAAGCTTCACGCGGATCCCCATGCCCGGACCGCCCGCATTAACCAGCTCGTTGCCCATCGCCATCAGTACCGGGGTAGCGCGCTCAACCTGCTGCGCCGTGCCGCCCGCCAGCAGGAGCAATGTCCCGGCGATGGCATGGTCTGAGGTGCGTCCGACGGGAACGTCCATCATGCTGAAACCTGACTCAGCCATTTCGCCGATCAGGGCGTCGGTTTGCAGCGGGTGAATGGTGGACATATCAATGACCAGCGCGTCGCGGGATAACCCTTCACACACGCCCTGCTCGCCAAAGAGCACCGAGCGCACCAGGTCGCCGTTTGGCAGCATGGTGATGACAAACTCGGCCCCTCTTGCTGCCTGTTCAGGTGTTTGTGCTGCCTGCGCGCCACACTCCACCAGTGCCTGTACGGCCTGCGGGTTCACGTCGAAGACGCAAAGCGAATGGTCGTGCTTCAGCAGATTCTTCGCCATTGGCGCGCCCATCTGCCCTAAACCGATAAATGCGATTGCTGACATCTCTCTCTCCTGTCACATCGTGTCAAGTATTGCGCGTTTTTGTTGTCTGTTTTTGATCGTATTTGTAATTTATAGTCAAAAAATTGACACGGGTCACTTTTTAAACATTTGGTGAAATTAAAATGAGAGCAACAGAAAACGCATAAGGATTGACCATGACTCGCATCGTTTGTGTCGGCATTACCGTGCTGGATCGCATCTGGTATCTCGATGATTTGCCAAAAGAAGGGGGGAAGTATGTCGCGCAAAACTATACGGAAGTGGGCGGTGGCCCGGCGGCTACGGCGGCGGTGGCTGCAGCGAAGCTCGGGGCAAGCGTGGACTTTATTGGCCGGGTGGGTGATGACGATACCGGCAACCGCCTGCTTGCGGAGCTGGAGTCCCTGGGGGTGAAGACGCGTTTTACCCGCGTGGTGAAGGGGGCGCGCTCTTCGCAATCGGCGGTACTGGTGGATGCGAACGGGGAGCGGATTATCGCTAACTACCCCAGCCCTGACCTTCCGCCAGATGCGGACTGGCTTGCAGATATCGATTTTTCACAGTGGGATATGGTGCTGGCGGACGTGCGCTGGCACGACGGTGCCAGGCAGGCGTTCACCCTGGCGCGCCAGCAGGGGGTGCCAACCCTGCTTGATGCGGATGTCACGCCGCAGGGCATTGCGGAGCTGATTGCGCTAAGCGACCATGCGGCCTTTTCCGCACCGGGCCTGCGGCGTTTAGCGCAGCGGGAGAATACCCTGGAGGCGCTTAAACAAGCACAAACGCTCACAAATGGTCATGTTTACGTGACCCAGGGCAGTGAAGGGTGCTACTGGCTGGAGAGTGGGCAGCTTTGCCATCAGCCAGGATTCAGCGTGGATGTAGTGGATACCACGGGCGCGGGGGATGTTTTTCACGGTGCGCTGGCGGTGAGCCTGGCGCAGCGCGCGCCTGCACAGGACGCCGTGCGCTTTGCCAGCGCGGTCGCCGCGCTGAAGTGTACCCGCCCCGGTGGACGTGCGGGGATCCCCGACTGTGATCAAACCCGCTCTTTCTTGTCACTTTTTGTATAAAATGCTCAACGTGATGGTTTTCAAAGGACAACCCATGAGCCTTACCGAAATGACCGGTAACCCGCGGCACGATCGGCTGCTTACGCTTATCGCTGAACGTGGCTATATGAACATCGATGAACTGGCGCAGCTGCTGGATGTCTCGACGCAGACGATACGACGGGACATTCGTAAGCTGAGCGAGCAGGGGCTGATCACGCGTCATCACGGTGGCGCAGGGCGCGCGTCGAGCGTGGTCAATACAGCCTTTGAGCAGCGCGAAGTCTCCCTGACGGAAGAGAAGCGGGCCATTGCCGAAGCCATCGCCGATTACATCCCCGATGGGTCGACGGTGTTTATTACCATTGGTACAACGGTAGAGCACGTTGCGCGGGCGTTGCTCAACCATAACCATCTGCGCATCATCACTAACAGCCTGCGGGTGGCGCACATTCTCTACAAAAATCCGCGCTTTGAGGTGATGGTGCCGGGCGGGACGTTACGCCCGCATAACGGGGGCATCATCGGTGCTGCCGCCACGGCTTTCGTCTCGGGCTTTCGGGCGGATTACCTGGTCACCAGCGTCGGGGCGATTGAGCAGGACGGTGCGATGTTGGAGTTTGATGTCAACGAGGCCAGCGTGGTGAAAACGATGATGGCCCACGCCCGGCACATTTTACTGGCGGCCGATCATACTAAGTATCACGCCTCTGCCGCGGTCGAGATTGGTAATGTGGCGCAGGCGACGGCGCTCTTCACCGACGAAGGCCCGGGCGCCGCGCTGCAAACCCATCTCAAATCCAGCAAAGTCGAAGTGGTGGTCGTGAGCGACCCACTGCCGGGTTAATACCTCTCACGGCCCGACATTCTGGTCGGGCTGTGCCTTTCTCTAAGCTGAATCTGGCGCATAGCCAAACCTTCTCTTTCCCGCTACAGTTACTTTTCACGGCGAAAAGGAGATAAACATGCTTTATATCTTTGACTTAGGAAATGTAATCGTCGATATCGATTTTAATCGGGTGCTGGGCGCATGGAGCGATCTGAGCCGTGTCCCGCTGGCGACGTTAAAGCAAAATTTCACGATGGGCGAAAGCTTCCATCAGCATGAGCGCGGCGAAATTAGCGACGAACTCTTCGCTGAAAAACTGTGCCATGAAATGGAATTGCCCCTCAGTTATGAACAGTTCTCACTCGGTTGGCAGGCGGTATTTGTCGCGATCCGCCCGGATGTGATCGACATCATGCATAAACTTCGCGAACAGGGACATCGGGTCGTTATTCTGTCGAATACCAACCGCCTGCATACCACCTTCTGGCCTGACGAATATCCGGAAGTGAAAGCCGCAGCAGACCACATTTACCTCTCCCAGGAGATGGGCATGCGCAAACCGGAAGCGCGAATCTACCAGGCAGTGCTGCAGGCAGAAGGTTTCACGGCCAGCGATGCCGTGTTTTTTGACGATAACGCCGATAATATAGAGGGCGCTAGCCAGTGTGGTATGACTTCCATTCTGGTGACCGGAAAAGAGACGATACCGAACTACTTTGCGAAGCTGTTATGTTAAAAACTGTTCATCAAAAAGCGGACCACCACACTCGGCCTTTCCGGGCCTGGATAAAACTCCTCTGGCACCGCATCGATGAGGACAACATGACTACCCTGGCGGGAAACCTTGCCTACGTGTCACTGTTGTCTCTGGTGCCGCTGGTGGCCGTTATTTTTGCCCTGTTTTCCGCCTTTCCCATGTTTTCGGACGTGAGCCTGCAACTTCGGCATTTTGTTTTTGCGAACTTTATTCCCGCCACCGGCGATGTCATCCAGAATTATATTGAGCAGTTTGTCGCTAACTCCAGCAAGATGACCGCGGTAGGGGCATGCGGGCTGATCGTTACGGCATTACTGTTGATGTATGCCATTGATAGTGCGCTGAATACTATCTGGAGAAGTAAGAAAGCACGCCCTAAGGTTTACTCTTTCGCCGTCTACTGGATGATCTTAACCCTTGGGCCGCTGCTGGCGGGTGCCAGTCTGGCGATAAGTTCCTATTTGCTCTCGCTACGCTGGGCCAGCGATCTCAACAGTATGATTGATGATGTGCTGCGGATCTTTCCCCTTATCCTCTCGTGGCTCTCTTTCTGGCTGCTCTATAGCGTCGTGCCAACGACCCGCGTGCCAAACCGCGATGCTGTCGTAGGGGCGCTGGTGGCGGCTGTGCTCTTCGAATTGGGTAAGAAAGGCTTTGCCCTTTACATCACGATGTTCCCGTCTTACCAGCTGATTTACGGCGTACTGGCAGTGATCCCCATTTTGTTTGTCTGGGTTTACTGGACCTGGTGTATCGTCTTGCTAGGCGCCGAAATAACTGTCACTCTCGGGGTCTACCGCGAACTCAAACAAGAAGCACTGGCTGAAAAACAACGAGAAGCAGACCAACCATGATTGCATTGATTCAACGCGTAACCCGTGCCAGCGTCACCGTGGAGGATGAGGTGACGGGTGAAATCGGCCCAGGACTTTTGGTGTTGTTAGGTGTCGAAAAGGACGACGACGAACAAAAAGCCAACCGCTTATGTGAACGTGTGCTGGGTTACCGCATCTTCAGCGATGCCGACGGGAAGATGAACCTCAACGTGCAGCAGGCAGGCGGCAGCGTGCTGGTCGTTTCCCAGTTTACGCTGGCGGCCGATACCGAGCGCGGTATGCGCCCGAGTTTTTCTAAAGGCGCTGCGCCCGATCGTGCTGAAGCACTCTATGAATACTTTGTTGAACGTTGTCGCCAACAAGACATGCATACGCAAACCGGACGATTCGCTGCAGATATGCAGGTTTCGCTGGTGAACGATGGCCCTGTCACCTTCTGGCTGCAGGTATGAGCCAACTGGCGGCATGGCCGCGGTTAACAAGAGAGAGTACACCTATGTATCACCTTCGAGTACCGCAAACGGAAGAAGAGTTAGAGGTCTATTACCAGTTCCGCTGGGAGATGCTGCGCAAGCCGTTACATCAGCCGAAAGGTTCAGAGCGCGACGCCTGGGATGCCATGGCGCACCATCAGATGGTGGTCGATGAAGAGGGTAACCTGGTCGCCGTCGGGCGTTTGTATATCAACGCAGATTATGAAGCCTCCATTCGTTTTATGGCGGTGCACCCCTCCGTTCAGGACAAGGGGCTAGGTACGCTGATGGCAATGACCCTGGAGTCCGTTGCGCGTCAGGAAGGGGTTAAGCGCGTCACCTGTAGCGCCCGCGAAGATGCCGTGGAGTTCTTCGCCAAGCTTGGTTTTGTTAATCAGGGCGAAATTACCGCGCCGCAAACCACGCCGATCCGCCACTTTTTGATGATCAAACCTATCGCTACCCTGGACGATATTCTGCACCGTGCCGACTGGTGCGGACAACTGCAGCAGGCCTGGTATCAACATATCCCCCTCAGCGAAAAGATGGGCGTACGTATCCAGCAGTATACCGGGCAAAAATTCATCACCACTATGCCGGAAACCGGCAACCAGAACCCGCACCATACGTTGTTTGCCGGGAGCTTGTTCTCGCTGGCAACGCTCACCGGCTGGGGGCTGATCTGGCTGATGCTGCGTGAGCGTCATCTCGGAGGCACCATCATCCTGGCAGATGCCCACATTCGCTACAGTGCGCCAATTAGCGGCAAGCCAAGCGCGGTGGCCGATCTGGGCGCCCTCGGCGGCGATCTGGACCGCCTGGCGCGTGGCCGCAAAGCTCGCGTGCAGATGCAGGTCGAGCTTTTCGGCGATGAAACCCCGGGCGCGGTGTTTGAAGGCACTTACATTGTTTTGCCTGCGAAGCCTTACGGCGCATACGAAGAGGGCGGGAACGAGGAAGAGTAGCGCCTTAATGGCTAACGCCACCAGGCTGAAGGGTAATGCTCCGAGAGAAGCATGGAATGAAACTACCGGATGCCATTATTCTGGCCACGGCGCAGAGCAAAAATTGCCCGTTAATTTCACGCAATAGTCAGGATTTTTCAGGGCACTTTATCACCTGTAGGCCGGGCAACTCTGTGCCGCCCGGCGCTGTTACAGGAAGCTACTCCCCTTCACCCGGGAACATAAACGGGTTAATCGAGCTGCGACCAAAGCCTTCTTGCTCCATTCGCGCATCCAGCACTAACGTTGCCAGATCGTCCGCTACGGCTTCAACTTTCGGGTCTTTTTCCTGGTACAGAATCTTCAGGTAAGTGCCACAGTCGCCGCAGCTTTCAGCTTTCACCGCCGCCTCTTCGTTTTCCAGTGACCAGTAGTTGAGATCGCGGGTCTGCTCGCAGTTGCTGCATTTGATGCGCACCACGTGCCACTCGGTCTCGCACAGGTTGCAGTGCAGATAACGCAGCCCTTGCGTGGTACCAATTTGCACAATGCTGGTGACCGGCATAGAGCCACAGACCGGGCAGAACTGGCGCGCTTCGCCGTATTCGGCGCGAGCCTTGCCAGGAATCAGGCTGGCCATTTGCGCCCAGTAGAGCGACAGCGCGGCCCAGATAAACGGCGCTTTATCACTGCTGACCAGCGAGAAGTCAGAGGCGAACAGCGCGCTCGCCATCTCTTCCAGCTCCAGGTCAGAGGCTTTTTCCAGGTTCTCAATGACCGCCAGCGCCGTGCCGCTCATTTCCGGCTTCAGCTCGGCAATCAGCGAATGCAGCAACTTATGCCAGTGCTTGTCGCGCGGCAGGACATGAATATCCAGCGGCGGCTTGCCCTGCGCATTGGCCTCTTTAATGCGCGCGGTGAGGTCCATCTGCAGCGGATGGTCGTACAGCACCACCTCCTGCGCATGGGCGACCAGCGCCGCAAAGCGCAGAAAATCGCCCAGCGGGTTGCTCTCGGCCAGTTCGCGCAGACGCTCTGCGCGGCGGTTATAGAGGTTCTTGAGTCTGGGGAATAACAACGGCGGAATGTAATCCGCCGTGCGTTTCTCGCTCGAACCCAGCTCATCTTGCGGGATTATGCGAATACTCATTCAGATGACTTTTCCTGTTTCTGGCGGACTTCACGGTACCAGCGCGGGTGATGTTTCTTCGCCCACGTACTGGTTACCCATCCTTCCACCATCGCGGTAATGGTGCCTTTCACCCAGAGGGCGGCGTAAATATGCACCATGATAACCACAATTAACGCCACTGCGGCAAATGAATGCAGCATCAGCGCGAATCGGATCACCGGGATTGAGAAAGCAGGTGCAAAGTATGGACGCCAGATGATCACACCGCTGACCAGCAACAGGACCAGGAAGATAATCGCCGCCCAGAATACGCATTTCTGGCCGAAGTTATAACGCCCGGTATCACCTACTTCCTCGTTGACGACGATCTTACGAATATTCTTCGCCCAAAAGATATCATCCCGATTGATTAGGTTATGGTGCCAGTAGCGGAAAAACATAATGATGAACGACGCGAACATGATGACGCCAACAAACGGGTGCAGTATACGCGCCAGCTGTGGTGTTCCCATGATCTGCATCAGCCAGTTGAAGGACGGGAAGAAGAATCCCAGCCCGCTTATCGCCGCCAGCATGAAGCAGAAGGCGGTGACCCAGTGGTTGATGCGTTCCGGCGCGGTATAGCGCACGATGGTGTCACGTTTTCTCATTTGCGCACCTCGTCTTTCTCTTCATGCAGGTTGTCGTCTTCCTCTTCCGCGCGGTTCGGACCGACGCCGACGTAGTGGAAGATGCTCGCTGCGAAGGTGGCAGCAAACCCGACCGCTGCCAGCGGTTTCCAGATGCCTTTCCAGAACTTCACTGTGGCGCTGATTTCCGGGTTCTCCGGCAGACCATGATACAAATTCGGCTTGTCGGCGTGGTGCAACACGTACATGACGTGCGTCCCGCCCACCCCGGCCGGATCGTACAGGCCCGCGTTGTCGTAACCACGGGTTTTCAGCTCGCCCACGCGCTCTGCCGCCAGCGTCTTCATATCCTCTTTGGAACCAAAGTGGATAGCCCCCGTTGGACAGGTCTTCACGCATGCCGGCTCCTGGCCGACGGTAACGCGATCAACGCACAGCGTGCATTTGTAGACACGGTTGTCTTCCGGGTTCAGTCGCGGCACGTCGAACGGACAGCCTGCGATGCAGTAGCCGCAGCCAATGCACTGCTCGGACTGGAAGTCGACGATGCCGTTGGCATACTGAATGATAGCCCCTTCCGACGGACAGGCTTTCAGGCAGCCCGGATCCGCACAGTGCATACAGCCATCTTTGCGGATCAGCCATTCCAGTTTGTCGTTCTGCTCCACTTCCGAGAAACGCATCACCGTCCAGGACTTGGCGGTCAGGTCTGCCGGGTTGTCGTACACCCCAACGTTGTGCCCCACTTCGTCGCGGAGGTCGTTCCACTCCGAGCAGGCCACCTGACAGGCTTTACAGCCGATACAGGTGGTCACGTCGATAAGCTTTGCCACTTCCTGCTGGTGGTCCCGCGCCTGAGGCGCGGGCGTGAAACTGTTTGTCGCGGAACGACGGATAATGTCTTGAGATTGATAAGCCATAGGTCGTCTCCGTTACACCTTTTCCACGTTCACGAGGAAGGCTTTAAACTCCGGCGTCTGCGTGTTCGCATCACCGACGAACGGCGTCAGGGTGTTCGCAATGAACCCTTTCTTCGCCACGCCCTCGTAACCCCAGTGAATCGGGATACCGATGGTATCCACTTCCTGACCGTGAACGTTCAGCGTGCGAATACGCTTGGTCACCACCGCCTTGGCCTTGATATAGCCACGGTTAGAGGAGACTTTCACGGTATCGCCATGGGCAATGCCGAGCTTGTTCGCCAGCTTCTCGCCGATCTCCACAAACTGTTCTGGCTGCGCGATAGCGTTAAGCAGCGCGTGCTTGGTCCAGTAGTGGAAGTGCTCGGTCAGACGGTAAGTGGTGCCCACGTACGGGAACTTGTCTTTTTTACCCAGCGCCTCAAAGTCGCCCTTGAAGATACGTGCTGCCGGGTTAGAGACCACGTTCGGGTGCAGTGGGTTGGTGCCCAGCGGCGTCTCAAACGGCTCGTAGTGTTCCGGGAACGGCCCTTCCGCCATCTTATCGATAGCAAACAGACGTCCCATCCCTTCAGGCTGCATGATAAACGGCCCAACATCGCTGCCTGGTGCGGCGGTGCTGTAGTCCGGAATATCCACGCCGCCCCATTTCGCGCCGTCCCACTTCAGTAACTGACGCTTCGGATCCCACGGGTTACCCTGCGGGTCAGCGGAGGCACGGTTATAGAGAATGCGGCGGTTCAGCGGCCACGACCATGCCCAGCCCAGCGTATTGCCGAGGCCCGATGGGTCGGCGTTATCGCGGTTGGCCATCTGATTACCTTTCGGCGTCCAGCTACCGGCAAAGATCCAGCAGCCGCTGGAGGTGGTACCGTCGTCGCGCAGGTGCGCGAAGGTGCTCAACTGATCGCCTTTCTTCGCCAGAACCACACCGGTGGCCGGATCGATAACGTCCGCCAGCGCCTTACCGTTGCTCTCCATCGCCACCTCTTCCGGGGAGGGGTTCTCCGGCGTGGAGTAGTTCCAGGTCATGTTCAGCACCGGCTCTGGATTCGCGCCGCCTTCAGAGGCGTACATCTTACGCAGGCGTAAGAAGATACCGGCCAGGATCTCGCCGTCGTTCATGGCAATGCCCGGGGCATCTGCCCCTTTCCAGTGCCACTGCAGCCAGCGCCCGGAGTTAACGATAGAGCCGTTCTCTTCCGCGAAGCAGGTCGAAGGCAGACGGAACACTTCGGTCTGGATTTTTGACGGATCGACGTCGTTTGACTCGCCGTGGTTTTGCCAGAAGGTCGAGGTTTCAGTATTGAGCGGATCAATCGTCACCAGGAACTTCAGTTTCGACAGGGACTCGACAACCTTGTTTTTGTTCGGGAACGACGCCACCGGGTTAAAGCCCTGGCAGATGTAGCCGTTGACCTGGCCCTGGTGCATCATTTCGAAGTACTGAAGCACGTCGTAGCCTTTGTCCCACTTCGGCAGCCAGTCAAAGCCCCAGCTGTTTTCCGCCGTCGCTTTGTCACCGAAGAAGGCTTTCATCATCGAGACGAAGAACTTCGGATAGTTGCCCCAGTAGTTCACCTGGCCTTCGAGCAGCGGTTTTGGCGTGCTGGCCGTCAGGTAGGTTTGCAGATCCGTCTGTTTTTCGCTTGGCAGGTTCATATAACCGGTCAGGCTCTGCGACAGCAGGCCGAGGTCGGTCAGACCCTGAATGTTGGAGTGACCGCGCAGGGCGTTCACGCCGCCGCCTGCCATCCCCATGTTACCGAGTAGCAACTGAACCATCGCCATGGTACGGATGTTCTGCGCGCCGATGGAGTGCTGCGTCCAGCCGAGTGCGTACAGGAACGACGCGGTTTTGTCTTTCGCACTGGTTTCAGCGATCAGCTCGCACACCTTCAGGAAGTCTGCTTTCGGCGTTCCGCAGATGTTTTCGACCACTTCTGGCGTATAGCGGGAGACGTGCTCTTTCAGCAGGTTCCACACGCAGCGCGGGTGTTGCAGGGTCTTATCGCGCTTCGCAAAGCCGTTCTCATCCAGCTCGTAGTGCCAGCTGGTTTTGTCGTATTTGCGTTTTTCGGCGTCGTAACCGCTGAACAGGCCATCTTCGAAGTAGTAATCCTCACGCACGATCAGGCTGGCGTTGGTATAGGCTTCGGTGTACTCGCGGTTATATTTTTCGTTGGTCATCAGGTACAGCAATACGCCTGACAGGAAAGTGATGTCAGTACCTGAACGAATAGGGGTGTAGAAATCCGCCACTGACGCTGTACGCGTAAAGCGGGGATCGATCACAATCAGTTTCGCACCGTTGTGGATTTTGGCTTCCATCGCCCAGCGGAACCCGACAGGGTGCGCTTCAGCGGCGTTACCGCCCATCACCACAATAAGGTTGGCGTTCTTGATGTCGACCCAGTGGTTGGTCATCGCACCGCGACCAAATGTTGGAGCAAGACTTGCTACCGTTGGTCCGTGTCAGACACGCGCCTGGTTGTCGACCGCGAGCATACCGAGTGCACGCGTGAATTTCTGGGTTAAATAGCCGGTTTCGTTGCTGGAGGCCGAGGCACACAGCATTCCGGTGGAGAGCCAGCGGTTAACGGTGACGCCGTCTGTGTTCTTCTCAATAAAGTTAGCATCGCGGTCTTCTTTAATATGTTTCGCGATGCGGTCAAACGCCTCTTCCCAGCTAATTTGCTGCCATTTATCGGAGCCTGGCGCGCGATATTCCGGGAATTTCAGACGGCTTTCGGAGTGGATAAAGTCCACCAGACCTGCCCCTTTCGGGCATAGCGCGCCACGGTTGACCGGGTGATCCGGGTCACCTTCAATATGGAAAATAGATGCTTTGGCGTTTTTGGCACCGTCGCCGAGGCTATACATTAACAGCCCACAGCCGACGGAGCAGTACGTACAGGTATTACGGGTTTCGCGGGTGCGCAGCAGTTTGTACTGCCGTGTTTCCGCCAGCGCTACGCCGGGGGCAAAGCCCAGAGCGGCTGCCGTTGTGCCTGCCATACCGCCAGCGCAGATCTTAAAGAACTGCCTTCTGCTGACCTGCATGGGTCACTCCTTGGTTCATTACGACATTGCTTTGTAGTTTTATTTCGCGGTTAAGAATTAACCGCAAATGAGAAAATTTGCGTTAATCCCTCATTTACACGAGGGGTTTGACCAGAATACCACAATGTCGGTACGCCTGTTCCAACGGCGTTAAAACAAAGTGAACGTATTATCACTATATTGATTATAAAGCGTGACATTAGTCACAAAATTAACCCCTGATGTTATGGGGATGTTTATGCGTCCGGGTTGTGTCACTCCGAACGGAGTAGGTAAACTGAGGATAAATGGAGGCTGAAAAGTTGATCCATACTATGCGCGAGGCCTGCACTTTATGGTGCAATAGCAGGCTTCTCCCTCGTGGTTGCTCAGGAAATACGTTGTGTCAAAACCGAATCGTGATATCCGCCCCTCATCGCTGCCTGCTGGCGTGGTTGAGCAACGGGTACACAGACCCCCTCATATTAACGATGCGATCCCCGATTTTTTGGCAGAAGAGGTACCCGTTGCACTGGTTTACAACGGCATTTCCCATGTGGTGATGATGGCCACTCCCAAGGATCTGGAGCTTTTCGCCATCGGTTTTTCATTATCGGAAGGTATCATTACGCACCCGCAGGAGATCTACGGCATGGACGTCGTCCCGGCCTGTAACGGCCTTGAGGTGCAAATCGAACTCTCAAGCCGCCGTTTTATGGGACTCAAAGAGCGCCGACGTGCGCTGGCAGGGCGAACCGGCTGCGGCGTATGCGGTGTTGAACAGCTTAACGATATTGACAAACCCGTGGTGCCGCTGCCTTTTACGCAGCGTTTTGAACTCACTCATCTTGATCATGCTCTCCACCATCTCAACGATGTGCAACCGATAGGGCAGTTAAGCGGATGCACACATGCCGCCGCCTGGGTATTGCCGTCGGGTGAGATCGCGGGTGGGCATGAAGATGTCGGACGCCATGTGGCACTGGATAAACTGCTGGGCCGCAGAGTGAATGAGAGTGAAGCCTGGCAGCAGGGAGCTGCGTTAGTTTCCAGCCGCGCCAGCTACGAGATGGTGCAAAAAGCGGCCATGTGCGGCGTTGAGATCGTGTTTGCGGTATCCGCTGCCACCACCCTGGCGGTAGAGGTGGCCGAGCGTTGCAACCTGACGCTGGTAGGGTTCTGCAAACCGGGAAGAGCCACAATCTATACCCATCCGCAGCGCTTAATTATTAATCAGTAATTTTGAATGTTGTGAGCAAATCCTTCCGCTTTCAGTTGTCTGTGTAAAGGCCTATTATTTATCACATCAAGGCACAACGCCTTACACAAACAACTAACTTAAAGGGTTTATATCATGAAAAGCATCAAAACTTTTGTTGCAGTAATCGCTCTGGCTACCTCTTTCGGTTCTTTCGCTGCCCAGTCGGTTACCGCCTCCGCCAGCACCATCGACGGCGCTGAAGCGAAAATCGCCGCCCAGGCACAGCAGGCCGGTGCGTCTTCTTACACCATCACTCAGGCCTTCACGGGTAACCGCGTGCACATGACCGCAGAATTGAATAAATAAGAGCAAAGCATTTGTCGAAAGAGCGCCCGCGGGGCGCTTTTTTTGTTTTGGCGATCCGCTGATTTATTGTTCAGTAATTTTGATTTATTAAAGCAAATCCTTCCGCTTTCAGTTGTTGATGTTCAGGCCTATTATTTATCACATCAAGGCACGGCGCCTTACACAGACAACTAACTTAAAGGGTTTATATCATGAAAAGCATCAAAACTTTTGTTGCAGTAATCGCTCTGGCTACCTCTTTCGGTTCTTTCGCTGGCCAGTCGGTTACCGCCTCCGCCAGTACCATCGATGGCGCTGAAGCGAAAATCGCCGCCCAGGCACAGCAGGCCGGTGCGTCTTCTTACACCATTACCCAGGCCTTCGCCGGTAACCGCGTGCACATGACCGCAGAACTGAATAAATAAGAGCAAAGCATTTGTCGAAAGAGCGCCCCCGGGGCGCTTTTTTAGTTTATGCCTGCCAGGCGTAATAACGCTGTTACCACCGCCGCGGCGATGATCACGAAAATCAACGGCACCTTGCGCCAGGCAAGGAATACCGCAAAGGCCACGCCCAACACCCGCGCCATCCCTGAAAAGTGCTCTCCTTCATAGAAGGTGGTCGCCAGCGCCACCGAAAACAGCAATACGGTTGCTGCATCCGACAGCAGCGCCTGGGAGCGTTCAGATAACGCTAACCGACTGCCAAGTTTCGCCCCGCCAAGCCGCATCAGATAGGTGCCCGCCGACAGCAGGGCGATACCAAGAATAAAGATGGTCATGTTTTCCATTATTTCTTCCTCGTGGCGAGGCCAAACAGAGAGAGCAAGACGGGCAGGCCCACCGGTGCAAAGGGTACCGCAGCCAGCGACAACGCCGCCCCGCTAAAGGCACGGATAAGCGTGGTGCGGTTTTTAAAGGCGGGCACCACTAACGCCAGTAAAATGGCCGGAAACACTGCATCCAGCCCGATGGTTTCCGGCTCTGGCAGCAGTTTGCCGACCATCGCCCCCAGCAGGGTGCCCAGCGGCCAGATAATTGCCACACCCAGCCCGCAGAGCCAGTAGGCCGCTTTGCGCTGTTCTGGCGTTTTTTGTGACAGGCCAAATACCACGCTCTCGTCATTCATAATGTGACAACCCAGCAAGCTCGCGCCGCGCTGGCCCACCAGCTCGCGTACGGTAACGCCAAAAGGTACATGGCGCGCGTTCACCAGAAGACCCGCGGCAGCGGCGGCCAGTGGATTGCCGCCGCTGGCCACAATGCCGATAAACATAAATTCAGAGGCGCCCGCCAGCACGGAAATGGAGAGCAAAAACGGTACCCAGAGGGGGAAGCCATACGCCATTGCCAACGAGCCGTAAGACATCCCTACAACGCCAACAGCCAGACAAACCAGCAGAATGGCCTTTATCGTGTCGCCTTTCAGGCAGGAGAAATGTGGTTTCATACAATTTTAGCCATATCGAACGAATATCCATTATAATGAACGCATCATTGTAGTTTATCAAGATGAACGATTCGTTCGATTTATAGAACACGAGGCCGTTTTATGACGCAGCCAATAAGCGTAATCGCCAAAAGCCTGGTGCGGGAACGTATGCGAACCGGACTTTCTCTGGCGGAAATTGCTCGCCGCGCCGGGATCGCCAAATCTACCCTGTCGCAGCTGGAGTCCGGAAACGGCAATCCCAGTCTGGAGACCTTATGGTCACTTTGTGTGGCACTGGATATTCCCTTTGCGCGCTTGCTTGAGCCACAGCAACCTATTACCCAGGTTATTCGCCGGGGAGAAGGGACGAAAGTGATTGCCGAGCAGGCAAACTATGAGGCAATTTTGTTAGCCGCCTGCCCGCCAGGCGCACGACGTGATATCTATATGCTGGCGGCTCAGCCGGGCGCAGACCGTATTTCGCATCCGCATCCACCCGGTTCGGTTGAGCATATTGTTATCACTCAGGGACGGGCAGTGGTGGGCCTGACCGATGCGCCGGAAGAGCTGGGCGAAGGGGATTACATTTGTTACCCCGCCGATCGGCCGCATATTTTTAAAGCCCTTGAGCCAGATACGTTTGCGCTTATGGTGGCGGAACAGAACTAACTTTCAAGACACGGATAATCATGTCGCTTAAAGCCATCGCCAAAGAACTCGGGCTCTCGGTCACCACCGTGAGTCGTGCCCTCAACGGATATGATGACGTTTCTCGCGAGACGCGTGCGCGCGTGGAAGCGGAAGCCCAGCGCCGTGGTTACCGGCCCAATACCTTTGCCCGTCGTCTGAAGATGGGCAAAATTGATGCGGTTGGGCTGGTCTTCCCGGTACATCCTGTTCCGCTCAATAACAGCGTTTTTATGGACATGGTCGGCGAAATTAGCCACGAACTGGCGCGACATGAGATTGACCTGCTGCTGATTGCCGATGACGATCTGGCCGATAAACACAGCTATATGCGCATGGTGCAGAGCCGCCGGGTGGATGCGTTAATCGTGGCGCATACCCTCGATCGCGACCCGCGTCTTGAGCAACTGCAGGCGGCAAATTTTCCCTTCCTTGCCCTCGGCCGCAGCCAGCTACCGCAGCCTTACGCCTGGTTTGATTTCGATAACTATGCCGGTACCCACCAGGCCACCCGCTGGTTCATCGCCAAAGGCCACCGGCGTATTGCATTCCTGGGAGAGAGTAATAACCAGGCTTTTATCACTCAGCGACGCCAGGGTTATCTGGATGCGTTGCAGGAGGCGGGGCTCTCAGATGAATGGCTGCGCGCTATGCCTCCTTCCCGACGCGAGGGGTATACCGCCACCTGCGATCTGTTGGCCTTACCCGAACCGCCAACGGCGATTATTACCGACTGTAATACCCACGGCGATGGGGCCGCGATGGCGCTTTCCCAGAGGGGACGATTAACGGGCGACAACCCTGTGGCGCTGATTGTTTACGACGGTTTACCGCAGGACAGCATTGTCACTACCGAAGTGGCGGCAGTGATCCAGTCTACCCGTGAAGGGGTGGGCAGACAGATTGCCGATATGGTTCGTCAGCTGATCAGCGGCGAGGATATCGCCAGATTACAGGTGTTGTGGCAACCCGCCTTCTCACCGGGCGAAACTGCCTAATTTCTCTAAATTTCTAAACCCGATCACAAAACCGAAACGTTTAAGTTTGTATCCGAAACGTTTCGGATCAAGACTCAGATCATCCCGATGACTGGAGATGTCTGATGCAAGATGCCATTTTACGACTCGTAAGCGAGACGGTGGATGTGGTGATAAAAACCCACCCGTTCGCCGAGATTCTTTACTGGGGGCCGCACCTTCGCCACTTTTCGCCGCAGGATGCGGCCACGCTTTCCCGTCCTGTTGCCAATGGAAGACTGGATGTTGACTCCCCTGTAACCCTGATGGCCGAACTGGGTCACGGGTTATTTGGTTCCCCGGGCATTGAGGGGCATCGTCAGGGGATGGATGGCTCGCCGGTCTTTACCACCACCGCCGTCACCCAGCAGGGCCAAAGTCTGACTATCGCGGCAGAAGATACTCACGCCGGTCTGCGCCTGACCAGTGAGATTGACCTGGAGGAGAGCGGTGTGCTGCGGGTGCGCCATGGCGTTACCAACCTGCGGCCGCAGGCGTGGCAAGTGGATCGACTGGCTATTACTCTACCGGTGGCAGAGCGGGCGCAGGAGGTCATGGCGTTTCATGGCCGCTGGATCCGCGAGTTCCAGCCTCACCGCCTGCGGCTGGAACATGACAGCTTTGTCATTGAAAACCGCCGCGGCAAAACCTCACATGAACACTTCCCGGCGCTGATTACCGGTACGCCGTCCTTCAATGAAATGCAGGGCGATGTGTGGGGCGTGCACCTCGGCTGGAGTGGTAACCATCGTCTGCGTGCCGAAGTGAAAACCGACGGGCGGCGTTATCTGCAGGCGGAGGCGCTCTATCTGCCCGGCGAGATAGCGATTGCCGAGGGGAAAACCCTCTGGACGCCGAACCTGTACGCCAGCTACTCCGCGCAGGGGCTGAATGGCATGAGCCAGCAGTTCCACCGCTATTTGCGTGAAAACATTATTCGTTTCCCGGATAACAAACCGCGTCCGGTACACCTCAACACCTGGGAAGGGATCTACTTTAATCACGAACCGGCTTACATCATGCGCATGGCTGACGAAGCTGCCGCGCTGGGGGTGGAGCGCTTTATCATTGACGATGGCTGGTTTAAAGGGCGTAACGATGACCATGCCGCGCTGGGGGACTGGTACCTCGACGAGAAAAAATACCCGGACGGCTTAACCCCCGTGGTGCGTCACGTTAAGGCGCTCGGTATGGAGTTTGGCATCTGGGTTGAGCCGGAAATGATCAACCCCAACTCCGATCTCTATCGTGCCCACCCTGACTGGGTGCTGGCGCTGCCGGGCTATGAACAGGCCACGGGCCGCCATCAGCTGGTACTGAACCTCAACATTCCTCAGGCCTTTGACTATCTTCTGGAACGCATGAGCTGGCTGCTGGGCGAGCATCAGGTGGATTACGTGAAGTGGGACATGAACCGCGAGCTGGTTCAGCCAGGCCACAATGGCAAGGCGGCTGCCGACGCGCAAACCCGTCAGTTCTATCGCCTGTTGGATGTCCTGGGCGAGCGGTTCCCGCATATCGAATTTGAATCTTGCTCGTCGGGGGGCGGGCGTATCGACTATGAAGTCCTGACCCGCTGCCACCGTTTCTGGGCGTCGGATAATAACGATGCGCTGGAGCGGAACACCATTCAGCGCGGCATGAGTTACTTCTTCCCGCCAGAGGTGATGGGCGCGCATATCGGTCATCATAAATGCCATGCCACTTTCCGACAGCACAGCATCGCGTTTCGTGGCCTGACGGCGCTCTTTGGCCACATGGGGCTGGAACTGGATCCGCTGGCGGTGGACGAGGAGGAGCGCGAAGGCTATCGGCATTACGCGGCGCTGCACAAACAGTGGCGCGAGGTGATCCACACCGGCACCCAGTGGCGGATCGATATGCCCGATGCCACGACGCTGGCTACCGGTATAGTGAGCCAGGACCAGGGACAGGGATTGTTTATCATCAGCCAGCTCCGCATGCCGGACTACACCCTGATGATGCCGCTGCGCATGCCGGGGCTGGAAGCGGGCGCACAGTATCGTATTACGCTTCTCGATCACCCTAACATCCGCCTGACGGGCGAAGGGGGCCATACGATGCGCAAACTTCCGGCATGGATGGACGCGCCGCAAACGGTAAGCGGCGAATGGTTGATGCAGGCAGGGATTGCGTTGCCGGTGCTCGATCCAGAAACCGCCATTTTGATTGGCGTTGAACGCGTGTAAAGGTGAGGGGCCGTGAAGGCGGCCCCCGGTTGAGGATAAAAATAATGAACACGACTGCCTGTACCCACAAAGACAACCCTAATTTCTGGATTTTCGGGTCGTTCTTTTTTCTCTACTTCTTCATTATGGCCACCTGCTTTCCGTTTCTGCCTATCTGGCTGTCGGATATCATCGGTCTGAATAAAACCCATACCGGGATTGTTTTCTCCTGCATCTCGCTCTCTGCGATCGCTTTCCAGCCCGTGCTGGGGGTGATTTCCGACAAGCTGGGGCTGAAAAAACACCTGCTGTGGATCATCGCTATCTTGCTCTTCTTGTTTGCCCCCTTTTTCCTCTACGTATTTGCTCCGCTCCTGAAAACCAATATCTGGCTGGGGGCGCTTAGCGGCGGGCTGTATATCGGTTTCGTCTTCTCGGCGGGATCGGGGGCGATTGAGGCCTACATTGAGCGTGTGAGCCGCAATAGCTTCTTCGAATATGGCAAAGCGCGTATGTTCGGCTGTCTGGGCTGGGGACTGTGCGCCTCGACGGGCGGGATATTATTCAGCATCGATCCGTCGCTTGTCTTCTGGATGGGGTCCGGCGCGGCGCTCTTGCTCATGCTGCTGTTAGTGGTCGCCAAACCAAAACCAAACCAGACGGCGCAGGTGATGAATGCCCTGGGTGCCAACCAGCCGCAGATTACCCTTAAGACCGTGGTGAACCTGTTCCGTCAGCGCAAAATGTGGATGTTTATTCTGTATGTGATTGGCGTGGCCTGCGTTTACGACGTCTTTGATCAGCAGTTTGCCACCTTCTTTAAAACGTTCTTTGCGACCCCTGAAGCGGGCACGCGGGCGTTTGGCTTTGCCACGACGGCAGGGGAACTTTGCAACGCCATCATCATGTTCTGCTCGCCGTGGATCATTAACCGCATTGGCGCGAAAAACACCCTTCTGATTGCCGGTGTGATCATGGCTACGCGTATTATCGGCTCGTCATTCGCCACTACGGCGGTGGAGGTGGTGGCACTGAAGATGCTTCACGCGCTGGAGGTGCCGTTCCTGCTGGTGGGGGCGTTTAAATATATTACCGGCGTCTTTGATACTCGCCTGTCGGCCACCATCTATCTGATTGGCTTCAATTTTGCCAAACAGTTGGCAGCAATCTTCCTCTCCGCATTCGCCGGCAATATGTATGACCGGATCGGCTTCCAGGATACCTATCTGATGCTGGGCTGCTTTGTTCTGGCGGTAACGGCAATCTCGGCGTTTACCCTTACCCATTCGCGTCCTGCGGCGGTGCAGGGGAGTTCCGTGGAGGTAAGCTGAAAAGCGGTGCTGCCGCGATGGCGGCAGCACCGGTCGGTTACTCGAGGTAGAACACCTCTTTAAGTTCCGTACTCACCGGGCTGTTGTCCGGGTTAGCGGGCATAACGTCACGCATATGTTTCCACCAGCGCTGGCAGACGTCGGTATGGGCGACGGCGTTCCAGCGCTCTTCCGATTCAATCTCCACGGTCGCAAATAGCAGGTTGCGTTGCTTATCAAGGAAGATGGCGTAGTGATGCGCGCCGTGGTCTTTTAGCACCGCCTCCAGCTCAGGCCAGATGGGCGTGTGGCGGCGCTCGTACTCGTCATGTGCGTCAGGGTTAACCTGCATCACAAAGGCTTTGCGGATCATAATGCCTCCAGGTAGAGCTCGCGCACTTCGTCGCGGCTGGCGGTTCGTGGGTTACAGGGCGCACAGGGATCGGCGAGCGCTTTATCCAGCCAGCCCTCGATATCCGCCTTCGTTACCCCCAGTTTACTGAAACCAGAAGGGATACCTACGCGAGCGCTCAGGGCGCGAATGGCATGGATGGCCTCCATGCTGGCCGCTTCGTCGCTCATCGTGCGGGTATCAACGCCCATTGCCTGCGCCACGCGGGCAAAGCGGGCCACGGCATTCGGGCGGTTAAAGTTTTCGATGATCGGCAGCAGGATGGCATTACACACGCCGTGCGGCAGGTTGTGCGTGGCGCCTGGCTGGTGCGCCAGGGCATGAACCAGACCCAGACCGGCGCTGTTAAACGCCATGCCAGCCAGATACTGACCAAACGCCATCTGCTCGCGGGCTTCAAGGTTATGGCCCTCGTCGACCGCTTTCGGCAGCCACAGGGTAATCAGGCGAATCGCTTCCAGCGCGTTGGCGTCGGTGAGCGGGTGCGCGCCGACCGAGACGTAGGCTTCAATGGCGTGGGTCAGGGCATCCATGCCGGTGGCGGCCGTAACGGACGCGGGAATATCCAGCATCACGCTGGCATCGTCCACGGCAATATCCGGGATGATGTTCGGATCAATAATCACCTCTTTCACCTGACGCGCGGAATCGATAATCACCGCGTTGCTGGTCATCTCCGCCGCGGTGCCTGCGGTGGTGTTGATCGCAACCAGCGGCACGCCTGCGTTTTTCACTTTCCCGACGCCGGAATAAGCGGTAGAGGGGCCAGGGTTGGCGGTAAGGATTTTAATCGCTTTAGCGGTATCGATGGGGCTACCGCCGCCGAAGGCAATCACGTAGTCGCATTCCGCCTCCTGGTATGCGGTATACCCTTTCTGCACCAGCGCTTCCGTCGGATTGGGAAACACCTCGTCAAACAGATGATATGACATTTGATGGGCGTCCAGCGCGGCAAAGAGGCTGTCGAGCAGGCCGAGCTTCACCAGTTGACCATCGGTCACGATCAAGGCTTTACCCCACTGCTTGCTCGCCACCAGGTTGACCATATCGCTGATTGCGCCTGCGCCATGCAGGCTGATTTTAGGAAGCGCCAACATAAAGCTCATGATAATTCTCCTTAATATGATTTTTGGGTAATCCGTTCCCCTCACCCCGTTCCTCTCCGTTGGGAGAGGCTAAATGGCCGCACCAGCGAGTTCCCTCTCCCCAGGGGAGAGGGTTAGGGTGAGGGGGAAATTAAATCCGTCTCCGCTGCATAATTCGCCGGGTGATAATCGGCAGTGAGATCACCACAATCAGCATCGCGCCGATAATCACCGACATCACAATCCCCGGCACGTTGAGCAGGCTCAGGCCAAAGGTCACCAGCCCCATCAGGAAGGCGGCGATAATCACCCCCACCATGCTGCCGGATCCGCCCAGAATGTTTACACCGCCCAGCACCGCCATGGTCACTACCGCCAGCTCCCAGCCCATCGCAATCGTCGGGCGCGTGCTGCCCAGGCGCGAGGTAAGTAACACCGAGGCGAGACCCGCCATCAGCCCCACCAGAGCAAACAGCAGCAGGTTGTGACGCTTCACGTTAATGCCGGAATACCATGCGCCGGTCGGGTTATTGCCAATGGCATAGGTCCGGCGACCAAAGTTGGTGCGGTGCAGCACAAAGGCAAACACCGCCGCCAGCACGATAAACAGCGCGAACTCAAACGACAGTGCGCCCCAGACGTAACCCTGCCCAAACCAGGCAAAGCTCTCCGGATAGCTGTTCAGTGCCTGATCGCCAAGCAGGATGTAGGTGATCCCGCGATAGAGGCTCATAGTGCCGATGGTGATGACAATGGAAGATAAGTTAAAGCGCGTCACCAGCCAGCCGTTGAACAGGCCGCACAGCAGCCCGACGCCCAGCCCCACGCAGACCAGCAACGGAGTATCTACGCCCGCCGCTGCGCAAAAGCCCATCACCGTAGAGCTCAGCGCAATGGTAGAGGCCACGGAGAGGTCAATCTCGCGGGCGATAATCAACATCGCCATCGGCAGCACGATGATCGCTTTTTCGGTGAAGTTAAAAGTGGCGTCAGACAGGTTCCAGATATCGAGGAAATAAGGCGATGCGAGGGCATTCACCACAAATACCGCCAGCGTGACCGCCAGCAAGAACCCTTCCCAACACAGCAGTTTCTGGAACAACCCCGTCGATGAGGGGGTCGGTTTCATCTCTTCAGTGGTCATAATTTTGCTCATGATTTCACCGCCAGTTTCTGACGCGCCAGCGCCGCATCGCGCAGAATCAACCGCCCTTTGCGTTTATTGCCGCGCTCGTTGAGCAGCACCGCAATCACAATCACCGTGCCGGAAATGGCCATCTGCCAGAACGGGGACACGCCGATGACCGGCAGGGCATTGTTAATTACCCCGAGGAACAGTGCGCCGAACAGGCAGCCGAGCACGCGACCGGTGCCGCCCATCGTGCTGATACCGCCAATCACGCACGCGGCCACCACCTGCAGCTCAAAGCCGTTAGCCACGTCGACATAGGCCACAGCGAAGCGGGAAATCCACAGATATCCGCAGAACCCTGCCAGCGCACCGGACAGGCAGAAGCTGACAAACTGCATCTTCCCGGCGTTGATGCCGGTGTAGTAGGCCGCCGTGGCGTTACCGCCCGCGGTGTAGAGCGCACGCCCGGTGCGGCTGTAACGCAGGAAATAGCCCACCAGCAACAGAGCGGCAATCGCACACCAGCTCAGTACGGGCAAGCCCAGCACCGCCGCACGCGGCAGGCCGAGGAAATCTGCCCCCATCTGATTGGAGTTCACCCAGCCGCCGCCAGAAAGTAAAAAGATAATCCCGCGATAGATGCTCATCGTACCCAGCGTCACCACAATGGCCGGGATGCCGAGCTTCCACACCAGCAGCCCGTTGATCATGCCCATCAGCAGGCCGAGCGCCGTGGCCAGAATCAGCAGCGCCCAGACGGGCACCTCCGGATGATGGAAATTGATGAGCGCGACGATCATGCCGGTCAGCGCCAGGTTAGCCGCCATCGACAGATCGATGCCTTTGGTGAGCAGCACCATCATCTGGCCGAGGGCGAGAATGATGAGGATGGAGGTATCGTTAAACATCTCCACCAGGTTTCCCGGGGCGATAAACGAGGGCACGCGACTGCCAATGGCGACGATCATCAAAATGATCACCGCCCCCAGCAGCGCTTCACGGTGTTTCAGCAGTTGCCTGACCATTATGCGGCCTCCTGTTTTGCACCGCTGGCGGCGCTGACGATGGTTTCTGCCGTTGCGCCCCCTGCCTGATACTCCGCCACCATCAGCCCTTCGTGCATGACGATAATGCGATCGGCCATACCCATCACTTCCGGCAGTTCTGACGAGACCATAATCACCGCCAGACCCTGACCGACAAGCTCGGACATAAATTGATGAACGGCGGCTTTGGAGCCAATATCAATGCCTTTTGTTGGCTCATCGAGGATGATCACGTCAGGATGTGTCGCCAGCCATTTGCCGATCACCACCTTCTGCTGATTCCCGCCGGAAAGCGTTTCAACCGGCTGTTTCCAGCTAAAGGCTTTCACCTGCAGACGTCTGGCGTACTCATCCGC
The DNA here is from genome assembly GCF_037152215.1 of Leclercia sp. UBA7405. Lineage (NCBI taxonomy): Bacteria > Pseudomonadati > Pseudomonadota > Gammaproteobacteria > Enterobacterales > Enterobacteriaceae > Leclercia > Leclercia sp. UBA7405. The sequence goes on along the minus strand of NZ_JBBCMR010000007.1, from coordinate 61,583 downwards.
CAGCTGCCATTCACGATCATGATTTAGCACCCCGTTGGGGTTCATTTTGCCAAGCTGCGGCAGGCTGATGTTCTGCGCAATCGACAGCTCAATGATCGCCCCTTGCTTCTGGCGCTCTTCCGGCACGCAGACGATGCCGGCTTTGATGGCGTCCGACGGCTGGCGGAAATGCTGCGTTTTACCCTTCAGGACGATTTCACCGGAGGAGGGGCGCGAGACGCCAGAGAGGGCCTGCATCAGCTCGGTGCGCCCGGCGCCAACCAGCCCGTAAAAGCCGAGGATTTCGCCTTTGCGCAGGGTAAAGGAGATGTTGGCAAACTCGGTGGGGTGACACAGGTTTTTCACCTCTAGCACCGTCTCGCCCTTTTCGCACTCCACTTTTGGGAAGGTCTGAGTGATGGCGCGGCCCACCATCATGGCGACCATCCGCTCTTCGGTGATGTCGTTCATCGCGCCGGAACCGACATACACCCCATCGCGCAGAATGGTGTAATGGTCGGCCAGCTCAAAGATTTCGTCGAATTTATGCGAGATGAAGAGGATCGCTTTCCCGTCCTGTTTTAAGCGCTCCACGATCTGATAAAACTCGAGGATTTCGTGCTGCGACAGGGCCGCGGTCGGCTCGTCGAGGATCACCACCTGCGCATCAAACGACAGCGCGCGGGCGATCGCCACCATGTGCCGCTGGGCGATGCTCAGGGTTTTTAGCGTAGCCCGTGGGTCAATCTGTACCTCCAGACGGGTGAGGATGGCCTGCGCGCGGCGGTGCATCTCTGACCAGTCGAGTTTTTTAAAAAGGCCTTTATAGAGGTACTGACCGACAAAAATGTTTTCGGTGACCGAGAGTTCATCGAACAGGACGGTTTCCTGATGAATTGCCGTAATGCCGACCTTGTGCGCAGATTCCGGCGTCGGGAGCTGAATAGGGATTGCCTTGTAAAGAATTTCGCCCTCTTCAGGCTGGTAAATGCCGGTCATCACTTTCACCAGCGTGGATTTGCCCGCGCCATTTTCGCCGATAAGGGCGGTGACTTTACCTGGCCAGAGCTCAAGCTGAACGTTCTCAAGGGCACGCACGCCGGGGAAGACCTTGGTGATGCCCTTCAGTTGGAGGAGTGGTGTCATGATAGTTCTCCATATTTATCCCCCCTCACCTCGGGAGAAGGTTAGGGGAGTGCGGCCTGATGCCCTCACCCCAACCCTCTCCCACAGGGAGAGGGAGAAAGGATTAGAAAATCTTCGAGAACTTATCAATGTTGCTGGCATCGTAAACAAACGGCTCAGCCATGGCGCCGTTGCCATCGGCATCCAGCTTCACTTTGCCCAGTCTGCCCATGCTGGCTTCGCCTTTGGTGGCGGTGCCTTTCACCAGGTCATCCGCCAGATAGGTAGCGGCGTAGCCAAGGTCAATCGGATTCCAGATAGCGAAGCTTTTGCTGGCGCCCGATTTCACCGCGCCCGCCATTTCAGACGGCAGACCTAAACCGGTGACGTACACTTTGCCTATCTTGCCCTGGTCTTTCACCGCCTGGGCGGCGGCAACAATACCTACGGAGGAGGGCGAGACGATCACTTTCAGATCCGGATACGTTTTCAGCAGGCCCACCGCTTCGCGATAGCTCTTATCAGAAAGATCGTCGCCGTAGGCCACGGTCACCAGATTGACGGACGGGTACTGTGGCAGCACCTTTTTCATCTCGGCAATCCAGGTATTCTGGTTGGTTGAGGTGGGGGTGGCGCTCAGTACGGCCACTTCGCCTTTTTCCACGTTCAGGGCTTTCAGCGCGTCGGCTGCCAGCTTCACGTTGGTTTCGCCGATCAGGGCGTTATTGGAAGGATTCAGGTGGATCTGACGACCGGCTTTCGCCACGCCAGAGTCCCAGGAAACGACTTTAATACCGCGCTGCATCGCTTTTTTCAGCACTGGCACCAGCGCATCAGGATCGTTGGCGGAGATAGCGATCGCATCCACCCCCTGGGCGATCAAACCGTTCAGCACTTCGATCTGCGCTTCAGCGGTGGTGGTGGTCGGCCCGGTATAAATGACTTTAACATCACCTAACTCTTTGGCTGCCTCTTGCGCGCCCACGTTGGCGGCTTCGAAGAACCCATTACCTAACGATTTTGCCACCAGGGCAATTTTAACTTCCGCCAGGGCGGAACCGGACAACGCCAGCGCGGCAACGGTGAGGATCAAGCTTGTCTTTATTTTCATTGCTTTTACTCCACTTGAGTCAGTTGTAGGGATTGCAGGTAAGTTTCGCCCCGTCTCTGTGAGCGGGGCGCGATGTTCTTATTTGTAGAGATCTAACGCCGACTGCATAGGGGTGACGTCAAAGCGTTTGCCCAGCGCAATCAACTCTTCCCGGGTGATGGTCTGTTTCATCCCCCCCATGGAATAGACTTTTACCAGCACTTCTGCGGACTTCTCGGCGGTGTCGATCAGACCGAAGGTTTCATCCAGCGTTGGACCGCTGCCAAATACCCCGTGGAATGGCCACAGCACCAGCGAATGCTTCTGCATCTCTTGCGCAGTGGCTTCGCCGATCTCATCGGTGCCCGGTACCATCCACGGTAAGATGCCAACCCCGTCCGGGAACACCACCAGACACTCGGTACTGCCTTCCCACAGTTTGCGGGTAATGAAGTCGGTATTGTTTTCCAGCACATAGGTCAGGGCGATCAGGTTCGTTGCGTGGCAGTGCATGATCACCCGGTCTTTGCCATGAGTCGCCTTAATGCGCTCGCAGTGGGAGAGGAAGTGTGCCGGCAGCTCTGAGGTTGGCACCGCTTCGTTTGTGAGCCCCCAAAGAATGTGGTACCCCGCGCCGTCGCTGTCCACTTTTACCACGCCTAAGTTTGCGGTCGGGTCGAGCTGTACGTTGCGGAAGAACTTACCGGAACCGGTCACGATAAAAGGGGTATTCGCCAACAAAGGCATAGGCTGGCTCAGCGCGATATAGCGCGGATTCTGGTGAAAATCCGCTTCAAACGGCGCGATATCTGCGTCATCAAGACGCAGCGTCAGGTTACCGCCGTTGCGCTCATCCCAGCCTTTCAGCCAGGCATCGGAAGTGGCTTTAATCATGCCCTGGACGAACCAGGCGTTAGTGATGGTCTGCATAGTTTTCTTTTCCAGTTATCGCGGTGAGGTAACACCCCTCACCCTAACCCTTTCCCCAAAGGGGAAAGGGAATTTGAACACCCTCTCCTCTTTGGGGAGAGGGCAGGGGTGAGGGGGCAGTTATCCGCGCTGACTCAGCACGTCTTTCTCATACGCCCGCACGTTATTCAGCCACTGGCTGCCTGCCGGCGTGTCATTACGCTGGCAGTACATCTCCCAGACGGCCTGCCATGGCAGTGATTTTTGCTCTTCCAGCAGCGCCAGACGCGCGGTGTAATCGCCTTGCGCTTCCAGTTTCTTCAGCTCCGCAGTTGGCTCCAGCAGGGCGCGCAGCAGGGCTTTCTTCATATTGCGGGTGCCGATAACCCATGCCGCGATGCGGTTGATAGAGGCATCAAAGAAGTCGAGGCCGATGTGCACGCGGTCGAACAGGTCGTGGCGGATAATCTCGCTGGCAATGGCCTGGGTCTCGTCATCCAGTAGCACGACATGGTCACTGTCCCAGCGCACCGGGCGGCTTACATGCAGCAGCAGGCGCGGCACGTAGAGCATGGCGGCGGAAATTTTGTCGGAGATCACTTCGGTTGGGTGGAAGTGGCCGGCATCCAGACACAATGCCGTCTGGCGGCTGGTGGCGTAACCCATGTAGAACTCGCCGGAGCCCACGGTATAGCTCTCTGCGCCAATGCCGAACAGCTTGCTCTCTACGGCGTCGATGTGGTGCGCCGGGTTAAGTTTCTCGCTGATCGCCTCATCCAGCGCATTCAGCAGACGCTGACGCGGCGCGAGGCGGTCGACGGTGATGTCTTTCATGCCGTCCGGGACCCAGATGTTCATCACCGATGGCGTGCCAAGCTGCTCGCCCAAGTAAGCCGAGATACGACGGCAGGCCTGCACGTGCTCGATCCAGAACTGGCGAATCTCGTCATCAATATGGGCAAGGGTAAAGCCATCCGCGCTGAGCGGGTGGGAGAAGCAGGAGGGGTTAAAATCCAGACCCAGCTTGTTTGCTTTTGCCCACTCCACCCAGTTTTTAAAGTGTTCCGGCTTGATTTTGTTACGGGCGATGGGCTCGTCGGATTCAAGGTAGATGGCATGCAGGTTAAGGCGCTTAGGCCCGGGGATGAGGCTCAGGGCCAACTCCAGATCCGCGCGTAGCTCCCCGGCGTTGCGGGCTTTACCCGGATAGTTGCCGGTTGCCTGAATACCACCCGTCAGTGCGCCGCCTGGGTTCTCGAAGCCTGCGACGTCGTCGCCCTGCCAGCAGTGCATGGAGACCGGCAGACGATCGAGCTGACGGAGCGCCTCCTCGACATCCACGCCCACGGCGGCGAAACGCTGTTTAGCCAGTTCCCAGGCTTGTTCTAATTGAGTGGTCATGCGCAAAGCTCCTTTGTCAGTCGGTTTTGCTGAAACTGTGCCCGGTAGCGGGCAATTTCATGGCAGGAATTAGGGGTGAACGTGGTGAGATTGTCGTTGTGACTGACCAGCGTTCGGAATTCATCGACGCTACGCAGCTCATCCAGGGTCATGAGCTGGATACCGATATTGCCGAGCGTAGAGGCTTCAATCGGCCCGGCAATCACCGTGATCCCGCAGGCGTCGGCGCAAAGCTGATTCAGCAGCGCGTTCTGGCAGCCGCCACCCACAATGTGCAACTGGCTAAACGGTTTGCCGCGTAGTGCTGCCAGTTCGCTCAGTACGTCGGCATAGAGCAGGGCGAGGCTGTCGAAGATGCAGCGCGCTAATTCAGCCGGCAGATGAGGCACCGGTTGATGGCTTTCACGGCAGGCACTCTGAATTTCGCTGCTCATGTTTGCCGGGTTGATAAAACGATCATCATTGGGGTTGATCAGGAAGCGGCAGGGCGCCAGCCTTTCGGTCTCTGCAATCAGCGCAGGCAGGTCGCTGATGGCCTGCTCTTTCAGCACCCGCTGAAGCAGCCAGAGCCCCATAATATTTTTCAGCACCCGGTAGCGCCCTTCGGCGCCGCCTTCGTTAGTGATATTGGCCGCCAGCGCCTTCTCGCAGGTGTAGGGGGTTTTGCTCTCAAAGCCCATCAGCGACCAGGTGCCGGAAGAGAGATACGCCGCATCCTGATCGGCCAGCGGCGCTGCAATCACGGCGCTGGCGGTATCATGGCTGGCGACGGCCACCACCGGGATAGTGTTGCCCTGCGGACTGCCCCATTGGCCAATCACGTTGCCCGGGTGAGTCGGGGTGCCAAACCACTGGGGAGATGCCCCCGTCCAGTTCAACAGGTTCTCATCCCAGGTATCAGAATTGATATTCACCAGCTGCGTGGTAGTGGCATTGGTGTACTCCCAGTTCATGTTCCCGGTCAGCCGGTAGCTGAAGTAGTCCGGGATCATCAGCGCATGGGCAACCTGTGCCGTCAGCTCTGGCTGCTGCTCCACCAATGCACGCAATTGATACAGGGTGTTGAAAGGGAGAAACTGAATGCCGCTGCGGCCGTAGATGTCGGCTTTACCTAATTGCTCCACGGCGCGGGCCATGACGCCGTCTGTACGGGCATCACGATATGAAACAGGCAGGCCAACGCGCTCACCGTTGTGGCCCAGCAGCACGATATCCACTCCCCAGGTATCAATGCCGATACTGTCGATACGCATACCCTCATCGCATACCTTATTCAGGCCGGTACGGATTTCCGCCTCCAGGCTATCGATATCCCAGATATCAAAACCGTCCTGCTTCTGCAGGCAGTTCACAAAGCGGTGGATTTCGCGTAGCGAAAGTGTGCGCTGAGCAGGTTCATAGCGGGCCAGCATGACGCGGCCGCTGGAGGCACCTAAATCGACAGCCACGCAATGGCGAACAGTCATGGTCAGATCCTTTCTTAAGTCATTAGCGGAGAGTGTAAGAAAGGGAAGAAAAACAGACCTTCTTGCCACTGACAGGCAAAATCGGCAGCTGGCAAGAAAGCGAAGGTGAACGTGAGAGAGTTCACAGTTTCCAGTTATCACCGGGAATTCAGGAGATGTGACCCTGACCGCATTTCCCGATCTTTCCGCGCGTTTCTTAAAAAACCGACAGGCTTTGCGCACTTTGCTGTCAAAAATTTAAGGTGAGTTCGCAGGGGCTTAATTACTATTTTGAGAACATTTCTCATTCGTAGGGGCCGTTATGACCGTACTGCACAGCGTGGATTTTTTCCCTTCTGGAGGTTCGCCAGTCGCGATCGAGCCACGGCTTCCTCAGGCGGCGTTTCCAGAACACCATCATGATTTTCATGAGATTGTGATTGTGGAACACGGCACCGGCATACACGTATTCAACGGCCAGCCCTACACCATTAGCGGCGGTACCGTCTGCTTTGTGCGCGATCATGATCGGCATTTATATGAACATACCGACAACCTCTGCCTGACCAATGTTCTCTACCGTTCGCCAGAGGCGTTCCAGTTTCTGTCGGGACTGAATAAGCTGTTGCCGCAGGAGCAGGACGGCCATTATCCGTCGCACTGGCGTGTTAACCAGTCCACCTTACAGCAGGTGAGGCAGCTGGTAAGCCAGATGGAGATGATGGACGCTGGCGGGGATACCCATGCCATCGCCAGTTATGAGTTGCTGTTTATGCAGCTGCTGGTCCTGCTGCGCCGTAGCAGCCTGATGGAAAAGGCGGGCAATAACGATGAGCGTCTTAATCAGCTGATGGCGTGGCTGGAAGACCATTTTGCCGAAGATGTGTGCTGGGAAACGCTGGCAGATAACTTTTCGCTTTCGCTGCGCACCCTGCATCGCCAGCTGAAACAGCACACCGGGTCGACGCCACAGCGCTATCTCAACCGTTTACGCCTGATTAAAGCGCGTCATCTGTTGCGCCACACCGATGAGAGCGTGACAGATATCGCTTATCGCTGCGGTTTCGGCGACAGTAACCATTTTTCAACGCTATTTCGCCGGGAATTTAACTGGTCCCCGCGCGACATCCGCCAGGGCCGGGATACGCCGCTTCAGTAACGCGAGGAAAATCACCGTTTTTTCAGCGTAAATGGCCGATAATAAGCGGTTATTAGTCGTTGAGGTGTACCGTGGCCGCTCAGTTGATCCTTCGCAAAGCCGACTTTTTTGCCGGTGCCGACCAGGCCGTTGCTGTGGCGGATCGCTACCCGCAAAATGTCTTTGCCGAGCATACCCATGAGTTTTGCGAAATGGTTTTGGTCTGGCGAGGCAACGGGCTTCACGTGCTTAATGACCGTCCTTATCGCATCACCCGCGGTGACCTGTTTTACATTCGCGCCGAAGATAAACACTCCTACGCTTCTGTTAACGACCTGGTGTTGCAGAACGTTATCTACTGCCCTGAAAGGCTGAAGCTCAACGTCGACTGGGCGGCGGCTATTCCGCGTTTTACTGAGGCGCGCGGCGAACCGCACTGGCGACTGAGCAGTAACGGCATGGCTCAGGTTCGACAGGTGATTGCCCAACTGGAGCAAGAGAGCCAGAAGAGTGATCCCCTTGCTAACTCAATGTCTGAACTCCTTTTCGCGCAGCTGGTGATGACCCTTAAGCGCTTTCGTTACGCCACCGATCACCCTTCAGCGAATGAGCAGGAAGCCCTGCTCGACAAACTCATCACCGCTCTGGCGGGCAGCCTGAACCGCAGCTTTGTGCTGGAGAAGTTCTGCGAGCAGGAGCAGTGCAGCGAGCGGGCATTGCGCCAGCAGTTCCGCACGCAGACCGGTATGACGGTTAATCATTACCTGCGCCAGCTGCGGATCTGCCACGCACAATATCTGTTGCAGCACACGGAACTGATGGTGAGTGAGGTGGCGATGCGCTGCGGATTTGAGGACAGTAACTACTTCTCCGTGGTGTTCAACCGCGAAGTGGGCATGACGCCGGTCCAGTGGCGCCAGCGCAGCCGCAAGGCGGCATGATCGCCCCGTCATTCAGTCATTTATAATAAATTAATAACCACACAAAGAGTGTGGCATTGATAATCATTTTCAATATCATTTAATTAACTATAATGAACCAACTGCTTACGCGGCATTAACAGCTGTGCCGCCCGACACTAATGGAGAGGATTATGAGTTATACACTGCCATCCCTGCCGTATGCCTATGACGCACTGGAACCGCATTTCGACAAGCAGACGATGGAAATCCATCACACTAAACACCACCAGACTTACGTGAACAACGCGAACGCTGCGCTGGAAAGCCTGCCAGAGTTCGCTAACCTGCCGGTTGAAGAGCTGATCACCAAACTGGACCAGCTGCCAGCCGACAAAAAAACCGTACTGCGTAACAACGCAGGTGGTCACGCTAACCACAGCCTGTTCTGGAAAGGCCTGAAAACTGGCACCACCCTGCAGGGCGACCTGAAAGCCGCTATCGAGCGTGACTTCGGTTCCGTGGACAACTTCAAAGCTGAGTTTGAAAAAGCCGCTGCGACCCGTTTCGGCTCTGGCTGGGCGTGGCTGGTGCTGAAAGGCGACAAACTGGCGGTAGTTTCTACTGCTAACCAGGACTCCCCGCTGATGGGTGAAGCAATCTCTGGTGCATCCGGTTTCCCAATCCTGGGTCTGGACGTGTGGGAACACGCTTACTACCTGAAGTTCCAGAACCGTCGCCCTGACTACATCAAAGCCTTCTGGGATGTCGTGAACTGGGACGAAGCTGCTGCGCGTTTCGCTGCTAAAAAATAAGGTTGCATTGACCTGAATGAGAAGCGAGTCTGATGACTCGCTTTTTTTGTATCTGAAGGAGTAGAGATGCACTACCCGGTCAACGTGTTTACAGGCAAGGTAACAGAGTACGAAGGCAGCCGCCCCAGCGCTATCGCCAAAGTACAGGTAGACGGCGAGCTGAGCTTAACCGAGCGCGGTCTCGTGGGTGATGAGCAGGCTGAAAAGAAAATTCACGGCGGGCCGGAGCGCGCGCTGTGCCACTATCCGCGCGAGCATTATGCTTTCTGGATGAATGAATTCCCCGGGCAGGCGGAGCGCTTCGTCGCCCCCGCGTTTGGCGAGAACCTCTCTACCGAAGGGCTGACCGAACAAAACGTCTTTATCGGCGATATCTTCCGCTGGGGTGATGCCCTGATTCAGGTGACGCAGCCGCGTTCGCCGTGCTTCAAACTGAACTACCATTTTGGCATAGAGGATATGTCCGCCCGGCTGCAAAGTGCCGGTAAAACCGGCTGGCTCTACCGGGTGGTGCTGGCGGGGAAAGTGCTGACGGATGCCCCACTGGAACTCGTTTCCCGCGTGAGTGATGTGTCGGTGTACGATGCCTGCGCGATCGCCTGGCATATGCCGTTTGACGATGAGCAGTACCATCGTCTGCTGTCGGCGGCAGGATTGTCCACCAGCTGGACCAGAACGATGCAGAAGCGCCGTATTAGCGGGAAGATCGAGGATAATTCGCGGAGATTGTGGGGGAGGTAACGGCCCCTCACCCCGGCCCTCTCCCCAAAGGGGCGAGGGTGAAAAAACGCATGGGGCAGTCCCCTCTCCCCTATGGGGAGAGGGTTAGGGTGAGGGGGGGTGTTACGAACGTTTATACAGCGGCAGCCACAGCGTCAACCGAAGTCCGCCCAGCGGACTGTCATCGGCTTTCACCCATCCATTGTGCTGCTGCATCGCGGTCTCGACAATCGCCAGACCCAACCCCGTGCCGCCAGACTCGCGATCGCGCGCCTCATCGGTACGGTAGAACGGACGGAAAATCTGTTCGCGATCTTCCGGACTTACGCCCGGGCCGTCATCATCCACGTTAATGGTAATGCCGTCTTTATCGACCGAGAAGGCCACCTCAATCTTCGTATGCGAGTAACGCAGGGCGTTACGCACGATATTCTCCAGCGCGCTTTCCAGCGTGTTGGGGTTACCGTACAGCGGCCAGGGTCCGGGCGGGAAGTTAACGGTAAACGACTTGCCCATCTGCTCAGCTTCAAAGGCAGCGTTGTCCAGCACCTCATGCCACAGGTGATTAGCCTTCACCTTTTCGCTCACCAGCGCATTTTTCTGCTGGTTGCGAGACATCACCAGCAGGTCGTTGATCATGCTATCCAGACGGTGCGCTTCCGTTTCGATACGCTCCAGCTCTTTGCTCTCTCCGCTACGGCGGCGAAGCAGGGCGGTTCCGAGCTGCAGGCGCGTCAGCGGCGTGCGTAGCTCGTGAGAGATGTCAGATAACAGACGTTGCTGGGTGGTCATCATCCGCTCAAGCGCCGTCACCATCTGGTTAAAACTGGCCCCTGCCGCCAGGAATTCTTGCGGTCCCGCTTCCAGTTCAGGGTGCTGTCGCAGGTTACCCTGCGCCACTTCATCGGCCGCATTTTTCAACTTACGTGCAGGTTTAGCCAGACTCCATGCCAGCCACAACAGCAGCGGCGAGCTGACCAGCATCGTGACAATCAGCAGCAGAAGCGGCCGGTCGAATAGCAGGTTAATAAAATCGGACTGGGAATTGCTTGCAGGACGAATCAGGTAAAGCTGGTAGTTATCTTCCCCGTCACGCACGGAGAAGGGCCCCACCATCTCGACCCGACCATATTTTTTCTTTTGCGGATGGTCGGCGTTATCTGCCTGGCCAATAAAGTTGCGAATGATCTGCATTTCACTGCGTTCCGCACCGATCACGCGCCCTTCGCTGGTCACCAGCAGAAGACGTTGGCCGGGCGGCGCCCATTTATCAATGGCGCGAAAAAGCCTGCGCCACCACATCAAATCATTGGGCGGATCAATAGCGAGCTCCGCTTCTACGTGCTGCTCAATCATGATGCCCTGACGTTGCTCGCTATCGAGGAGCTCCGTCATCTGGCGGGAATCGAGCTTAGGCAGCATCAAGACCAGCATCAAAACCAGTGCCAGCGTCAGCCAGAAAATGGCGAAGATGCGGGCGGTTAAGCTGCCTATCATGAAGCGGAGACCATCAGATAACCACGGCCACGCAGGGTTTTAAACCACGGATGCCCATCCTTACGCTCTGGCAACTTACGGCGCAGGTTAGAGATGTGCATATCAATGGCCCGATCGAACGGTGTGAGACGTTTACCCAGCACTTCCTGGCTAAGATGTTCACGCGATACCACCTGGCCCAGATGTTGCGCCAGGAGATAAAGCAGGGTGAATTCGGTACCGGTCAACTCCAGCGCCTGACCGTCAAAGCTCGCTTCCTGGCGACCTGGATTCAGGCTCAGGGAGTCCACTTCAAGGGTTGGCGATCCGGTATCGGTATTCTGCTGCTGCTCGCTCCAGTGTGAACGGCGCAGAATCGCGCGAATACGGGCCACCAGTTCACGGTCATTGAACGGTTTCGGTAGATAGTCGTCTGCGCCCAGCTCAAGGCCGAGGACGCGGTCAAGTTCGCTGCCGCGCGCGGTCAGCATAATAACGGGTGTCTGGTGTGTCTGGCGAAGCTCTTTAAGGGTGTCGATACCGTTTTTCTTCGGCATCATGACGTCGAGCAAAAGCAAGTCAATGCTATCGTCAAGGAGACCCAGCGCCTGTTCCCCGTCATGGGCAACTTGTACATCAAAGCCTTCCATGTCGAGCAACTCCTTCAACAGGGATGTCAGCTCTCGGTCATCATCAACTAACAGGATTTTATTCATTGTTTAAATACCTCCGAGGCAGAAATTACGTCATCAAGGCTATCTAATCCATGACTTTACGTTGTTTTACACCCCCTGACGCATGTTTGCAGCCTGAATCGTAGACTGTCTCTCGTTGAATCGCGACACGAAAGATTTTGGGAGCAAGTGATGCGCAAAGTTACCGCTGCCGTCATGGCCTCAACACTGGCGTTTAGTGCTTTAAGCCAGGCGGCTGGAGTCATCACCGGCGATAACAAGTCCTCCAGTGAGGGCATTACGCAACCCAGCAGCCAAAGCCATATGTTTGACGGCATAAGTTTAACCGAACATCAGCGTCAACAGATGCGGGATCTAATGCAGAGGGCAAGACATGACCAGCCCCCTGTTAATGTTAGCGAAATGGAGACAATGCACCGCCTTGTCACCGCAGAAAATTTTGATGAAAGCGCTGTGCGCGTTCAGGCAGAAAAGATGGCGCAAGAGCAGGTTGCTCGCCAGGTCGAGATGGCCCGGGTCCGCAACCAAATGTTCCATCTGCTAACGCCCGAGCAGCAAGCGGTTCTGAACGAGAAACATCAGCAACGGATGGATCAGTTGCGTGAGGTTGCACGGATGCAGAAGAGTTCCGACTCAACGTTTTTCAGTAGCAATACCCGTAGCAACCAGTAAACCCTGTTTTCCTTGCCATAGACACCATCCCTGTCTTCCCCCACATGATGTGGGGGTTTTTTTTGCCTGAAATTCGCGCGCGTTAACTTTTTATTCATCTTATTGGCTCCCCTGCATCCGTTATACTAGCGGCATGTCATGACAGGAGTGTTTATGAATCAATCCTATGGACGGCTTGTAAGCCGGGCGGCAATCGCAGCGACGATTATGGCGTCGGGATTACTGCTGATAAAAATTTTCGCGTGGTGGTACACCGGCTCGGTCAGCATTCTGGCGGCACTGGTAGACTCGCTGGTGGATATTGCCGCCTCGCTCACCAACCTTCTGGTGGTGCGCTACTCGCTGCAACCCGCAGACGAGGAACATACCTTTGGCCACGGTAAGGCGGAATCCCTTGCCGCGCTGGCGCAAAGTATGTTTATTTCGGGTTCGGCGCTGTTTCTCTTTTTGACCGGCATCCAGCATCTTTTTAACCCAACGCCGATGAAAGATCCGGGCGTAGGCGTTGGGGTGACGGTTATCGCGCTTATTAGCACATTAGTTCTTGTTACGTTCCAGCGCTGGGTGGTGCGAAAAACGCAAAGCCAGGCGGTACGGGCAGATATGCTTCATTATCAGTCTGATGTTATGATGAATGGCGCTATTCTTATTGCACTCGGTCTCGCCTGGTACGGGTGGCACCGGGCCGATGCAATATTCGCGTTAGGTATCGGGGTGTATATTTTATATTGTGCGTTACGCATGGGCTATGAAGCGGTACAAGCGCTTCTGGACCGGGCACTTCCCGACGCAGAACGGCAAGAAATCTTTGAAATCGTGATCTCCTGGCCTGGCGTCAGCGGGGCGCACGATCTTCGCACGCGGCAGTCAGGGCCGACCCGCTTTATACAGATTCATTTGGAAATGGAAGATAACCTGCCGCTTGTTCAGGCCCATCTGGTGGCTGAGCAGGTCGAGCAGGCGATTTTGCAGCGTTTCCCGGGCTCAGATGTCATTATTCATCAGGATCCCTGCTCAGTCGTACCCAGGTCAGGCAATGACCATTTGAGCTTTCGTAATTCGTTGTAAAAAAAGTGAGCCAGGCCAGCATTTTGTGGATAAATTACCGCCATTGGGTCTGACCTGAATCAATTCAGCCGGAAGTGATTGATATACTATTTGCAGTATAAATTGGTCGCCAGACGTCTTCCGGCAACAGATTTCATTTTTGCATTCCTAAGTTCAGAGGTAGTCATGATTAAGAAAATCGGTGTGTTGACAAGCGGCGGTGATGCGCCGGGCATGAACGCGGCAATTCGTGGTGTAGTCCGTGCAGCGTTGACGGAAGGTCTGGAAGTTTTTGGTATCTATGATGGTTATCTGGGCCTGTATGAAGATCGCATGGTGCAACTCGACCGCTACAGCGTGTCCGATATGATTAACCGTGGCGGCACCTTCCTGGGGTCTGCACGTTTCCCTGAGTTCCGCGATGATCGCATCCGTGAAGTGGCGATCGAAAACATGAAGAAGCGCGGCCTGGACGCACTGGTTGTTATCGGGGGCGATGGCTCCTACATGGGGGCAAAACGTCTCACTGAAATGGGCTTCCCGTGCATCGGTCTGCCGGGCACCATCGATAACGACATCAAAGGTACCGACTACACCATCGGTTTCTTCACCGCACTGGGTACCGTCGTTGAAGCGATTGACCGCCTGCGTGACACCTCCTCTTCCCACCAGCGTATCTCCATCGTTGAAGTGATGGGCCGCTACTGTGGCGACCTGACGCTGGCTGCGGCCATCGCGGGGGGTTGTGAGTTCGTCGTAGTGCCGGAAGTGGAATTCAGCCGTGAAGACCTGGTAGCAGAAATCAAAGCCGGTATCGCGAAAGGTAAGAAGCACGCCATCGTAGCCATCACTGAGCACATCTGTGATGTAGATGAACTGGCGAAGTACATCGAAACCGAAACCAAGCGCGAAACCCGTGCGACCGTACTGGGCCACATCCAGCGCGGCGGCTCCCCAGGGCCATACGACCGTATCCTGGCATCCCGCATGGGCGCATATGCGATCGATCTGCTGCTGCAGGGCCACGGTGGCCGCTGCGTCGGTATTCAGAACGAAAAACTGGTTCACCATGACATCATCGACGCGATTGAAAATATGAAGCGTCCGTTCAAAGGTGACTGGTTAGACTGCGCGAAAAAACTGTATTAATCTTCTGGCCCTCTCCGTCCGGAGAGGGCTTTTATTCATCACCGCTATAACCAATCTTTTTTTATTCTTTAATCAATGGTCCGCTTTCTGGCACGCTTCACTCATCAAATATCACATTAGAGAGTTGGGCGATGAATAAGTGGAGCGTAGGATTAACATTATTGCTGGCTTCGACCAGCGTTCTGGCTAAGGATATCCAGTTACTGAACGTGTCGTACGACCCGACGCGTGAACTGTACGAACAGTACAACAAGGCCTTCGCGGCGCACTGGAAACAGGAAACTGGCGATAATGTCGTGATCCGTCAGTCTCACGGTGGCTCAGGTAAGCAAGCTACGTCCGTCATCAACGGTATTGAAGCCGACGTGGTCACCCTGGCGCTGGCCTATGACGTGGACGCCATTGCAGAGCGTGGTCGTATTGATAAGAACTGGATCAAACGCCTGCCGGATAACTCCGCCCCTTACACCTCTACCATCGTGTTCCTGGTACGCAAAGGTAACCCGAAACAGATTCATGACTGGAACGATCTGGTTAAACCGGGCGTTTCTGTTATCACGCCAAATCCGAAAAGCTCCGGTGGCGCACGCTGGAACTACCTTGCTGCATGGGGTTATGCCCTTCACCACAACAACAATGACCAGGCAAAAGCGCAGGATTTCGTGAAGGCGTTGTTTAAAAACGTGGAAGTGCTGGACTCCGGCGCACGTGGCGCAACCAACACCTTTGTTGAACGGGGTATTGGCGATGTGCTGATTGCCTGGGAAAACGAAGCCCTGCTGGCGACCAACGAACTGGGTAAAGACAAGTTTGAAATTGTGACCCCGGGCGAGTCGATTCTGGCCGAGCCGACCGTCTCTGTGGTCGACAAAGTGGTCGAGAAGAAGGGGACCAAAGCCGTAGCGGAAGCCTATCTGAAATATCTCTACACCCCGGAAGGGCAAGAGATTGCGGCGAAGAACTACTATCGCCCGCGTGATGAGGCGGTGGCGAAGAAATATGAAAGCACCTTCCCGAAACTGAAGCTCTTCACCATTGACGATGTGTTCGGCGGCTGGGCGAAGGCGCAGAAGGACCACTTCTCCAACGGCGGTACCTTCGACCAGATCAGCAAACGCTAAGATCTGGCGGAAAAGGCGATGACCCGGCGTGAGAAATCCGCCGGGTTTTTTATTGGTCACTTTTTTGCGTTACTCTCTTCTTCTGGTCAAAACAGGGAACGCGAGATGAAAAGAGCAGGGCTTATATTACTGGTGCTGGTGATCATTGTCGGCGCTGCAGGCGTTGGGTTCTGGATGAAGGCGGGCAACCCGGATGCCCTTCGCCACATCGTGCTTGAGCAGTGCGTACCCAATCAGCAGCAGCATCGCCAGCCCGCGCCCTGCGAGCAGGTGAAAACGGATGCAGGCTACGTGGTATTCAAAGATCGTAACGGTCCCTTACAGTATCTGCTGATGCCCACATATCGCATCAAGGGTACCGAAAGCCCGCTGCTGCTGGAGCCCCATACGCCTAATTTCTTCTGGCTGGCATGGCAGGCGCGCAATTTTATGAGCCGTAAACGCGGTGCGGAGGTGCCCGCCAGCGCCGTCTCGCTCACCATTAATTCGCCAACCGGGCGTACGCAAAACCACTTCCATATTCATATCTCTTGCCTGCGCCCGGACGTGCGCATCAAGCTTGATACGCATCAGGCGCAAATCAGTACTCAGTGGCTTCCCTTTCCTGGCGGGCTGGCGGGGCACGACTATTTGGCACGTCGGGTGACGGAAAACGAACTGGTCAAACGCAGCCCCTTTTTGATGCTGGCGGAAGAGGTGCCGGAAGCGCGCAACCACATGGGGCGCTTTGCACTGGCGATGGCACAGCAGGCTGACGGCTCCTTTGTCCTGCTGGCGACCGAACGCAATCTGCTACTGCTTAACCGCGCATCCGCGGAAGAATTACAGGATCATCAATGCGATATTCTGCAGTGACCCCACCATAAATAGCGTTGTCTCTGGCTGCCTGTCGCCGTAGACTTGCTGAAAAAAACGACAGGAGACAGGTATGTCGCTCTGGTTTACTCACCCTCTGTTCCTGCCCTCGATCATTGTTGGCATCACCATCGTGCTCTGGGCAACCTCCCTTCTACCAGAATTTATTACCGCGCTGCTCTTCTTTACCGCAGCGATGACCGCCAAAATCGCGCCGCCTGAGGTTATTTTTGGCGGTTTCGCTTCGTCGGCCTTCTGGCTGGTTTTCAGTGGATTTGTGCTTGGTGTCGCTATCCGCAAAACCGGTCTGGCAGACAGGGCGGCGAGAGCACTCTCGACTAAATTGACCGACTCCTGGATGCTGATGGTAGCGAGCGTGGTGCTATTAAGTTATGCGCTGGCGTTCGTGATGCCCTCTAACATGGGCCGTATTGCGCTGCTGATGCCTATTGTGGCGGCGATGGCGAAGCGCGCGGGGATTGCAGACGGTTCACGAGCATGGTTTGGCCTGGCGCTGGCGGTGGGCTTTGGTACCTTCCAGCTTTCGGCGACCATCCTGCCTGCTAACGTGCCGAACCTGGTGATGAGCGGCGCAGCGGAGGGGTCGTATGGCATCCACCTCAACTATGTGCCGTATCTGCTACTGCATACTCCGGTGCTTGGCATTCTGAAAGGAGTGATTCTGATCGGCCTCATTTGCTGGCTGTTCCCCGGTGCGCCAAAGCCGCCCCAGGATCTGGCGCCGTCAGAGCCCATGGGACGAGATGAGAAGCGCCTGGCATGGCTACTGGCAGCTGTACTGGTGATGTGGGTAAGCGAGAGCTGGCACGGCATTGGGCCCGCCTGGACCGGGCTGGCGGCGGCCGTGATCGTGATGCTTCCGCGTGTTGGTTTTATCACCGGCGAAGAGTTTTCTGCCGGGGTGAATATGCGCACCTGCATCTATGTGGCGGGTATCCTGGGTCTGGCGATCACCGTCACTCAAACCGGTATCGGCAACGCGGTCGGCGAGGCGCTATTGCAGGTGATGCCGCTGGACAAAGAGAGCCCCTTCACCAGCTTCCTGGCGCTGACGGGCATTACTACCGCGTTGAACTTTATCATGACCGCTAACGGCGTTCCTGCGCTCTATACCACCCTGGCGCAGAGTTTCTCAGATGCCACCGGCTTTCCGCTGCTGTCGGTGATTATGATCCAGGTGCTGGGCTACTCCACGCCGCTGCTGCCGTATCAGTCGTCGCCGATTGTGGTTGCGATGGGGCTGGGAAAAGTGCCGGCAAAAGCGGGGATGTTGCTCTGTATTGCGCTGGCGTTGGCAACCTGGCTGATTCTGCTGCCGCTGGATTATCTGTGGTTTAGCCTGCTGGGGAAAATCTAGGTTTCCTCTCCCCGTTGGGGGAGAGGAAAAAGGCTTTTAGGCCTGTTTTGCTGCTTCAGCCGCTTTCACGATCACTGCGAAGGCGTCTGCTTTCAGAGAGGCACCGCCAACCAGCGCACCGTCGATATCCGGCTGGGTGAACAGCTCTGCCGCATTCGCTGCGTTCACGGAACCGCCGTACTGAATGATTACCTGCTCAGCGATTTTCGCATCGGCTTTGGCAATGTGGTCGCGAATGAATTTGTGAACTGCCTGAGCCTGTGCAGGCGTTGCGGATTTGCCAGTACCGATCGCCCAGACTGGCTCGTAAGCGATAACCGCGCCTTCAAAGGCCGCTGCGCCCTGGGTTTTCAGCACCGCGTCGATCTGACGTGCGCAAACTTCTTCGGTTTTGCCCGCTTCGTTTTCTGCTTCGGTTTCGCCAATGCACAGAACCGGAATCAGACCCTGCTCTTTCAGCACAGCGAATTTCTTAGCGATAAACTCATCAGACTCTTTGTGATAGGTACGACGCTCAGAGTGGCCAATGATGATGTATTTCGCGCCGATATCTTTCAGCATTTCAGCGGACGTTTCACCGGTGAATGCGCCAGACAGGTTAACGTCAACGTTCTGCGCGCCCAGCACGATGTGGCTGCCGTCAGCAGCGCGTTTAGCCAGGTCCAGATACATATCCGGCGGAGCGATTGCAACAGCACAGCCGGTCACGCCAGCCAGCTCTGTACGCAGGTTAGCAACCAGTTCGTTTACCATGTGGCGGCTGCCGTTCAGTTTCCAGTTACCCATCACTAAAGGATGTCGCATTTCAATTCTCCACGCTTAGTCAGCGAATTAAGGAATATGGCCACCCTTCCGGGCAGCATGGTCTGTGAATCAGTATAGAGATTTTCACCCGAAAGGCTTTGCTTTTCGTCATTAATTAGCCCCGCCAAGTGACTCAGATAACGCCAGCTTAATCGGTTCAACGGCGAAGGTCAGGCCTTTTTCACCGTTATCTGCCACAACATAGCGAACCGCGCCCTCTGTCTCGGCGTAATAGCGTTTACTCTTGCCGGCGGTGAGTAGCTTTTGCAATTTTTGCTGACTCTGAATTTCGGTCAGCGCCGGGGTAAAGGCCCGCAGTATGGCACTCATGTATTCCAGCGCTTTCGCTTTTGCCGCTTTCTGCTCTGGCCCCTGAATGGGAAGCCAGGTCACCTGCATACTTTTGATTTTCAGCGTACCGCGTTCCAGCGCCGTGGAAGCATACAGGTTCTCGTTTATCTTGCTGGCAGCACGGGTGAGATTGGGCGTATCGCGCGCACCATCGATGGCGCGAAATTCATTGAGCGGCAGCTTAGGATTGTTGCTATTAAAGGTTTCGCGGAACTGGCTAATGGACTGATCAAAAGAGGGCGCCCCAGGCATGACATAGGGTGCAGTTGCGGGCGCAGGGGTTTGGGCAGCGCTTACGGAGAAGCCTGCGCTAAGCAGCGTTAAAGAGAGCCAAACAAGGTGAAACCACATCTTCATCGATAAAACCCCAAATTATTACTGCACACGATTAAAACGGTATCCGCCTGGCTTGTCAAAAAGATGCGGCTCCAGGTTAAACTACGCGTCGCGATAATAATCAGGAATCTTACATGACCCTACAGCAGTGGTTGTTCTCCTTCAAAGGGCGGATAGGCCGCCGTGATTTCTGGATCTGGATCGGCGCGTGGATTGCCGCCATGCTGATCTTATTTGCCGCAGCGTATAACGCCTGGCTGACGACCCAGACTGCGGCCTTTGCGCTGGTGTGCCTGCTCTGGCCTACGGCATCGGTGGTGGTAAAACGTCTGCATGATCGCGGTCGCTCTGGGCTATGGGCGTTGCTGGTGATACTGGCGTGGATGCTGTTGGCGGGAAACTGGTCGATGCTGCCGTCAATGTTACCCTGGGTGGTGGGGCGCCTGTTACCGACCATCCTCTTTGTGATGATCATTATCGACCTGGGCGCCTTTGTGGGCACCCAGAGCGAGAATAAGTATGGTAAAGAGACGCAGGACGTGAAGTTTCGCTGATTACCAGTAGTGTTCAGCGGTCATATGGCCCGGTCGGCGGCGAAGGTGTTTCGCCATCTGCCGGGTCTCTTTCAGTAATTGCTGAGTGTCGCGCACCATCTGCGGGTTGCCGCACAGCATCACATGGCTGGTTTCCGCCGTCATCGGCAGGCCAACGGCGTTCTCCAGTTCACCACTCTTGATTAACGCCGGTACGCGTCCGGTAAGCGAGCCTGCAACCGTTTCGCGGCTGACGACGGTCTGAATGGTTAACTTCCCTTCGTAGCGCTTTTGCAGCTCCTGCATCAGGGGTAAATAGCTCAAATCTGCGGCATAGCGAGCGGCATGCACCAGCACGATATTTTTGAAGCGCTCCAGATCCTGGCCGTACTGCAAAATAGAGAGATAAGGGCCGATGGCCGTGCCGGTTGCCAGCATCCATAGCGTGTCGCAGTCTGGGATCTCTTCGAGGACAAAGAAACCCGCCGCTTCACTCACAATCAGCACTTCATCGCCCGGTTTCAGCGCCGCGAGGCGAGGGCTTAGCTTGCCATCGGGCACGGTGACGAGATAGAACTCAAGGTCGGGATTGTCAGGCGCGTTAACGTAAGAATAGGCGCGCTGCACGCGTTCGCCGTCGATCTCCAGCCCCAGCTTGGCGAATTGCCCGGCCTTAAAGGGGTGAACAGGGGCATGAACGGTAAGACTAAATAGTGCATCGGTCCAGAACGTGTTCCTGGTGACTTTCGCTGTTACCCACTCCGCCATGGTCTTCTCCTGTGCAAATATCTGTCTTTATCTTCCTTCCTCATCGCGGAGATTTCCAGCCTGTTGCGGCTGGAAAGCTCGTTTGATCAAACGGTTTACAGAATGTGCGTCTGGACGTTTGGATCTTTGCGGTCGAGGTAATGAATAGATTGGATCCGGCGGATGGTGCGTGATTTACCGCGGATCAGCAGGGTTTCGGTTGTGGCCATATTGCCTTTGCGCGTTATGCCATCCAGCAGATCGCCTTTGGTAATGCCGGTTGCCGAGAAGATAACGTTGTCGTTGCGTGCCATGTCATCCAGCCGCAGTACGGCGTTGGCCTGGATACCCATTGCGGCACAGCGGGCCAGCTCCTCTTCGCCGATACGGCGGTTCTCTTCAGTATCGCCCTTCACATCATGACGTGCCAGCAGGCGGCCCTGCATATCGCCATCCAGCGCGCGAATGACGGCTGCAGAGATGACCCCCTCCGGTGCGCCACCAATACCGTACATGACATCCACTTCGCTATCAGGCATGCAGGTAAGGATCGACGCGGCCACATCGCCATCCGGAATGGCAAAAACGCGCATGCCCAGCTGCTGTAGCTGCTTAATGGTGGCGTCGTGACGCGGTTTCGCGAGGATGGTAACGGTCAGTTCACTGAGAGATTTACCCAGCGCGGCGGCGACGTTACGCAGGTTATCTTCCAGCGGCAGATTGAGGTCAATGGCGCCTTTTGCTCCAGGACCCACAATCAGCTTTTCCATGTACATATCGGGCGCATTGAGAAACGAGCCCTTATCCCCCACGGCCAGCACAGCCAGCGCATTGGCCTGCCCCATGGCGGTCATGCGGGTGCCTTCAATCGGGTCGACGGCGATATCAACCGCGTCACCATTGCCGGTACCGACCTTTTCGCCGATGTAGAGCATGGGCGCTTCGTCGATTTCACCTTCGCCAATTACGATGGTGCCGTCGATGTTGACCTGGTTAAGTACAATGCGCATCGCGTGGACGGCAGCGCCGTCGGCGGTATTTTTGTCGCCACGGCCCAGCCATTTATAGCCTGCGAGCGCGGCAGCTTCGGTGACGCGGGAAAACTCGATAGCAAGTTCACGTTTCATGAGGGACTCGTACAATCAAAAGGAATTGCACGAAGTTTATCACAGAGTGGGAAGGGGGGCGGAGACCGGTGCGGTCTGCGCCCCTCACCCTGACCCTCTCCCGATGGGAGAGGGAATAGAGGATTACTCGTCGTGCTCTTCCCACGCCAGAGCGCGTTTCACCGCTTTTTTCCAGCCGCTGTAACGGTAGTTACGCTCGGTAGTTTCGATACCCGGGCGGAATTCACGTTCGATTACCGCTTTTTCTTGCAGCTCATCGAGGTTCTGCCAGAAGCCGACGGCCAGACCTGCCAGATACGCCGCACCCAGCGCGGTCACTTCACGCACTTCCGGGCGCTCTACGCGGGTGCCGAGGATATCGGACTGGAACTGCATCA
Source organism: Leclercia sp. UBA7405 (assembly GCF_037152215.1). Lineage (NCBI taxonomy): Bacteria > Pseudomonadati > Pseudomonadota > Gammaproteobacteria > Enterobacterales > Enterobacteriaceae > Leclercia > Leclercia sp. UBA7405. The sequence continues at coordinate 39,394 of NZ_JBBCMR010000007.1, read as the reverse complement.
GGAAGTTGTTGGCAACCGCGCCGCCATCGACACGCAGCGCGTGCAGACGAATGCCGGAGTCAGCCTGCATCGCTTCCAGTACGTCGCGCGTCTGGTAGGCAATGGACTCCAGCGTGGCACGAATAATGTGGTTCGAGTTCACGCCACGCGTCAGGCCGAAAATCGCACCGCGGGCATACGGATCCCAGTAAGGGGCGCCCAGCCCGGTAAATGCCGGCACCACGTACACGCCGTTGGTGTCTTTCACCTTGGTGGCGAAATATTCTGAGTCGAAGGCATCGCTGATGAGCTTCATTTCGTCGCGCAGCCACTGAATGGATGCCCCTGCCATGAACACGGCCCCTTCAAGGGCGTAGTTCACTTCGCCGCGTGGACCGCAGGCGATGGTAGTCAGCAGGCCGTGCTCAGACTTCACCGCCTTCTCGCCGGTGTTCATCAGCATAAAGCAGCCGGTGCCGTAGGTGTTCTTCGCCATCCCTTCTTTGACGCACAGCTGGCCAAACAGCGCCGCCTGTTGGTCCCCGGCAATGCCGGCGATAGGAATACGGGTGCCACCTTTACCGCCAATATTGGTCTGGCCGTACACTTCTGATGATTTACGCACCTGCGGCAGCATGGCGCGCGGGATATCCAGCGCATCCAGGAGCTTATCGTCCCAGTCCAGATCGTGAATGTTAAACAGCATGGTACGCGAGGCGTTGGTGTAGTCGGTAACGTGAACGCGCCCCTGGGTCATCTTCCAGATAAGCCAGGTATCGACGGTGCCGAACAGCAATTCACCGCGTTTTGCCCGCTCGCGTGAGCCTTCTACGTGATCCAGAATCCACTTCACCTTGGTGCCAGAGAAGTAAGGGTCAACCACCAGGCCGGTAGCGCTGCGGATGTACTCTTCCATGCCGTCACGCTTCAGTTTTTCGCAGATCTCGGAGGTACGACGGCACTGCCAGACGATGGCGTTGTAAATCGGCTTACCGGTCTCGCGCTCCCAGACAATGGCAGTTTCGCGCTGGTTAGTAATGCCGATCGCGGCAATTTCATCGGAACTGATATCGGCTTTCGCCAGCACTTCTACCAGGGTAGAGCTTTGTGATGCCCAGATCTCCATCGGGTCGTGTTCCACCCAGCCTGGACGCGGGTAAATTTGTTCAAATTCGCGCTGTGAAACACTGACGATGTTCGCGTCATGATCCATTACGACAGCGCGGGAGCTGGTAGTGCCCTGGTCGAGCGCAACGATATATTTTTTGTCGGTCATGTTTAGAGTCCCGTAGTCAGATTACAGCGAAGCTTTTGATTCAGTAGCAGAGGCGGTATCTTTCTCCTCAACTACGCAGGTGTCGCACGGCAGGTGGCGGCCAATCAGCTTACGATAGCCGAACGCCCCAAGAGAAGCCCCGACGATAGGGCCGAACAGCGGCACCAGGAAGTAAGGAATGTCTTTAGCACCGGTAAAGGCCACACTGCCCCAGCCCGCGAAGAAGGCGAAGGTTTTGGGTCCCAGATCGCGCGCCGGGTTCATGGCGAAGCCGGTCAGTGGCCCCATTGAGGCACCAATTACCGCAATTAACAAACCAATCAGCAGCGGTGCCAGCGGCCCGCGTGGAATGCCGTTGCCATCATCACCCAGCGCCATAATGACGCCCATCAGAATAGCGGTAATCACCATTTCAACCGCGAAGGCCTGCACGAAATTGATGTGTGGATTCGGATAAGTGGAGAAAATTCCCGCCAGGTCGAGACTTTCGGCACTGCCGCGCACCATGTGGTGCGTCTGCTCGAAGTCGATGAAAAGATTGTAATAAAGCCCGTAAACTAATGCCGCTGCGCAAAACGCGCCGGCAAATTGCGAAAGAATAAACGGAGCCACTTTGCGTCCATCAAAGCACGCAAACAGCCACAGCGCGATGGTCACCGCCGGATTAAGATGTGCACCAGATACCCCTGCAGTCAGGTAAATGGCCATCGCCACACCCAGACCCCAGATAATACTGATTTCCCACTGCCCGAAACTGGCACCTGCCACTTTCAGTGCAGCGACGCATCCCACTCCGAAGAAAATCAACAACCCGGTACCAAGGAACTCGGCAATGCACTGGCCTTTTAAGGTTGATGTTTCACTCATAATCGGATCCTGAAGAATAATTAATGGTTATTGTTAGCGCGGTCAGCTTAGCGCTGACCACCATGTCCTGTAGACACAGTGTTAATTTATCGTTAACGAGCAAAAACGAGAAATATCGAACTTAAAATGTGTGTGCTGCGTCAATAAAATGAGCGTTTTCGCGCCATGAAGCGCATTTAAGGATAAGTCTGGTGTATGAGATGGACCATTTTGTTAACTAAAGTATTAACAATTAAGGGGTAGGTGACGCGAATGCACCAGGACGAGGCCGAAAAGTGTGTCAAACCGCGATCTACGCGGCTTGCCGCTGGACAGGGGCGACGGCGCTCCATACAATCGGAACATATGTCTTGCGCGTTTACATTGAAGCGTCGCCTTGCAATTCAGGAGAGGTAGGATCATGTCTTTAGAAGTGTTTGAGAAACTGGAATCGAAAGTACAGCAGGCGATTGACACCATCACGCTGCTGCAGATGGAAATCGAAGAGCTGAAAGAAAAAAACAACGCGCTGGCGCAGGATGTTCAGGCTGCACAGCACGGTCGTGAAGAGCTGGAGCGTGAAAACAACCAGCTGCGCGAACAGCAGAGTGGCTGGCAGGATCGTCTGCAGGCACTGCTGGGACGTATGGAAGAAGTGTAATTCCGAATTCGTACAAAAGGCACGCTAAATGCGTGCCTTTTTTATTTTATCGAAATAGATTCGCTTGATACGACAACTCACACGGAACGCGAGATGACGAAACGAAGCGATATTGTCGATAACACTTTTCTTGAATTGCGCGTATGAAGAAATATTTCCTTGTTTTAACGTTCTCTGCGCTGGCGATACTTTATTGTGTTTTGATGACGCGTTCCTTCATGGATGAGGAATACACGCAACGTGATTTTCTTCAATATTATTTATTAACACCTGAACCGCTCAGGCAGGCACCCAGGCTTGCATCGCACTGGTATTTCACCCGTCACGCCGATGAGGGAAGTGGCTTGCAGATCAGTACGCTTACGTTTACGGATATTGAAGAGGATAAAATCCAGTCGATAGCTGAAAAGCTCAACGCTTATATTGATAGCTATCCCGGCCGTCGTGTTCAGATGGGGATTGCTGTCGAGGAGCGGAAGGGAACGTATGAAATTCGTATCACCCATTATGAATCGGGTGAGGACAAATAAAAGAAAAAGGCCATCCGGTTTGCCGATGGCCTTTTTCGTTACTCAATATCCAGGGCATCCTCAGAAAGGATAATCCCGGTATTGTCGGCATACAGATGATCGCCAGAGAAGAAGGTGACGCCGCCGAAATTGACGCGTACATCGCTTTCGCCGATGCCATCACCCGCTGCCCCCACCGGAATGGCGGCGATAGCCTGGATGCCGATATCCAGGTCTTCCAGATCGTCCACCTGGCGCACGGAGCCGTAGACCACAATCCCTTCCCATTCGTTCTGCGTGGCAAGACGCGCCAGGTCGGCATCGATTAACGCACGACGCACGGAGCCGCCGCCATCGACCAGCAGAATGCGGCCACGGCCGTTCTGTTCGAGCAGATCATACAGCAACCCGTTGTCCTCGAAACATTTCACCGTGATGATTTGACCGCCGAATGACGACCGTCCACCAAAATTGGAGAACAGGGGTTCTACGACGTTGACATCTTCCTGATAGATGTCGCAAAGCTCGGAGGTATCGTATTTCATAGGCTTAACGCTCTGTTGCTGCGAGTGATTTCAGTATATCGCGCGAAAGGCATTGTTGGCAAAATCATCAATTGTTAATTGATATTTGTCAGTTAACTCAGCGTCTGACTGAGCACAATACCGATAACGAACAACAGGTTAGTCAGCAACGCCCCTTTTACAGTACGTTCGAGCATCGGCGGCATGGCCTCTGCACGTTGTTCGCGCATGACATAACGCGCCTGTTTAATCAGCAGCGGCGCCGCCAGAATAAACAGCCAGCCCCACACGCTCTGCAGCGAAATCAGGTTGAATAACGCCAGGCAACCCAGCGCGCCGATCAGCAGGCAGGCGTGGTAGCGACGGGCATTCACGGGGCCTAAACGCACCGCCAGGGTGTTTTTGCCGTTCACGCGGTCGCTGTCGATATCACGCAGGTTATTAATATTCAGCACTGCCGTCGCCAGCAGACCGCAGGCGGTCGCCGGCAGGAACAGCGCAGGAATCAGCGTATGAGCCTGCAGATACCAGCTGCCCATTACGCTCAGCCAGCCGAAAAAGACCAGCACTGAAATATCGCCCAGACCAATGTAGCCATAAGGTCGGGTGCCAACCGTGTAGGTAATGGCCGCGATAATGGCGAGCAAACCTAACACCAGAAAGCCGATAAAATCGCTAAAGGTTTTTGATGCAACCGAAACCAGCGCCAGCCCGGACAGACAAATCAGCACCACGGTGATAATCAGGGCCCGTTTCATCTGTTCCTGAGTAATGACCCCTTTCTGCATGCCGCGCAAAGGTCCGATACGATCGGGTTTGTCGCTGCCTTTTACGGCATCGCCATAGTCGTTGGCGAGGTTAGAGAGAATTTGCAGTAAGCCAGCGGTAATCAACGCCAGCAAGGCAACAAGAGGATCAAAATGACCCTGCCACCACGCGAGGGCCGTGCCTACCACAATGGCAGCAAAGGCGAGGGGGAGAGTCTTTGGGCGCAGGCTTTCTAGCCAGGCTTGCGTACGGCTGATTTCAGTCATCGTTATTATGTGCCAATAAAAATGGGGCTTTTCAGCCCCATCGTTTGTGATGAAAATGCAATGAACGCGATTATAGGATAAAACGGCTCAGATCTTCATCTGCTACTAAAGCATCAAGGTGCTTACTCACATAGTCGGCATCAATGGTAATACTCTGACCATTGAGATCGCTGGCATCGTAAGAGATATCTTCCATCAGACGCTCCAGCACGGTATGCAGACGACGTGCACCGATGTTTTCGGTGGTTTCGTTCACCTGCCATGCGGCCTGAGCGATACGTTTGATACCGTCTTCGGTGAATTCGATATTCACCCCTTCGGTCGCCATCAGCGCCTTGTACTGTACGGTTACAGAGGCGTTAGGTTCGGTCAGGATGCGCTCGAAATCTTCTGTGGTCAGCGCCTGCAGTTCTACACGGATTGGCAGACGACCCTGCAGTTCTGGGATCAGATCAGAGGGCTTCGCCACCTGGAATGCGCCGGAGGCGATAAACAGAATATGGTCGGTTTTCACCATGCCGTGCTTAGTGGAGACGGTGCAGCCTTCCACCAGCGGCAGCAAGTCACGCTGTACGCCTTCGCGAGAAACATCCGGGCCGGAGGATTCGCCGCGCTTACAGATTTTATCGATCTCATCGATAAACACGATACCGTGCTGTTCAACGGCGTCAATCGCGTCCTGCTTCAGCTCTTCCGGGTTAACCAGTTTTGCCGCTTCTTCTTCAATCAGCAGCTTCATCGCATCTTTGATTTTCAGCTTACGCGGTTTTTGTTTCTGGCCGCCCAGGTTCTGGAACATAGACTGCAGCTGGCTGGTCATCTCTTCCATGCCTGGTGGAGACATGATTTCAACGCCCATCGGTGCCGCAGCGAGATCGATCTCAATCTCTTTGTCATCCAGCTGGCCTTCGCGCAGTTTTTTACGGAATGCCTGGCGTGCTGCAGAGGGCTCCTGAGGCTGTTCTGCCTGGCCCCAGTTGTTCTTCGCCGGTGGGATCAGGACGTCGAGAACACGCTCTTCGGCCATCTCTTCGGCGCGATAACGGTTTTTCTCGATGGACTGCACGCGCACCATTTTAATCGCAGAGTCGGTCAGATCGCGGATGATGGAATCCACTTCTTTACCTACGTAGCCCACCTCGGTGAACTTGGTCGCTTCGACTTTGATAAACGGCGCATTGGCCAACTTTGCCAGACGACGAGCGATTTCGGTTTTACCGACACCGGTCGGGCCGATCATCAGAATGTTTTTTGGGGTCACTTCGTGGCGCAGATCTTCGTCAAGCTGCATACGGCGCCAGCGGTTACGCAGGGCAATCGCCACGGAGCGCTTAGCGTTGTCCTGGCCAATAATGTGTTTGTTCAGTTCGCTGACAATTTCGCGTGGGGTCATTTCAGACATGGGCGATCCTTACGCTTTAGACGGTAATTCTTCAATGGTGTGGTTGTGGTTGGTATAAATGCAGATATCACCTGCAATATCCAACGCCTTCACAGCGATATCGCGCGCGTTCATGTCGGTGTTTTCCAACAGTGCGCGGGCTGCGGCCTGGGCATATGGACCGCCAGAGCCGATAGCAATCAGATCATTTTCTGGCTGCACGACGTCACCGTTACCGGTGATGATCAGCGACGCGTTTTCATCCGCCACTGCCAGCAGCGCTTCAAGCTTGCGCAGCATACGATCGGTACGCCAGTCTTTCGCCAGCTCAACGGCGGCTTTCACCAGATGACCCTGGTGCATTTCCAGTTTACGTTCGAACAGCTCGAACAGCGTGAAGGCATCCGCAGTGCCGCCCGCAAAACCGGCGATCACTTTGTCGTTATACAGACGGCGAACTTTTTTCACGTTGCCCTTCATGACGGTATTACCCAGCGTGGCCTGGCCATCACCGGCAATCACCACCTGGCCGTTACGGCGTACACTTACTATTGTTGTCACGAGCAGACCCCCTGGTTACAAATTCGGGAAACAGATGCCCTGAGCCAGTGCTCAGGGCTGAATAGAATGATAGATGGGGGAGATTTTGGGGGTTTCAACCCCCGGATGCGAGTCGGATACAGTTTGTGTGGCCCGCGACTTTCAGACGGGAAATGGTGCCATCGGCATTTTCTTTGCCTTTCACCGGGCCGATTACCACGCGATTCCAGCCGTTATTGGTGGTGATGCGTGAATCAAATCCTTCAAACGCCAGCTGGGCACGTACGGTTTCCGCCTGCTCTGCCCCTTTAAAGGAACCACACTGTACCATCCAGCGACGTTCATCTTTTTTCTCAGCCGTTTGCTTCGGCGCCTCGGTCTCTTTGGTAACCGGTGCGGCCTGCTGCGTTTTCGGCTGCTGTGCGGTGGTATGCGCCGGTGTTTGCAGCAAATCCTGATACGGCTGGGCCGCTTGCTTTTGCGGCTGCGCTTTTGGCTGCTGGGCAGGTTGCGTCTGTACCGTGCGCGTTTGCTGCTGCGGCTGCTGATAAGGCTGTTCCGTCACGCGCGGCTGCGTGCGAGGCTGCTGTACCGGCTGGGTTTGCGACCACTGCTGCTGTTGTTGCTGCTGGACCTGAGCCTGACGCTGACGCTGCAACGTTTGCTGACGCTGTGCGGGCGTTTGTTCATTCCACGGGACTTCGTTCAGCTGCGTTGGCTGCTGGCGCATGTCGGCCTGCATCTGAGCCAATAGCTGACGCTGTTCGTTCGTGAGCTGATCGGCGTTCTTCACCTCCCCTCCGGCGGAGGGTTCGGTTGGCGCACGCACGCCTGGCTGGCGACTTTCCAGCTCTTTGATATAACGCCAGCGCTCTTCAGGTTTTGGCGGCAGGCCGTTTCCGGCGACTTTGCTGCCCTGAAGCGCCTCAGTCTCTTCTTTTTTATGATGCGTAATAAAGTACAGGCCGCCAATAAAAGCCACCACGACAGCCGCGGCAATTGCGATCATCGCAGGCGAGACAGCAGGCAGGTTCCGTTGCTGTTTCTTTGGGCTACTCTTTTTGCGTCGCGAAGGTGCCGGCTGGCCGCGACGTACATAATCTCGTTGTGCCACTATCGTTTCGCTGTATTTATTCGTTTGTCAGCCCGTCATGTTACTTAAGCGACGGGCCTTTGACCAGATAAGGGAGTCTGATTTACGTCAGCGCCCGCGTAGAACCGCGAACGATCAATTCGCAATCCAGTAAACGCGATCCACTGCTGACCGTCTGGCCATTCAGCTGATCGAGCAGCAGGAGCATCGCTTCACGGCCAATCTCAAAGCGGGGTTGGGCCACGGTTGAGAGCGGCGGATCGCAAAACTCAGACAAGGAGATGTTATCAAAACCGATGATGGAGAGATCCTGGGGCACTCGCAGACCCTGGCGTTTGGCACAGGAGAGCGCCCCCAGCGCCATCACATCGCTATGGCAGAAGACCGCCGTTGGCGGTTCCGGCAGCGCCAGCAGCGTCTCTAACGCCAGCCCGCCAGCGGCAAAGGTAAAATCGCCGCGGGCGATGTAGTGGGGATCCACCGTTGCGCCCGCACGGCGCAGCGCCTGGACATATCCCTGCAGGCGGTAGTGACACAACGGCATCTCTTCTGGCCCGGCGATGCAGCCAATGCGTTTATGCCCCAGCTCTTGCAGATAATTCACGGCATTAAAGGCGGCGGTGAGGTTATCAATGTGAACCGTCGGCAGCTCCAGTTCAGGCGCAAATTCATTAGCCATGACCATCGGCGGCAGATTGCGTTGCTCTTCGATGCTGGCATCGAAAGGCAAGCGCGAGCCGAGCAGTAACATGCCATCGATCTGCTTGGTAATGATCAAGTCGATAAAGGTCTTTTCCTGCTGATTTTGATGAGCACAATCGCCAATCAGCACCAGATAGCCTTTCGCCGCAGCGGTGACTTCAATACCGCGAATGATTTCGCTAAAGAAGGGATCGCAGATATCCGGCACGATGACCAGAATGGTGCGGGATTCGTTACGTTTGACGTTACGTCCCATTGCCTGAGGCAGATAACCTACCTCGAGAGCCGCCTGTTCTACGCGATTGCGCGTAGATTGAGAGACTTTATCGGGGTTCATTAATGCGCGGGATACGGTTGCCGTCGAGACTTTCGCCTTCAGGGCAACATCTTTCATGGTCGCCGGAGCAACCTCTTTCCTGGACTTCAACGTCTTCTCCTCACAGGCGCATCACCGATCTACTGAATTACCCCATTTTTTATCAGATAGTTTATGGAATCGGTTACAGAATTTTCATAAAAAGTGTGATGCACATTGAATTTTACGATCCCCCTCTCATTGCGGTTCAGCTTTCGATGGGATCGACGTCCAGCATCCACTTCACTTTGCGCGCTTCAGGTAAGGTATTGATGAGCGCTAAGGTTCCGCTGACGATGTGCTGTAAGCGAATACGAGAGGGGTGCTGAAGCAAAATCTGCCAGCGATAGCGTCCGCCGCGTTTTGGCGCCAGGGCGGGTACCGGCCCGAGGATCCAGAGCTGATTGTCTACCAGCGGGCTGGCTTGCAACAGATTCCGTAGCTGCTGCAGGAACAGGGGAGCCTGCTGATTATTATGATCTTCTGCCCGGATAATGACATGGCTGGTCCATGGCGGTAACTGCAGCGATTGCCGCTCTGCCAGCGCCTGCTCGGCAAAGGCGTCGTAGCCCTTTTGCAGCAAGGTCTGCAGCAGCGGATGCTCGGGATGGTGAGTTTGCAGCACCACTTCGCCCTGTTTACCCGCACGTCCTGCACGTCCCGCCACCTGGGTGTACAGCTGGGCGAAGCGCTCCGCAGAGCGGAAATCCGCCGAGAAGAGGGCGCCATCCACGTCCAGCAGCGCAACCAGCGTCACGTCCGGGAAGTGGTGCCCCTTCGCCAGCATCTGGGTGCCGATCAAAATGCGGGCACCGCCGCGATGTACTTCGGCCAGGTGCTGCTCCAGCGCACCCTTACGGCTGGTGGTGTCCCGGTCAATACGTGAGATAGGTACATCCGGGAAAAAGGGGCTGAGCGCCTGCTCAAGCTGCTCGGTGCCTAACCCTACCGGCACCATATGCGTAGAGCCGCAAGAGGGGCACTGGCGTGGTATTGGCCGCTGGCTATCGCAGTGGTGGCAGCGCAAATGATGCTGCGCCTGGTGCAGAGTATAGTAGTGGTCGCAGCGCGGGCACTCGGCGATCCAGCCGCAATCATGGCACAGCAGTGCCGGCGCAAAACCGCGACGGTTGAGAAACAGAATGACCTGGTTATCCGCCTGCAGATGTTGACGCATACGCGCGATCAGCGCTGGTGCTAATCCCGCCTGCACCTGCTGACCTTTTAAATCGAGCACATGCTGCGTCGCCGGTCGGGCATTCCCCGCGCGGCGGGTCAGGCGCAGCATATGGTACTTACGCTGGCGCACGTTATGCAGGGTTTCCAGCGCGGGCGTGGCGGAGCCAAGAATAATCGGGATCTGCTCGCTATGGGCACGGTACACCGCCAGGTCGCGGGCGTGATAACGCCAGCCCTCTTGCTGTTTATAAGAGCTGTCGTGCTCTTCATCGATAACAATGACGCCCAGATTCTTGAAAGGGGTAAACAGAGAAGAGCGAGTACCAATAACAATCGCCGCTTCACCATTTTTCGCCTTCAGCCAGGCACTGAGACGCTCGCTGTCGTTCAGGCCGGAGTGCAACACTTCAACCGGCGCATTAAAACGCTCGCGAAAGCGGGCGATGGTTTGCGGCGTCAGGCCGATCTCCGGCACCATCACCAGCGCCTGCTTGCCCTGAGCAAGGACGTTCTCCAGTACGCTAAGATAAACTTCTGTTTTACCTGAGCCCGTCACGCCTGCCAGCAGCCATGCGGAGAAGCGATCCGATGCGCTATGAATAGCGCCTACCGCCGTCGCCTGCTCGGTATTAAGCCGCAGTCGATCACCCGCCACGGAGAAGCCGTTACGCCAGTCCTGAATGGCCGGGGCTTCACTTGCCAGTTCACACAGCCCTTTTTTACGCAGCGCTTGCAGCGCGGCGTCATTAAATTCCAGATCTTCAACCTGATGGCGCCAGATACGCCCCTGACGCAATGCTGCCAACGCCTGCTGCTGTTTTGGCGAGCGCTTCAGGCTGTTGATATCCACCGCCTGACCCTGCTCGGTGGCAAACCAGTACCACTGAGGGGCATGGCGGGCATTTTTGCCCTGTCGCAGCAGGATCGGTAGCGCATGGAAGAGCACGTCGCCCAGCGGATGGTGGTAATAATCGGCGGCCCAGAGCAGTAACCGCCATACGCTGGCGGAGAAGACGGGTTCGTCGTCCAGCACCTCGACCACGCTTTTCAGTTCGCTTCTCGGCAGCTCACTTTGCTCACTGACTGAGACCACAATCCCCACCCGCTGCTGCTTACCGAACGGCACGTTCACGCGGCAGCCAGCCTGAGCAACCATGCCGTCGGGCAGCAGGTAATCAAAGGTGCGGGGAAGCGGAACGGGCAGGGCAACGTGAGCAACGGGCATCGAATCTTCCTGACTTGAAAAGTGGCGCGTTAGTATACACATTAGTGAAAGGCGGCGTGCGGATCAGTTTGCATCGCCTGGTTAAATTCTGTATGATTCGCCGCCTTTGGTGTACTTTACGCCAAAGAACTTACATTCAACATCGCGTGGTGTCTGGCGTTAGGGCTGGAAGAGCGACGCGGCCTTTACTGAGGTTCTCCCATGAAAAAAGATATTCACCCGAAATACGAAATGATTACTGCAAACTGCTCTTGCGGTAACGCTATCCAGATCCGCTCCACCGTGGGCCACGATCTGAACCTGGACGTGTGCGGTAAATGCCACCCGTTCTACACTGGTAAGCAGCGTGATGTTGCAACCGGTGGCCGTGTTGACCGCTTCAACAAGCGTTTCAGCATCCCGGGCGCGAAATAAGCTTCCAGAAGAAACCGCCTACGGGCGGTTTTTTTTATGCCTGCAACATACTGCCTGAATAATTAACTTCTTTTTATTTAAATTAAAAATCATTATTTTCCATTACTCTCTTTTTATATTTCCCACTCAAATATTTGGCTGGCTTATTCTTTAACAGAGGGTGATATTCATCTCTGTTTTCTTGATCTCTCTGCCACGCATTTATTCTGGGTGTCCAAATATAAAAGGTTTCCCGCTTCGGGTAATTCTACACTTCGCTCGTGTCTTGTTTTTATTTTGCCATTTTTTAGCGATGGCGTTCAGGATTGAATATAGACTTCGAGGGAATTGTTATGAAAATGAAGCCACTTTTATTACTGCTTCCATTTCTATCGTGCGCGGCGCAGGCAGGGTATGTAGATTACCGACACGAGTATTATGATGATGGACGTAACTACGACCGCGTGTACATGTCACACCGCTTTGGAACGGGCTTTGGCGTGGCGGTCGAGGGTGTCGCGCGTTCTGATAATAAGCAGTCAAACGACGCGCTCAATAATATGGAAAGTAATAGCAGTGAATATACGGTGAGTTATCAGTTTGGCTGGCAAGGTTTACTCTGGCAATCGGGCATTGCCGTGGAGATGGGCGAAGATATGGCAATTTATAAGCCCTATTTACGCGTACAGTACGCTATAAATGAGAACTGGTGGACAGCATTTCGCTACCGTACGGAATATACGCGGCGTAATGCGCAGGGGCGAGATGACCGTATGGTTTATCGCCCAGAAATTTGGTTGGGTTATAATATCGATAATGTCATGCTCGAACTGAACGGCCTCTATAAGTTCGCAGACAATGAAAATCTATATAATAATAAAAAAGAGGATTACGAATATAACTTCCGCGTGGCCTATAAAATAGATTCCTGGGTGCCCTTTGCAGAGGTGGGCAATGTCGCGTCCGGATACAACACGGCGACAACCAACGATCGTCAAACCCGTTTTCGTATGGGCTTAGGCTACAACTTCTAAGAAGCCATCCCGCTGAGTCGGCTCAGCGGGATCGCATTTTATCGTCAGGGCTGATTCAGCCTGGCTGCCTTAGTATTCCCACGTATCCGGGTCGATGCCCAGTTCACGCATGATCACCTTCGCCTCTTCCGGAATTTCATCACTGCGCTCTTTGCGCAGATCTTCATCGTTAGGCAAGGGCTGACCGGTAAACGCATGCAGGAACGCTTCGCACAGCAGTTCACTGTTAGTGGCGTGACGCAGGTTATTCACCTGACGACGCGTACGTTCATCGGTGAGGATCTTCAACACCTTCAGAGGAATGGAAACCGTAATTTTTTTTACTTGTTCACTCTTCTTACCGTGCTCAGCGTATGGGCTGATATATTCGCCGCTCCATTCAGCCATGAGATACCTTTAATCCTCTAAGTCATTAATATGAGGCCAACGCCGCAGCGACTGCCGGGGCCGGGGCCATAATCCCGCGTAGTTTACCGTAGAGACGCCGCTGTGACACGGATATTGCCTCTGCGTTATGCGCTAAAGCATATAATTTTAACGGCTATTTGCGTATTGCTCAATCTATACGCAAAGAAGTTTAGATGTCCAGATGTATTGACGTCCATATAATCAATGTTTACTCTGAGGCCTGACTTTTCATCCATTAAGCCAGGAAGCCTTCACCATGACGCGTAAACAGGCCACCATTGCAGTGCGTAGCGGATTGAATGACGACGAGCAGTATGGCTGCGTCGTCCCGCCGATTCATCTCTCCAGTACCTATAACTTCACCGGATTTAATGAACCGCGCGCGCATGACTACTCGCGTCGTGGCAATCCTACGCGTGATGTCACCCAGCGTGCGCTGGCGGAACTGGAAGGCGGCGCCGGCGCGGTACTGACCAATACTGGCATGTCGGCTATTCATCTTGTCACCACGGTGTTCCTGAAACCTGGCGATCTGCTGGTGGCCCCGCACGACTGCTACGGCGGCAGTTACCGTCTGTTTGACAGCCTGGCAAAACGGGGTTGCTACCGCGTCTTGTTTGTCGATCAGGGGGATGAGCAGGCGCTAAAACAGGCGCTGGCTGAGAAGCCAAAGCTGGTTTTAGTGGAAAGTCCAAGCAATCCGCTGTTGCGCGTCGTCGATATTGCACAAATTTGTCAGCTCTCAAGGGATGCGGGAGCGATAACTGTAGTGGATAATACCTTCCTCAGTCCTGCGCTGCAGAATCCGTTAGCGCTGGGTGCGGACCTGGTATTGCATTCATGTACTAAATACCTGAACGGCCACTCTGACGTGGTCGCCGGGGTAGTGATTGCAAAGGATCCTGAGCTTGTCACCGAACTGGCATGGTGGGCGAATAACATCGGCGTCACCGGCAGTGCGTTTGACAGCTACCTGCTGCTGCGTGGACTGCGCACCCTGTCGCCGCGTATGGAAGTGGCGCAGCGTAATGCCCAGGCGATTGTCGATTTCCTGAAGACCCAGCCGCTGGTGAAAAAGCTCTATCACCCGTCGCTGCCGGAAAATCAGGGACACGAGATTGCGGCCCGTCAACAAAAGGGCTTTGGTGCGATGTTAAGTTTTGAACTGGATGGCGACGAGCAGACGCTGCGTCGCTTCCTGAGCGGGTTGTCACTGTTTACGCTGGCGGAATCATTAGGGGGCGTTGAAAGCTTAATCTCCCACGCCGCAACAATGACCCACGCTGGCATGGCGCCAGAAGCGCGTGCCGCCGCCGGGATCGCTGAGACGCTACTACGCATCTCAACCGGTATTGAAGATTGTGAAGATTTAATTGCCGATCTGGAAAATGGCTTCCGGGTCGCAGCCAAGGGGTAATCATGAGTGTGATAGCGCAGGCAGGGGCGAAGGGTCGTCAACTGCACAAGTTTGGTGGTAGTAGTCTTGCTGATGTGAAATGTTACCTGCGGGTCGCGGGGATCATGGCGGAATATTCGATGCCGGGGGACATGATGGTTGTCTCTGCGGCGGGCAGCACCACCAACCAGTTGATTAGCTGGCTGAAATTAAGCCAGACCGATCGTCTCTCTGCGCATCAGGTACAACAGTCATTACGCCGTTACCAGAGCGAACTGATCGCCGGTTTGCTGCCTGCCGAGGTGGCGGATGGCCTGATCAGTACCTTCATTCACGATCTCGAACGTCTGGCCGGCTTGCTGGATAGCGGCGTGACCGATGCGGTTTACGCTGAAGTGGTTGGCCACGGCGAGGTCTGGTCTGCGCGGCTGATGGCCGCCGTTCTGGAACAACAAGGTCTTGAAGCCGCCTGGCTTGATGCGCGTGACTTCCTGCGCGCCGAACGCGCTGCGCAGCCGCAGGTGGATGAAGGCTTGTCCTATCCGCTCCTGCAACAGTTGCTGGTACAGCATCCGGGTAAACGCATCGTCGTGACCGGTTTTATCAGCCGCAGCAACGCGGGCGAAACCGTGCTGCTGGGGCGTAACGGCTCTGACTATTCGGCAACCCAAATCGGTGCGCTGGCGGGGGTTAACCGCGTCACCATCTGGAGCGACGTCGCCGGCGTGTACAGTGCCGACCCGCGTAAAGTTAAAGATGCCTGTCTGCTGCCGCTTCTGCGTCTGGACGAAGCCAGCGAGCTGGCGCGTCTGGCCGCACCGGTTCTGCATGCGCGCACCCTGCAGCCGGTTTCCGGCAGCGATATCGATCTACAACTCCGTTGCAGCTACACCCCGGATCAGGGCTCTACCCGCATCGAACGCGTGCTGGCCTCCGGTACCGGCGCACGTATTGTGACCAGCCATGATGATATCTGCCTGATTGAGTTCCAGGTGCCGGCGGGACAGGACTTTAAGCTGGCGCATAAAGATATCGATCTGGTTCTGAAGCGTGCTCAGGTGCGTCCGCTGGCCGTTGGCGTGCATAACGACCGTCAGCTGCTGCAGTTCTGCTATACCGCAGAAGTGGCGGACAGCGCCTTAAAAATTCTGGATGAAGCAGGCCTGCCGGGCGAACTTCGTCTGCGCCAGGGGCTGGCGCTGGTAGCGATGGTCGGTGCGGGCGTCACCCGCAACCCGCTGCACTGCCACCGTTTCTGGCAGCAACTGAAAGGCCAGCCGGTGGAGTTCACCTGGCAGTCGGAAGAGGGCATCAGCCTGGTTGCCGTGCTGCGTAAAGGGCCGACCGAAAGTCTGATTCAGGGGCTACACACCTCGCTGTTCCGCGCGGAAAAGCGTATTGGCCTGGTACTGTTCGGCAAAGGTAACATCGGTTCTCGCTGGCTTGAGCTGTTTGCTCGCGAGCAGACAACCCTGTCGGCGCGTACCGGCTTCGAATTTGTGCTGGCGGGGGTGGTGGACAGCCGCCGTAGCTTGCTGAACTACGAAGGGCTGGATGCCAGCCGGGCGCTCGCGTTCTTTAACGACGAAGCGGTCGAGCAGGATGAAGAGTCGCTCTTCCTGTGGATGCGAGCGCATCCGTATGACGATTTAGTGGTGCTGGACGTCACCGCCAGTGAGCAGCTGGCCGATCAGTACCTGGATTTTGCCAGCCACGGTTTCCACGTGATTAGCGCGAACAAACTGGCCGGGGCGAGCAATACCGATAAATATCGCCAAATCCACGATGCGTTTGAAAAAACGGGTCGCCACTGGCTTTATAACGCCACCGTGGGGGCCGGTTTGCCGGTGAACCACACGGTGCGTGATTTGATTGAAAGCGGCGACAGCATCCTGGCTGTCAGCGGCATCTTCTCCGGTACGCTCTCCTGGCTGTTCCTGCAGTTTGACGGAACCGTGCCCTTTACGGACCTGGTGGATCAGGCATGGCAGCAGGGGTTGACCGAACCGGATCCGCGCGTCGATCTCTCCGGGAAAGACGTGATGCGTAAACTGGTCATTGTGGCGCGCGAAGCGGGCTACGATATCGAACCCAGCGCCGTACGCGTCGAGTCGCTTGTGCCTGCAGGATGCGAGGAGGGCTCTGTCGATCACTTCTTCGAGAACGGTGACGAGCTGAACGCGCAAATGGTGCAACGTCTGGAAGCCGCGCGTGAGATGGGGCTGGTGCTGCGCTACGTGGCGCGCTTCGATGCCAACGGTAAAGCCCGCGTCGGGGTAGAAGCCGTGCGTCCGGAGCATCCGCTGGCGGCACTGCTGCCATGTGATAACGTCTTTGCCATTGAAAGCCGCTGGTATCGCGATAACCCACTGGTGATTCGTGGGCCTGGCGCGGGGCGCGATGTCACCGCTGGCGCCATTCAGTCAGATATCAACCGTCTGGCGCAACTGCTGTAATCTTGCTGGTTCTCTCCCCGCCAGGGGAGGGAACCATCTTCTCCCTCTCCCTGAGGGAGAGGGCCGGGGTGAGGGCGGACAGACCGCACCCAAACCCCACCATGAACTCCCCTCATCTCCCCTGAGTATTCCTCACCGTCAATGATGATTATTTCTGTTGACGCCACTCCGCTTTTCCGTCATTTTTACATCTGGACGTCTAAACGTATAGAAGTTCACGGCATAACAAACAACCACACGCGATTGATGAGGTAAGGTATGAGCTTTTTTCACGCCAACCAGCGGGAAGCCCTGAATCAGAGCCTGGCAGAAGTAAATGGCCAGATTAATGTCTCTTTTGAATTTTTCCCGCCGCGCACCAGTGAAATGGAGCAAACCCTGTGGGCCTCTATCGATCGCCTTAGCAGCCTGAAGCCTAAGTTTGTCTCCGTAACCTACGGGGCTAACTCCGGTGAGCGTGACCGTACGCACAGCATCATCAAAGGCATTAAAGAGCAAACCGGTCTGGAAGCCGCTCCGCACCTGACCTGCATCGATGCTACCCGCGAAGAACTGAGTGCGATTGCCAGAGATTACTGGAACAACGGTATTCGTCATATCGTTGCCCTGCGCGGCGATCTTCCGCCGGGAAGCGGTAAACCCGAGATGTACGCGACCGATCTGGTTGCCTTACTGAAAGAGGTCGGTGATTTTGATATCTCCGTTGCGGCTTATCCGGAAGTGCATCCGGAAGCGAAAAGCGCCCAGGCGGACCTGCTGAATCTGAAGCGCAAAGTGGATGCCGGTGCCAGTCGTGCCATCACTCAGTTCTTTTTCGATGTAGAGAGTTATTTGCGCTTTCGTGACCGCTGCGTCTCTGCGGGTATCGACGTTGAAATCATTCCGGGCATTCTGCCGGTCTCTAACTTTAAGCAGGCGAAGAAATTTGCCGACATGACCAACGTGCGCATTCCACACTGGATGTCCAAAATGTACGAAGGTCTGGATGACGATGCAGAAACCCGCAAGCTGGTGGGGGCAAGTATCGCGATGGATATGGTGAAGATCTTGAGCCGGGAAGGGGTGAAAGACTTCCACTTCTATACCCTGAACCGTGCGGAGATGAGTTACGCCATCTGCCACACGCTGGGCGTTCGTCCGGCGTGATCTTTAAAATATCCCAATAGTTTGCAAGGTTTTTAAGCGGGCGATAAGTTAAAAGGAATTAACTATCGAATCTGTGGATCAATTCAACTATCTCTTATCGCTGGTGGTGTATATCGTAACGGTAACACTCTAAAGGGAGCACAGCGATGAGCACGTCAGACGATACTAATAAAGCGTCATCTATGGGTAAATGCCCGTTCCATCAGGGCGGCGTTGACCATAGCGCGGGTGCGGGCACGGGCAATAAAGAATGGTGGCCTAAACAACTCCGCATCGATCTTCTTAATCAGCACTCCAGTCGTTCGAACCCTTTGGGTGAAGATTTCGACTACCGCAAAGAATTTAGCAAACTTGATTACTCTGCCCTGAAAGGCGATCTCAAAGCACTGCTAACCGACTCCCAACCCTGGTGGCCTGCCGACTGGGGTAGCTACGCGGGACTCTTTATTCGCATGGCCTGGCACGGTGCGGGTACCTATCGTTCTGTTGACGGACGTGGCGGCGCCGGACGTGGCCAGCAGCGCTTTGCGCCGCTGAACTCCTGGCCGGATAACGTCAGCCTGGATAAAGCGCGCCGCCTGCTGTGGCCAATCAAACAAAAATATGGCCAGAAAATCTCCTGGGCCGATCTCTTTATCCTCGCCGGGAACGTGGCGCTGGAGAATTCCGGCTTCCGTACCTTTGGTTTTGGCGCCGGGCGTGAAGACGTCTGGGAGCCGGATCTGGATGTGAACTGGGGTGATGAAACGGCCTGGCTCAAGCACCGTGACCCGGAAGCACTGGCGAAGCGCCCGTTAGCGGCGACAGAAATGGGGCTGATTTACGTTAACCCGGAAGGGCCAAATGCCAGCGGTGACCCGCTGTCAGCGGCGGCGGCTATTCGCGCGACCTTTGGCAACATGGGGATGAACGATGAAGAGACCGTCGCGCTGATTGGCGGGGGGCACACGCTGGGTAAAACCCACGGCGCCGGGGAAGCCACGCACGTGGGCACCGATCCTGAGGCGTCCCCAATCGAAGCGCAGGGCCTGGGGTGGACCAGCACGCACGGCACCGGTATTGGCGCAGACGCTATTACCTCCGGGCTGGAGGTCATCTGGTCACAAACGCCGACCCAGTGGAGCAACTACTTCTTCGAGAACTTATTCAAATATGAGTGGGTGCAGACCCGCAGCCCGGCAGGGGCGATCCAGTTTGAAGCTGTCGACGCACCGGATGTGATGCCGGACCCGTTCGACCCGTCGAAAAAGCGCAAACCAACCATGCTGGTAACCGATCTGACCCTGCGCTTTGATCCGGAATTCGAGAAAATTTCCCGTCGCTTCCTGAACGATCCGCAGGCCTTTAACGAAGCGTTCGCGCGGGCGTGGTTCAAACTGACGCACCGCGACATGGGGCCGATTTCACGTTACCTCGGACCGGAAGTGCCGAAAGAAGAGCTTATCTGGCAGGATCCCCTGCCGAAGCCGATCTATAACCCGACGCAGGAAGATATTAACGCCCTGAAGGCAGAGATTGCCGCTTCGGGTCTCCCGGTGAGCGAACTGGTCTCCGTGGCCTGGGCCTCGGCGTCCACCTTCCGCGGTGGTGATAAACGCGGCGGTGCGAACGGTGCACGGCTGGCGCTGGCTCCGCAGCGCGACTGGGATGTGAACGCCGCAGCGGTGCGTGCCTTACCGGTGCTGGAAGCCATCCAGCGCAGTGCGAATAAAGCGTCGCTGGCCGATATCATCGTGCTGGCGGGTGTGGTGGGCGTTGAGCAGGCTGCGAAAGCGGCGGGCGTTTACGTTACTGTGCCGTTTACGCCGGGCCGCGTGGATGCTCGTCAGGATCAGACGGATATCGAGATGTTTAACCTGCTCGAACCGATTGCCGACGGCTTCCGTAACTATCGTGCGCAGGTTGATGTTTCCACCACCGAGTCCCTGCTGATTGATAAAGCGCAGCAGCTGACCCTAACGGCGCCGGAAATGACCGCACTGGTAGGCGGCCTGCGCGTGCTGGGCGCCAACTTCGACGGCAGCAAAAACGGTGTCTTTACCGATCGTCCGGGCGTGCTCAGCAATGACTTCTTCGTCAACCTGCTGGATATGGGTACACAGTGGAAAGCGACCGACGACTCTAACGAGCTGTTTGCCGGCAGCGACCGCGCCAGCGGCGAGGTGAAATATACCGCCTCTCGCGCGGACCTGGTGTTCGGCTCAAACGCCGTACTGCGCGCGCTGGCAGAAGTTTACGCCAGCAGCGATGGTCACGAGAAGTTTGTGAACGACTTCGTGGCGGCCTGGGGACGCGTCATGAACCTTGACCGTTTCGATCTGCAGTAAACCGACGTCATAAAAAAATCCCCGCTTCGGCGGGGATTTTTTATATCAGACGTTTATTCCCACTCATGCAGGAAGCGTTGGCCATACTGGTCTGCCACCAGCAGCGCGGCATAAACCTGATCCGACGTCGCTCCGCCAGGCATGTTATGAATCGTTTCGCCTTCAGCGCAGGCTGCTTCAGCCACCAGGCGCATTTTCACGGGGATATCGGTTTTGATATCCAGCTGTGCCAGGGTAATGGGCAGGCCGACGCTGTGGCACAGCGCCGCCACGGTTTCGATCTCTTCTACCGGTGCGTTCTCCAGCACCAGCTGAGTCAATGTCCCAAACGCCACCTTTTCGCCGTGATAGTAGTGATGCGCATCCGGCAGGGCCGTTAAGCCGTTGTGGATGGCGTGAGCGGCAGCCAGACCGCCGCTTTCAAAGCCCACGCCGCTCAGGTAGGTGTTGGCTTCAATCACATGCTCCAGCGCCGGCGTAACCACGTGCTGTTCAGCGGCCAGCATCGCTTTTTCGCCCTCTTCAATTAGCGTGTTGTAGCACAGTTCGGCCAGCGCCAGCGCTGCACGCGTACATTTGCCGCCCGCCATGGTGGTGGCGCCGCTGCGTGAACAGGCTCGCGCCTCAAACCAGGTGGCCAGCGCATCGCCAATACCGGCTGCCAGAAGACGTGCCGGGGCACCGGCCACCACGCGGGTATCCACAATGACGATATTGGGGTTATGAGGCAGCATCAGGTAGCGGTCAAACTCGCCTTCATCGGTATAAATAACGGAGAGCGCGCTGCATGGCGCATCGGTTGAGGCGATGGTAGGGGCGACGGCGACGGGCACATCCATAAAGTGGGCCAGTGCTTTTGCAGTATCCAGGGTTTTGCCGCCGCCGATGCCCAGCACGGCCTGGCACTCTGCCCCTTGTGCCAGCTTGCGCAGGCGATCAATTTCATTTTGCGAACATTCGCCGCCAAACGGCACAATCTCAACCTGCAGTTCAGCCTCGTTAAAGCTCTGACGGATAGTCTCTTCGGCAAACCCCAGCACAAACTTATCGCCGACCACCAGCCAGCGGGGAGCCAGCGGTTTCAGGTAGTCACCGAGGCGGGAGAGCACATCCGCGCCCTGGATGTATTTGCCTGGCGATTGAATAATACGGTCCATAACATGTCTCCTTTAGAGAGTGAGGTGACAAACGCGTTTTGCAGTGAGTTAAAACTGACTCTACCGCCGGGGAGGCGAGCATTTGTTGCGCTACATCTAAAGGGGAAAAGATTGGGAATAAAAAAAGGCCACCCTGACTGGATGGCCTTTTGTACAGGTTACTGGTTTCCGACCTGATCGCCATGCGGCAGGCTATCGTAGTCAATCAGTCCATTTTTCTTATACGGATTGCCAATCCAGCGGGTGGTCTCTTTGAATGCCGGGCTGGTGATGGAACGCGTAGAATCGTATCCGTCATAGGTTAGACCCGCCAAATCTGACCAGGTATGAATCAGCTCAGAGCTGCTGTATTTACGGTTAACATCCTGCGAGAAATCGCGTGGATGTGCGGCTTGCCACTTCTCTGACGTCCAGAGCAGGAACGGCACCGTATACATATGACGCGTTGGATTGTCTTCGTTACGACCCTGAGTCTTGTGCGGCGGCGTGTCATACACCTCCTCACCATGATCGGAGAAGTAAAGCAGGAAGCCGTTCGGATCCGTCGCTTTGTAATCTTTGATCAGGCTGGCGACGACCATGTCGTTATAACGGTTGGCGTTATCATAATCGTTATAAGACTCTTGCTCCTCCGGGCTCAGACCCGCCGGCAGATGATCGGTTTTGCCGTCAAAGTAGCCTTTGTCTTCCGGGTAGCGGAACTTGTACTTAATATGGGTCCCAAGCAGATGCACGATAATGAATTTCTTCGGTGCCGGGTCTGCCATCACCTCTTTAAACGGCGCCAGCACGTTGGTGTCGTATTCACGCGCACTCTGGGTACGTTGCTGGTTCATATAGAACTGTTTGTCGGTCTGTTTAGAGAAGACCGTCAACATGGTATTACGGGCGGTCATCGTCTGCTGGTTGGTGATCCAGAAGGTTTTATACCCGGCCTGTTTCATCATGTTCATCAGCGACGGTTGGGTCAGGTAAAGGTCCGGGTGCTTCTCGTTGGCAAAGGTCAGCGCCTGTTGCAGGATCTCAATGGTGTAGGGACGAGACGTCACCACATTATTAAAGACCGTCAGACCAGGATCGCTTTTGTGCAGCGCATCCAGCTCCGGCGTGGTGTCACGCGGATAGCCATACAAGCTCATGCGGCCACGCTGGGTGGATTCCCCAATCACCAGTACCAAAGTGCGCGGCGCATCGCCCGAGCTGTCTTTAAAATTAGCCAGCGGCGGCAGGGCATCATTTTCATTGAGCAGACTATTCAGTGACGTTAACTGCTGACGATACTGATAATACCCCGAGATAAACTGCCACGGCGCTGCCGGCTCCATACGGGATGCCAGGCCGTTGAGCGTTTTTTCAAATGGCTTATTGTTGATGACGCTATTCATCACAATCGGGTGCAGAATCAGGCCATACAGCAAGGCAAAGGGAACTACCCAGCGCCATGGCGAAGGAACATACACCGGGCGCAGGCGTGTCCACAGGAAAATTGCCGTCGCGGTATAGGCCAGCGCCACGAGAATAATTTTCAGACTGAAGTACTGGCTCAGATATTCACTGGCTTCGTTCGCATTCGATTCAAACATCACGAACAGTACGCTTTGCGAGAACTCCTGCCCATAAATGACGTAATAACTCAGTGCCGCCAGCGAGGTTGCCCACAGCACGACGCCAATGACTGCCGCAATGGCGCGAATACGGGCCGGGAAGAGTATGATCGGGATAAGCCATAACGAGCTGAATAGCAGCGAATCGCGCAGACCGTTGGTGCCGCTGTAGCCGCTAATGCAAATGGTTACCTGAAGTAAGGTAGAAAAGAACCAAAAATAGAGCAGCGCCCAGGCCAGGGCTTTCCAGCTAAACGCAGGTTTAGTCTGGGAGGAGGAGAGTTGCATGATGGTTGCCTGTCTTTAAACGTATCGCCAACGTAGCGACTAAACCTTAAGGGAACCTGAAGCAGAGCGATTTAGACCGCCTGAAGCCGGATGAAACCCATTAAGGGGATAAAAGAGAGGCAAAATATATTGAATTCGAATTGTTTATGACAGAAAAATTTCAGGTAACCCTCGCACAATAGCACGAGGGTACCTAAGTTATTGATTAGCCTGTATTACGCATGCCTGCCGCCACGCCGGCAATGGTGACCATCAGGGCCTGCTCGACACGGGGATCCGGTTCCGCACCTTCTTCCTCGGCTTTACGGGAGCGGTATAACAGCTCTGCCTGCAGCACATTCAGCGGGTCGGTGTAGATATTGCGTAGCTGGATGGACTCGGCAATCCACGGCAGGTCTGCCATGAGATGAGAGTCGTTGGCGATATCCAGTACCACCTTGATATCGCCTTCCAGGAGTTCACGCAGCTCTTTACCCAGCGTCCACAGCTCGGGTTTCACCAGACGCTGGTCGTAGTATTCTGCCAGCCACAGGTCGGCTTTCGAGAAGACCATCTCCAGCATACCCAGGCGGGTAGAGAAGAACGGCCAGTCGCGGCACATGCTCTCCAGTTCGCTCTGTTTGCCATCTTCCACCACTTTTTGCAGCGCCGCGCCCGCGCCCAGCCAGGCCGGAAGCATCAGGCGGTTCTGCGTCCAGGCGAAGATCCACGGAATGGCACGCAGCGACTCGACGCCACCGGTCGGGCGACGTTTGGCCGGACGTGAACCCAGCGGCAGCTTGCCCAGCTCCTGCTCAGGCGTGGCGGAACGGAAGTAAGGCACGAAATCTTTATTTTCTCGCACGTAGCCGCGGTACATCTCGCAGGAGATATCTGACAGCTCGTCCATGATGCGGCACCAGGCCTCTTTCGGCTCCGGCGGTGGCAGCAGGTTGGCTTCCAGAATGGCGCTGGTGTAGAGCGACAGGCTGCTAATGGTCACCTCTGGTAGACCATATTTGAAGCGGATCATTTCGCCCTGCTCGGTGACGCGCAGGCCCCCTTTCAGGCTGCCTGGCGGTTGAGAGAGCAGCGCCGCATGCGCAGGCGCGCCGCCACGTCCGATAGAACCACCGCGACCGTGGAACAGGGTCAGTTCAATGCCCGCTTTTTCACAGGTTTTGATCAGCGCATCTTGCGCCTGGTACTGCGCCCAGGATGCCGCCATCACGCCCGCATCTTTTGCGGAGTCGGAATAGCCAATCATCACCATCTGCTTGCCCTGAATAAAGCCGCGATACCAGTCGATATTCAGTAACTGGGTCATCACGTCGTTGGCGTTGTTCAGGTCGTCGAGGGTTTCAAACAGCGGCGCCACCGGCAGGGCATAGTCGATACCGGCTTCTTTGAGCAGGAGGTGAACACCCAGCACGTCGGACGGGGTTTTCGCCATTGAGATCACGTAGGCGGCCACCGATCCTTTCGGTGCATCCACGATCGCTTTACAGGTATTGAGCACTTCACGGGTGTCGTTACTTGGCTCCCAGTTGCGTGGCAGCAGCGGGCGCTTGGAGTTCAGTTCGCGGATCAGGAATGCCTGTTTGTCGGCTTCTGACCAGCTTTCATAGTCGCCGATACCGAGATAGCGGGTCAGTTCGCCCAGCGCTTCGGTATGACGGGTGCTCTCCTGACGCACGTCGATACGTACCAGCGGCACGCCGAAACACTTCACGCGGCGCAGGGTGTCGAGCAGCTCGCCGTTGGCGATGATGCCCATTCCACAGGCCTGCAGGGATTTATAACAGGCGTATAGCGGCTCCCAGAGCTGTTCATTCTGGCTCAACAGCCCTTCTGGTTTCGGCAGGCGCTGGCCTTTCAGGCGCGCTTCCAGCCAGGTCTGCGTTGCCATGAGTTGGCCACGCAGTTTTTTCATCAGGTAACGATAGGGCTCGCTGGCACCTTCTTCACCGGCCAGCTCGCGCAGTTCCGGAGTGGCTTCTACCATCGACAGTTCGGAGATAAGCACCTGGATATCTTTCAGGAATAGGTCGGTCGCTTTCCAGCGGCTCAGCAGCAGCACGTGGCGGGTGATATCCGCCGTAACGTTCGGGTTACCGTCGCGGTCGCCGCCCATCCAGGAGGTAAAGCGCACCGGTACGAAATCGACCGGCAGGCGGTAGCCGAGGTTCTCTTCCAGCTGTTCGTTCAGCTCGCGCAGGTAGTTCGGTACCCCTTCCCACAGGCTGTTTTCCACTACCGCAAAGCCCCATTTGGCTTCGTCTACCGGGCTTGGGCGGTGCTTACGAATTTCATCGGTATGCCAGGACTGGGCAATCAGCTGGCGCAGACGGCGCATCAGCTGGTTGCGCTCGTAATCGACAATATCTTTGTTATCGAGCTGCTTCAGGCAGTTATTCACTTCCACCATTTTGTGAATCAGCGTACGACGGGTGATCTCGGTCGGGTGGGCGGTGAGCACCAGTTCCAGCGACAGTGATTCAACCGCTTTTTTGATGGTCGCTTCGTTGAGATCGGGCTGGTCTTTGAGTTTTCTGAGCGTGCGGGCAATCACTTCCGGGTTGCTGGCCGCTTCGCCATGCGGCGAAATGCTGTGGTACTGCTCTGCGGTGTTCGCCAGGTTCAGGAACTGGCTAAACGCGCGGGCGACGGGCAAGAGTTCATCGTTAGAAAGATTCTGCAGCGTTGTGAGCAGCTCCTGACGATTGGCCTCGTTTCCTGCGCGGGAAGATTTCGACAACTTACGGATAGTTTCAACACGGTCGAGAATGTTCTCGCCTAGGGCATCCTTGATGGTATCTCCCAGCACCTTGCCGAGCATACTGACATTACTACGCAACGCGGAATATTGTTCGTTCATAAAAACCCAGTCACCCCATCATTTTTGTTTATGCCCTTTCAGCAATCTGACGGACATTATTTTGTCATCTCCCTTTATAAAGCCACGTAAAACCCCCGTCGTCAATTGCTGCGAAAACGGTTCAGCAAACGAAAAAATGCGGGCAATTTACGAAATTTAATTCGCTTTGTGTCAGATAAGAGATGCTTATGAGAATGTGATGGAGATCGCGGGAAATTTCCCTTCACTTAACCCTCTCCCACGGGGAGAGGGTATTTAAATACCCTCGTCTCTTTCGGAAGAGAGCAGGGTGAAGAGGCAGTTTTAATGCCAGCAGAAGTGATGCACAACCTGGGTTATCAATTCGCGGGTAGGTTTGATAAAGCGGGTTTCCAGATACTCATCCGGCTGGTGGGCCTGGTTGATGGAACCCGGGCCAAGCACCAGCGTCGGGCACAGGGTCTGAATAAACGGCGCTTCGGTGCAGTAGTTCACCACGTCGGTTTTCTCACCCAGCAGCTTTTCAACCACCTCAACCAACTGGTGGTCAGGCGGGCATTCGTAGCCAGGGATCGGCGGATGCAGCTCAGAGACCGTCAGACGGCCCGGCCAGCGCTCGCTTACCGGGGCCAGTGCTTCATTCAGCAGGCCGTCGAGATCGCTCAGCGTCATGCCGGGTAGCGGACGAATGTCCATATGCAGCTCACAGCAGGCGCAGATGCGGTTAGACGCATCGCCGCCGTGCAGGCTGCCAAGATTCAGCGTTGGGTAAGGGACGGTGAAGGCGTCATAGTGATAACGCTCCTTCAGGACATCACGCAGCGTCATGATGCGGCCAATGGCATCGTGCATCAGTTCAATGGCGTTTACTCCACGCGCCGGATCGCTCGAATGGCCAGACTGACCCATTACGCGTACCGCGGTGGAGATATGGCCTTTATGGGCGCGAATCGGCTGCAGGGAGGTAGGCTCGCCAATAATGGCGCAATCAGGGCGGATTGCGGTGTTTTCGGAGAAGTAGCGAGCCCCCGCCATGCTGGTCTCTTCATCGGCGGTCGCCAGAATGTAGAGCGGCTTTTTAAGAGTCGTCACGTCCACGTCACGCAGTGCGTCGAGAATAAAGGCGAAGAAGCCTTTCATGTCGGCGGTGCCCAGCCCGTAGAGTTTGTTCTCATGTTCGGTCAGGGTGAAGGGATCGCGCGTCCAGCGGCCATCGTCAAAGGGTACGGTATCGGTATGCCCGGCCAGTAATAAACCACCAGCCCCCTGGCCGGTACTGGCCAGCAGATTGAATTTGTTGCGCGTACCGGGAACGGGCTGAACTTCCACCTTAAAGCCGAGATCGCTGAACCAGCCTGCAAGCAGATTGATTAAAGTCTCATTACTTTGATCCAGCGCTTCTTCCGTTGCACTGATTGACGGTGTGGCAATCAGGGCGCGGTAAATCTCGATAAATGGTGGCAAATTCATTTTCATTGTTGACATACCTTAGGTCGTGATAGTATCAATATTCATGCAATAAATGTGAATAAAAATACACTAACGTTGAGCATAAAGGAACCCGATGTTGAATACGCTGATTGTAGGTGCTAGCGGCTATGCGGGCGCAGAGCTGGTTAGCTACGTGAATCGCCATCCTCATATGACCATAACCGCTTTGACCGTGTCAGCGCAAAGCAATGATGCCGGAAAATTAATTTCTGATTTGCATCCGCAGCTTAAGGGCATTGTGGATCTGCCGCTGCAGCCGATGTCCGACATCAGTGAATTTACCGACGGCGTGGACGTGGTGTTTTTAGCCACCGCACATGAGGTCAGCCACGACCTGGCACCGCAATTTTTGGCGGCCGGCTGCGTGGTATTCGACCTTTCTGGCGCGTTCCGCGTTAACGACGCCGGGTTCTATGAAAAATATTATGGTTTCACGCATCAGCACCCGGATCTGCTTGAAAAAGCAGTGTATGGCCTGGCGGAGTGGAGCGCAGAGAAAGTAAAAGAAGCTAATCTGATTGCCGTGCCGGGCTGTTATCCGACTGCAGCACAGCTTTCGTTGAAACCGCTGATCGACGCGCATCTGCTGGATCTGACCCAGTGGCCGGTGATCAATGCCACCAGTGGCGTGAGCGGAGCCGGGCGCAAAGCCGCCATCTCTAACAGCTTCTGTGAAGTGAGCCTGCAACCGTACGGCGTGTTCAATCATCGCCATCATCCGGAAATTACCACCCATCTGGGCGCAGAGGTGATTTTTACTCCGCATCTGGGCAGCTTCCCGCGTGGGATCCTCGAAACCATTACCTGCCGCCTGCAGCCGGGTGTGACGCAAGAACAGGTGAAAGAGGCCTTTACGCATGCCTATGCAGATAAACCGCTGGTGCGTCTGTATGACAAAGGCGTGCCGGCGCTGAAAAACGTCGTCGGCCTGCCGTTCTGCGATATCGGCTTTGCCGTCCAGGGCGAGCATCTCATTGTGGTGGCGGCAGAGGATAACTTACTTAAAGGCGCTGCCGCGCAAGCCATGCAGTGTGCCAATATTCGTTTCGGCTTCCCTGAAACGCAGTCTCTTATTTAAGGTGTGATGATGAATCCATTAATTATCAAACTCGGTGGCGTACTGCTGGACAGTGAAGAAGCGCTGGCGCGTCTTTTTACCGCGCTGGTGAACTACCGTGAGTCGCATCAGCGCCCACTGGTGATCGTGCACGGTGGCGGCTGCGTAGTGGATGAGTTGATGAAAGGGCTCAACCTGCCGGTGAAAAAGAAAAACGGCCTGCGCGTTACCCCTGCCGACCAGATTGACATCATTACCGGTGCGCTGGCGGGGACGGCCAATAAAACGCTGCTGGCGTGGGCGAAGAAGCATCACATTGCTTCCGTTGGCCTCTATCTGGGCGATGGCGACAGCGTAAAAGTGACCCAGCTCGATGAAGAGCTCGGCCACGTTGGACTGGCGCAGCCTGGTTCGCCTAAGCTGATCAACACTCTGCTGGAAGGCGGGTTCCTGCCGGTGGTGAGCTCTATCGGCGTGACCGAAGAGGGCGAGCTGATGAACGTCAACGCAGACCAGGCAGCTACCGCGCTGGCGGCAACATTGGGCGCAGACCTGATCCTGCTCTCTGACGTGAGCGGCATTCTGGACGGCAAAGGCCAGCGTATCGCGGAGATGACCGCAGCAAAAGCCGAGCAGCTGATTGATCAGGGCATTATCACCGACGGCATGATTGTGAAAGTGAACGCGGCGCTGGATGCTGCCCGCACGCTGGGCCGCCCGGTAGATATCGCCTCCTGGCGCCACGCTGAGCAACTGCCGGCGCTGTTCAATGGCACGCCGATTGGCACGCGTATTCTGGCATAACCATTTATTGATTTACCGCAGGCCGGGAACGCGACGCGACACCCGGCAGAACTAACGAATAAAGGAAGCATGTTATGGCACTTTGGGGTGGGCGTTTTACACAGGCAGCGGATCAACGTTTCAAACAGTTCAACGACTCTTTGCGCTTTGACTACCGCCTGGCCGAACAGGATATCGTCGGCTCTGTGGCCTGGTCCAAAGCGCTGGTCACCGTGGGCGTACTGACCACAGACGAACAGCTGCAGCTGGAAGAGGCGCTGAATAATCTGCTGGAAGAGGTGCGTCTGGATCCACAGCAAATCCTCCAGAGTGATGCCGAAGATATACACAGCTGGGTGGAAGGCAAGCTGATCGACAAAGTCGGCCAGTTGGGCAAAAAACTGCACACTGGCCGTAGCCGTAACGACCAGGTGGCGACCGATCTGAAACTGTGGTGTAAAGAGACCGTCGCTGATTTGCTGGCCGCGACCCGTCAGCTGCAGAGCGCGCTGGTAGAGACCGCGCAGAACAACCAGGACGCGGTGATGCCGGGTTATACCCACCTGCAGCGCGCGCAGCCGGTGACTTTTGCTCACTGGTGTCTGGCCTACGTAGAGATGCTGGCACGTGATGAAAGCCGTCTGCAGGATACGCTGAAACGTCTGGATGTTAGCCCGCTGGGCAGCGGTGCGCTGGCTGGCACCGCTTATGAAATTGACCGTGAAGAGCTGGCAGGCTGGCTGGGCTTTGCCTCCGCCACCCGTAATAGCCTGGACAGCGTCTCTGACCGCGACCACGTGCTGGAGCTGCTCTCCAATGCCTCAATCGGGATGGTTCACCTGTCGCGCTTTGCCGAAGATCTGATTTTCTTCAACTCCGGTGAAGCCGGGTTTGTTGAGCTGTCAGACCGCGTGACCTCCGGCTCTTCTCTGATGCCGCAGAAGAAAAACCCGGATGCGCTGGAGCTGATCCGCGGCAAGTGTGGCCGCGTGCAGGGCGCGCTGACCGGCATGATGATGACCCTGAAAGGACTGCCGCTGGCGTACAACAAAGATATGCAGGAAGACAAAGAAGGGCTGTTCGACGCGCTCGACACCTGGCTGGATTGTCTGCATATGGGCGCGCTGGTGCTGGATGGCATTCAGGTGAAACGTCCGCGCTGCCAGGAGGCGGCTCAGCAGGGTTATGCCAACTCGACCGAGCTGGCAGATTACCTGGTAGCGAAAGGCGTACCCTTCCGTGAAGCGCACCACATTGTGGGCGAAGCGGTGGTCGAAGCGATCCGTCAGGGGAAACCGCTGGAGGATCTGCCCCTGACTGACCTGCAGAAATTCAGTGCGGTGATTGGAGAGGATGTTTATCCGATTCTGGCGCTGCAGTCTTGCCTTGATAAGCGTGCGGCCAAAGGCGGCGTATCGCCGAAGCAGGTGGCCCAGGCCATTGCGGATGCGAAAAACCGCCTGGTCTGATTAATGCGGGCTGGTGCCCTCACCCCGGCCCTCTCCTACGGGGAGAGGGAGCAAATACTAAAAATGGCAACTTCGGTTGCCATTTTGCTTTTATCCCCGGGCTTTTTTACGCAAAAAAAATGCGGACCACGGGGTCCGCAAAAGTTCACGTTGGCTTTAGTTGTTCGAGTTTGAGAGAAACTCGTTTGACGGGCGGGGACGTCAAGGGTCAAACACGTACCGCCTCGTCTATGTGGTGTATTATTCAACAGAATGCTTGATAGGGATAATCGTTCGTTGCTATGCTATCTATCGCCATGAACTATCGTGGCGACGGAGGATGAATAATGAATATTCGTGATCTTGAATACCTGGTGGCGTTAGCTGAGCATCGTCATTTTCGCCGCGCGGCAGACTCCTGCCACGTTAGCCAGCCTACGCTGAGCGGCCAGATCCGCAAACTGGAAGATGAGCTTGGCGTGATGTTGTTGGAGCGCACCAGTCGTAAAGTGCTGTTCACTCAGGCAGGTCTTCTGCTGGTGGATCAGGCGCGTACCGTGCTGCGCGAGGTCAAAGTGCTCAAGGAAATGGCAAGCCAGCAGGGGGAAACCATGTCCGGCCCGCTGCATATTGGCCTGATCCCTACCGTTGGCCCGTACCTGTTGCCGCAGATTATTCCGCTGCTGCATCAGACCTTCCCGAAACTCGAAATGTATCTCCACGAAGCGCAAACCCATCAGCTGCTGGCGCAGCTGGATAGTGGCAAGCTCGACTGTGCCATCCTGGCGCTGGTGAAAGAGAGCGAAGCCTTTATCGAGGTGCCGCTGTTTGATGAGCCAATGATGCTGGCGATCTATGAAGATCACCCGTGGGCGAACCGCGATCGCGTGCCGATGGCCGATCTGGCCGGGGAAAAGCTACTGATGCTGGAAGACGGTCACTGCCTGCGCGATCAGGCAATGGGCTTCTGTTTCGAAGCGGGGGCGGATGAAGATACTCACTTCCGCGCAACCAGCCTGGAGACGCTGCGCAACATGGTGGCGGCGGGAAGCGGTATTACACTGCTGCCGGCGCTGGCCGTACCGCGCGAGCGCAAACGTGACGGCGTGGTCTATCTGCCGTGCATTAAGCCTGAACCGCGCCGCACTATTGGTCTGGTATATCGTCCGGGGTCACCGCTGCGCAGCCGCTATGAGCAGCTGGCAGAGGCCATCCGAGGGGCGATGGATGGCCATTTCGATAATGCGTTAAAACAGGCGGTTTAAACCGTTGAGTGCAGCGACCCGATAGGCTTCTGCCATGGTCGGGTAGTTAAAGGTGGTGTTAACAAAGTATTCAATAGTGTTACCACCCCCTTTCTGCTCCATGATGGCCTGGCCGATATGAATGATTTCCGCGGCGCGTTCACCAAAGCAGTGAATGCCGAGGATCTCTTTCGTCTCGCGATGGAACAAAATCTTCAGCGTACCCACACTCATCCCCACGATCTGCGCCCGCGCCAGATGTTTAAACTGGGCACGACCGACCTCGTAAGGCACCTTCATAGAGGTCAGCTGCTGTTCGGTTTTACCCACAGAGCTGATTTCTGGAATGGTATAAATGCCGGTCGGAATATCCTCAATCAGATGCGCCGTCGCTTCACCTTTTACCAGTGCCTGAGCGGCAATGCGCCCCTGAT
Organism: Leclercia sp. UBA7405; assembly: GCF_037152215.1. Lineage (NCBI taxonomy): Bacteria > Pseudomonadati > Pseudomonadota > Gammaproteobacteria > Enterobacterales > Enterobacteriaceae > Leclercia > Leclercia sp. UBA7405. The sequence continues at coordinate 6,588 of NZ_JBBCMR010000007.1, read as the reverse complement.
CGTAGGCCGCAGATGCCAGGCTCGGATAGCCGATGACATCACCAACCGCGTAGATATGCGGTAGCGCGGTCTGGTACATGCTGTTGACCTTCAACTGGCCACGGCTGTCGGTCTCAAGGCCGATGTTTTCCAGCGCCAGAGAGTCGGTATTACCGGTACGGCCGTTAGCATAGAGCAGGCAATCCGCTTTCAGCTTTTTGCCGGACTTCAGGTGCATGATCACCCCGTCGTCGCAGCCTTCGATTTTCTCGTACTCTTCGTTGTGGCGAATCACTACTCCACTGTTCCAGAAATGATAGGAGAGGGAGTCGGACATCTCTTGATCGAGGAACGCCAGCAGACGGTCACGGGTGTTGATGAGATCAACTTTCACATCCATGCCACGGAAGATTGACGCGTATTCACAACCAATCACCCCTGCGCCATAGATGATAACGTGGCGAGGTTCATGATGCAGGCTAAGAATGGAGTCGCTGTCGTAGACGCGTGGGTGCGAGAAATCGACATCTGCCGGACGGTACGGGCGGGAGCCACAGGCGATAATAAATTTCTCTGCCGTGAGGGTCTCGACAGAGCCGTCGTGGCACTCCAGCGCCAGCGTGTGTTCATCCATAAAATGGGCATTCCCCTGCAAGATCTCGCAATGGTTACGCTCATAAAAACCCTGACGCATCCGTGTTTGCTGGTTAATCACGTTATCGGCATGATTCAGGATATCGGCAAAAGAGGAGCGAAGAAGTCGGGAATGGTCGCTGTAAAGAGGGTTCTGGTTGAATTCAATGATGCGGCTAACGGCGTGGCGGAGGGCTTTCGAAGGGATGGTGCCCCAGTGGGTGCAACCGCCGCCAACATTATGGTAGCGCTCTATCACCGCTACTCTGGCTCCCTGTTTAACCAGTCCCATAGCAGCGCCTTCGCCGCCGGGGCCGGAACCAATAACTATTGCGTCGTAATCGTAGGAATGTGGCATGGCAAGGCTTACCTGTTCTTATACATAAAAGCAACAGAATCATAACATCATTGCCAGAGTAACCCAATTATCGTTGTGCTTTTTTCGCGCAGTGGAGCACAAACCGCGCGTAAACAATCATTAACAAAGCCAGGCAAATCGATTAATTTTAAACTCTGGTATAGTGCCAGCAGGGCTTTGGAAGGATTCAATTATCGTGATGGGCGTAAGAGCACAACAAAAAGAGAAAACCCGGCGTTCGCTGGTGGAAGCGGCATTCAGTCAACTGAGTGCTGAGCGGAGTTTTGCCAGTTTGAGCCTGCGCGAAGTGGCGCGCGAGGCCGGAATTGCGCCAACGTCCTTCTATCGTCATTTCCGAGATGTGGATGAGCTGGGACTGACCATGGTGGATGAGAGCGGCCTGATGCTGCGTCAGCTGATGCGCCAGGCGCGCCAGCGTATTGCCAAGGGCGGTAGCGTCATTCGCACCTCGGTCTCTACCTTTATGGAATTTATTGGCAACAATCCCAACGCATTTCGTCTGCTGTTGCGTGAACGTTCCGGTACTTCGGCCGCGTTTCGTGCCGCCGTCGCGCGTGAAATTCAGCATTTCATTGCGGAACTTGCCGACTATCTTGAACTCGAAAATCATATGCCGCGTGCCTTCACGGAAGCGCAGGCCGAGGCGATGGTCACGATTGTTTTCAGTGCAGGTGCTGAAGCACTGGATGTGGGTATTGAACAACGTAAGCAACTCGAAGAGCGACTGGTATTACAGCTGAGGATGATCTCCAAAGGCGCGTATTACTGGTATCGCCGTGAACAAGAAAAGATGGCACATCAAATCGACGAAGGTGAGTAATGAAACATTCTGGTCAGGATAAAGGTACGCTGTTGCTGGCATTGATCGCTGGCTTGTCTATCAATGGTTCTTTTGCCGCTATTTTTAGCTCCATTGTGCCATTCTCGATCTTCCCTATGATTGCGCTGGTACTCACGGTGTACTGCCTGCATCAGCGTTATCAAAATCGCACCATGCCGGTCGGACTTCCGGCGCTATCAGCGGCGTTTTTTGTCCTGGGCGTCTTGCTCTATAGCACCGTGGTGCGCGCAGAGTATCCGGACATCGGCTCTAACTTCCTGCCGGCCGTACTCTCTGTCGCGCTGGTGTTCTGGATTGGCATCAAAATGCGTAACCGCAAGCATCACTTGCCGGAGTAAGCGTTTTATTTAGCCGTCAGTAACACACCACACTCCATATGGTGGGTGTAGGGGAATTGATCAAACAGAGCCAGACGTTCAACCTTGTGCGTCTGGCTTAACGTTTCCAGATTCTTACAGAGGGTTTCCGGGTTGCAGGAGATATAGAGGATACGCGGATACGCCTGCACCATCTTCTCCGTTTCACTGTCCAGCCCACTACGTGGGGGATCGACAAAAATCGTCTCGCACTGGTAGCTCTTAAGATCAATGCCCTGCAAGCGGTTGAATTCACGCACGCCATTCATCGCCTGCGTGAATTCTTCTGCGGCCATGCGGATAATCTGCACATTATCAATATGGTTCGCTGCAATGTTGTACTGCGCCGCCGCCACGGACGGCTTAGCAATCTCGGTTGCCAGCACCCGTTCAAAGTTGCGTGCCAGCGCCAGCGAGAAGTTACCGTTACCGCAGTAAAGCTCAAGCAGATCGCCCGTTGACCCTACCGTCGCATTCAATGCCCATTCCAGCATCTGTACGTTCATAGCCGCATTCGGCTGAGTAAAGCTGTTCTCAACCTGGCGGTAGATCATCTCTTTACCTGCCACCGGCAGACGTTCGTCGACGTAATCCTGGTCGAGCATAATTTTGGTTTTGGTAGCACGACCAATAATGTGGACGTTAATGTTTTGCGCCCGCAGCGCGTCGCGCAGAGCTTCTGCCTGCTCACGCCACTCATCGTTTAGCGCTTTGTGATACAGCAGCGAAACAATAGCCTGATTACTTTGCGTGGTCAGGTAGTCAATCTGGAACAGTTTATGACGCAGCACCGGGTTATTACGTACCCCTTCAATCATCAGCGTCATTAATTGATTAATTAATTCACTCGCTGCGGGGAACGTGTCCACGCGAATTCGGGATTTGGTCTGCTGGTCGAAAATGATGTGATACAGATCGTCGCCATCGTGCCAGATACGAAATTCGGCGCGCATACGATAGTGGCTGACCGGCGAACGAAACACCTCGGGAACGGGCGCTGCAAAAGGGGTCATCATACTTTGCAGGCGGACGACCTTCTCGGCCAGTTGCGCGTCGTACTGATCTGTCGGGAGGTGTTCGGGGGTCATGATGCGTCCTGAGTGAGAATGAATTACGCGGGGATTGTAGGGATTGTGCAGGGGATGTCCAGATTTAATGGCTAATAGCTATCTGGACATCTATACGTGTCTAATTGTAGCATTCTGTTTCCGGCCTCAATGAGTGAAAAGGGAATCCAGTGGAAATCTGGAGCTGACGCGCAGCGGTAAGGACTGGCGGGATGAATGTTGTAGACACTGTGAAAATGGGAAGTCTTCATCCATATAACGCCACCCAGCCCGAAGACCTGCCGGGATCACGTCGCATTTGGTTTCATCATCGCGTGCTATAGATGAGGCCTGCGGCATCCTTCTTATATTGTGGATGCTTTTTACAATGATTAAAAAAATATCGCTGTGTACGGCGCTGTCCGTCACGGCATTTTCGGGCTGGGCGCAAGATAACGCCAGCACGATGGTGGTGACGGCAAACCGTTTCGAGCAACCTGTTAACTCTGTCTTAGCCTCAACGGATATCGTAACCCGTGAGGATATCGACCGCTGGCAGTCTAAAGATCTTATTGATGTGATGCGTCGTTTACCCGGCGTGCAAATTGCACAGAACGGCGGGATGGGGCAATCAAGCTACGTCTATATTCGCGGGGCGGAAGCTCGCCATACGCTGGTTTTAATTGACGGTATTCCGCTGGCAAAATCCGGTATCACGGGGATTTCTGATTTTAGCCAACTCCCTCTCTCTCTTGTTCAGCGCATTGAATTGATTCGCGGGCCACGTTCGGCAGTCTATGGTGCCGATGCGATTGGTGGCGTCGTCAATATTATCACCCAGAATTCACAGCCTGGCGGCAAAGTTCAGGCGAGTATGGGGTCTCATCATTATCAGCAGTACGATGCTACTGTGCGCCAACAGCTGGGCGAAGCGACGCTGGCGACGATCGCGGGCTCCTTCACCGAGACCCAGGGATTTAATGTTCAGCCCACCTCTACCTACTCCGGTGACCGCGATGATGATGGTTTCCGTAACAAAACCTTCTGGGCGGGCCTGAATCATAATTTTACTCAGGAGATTTCCGGGTTCGTTCGTGGTTATGGCTATAGCAATAACACAGCCTATGACGCGGGCTATGCGGGGGGGAGTGATAAACGCCAGGTTTATAACCACACCTATGAAACCGGTCTGGCATGGAGTCACGATAATTACTCGACGCAACTGACGGGGAGTTATCAGAAATACAAAGATTACAACTACTCCAGCGTGTCAGGGATGTATAACGCCGGCACATCGCTCGACAATATGACGCAGAAAAACGTCCAGTGGGGTAATAGCCTGGCGGTAGGCTACGGCACGGTAAGCGCGGGCATTGACTGGCAACAGCAGAAGTTGACGTCAGAGGATCTGAGTAATTCCGATGATTATAAGCGTGACAATACCGGCTATTACCTGACTGCTCAGCAGAAGCTGGACACGGTGACGCTGGAAGGCTCCGTTCGTGGGGATGATAACGAACAGTTTGGCTGGAATGGCACCTGGCAGACGGCCGCAGGCTGGGAATTTGTACCTGACTACCAGCTTACTGTCTCTTACGGAACGGGGTTCCAGGCACCAACGCTGGGGCAGATGTATGGCCAGAGCCGTCTGTTCATCACCTCGAATCCAGATCTGAAAGCGGAAAAATCGGGTCAGTTCGAAGTGGGCGTTCAGGGGTTAACCGGGCCTGTTAACTGGCGCCTGGCCGCTTACCAGAACAAGATTAAGGATCTGATCGATTACTACTCCCCTGATTTTGGCTTCACGGGGACCTATTTCAATACCCAGTCCGCTACGATTAAAGGCGTAGAGCTGAGCGGTGACTTTGAAACAGGCCCGGTGACGCACCGTCTGAGCGCTGAATATCTGGATCCGCGTCGAGACTCTGATAACGAGGTTCTGGCACATCGCTCTCGCCAGCAATATAAGTATCAGCTGGACTGGGCCATGTTCGGGTTTGATATGGATCTGTCTTATCAATATTTCGGTAAAAGCTATAACAACAACTCGAATCAGTTCTCGAGCGTCCAGCGCCGCATGCCATCTTATAGCCTTTTAGATCTGTCAGCTTCATATCCTGTCACCTCTCATCTGACAGTTCGTGGTAAAATAGCCAACCTGTTCGATAAAGATTACGAGACAGTTTATGGCTATCAAACTGCAGGACGGGAGTACACCTTGTCTGGCAGCTACACCTTCTGATCCACGCCCTACCGTGCTGGTGTTTGACTCCGGCGTCGGTGGGCTGTCGGTCTATGATGAGGTTCGGCATCTCCTGCCGGACCTTCATTACATCTACGCTTTCGATAACGTGGCATTCCCGTACGGAGAGAAGAGCGAAGACTTTATTGTCGAGCGCGTAGTGGAAATTGTCACGGCCGTACAACAACGCTACCCCCTGGCATTGGCAATTATTGCCTGTAATACGGCGAGTACTGTCTCTCTTCCTGCCCTGCGTGAGAAGTTTCCCTTCCCTGTGGTCGGCGTGGTCCCTGCGATTAAACCAGCGGCTCGTTTGACGGCCAATGGTGTGGTTGGCTTGCTTGCAACGCGCGGGACGGTAAAGCGTCCTTATACGCGTGAGCTGATTGAGCGCTTTGCCAATGAGTGCCAGATAGCCATGCTGGGTTCTGCCGAGCTGGTCGAAATCGCAGAAGCGAAGCTGCACGGTCAACCGGTGCCGCTGGAAGAGTTACAGCGCATATTGCGCCCGTGGCTGCGTATGGCTGAACCACCAGATACCGTTGTATTGGGTTGTACTCATTTCCCGCTATTAAAAGATGAACTGCTTGCCGCGTTACCGGAAGGGACTCGTCTGGTGGACTCCGGAGCGGCCATTGCACGAAGAACAGCATGGTTACTTGAAAATGAAGCGCCAAATGCAAAATCTTCTGATGCGAATATCGCTTACTGCATGGCATTGACTGCAGAAACTGAGCAACTTTTACCCGTTTTACAACGTTATGGCTTCGAAACGCTCGAAAAACTGGCGCTATAGCACCATTTTGCGCAAAAAAGAGACAGTTGAACGTTTTTTTTAAAAGAGGGGTTGTCAACGTCTGAGAACTCCCTATAATGCGCCTCCACTGACACGGAACAACGGCTTACAGGCCGCCGGGTTAGCGGGGTTCAGAGATGAACGCCAGCAGAGAAAAGCGAAAAATAATTGCTTGACTCTGAATGAGGAAAACGTATTATACGGGACCTCGCAACGGTGAGCTGAAAGCCGCGTTGCACTGCTCTTTAACAATTTATCAGACAATCTGTGTGGGCACTCAAAGTGACATGGATTCTTAATGTCTTCGGACAATAAA
>NZ_JBBCMR010000006.1:0-136212 GCF_037152215.1 Leclercia sp. UBA7405 | reverse complement strand
TGTTGTTTCATGGTCTGCGAAAACATCGCAAGCACCAGGGAGGATAACGTTGCTTCAGCAACGGCCCGAAGGGCGAGGCGCAGCCGAGTAATCCTCCCGGATGCACCATCTATTACTTCATGTCGTTTTCAAAGCGGTATGTAGTATCAAGCAGTACAGCAGTCAATCCCGATGCATCCGTAGCTCAGCTGGATAGAGTACTCGGCTACGAACCGAGCGGTCGGAGGTTCGAATCCTCCCGGATGCACCATCTTCTCAGAGATAGCAGCAATACTGTTGTTTCATGGTCTGCGAAAACATCGCAAGCACCAGGGAGGATAACGTTGCTTCAGCAACGGCCCGAAGGGCGAGGCGCAGCCGAGTAATCCTCCCGGATGCACCATCTTCTCTGCGACAGCAGTAACACTGTTGTTTCCTAATTCTAAGTTTCCCCAGAACATCCCCCTTCATTCGTTTATTCCTTCACCATTTCGTCAGCGAACGCTTTGACTATCAGCGACAAAAACAGCTGTTTACGTTAAAGTAATGTTTTGTTAATCGTTTGGCGGAAGCTCGATGTACGCACAGTATGACGGTCTGATCTTCGATATGGATGGCACCATCCTGGATACCGAACCCACTCACCGTAAAGCCTGGGATGATGTTCTTGGCCGCTACGGGATGCGTTTCGATCTACAGGCGATGGTGGCGCTTAACGGTTCGCCAACCTGGCGTATCGCACAGGCGGTTATCGAATTAAATCAGGCGGATCTCGATCCGTATCTACTTGCCCGCGAAAAGAGTGACGCGGTAAAAGCGATGCTGCTGGATACCGTGCGTCCCCTTCCGTTAATTGACGTGGTCAAAGAGTGGTATGGCCGTCGTCCGATGTCTGTTGGCACCGGGAGCGAAAGCGCGATGGCAGAAGCCTTACTAGCACATCTTGACCTGCGTCGCTATTTCACGGCTGTTGTTGCTGCCGATCATGTCCAGAATCACAAACCCGCTCCGGATACCTTCCTGCTTTGCGCAGAACGGATGGGTGTATCACCTGAAAAATGCGTTGTCTTCGAAGATGCTGATTTTGGTCTTCAGGCGGCGCACGCGGCTGGCATGGCGGCAGTGGACGTTCGCAGACTGTGAGTGAACTGCTGTCACTCGCTTCGTTATTCGCCAGCAGTTTTTTAAGCGCTACCCTTCTGCCCGGTAATTCCGAAGTTGTGCTGATCGCGATGTTGTTGTCAGGCGTGAGTCAGCCCTGGTTGCTGGTCTTAATAGCAACAATGGGTAATAGCCTTGGAGGGCTGACTAACGTTATTCTTGGGCGTTTCTTTCCTCTTCGCAAAACGTCGCGCTGGCAGGAAAAGGCAGTTAACTGGCTAAAACGCTATGGCGCTGCCACGCTGTTATTAAGCTGGATGCCTGTAATAGGCGATTTGCTGTGCCTGCTGGCGGGATGGATGCGCATCTCCTGGGGGCCGGTGCTCTTTTTTTTAACGCTTGGTAAAGCGTTACGCTATGTCCTTGTGGCGGTAGCAACCTTACAGGGCATGTCGTGGTGGCACTAATTGGACTGTTTGTGACCCTAAACCATTACAATTATGCTAAATAAAATGATTTTGACAGGCGGGAGGTCGAATTGATCCCGGACGTATCACAGGCGTTGGCCTGGCTGGAAAACCACCCTCAGGCTCTGAAGGGTATTCAGCGTGGTCTTGAACGCGAAACGCTGCGCGTAAACGAAGATGGTTCACTTGCAACAACGGGCCATCCTGAAGTGCTGGGCTCTGCGCTGACCCATAAATGGATCACCACGGATTTCGCCGAAGCGCTGCTTGAGTTCATAACGCCAGTAGATGGCGATATTGACCATATGCTAACGATTATGCGCGACATTCATCGCTACACCGCCCGTCAACTGGGTGATGAGCGGATGTGGCCGCTTAGTATGCCTTGCTATATTGAGCAGGGGCAGGATATTGAACTGGCGCAATATGGCACCTCCAATATCGGCCGCCTGAAGACGCTCTATCGTGAAGGGCTGAAAAATCGCTATGGCGCATTGATGCAGACCATTTCTGGGGTCCATTACAACTTCTCATTGCCGATGGCATTCTGGCAGGCGAAGTGTGGTGAAACAGATAAAGAGGCGATCTCCGCGGGCTATTTACGTCTTATCCGTAACTACTATCGCTTTGGCTGGGTCATCCCCTACCTGTTCGGCGCGTCGCCGGCGATCTGCTCGTCATTCCTGCAAGGTAAACCGACCACGCTGCCGTTTGAAAAAACCGATTGTGGTATGTATTACCTGCCTTATGCTACCTCGTTGCGTCTCAGCGACCTGGGTTATACCAATAAATCGCAAAGCAATCTCGGAATTACGTTTAACGATCTGACCGAGTATGTGGCAGGATTGAAGCGGGCGATTAAAACCCCGTCTGAAGAGTACGAAGCCATTGGGCTGGAACGCGACGGTAAGCGTCTACAGATTAATAGCAATGTTCTTCAGATTGAGAACGAACTCTACGCGCCAATTCGTCCTAAACGCGTAACGCGCAGTGGTGAAACACCTTCTGACGCGCTGCAGCGTGGCGGTATTGAATATATTGAAGTTCGTTCGCTGGATATTAATCCCTTCTCGCCAATTGGCGTAGATGAGCAGCAAGTCCGTTTCCTCGATCTCTTCATGGTCTGGTGCGTGCTGGCGGATGCGCCAGAGATGAGCGCTGATGAACTGCTCTGCACCCGCACTAACTGGAACCGCGTGATTCTGGAAGGGCGTAAACCGGGCCTGACGCTAGGCATGGGCTGTGAAACGGCGCAGTTCCCGTTACAGAAAGTCGGGAAAGATCTGTTCCGCGATCTGAAACGCGTCGCGCAGACGCTGGACAGCGTCTACGGCGGAGAAGCCTATCAACAGGTTTGCGATGAGCTTGTAGAGAGCTTCGACAATCCTGAACTGACGTTTTCAGCCCGTATTTTGCGTTCTATGATTGATGAAGGCATTGGTGGCACAGGCCGATCGCTATCTGCGCAGTATCGTGAGATGTTGAAAAGCGAACCGCTGGAAGTGATAAGCGAAGCCGACTTTATCGCGGAGCGTGAAGCATCGCAACTGCGTCAGAAAGAGATTGAAGCGGCAGATACTGAGCCATTTGCAGCGTTTCTGGCGAAGAACAGCTGACAGAAAAGAAAAAGGCCACATCGCTGTGGCCAAACTTACATCTCTGAAGAACAGGGATGATGATAACAAATGCGCGTCTTTCATATACTCAGACTCGCGTTGAAACGAAGAGTTCAATTAATTTTAAAAAAATCACTTTCGGAGGTGACGTATGCCGTTATTAGATAGCTTTACTGTCGACCATACCCGTATGGAAGCGCCTGCTGTACGTGTTGCGAAGACCATGAATACCCCGCACGGCGACACAATCACCGTATTTGACCTGCGTTTCTGCGTGCCAAACAAAGAAGTGATGCCGGAGCGCGGTATTCATACCCTTGAGCACCTGTTTGCAGGTTTTATGCGCGATCACCTGAACGGCAACGGCGTTGAGATTATCGATATCTCCCCGATGGGTTGCCGTACCGGTTTCTATATGAGTTTGATCGGCCAACCGGAAGAGAGCCGCGTAGCGGATGCCTGGAAAGCGGCAATGGCCGACGTGTTGAAAGTAAAAGAACAGAACCAAATTCCGGAACTGAATGTTTACCAGTGCGGAACATATCAGATGCACTCGCTGGAAGAGGCGCAAGAGATTGCACGCCACATCATCGAACGTGACGTACGCGTAAACAGCAACGATGAACTTGCCCTGCCGAAAGAAAAACTGCAAGAACTGCATATCTAGCGATCACACCGGCACTTTTTCATGAGGTGCCGGTTCTTATTATTACATCCTGTCATTATTCCCTTTATTAAATCCTAAAAAATTCTTCAGTAATGTGAATTGTGCCCGTAGTGTTTTACTATTGAGGTCGGTTTGCGGCTGACCAATAAAATTCTAACATTAAGTTGTCTTAAACTATCTGTTGTATTAATAATATCGGACCCGATTGTCGCAAATTAATGTTTATTTAGAGGAATTTATGAAAAGTTATGTTTCAGGCTCAGCAGTGCTAATTTCCGCATTTATTTTATCTGCATGCAGCACCGTTAATACCACCCCTATTGCGAAAGAGCCTGAAGCGCGTAAGCAGGAGGTGCAGTGCTACCAGGAGTTCTCCGCGCTCCAGAAGCTGGATCCTGCGGCTTATGAAGGCTACCGTAAACAGTTCGAAAACATTAACAAAAACTACAAAATTTATGAAACAAACAAATCTTTGGTTGATGCCAATGCCTCAGAAGTTATGCTGACGGAAATTAATAAGAAGATCTCGTTAGTTTGCGTCAGAATAAAAAACAGCGTTTATTCCAATATGATGAAACGCGCGAACGAAATGAATAATCTATGAAAAAATACGTGACTGCTACTCTTTATTGTGGATTGCTTTTATCCAGTGGGAGTAGTTATTCAGCTAATACCGACCTGCTCGAACAGTTAAGTAACGAAAAAATCATCGGCAACGATCCCACGAGCCCTTTTAGTTCTACTGAGGGCTCGGCTGCAGTTCCTGAATCCCCGCCGGTAAAAACCGTCCCTCGTCCAGCGAAGCCACAGGCAAAGCCGTTGCCTGTGGCTTCGCAAGACAGTTCAACCTGGCGTAAAAAAGTGGCCGGGCTGACCGAAGAACTCCGTAAAGCGAACGCCACCATCACAGGATTAGGCCACTCCCTCCAGGAGATTGAGCGTGAAAAATCGACTCTGGAACAGGCGCTGGCTAATGAAAAAAAACGTGTGCAGGCGCATGAGCAGTCACTTACAAAGCTGAAGCAGCAGCCGGTGGGTAATGCACAACAGTTAGCCCTGGACAGTCTTGCAGCCACGCTTCCAAATAGCGCTTCACGAGATAAACAAAAGAACCAGCAATTTACTGAACAGCTTAACCAGGCAAACGCAAAAAGCGATGCGCTGAATAAAGAGCTAATCGCCCTTCGTGAGCAGAAACAGGCGCTGGAAGCAAAACTCTCTGGTCTGGAGACGCGCAGCGGCGAAACAGCGCAAAAGAACACCCAGCAATCAGAACAGCTGGCAGCTGCTATGGCCCAGAGCGTGGCGTTAAACAAAGCACTCGCCGAACTGAAAAGCCAGAACAAGACTCTGGAAGAGCAGTACGCCTCTCTTAAAGCCGCCAGTGGCAACACGCAGCAGAAGAGCGCAGAGCTGGCAGAACAGCTTGCCGCTGAGAAAGCGCGCGTGACTCGCACGTCTGAAGAGTCAGCCGCGCTGAAGGAAAAATTGCAGCGTCAGGAACAGCAGCTTTCAGAACTGAAAGTACAGAAGCAAGCTACGGATACCGAGCTGGCGACCAAAAGCACGGCCCTGATTAAAGAACTCAGTGACCTTAAGCTTCAGAAAGAAGCGCTGGACGGTCAGCTTGCGGCCCTGAAAACTGACAGCAGTGGCGCACAGAAAAAAAGCGCAGCGCTGGTAGAGCAGTTAGCCGCAGAGAAAGCGCGTTCCACCCAAATGGCCGAAGCGTCTGACGCCCTGAAGTCAAAAGTACAGCTTCTGGAAAAACAGCTCGCCGAACTGAAAAAAGGCAAACAGGCCGCGGATAGCGAACTGGCGACCAAAAGCGCGGCCCTTGTCAAAGAGCTTGCCGAACTCAAACTTCAGAAAGAGGCGCTGGATGCACGCCTTATCGCTCTGAACACGACCAGTACTGGTTCGCAGAAAAAAAACACAGAGCTGGCAGAGCAGTTAGCCGCCGAAAAAGCGCGTGCTGCAAAGACGACTGAAGAGTCCGCAGCCCTGAAATCAAAAGTAGCGCTTCTGGAAAAGCAACTTTCTGAGCTCAAAATAGCGAAACAGGCCGCGGATAATGAGCTGGCGACCCGGACCACGACGTTGATCAAAGATCTTGCCGATCTCAAGCTCCAGAAAAAAAATGTAGACGATCAACTCGCCGCGCTGGTCAGCGCCAGTGGCAATAAGGACCAGAAAAGTGCGCAACTGGCAGAACAGTTTGCTGCAGAAAAAGCGCGCGTTGCGCGTACCATGGAGGAGTCTGCCACCCTGAAGTCAAAAGTGCAGATGCTGGAAAAGCAGCTGACCGAACTGAAGGCGCAGAAGCAGAGTGCAGAAACTGCGCTGACCACCAAAGACAGGGCTCAGACTAAAGAACTTGCTGAACTCAAGTCACAAATTACGACGCTTGAGGGACAGCTCAGTGACCTCAAAGCGCAGAAAAAATCGCTGGACGATCAGCTCACCGCCCTGAAAAACAGCAGCAGCGGTTCGCAGCAAAAAAATGTTCAGCTAGTGGAACAGCTAGCCAGCGCGACAGCGAAAACGACGCAGTTGGCTAAAGAGTCAGAAGGGCTGAAAGCCCGGTCTCAGCAGATGGAAAAGGAACTTTCTACGCTCAAAACCCAGAAGCAAAGTGCTGAAAGCGAGATGGCAGCCAGAAGTGCCTCCATGCTCAAAGAGCTCGCCGAGCTTAAGCTGCAGAAAAAAACGCTCGATGAGCAGCTTGCTGCACTGAAAAATACCACTGGCAGCAAAGAGCAGCAGAGCTTACAGCTTACACAGCAGTTAGCCAGTGCGACGGCGCGCGCCACGCAAATGGATGAAGAGGCAAAAGCGTTAAAAGCAAAATCGCAGCTGCTGGAAAAGCAGCTTGCCGATCTGAAAGCGCAAAAGCAGACGACTGAAACGACCTTTACCACTCAGGGCGAAGCGCTTAATAAAACACTGAACGATCTTAAAGCGCAGAAAAAAACGCTGGAAGATGAGCTGGCCGCGCTTAAAGCCACCCGTCTCACTGCGGATCAAAAAAGCAGCGAGCTGGCTCAAAAGCTGGCGAGCGCGAATACGCTCTCAGCCCATCTTTCCAGACAGGTTGAGGATCTCAAAGCGAAGCTACAGGCGGGTGAACAACAGCTTTCCGGCCTCACCACGCAGAAGCAGACTGTTGCCGCGAAGCTGGCGGAGCAGGAGACCGCATTAAAAAATATGCAGCTGAAATCTGACATCACGCTCAGCCAGCTGGAAGATGCGAAGCGGGTCATCGCTTCTCAGGAATCGCTGATATCCGTACAAAAAAATGTGGTCGGCAACGACAAGGCGGCTGCCGAACTGAGTAAGAAGCTGGAGTCTGTTAACAAAGAAAATGCCGCGCTGAATGAGAAATTGAAAGCGCAGGCCGCTTCTCTTACCGAACTGACGAACCTTAATGAGAAGCTGAAGACGGAACAGGCAGCCAGCGAAAAGGCAGCGAAAGAGACGAAGCCTGTTAGCGGACAGCCGCGCGTTAAAGTTGATACCAGTGCAGCAAAAGATACCCAAACCAGCTATGCCATTGGCAGCTGGTATGGTCAGGCCGCCGATCGTGAAAAAATAAAAATGACCGATCTGGGCAAGAAGTTCGATCTGAAAGCGTTCACCCAGGGGTTCAACGATAAGGTGAATAACCAGCTGCAACTCCCGGTGGCGAAGATCACGAAAGAACTGACCACGCTGGATAAACAGCAGCAGAAACAGCTGGCGTCTACGCTCTCTGAAAACGAAAAACAGAGTAAAGCGATCCTCAGCAAGGCGGCAAAAGAAAAAGGCGCTGTAAAAACGGCAGATGGTTCGATTTACCGTGTCATCAAGCAGGGTGAAGCACCACTGGTTAATGGGCAGAGCAATATTATTACCGAGCTTGATGAAGTACTGGGCACGGGTAAAGTGATGTCCAGTAAAGAGGTGCGCGCCAGCCGCGTGCAAGACCTGCCACCGCTGTTCCGGTTGGTGGTCACCAAACTTGGTCTCGGCGGTGAAGCCAAAATCATCATCCCCGCTAAGCAGGCTTACGGTGAACAGGGCGTGCCAGGGCTTGTACCGCCGGGCACGGTCTCCATCATTACGGTGAAGATCATCGGCATTAAATAGGCATAAAAAAACGGATCTGCATGCAGATCCGTTTTTGTTTTGATGACGCGCTTAGTGGGCGCCTCCGCCACCACCGCCTGCACCAAACGGCGGCTTCGCAAACCATACCAGCCCCAGCAAGACAATAAATACCCCCGCAGACATCCAGAAAATCTCGTTAGCCGAAATAATCAGTCCCTGGTTGGTAATTTGCTGGGCAATCCAGCCGGAGGCCTGCTGATCGGTCATCCCCATACCCTGCAGCTGACTATACATCTCTTGCGCGTTCGGGTTATACGGGTTCACCGATTCGGTAAGCTGCGCATGGTGCATCGATTCCCGGTTAGTCCACAGAGTGGTCGTAATCGACGTACCAATGGAGCCAGCCAGCGTACGGGTGAAGTTCGACAGGCTTGATGCCGCAGCCAGGCGCTCGGGCGGCAAGCCGGAGAGCGTAATGGTAGTCAGTGGCATGAAGAAGCACGCAACCGCGAAGCCCTGAATAAACTGTGGCCACGCAGAGGCACCAAAGTCCATTCCTGGTTCGAAGGTATACGCACGCCAGTAGAAACAGACCGCGTACATAATAAAGCTGAACGTCACAAGCCGACGCATATCCAGCTTATGGGCAAAGCGACCAATAATTGGCGATAACAGCACCGGAATGACCCCAACGGGCGCCGAGGCCAGGCCTGCCCAGGTGGCCGTGTAGCCGTACACTTCCTGTAGTAGCTGCGGCAACAGAACGATCGCGCCGAAGTAGAGCATATAGGCCAGGCTGATACATAAGCAGCCGATGGTAAAGTTTCGCGATTTGAATAGCGACAAGTCGACTATCGGGTTTTCATCGGTCAACTCCCAGACAATCAGGAAGCTTAACGCCACCACCGCCACCACGGTCAGGACGATGATCTCCTGAGAGGCAAACCAGTCCAGCTCTTTACCGCGGTCGAGCATGATTTGCAGACTACCGATACCCAGAACCAGTAACGCCAGCCCCACGCCATCAATACGCCGCTGTTCAGTACGGGTTTCCCGACCGCGCAGTGACTGTAACGTTAACAGCACCACAATGGCGCCGATCGGGACGTTGATGAAGAAGATCCAGCCCCAGTGGTAGTTATCACTGATAAAGCCGCCGAGGATAGGGCCGCAAATCGGCGCAACGATCACCGTCATTGACCACAGCGCCAGAGCAACAGATCGCTTCGCTGGCGGATAGTTGCTCAGGAGCAAACTTTGCGACAGCGGAATCAACGGCCCGGCAACAATCCCTTGTAATACGCGGAAGAAGATCAGCATATTCAGGCTGCTTGAGACACCACAGGCCCAGGAGGCAATCACAAATGCGATGGTGGACCAGAGGAACAGCTTCACTTCACCGACGCGCTTTGCCAGCCAGCCAGTAATGGGGATCGAGATAGCGTTCGCTACCCCGAACGAGGTGATGACCCAGGTTCCCTGGCTCAGCGACGAGCCCAGGTTGCCGGCGATGGTGGGGATCGCCACGTTTGCAATGGTGGAGTCCAGCACCTGCATGAACGTCGCCAGCGACAGCGCAATGGTCATAATGACCAGTTGCGCCCCCTCCAGTGGTTTTTGCGGTTTTTGCTGCTGCATAACGCTCACCTTCGGATTAACCGGCGTTCGCCTTCACGATGTCATTAATCAGCTTGTTCACAGGCTCAAGGCTGATTTCACGGGCATTACTTTCATACGCCGGGTTAGTGCGTACCTGGTTTGCCAGCATATGTCCGTCACGATCGGTCGTATCAACGGTCACGAGGGTCGAAAGTCCAATACGCAGGGGATGATCCGCCAGCTGTTTCTCATCCAGCTCGATACGTACCGGCAGACGCTGAACCACTTTGATCCAGTTGCCCGTCGCATTCTGCGCAGGCAGCAAGGAGAACGCACTGCCGGTCCCCATATCCAGACCCACCACTTTACCGGTGTACTTCACCTCGTCGCCGTAGATATCGCTCACCACGGTCGCGGTCTGGCCAATACGCATATGCGCCAGCTGAGTCTCTTTAAAGTTGGCATCGACCCACAGGTGCGTCGCCGGAACCACGGCCATCAGCGGTGTTGTGGTGCTGATCTGCGCGCCGGGTTGAACGGAACGACGAGAAACGTAGCCGGTCATCGGGCTGACGATTTTGGTACGCTCCAGCGCCAGCCAGGCGTTACGCACTTCCGTGGCGGCCTGTTTAACCGCCGGCTGTTGATCCAGCGTGGTATTCAGTATCATCGCCTGATTGGCGTTGTACTGCTGAATAGAGACGTCAAGCTGCGCCTGGGCGCTGGCCACTGCATCACGGGCGTGCTGCAGTTCTTCACGTCCAATCAGGTTGGCGGTGCCAAGCGGAACACGACGCTTGAAATCACTCTGCGCCTGCGCCAGGGCAGTTTTCTGCACCTCAATGCTGGCCAGAAGTTGCTTACTGTTAATCATCTGCTGGCGCGTTTGACGCACGCTCGAGGCAAGCTCGGTCTGCGCTTTTTCAAACGCCTGCTGCGCATCGGTCGGGTCGAGCGTGACCAGCACGTCGCCTTTCTGCACAAAGTCGGTGTTGTCAGCCCAGACTTTCGTCACGCTGCCAGACACCTGCGCCATAATTTGTACCTGGTTCCCTGCCACGTACGCATCATCCGTCTCCTCAAAATGACGCAGTACTAAAAACCAATAGATCCCATATGCCACGGCAATAATAATAAAGAGCAAGGTCAGCAGAAGAAGGGCACTTTTACGCTTGCCTTTCTTACTGGCTGGTTGCTGCGGGGGGGTATTCTCCGCATTTGCGCTCATTGTTGTTCTCCACGATCTTTTTATTTTCACATCGGCTGTGCCGACCTGTTATCAGAAAGGCCAGCAGTATGACGTGCTGGCCTGTCGGTTTTCTTATAAATCTGGATTGTCGAGCGAGTCGTCGCGTTAGCGCAGTGCCTCAAGAATGACACCGTCTTCATCCATCTGATCCAGACGGGTGAGGAGCTTGCGAGTGATGTGCTCAAGCTGGTCGCGCTCGGAGGTGCTAAGAGCAGACCAGAGTTGGTGCAGACAATTGTGCTGAGGCGGTAATACCTCACGCAGGAATGCGTGACCTTTGTCGGTCAATTGCAAATGCAGGCAACGACGATCGTTGTCGCTTTCACGGCGTTCGATCCAGCCGCGTTTTTCCAGCTCATCAGCGATACGGGTTGCATTGGTGCGGGATGAACCCAGCGCGCAACTCAGTTCGGAAGGCTGAATACTGTGATTTTCCTGAGACTCCAGCGTAATCAACGCCATAAATAACGTCTCGTTAATCCCTTGAGCTTTCAGCATCTTATTGCGGTTATCCAGCAATTTGCCCTGCATGTGCATGCAGAGACGGGTCAGCAGAATCTCCTGATACGGGAAATCCTCATGACGACTGGCGCGAAATTTAAGCATTTGTTCAATGGGCGTAAACGAACTATCCATTTGGGCATAACCTCATTAATTACAGCCGATATAGTAACGACAGTGACAAATAATGTAAATGAATTATTTGTGCGGTTAAAATCCGCAAAGCTTATGTCACTGCCATAAAGTGCCGGGTGAATCCGTGTCCCGGTGTTTAAAGAGACGGTCGGGCGGGTGCCCAGAGAAAAGAGGATTGGGTGATCTGAAACAGCGTGAAATGTCGAAGAAGGTGCGATGGGCTGGTTATTCATGCGGTTCGTAAATATATCACCCACATTAAAATTTCAGGGATAAATGTTTCCGCCACCTTAACAGACTGCGGGGCTTCTTGCACCCAGAGAAGCCCCAAAGCAATGTAAAGCTTAAGTAATTGCCTCCTGGCGATGATAACCGCGCCACCAGACAAGCAGGTTCAGAAGTGCCATCACGCTACCCACCAGGCACACCCCAGCCCAGCCCGCATGTTGCCACGCCGAGGCAGAGATCAGCGACCCCGCCGCGCCGCCAATGAAGTAGCTGGTCATGTATCCGGCGGTCAGACGGTTACGGGCATCCGGCTTCACGCGATAGATGACCGTCTGGTTGGTGATATGCACGCCCTGCACGGTGAGATCCAGCACCAGAATACCAACAATCAGCGACAGTACTGAGAGATGCCCATACCAGATGGCTGACCAGGAGAGCAGCAGCAGAACCAAACTGGCTGATGTGGTGAGGTGTGATTTGCCCTTGTCTGCCAGGCCACCTGCAGGTCGCGCGCCCAGCGCTCCCGCCGCGCCTGCCAGACCAAACAGGCCAATTACCCCTTCGGAATAGTTGAACGGGGGAGAGGCCAGCAGGAAGGCCATGGAGGTCCAGAGAATACTGAAATTTGCAAAGGTGAAGCAGCCCAGCAGGGCGCGGGTACGCAGCAATTTATCCTGCGTGAACAGACTGAATACGGAGCCGAGAAGCTGGAAGTAGTTAAGATGGTTTTCCTGCTTCACTTTTGGCAAGCCGCGCCAGAGGGCGATGGCCATGATCACCATTAATACGCTTGCCACCCAGTACACCGTGCGCCAGCCACCGAGACTGGCCAGTAATCCCGCCACGGTACGCGCCAGCAAAATGCCCAGCAGCAGGCCACTCATGATGGTACCCACCACTTTGCCGCGTTTTTCCGGGGCTGCGAGGGTAGCGGCCAGCGGGACGAGGATCTGCGCCACGACCGAGAATAACCCGGTCAGGGCGGTGCCGAGGATCATCATGCTCAGCGACTGGCTGCTGGCGGTGATCAGCATTCCGCCTGCGGCGAGCAGGGTCATGAAAACGATCAGGGAGCGGCGTTCAAACATATCCCCAAGCGGAACGAGCAACAGCAGGCCGGCGGCATAGCCGAGCTGGGCGGCGGTCACGATAAAACCCGCAGAGCTCGCCGAAAGGTTAAAGGCGCGGGCGATGGTATCGAGCAGAGGTTGCGCGTAGTAGTTGCTGGCGACAGCCAGACCCGTTGCGACTGACATCAGTAAGATCAGTGCCGGGCTAAGTCCTTGAGAAGTTTTGGTCATTATGGTCTGAAATCATTAGTTAAGTGATTATCGATTCGGAAACCATAATAACGGATGAATGTGAATGTTGGGGAATTGTTACGTGATGGATTGTGCGCTTTGACTTTCCCTGACCAGGAGGGTGAGGGAATTCAAACACCCTCTCCCGGAGGGAGAGGGTGGGGGAGGGAAGTTACTTCTGCGCGGCCAGTGCCTCTTTCACCCAGCCATCAAACTGCTGCTGGTGGGCTTTAATCCAGCCATCAACATGGCCTTGAACGTCGGCTTCTGAGGATTTTCCTGCGTGCATCATCGCATTCTGAGCATTGATGTCTGCCAGCGGCAACTTCATGACCGAGAACAGCTTCGCCGCAGCCGGGTTCTTTTCAGCCCAGGCCTTGTTAGCCACGATGTGCATGGTATTCACCGGGAAACCATAGTTCATACCGTTTGGCAGTTTAGTGTCGATATCTTTCTGCTCGCCGGGCAGGGAGGAGAACGGTACCTGCAGCCACACCACGTCTTTACCCGGTTTCATCACATCGCTGACCCAGTACGGGGTCCAGGTGTAATAGATGATAGGCTTGCCCTCTTTGAAGCGGGCGATGGTATCGGCCATCATTGCGGAGTAGTTGCCGTGGCTTACCTCGACGGTTTTCTCCAGGTCGAAGGCTTTGTTCTGGTGGTTAATAACCGCTTCGCAGCCCCAGCCCGGTGAGCAGCCCATCATGTCCGCTTTGCCATCACCGTTGGTATCAAACAGTTTGGCGATCTTCGGATCTTTCAGCTGTTCAATATTGGTGATGTGGTACTTATCCGCCGTTTTTTTGTCAATCAGGTAACCTTGCGCTGCACCGGTGACAAACGTCCCTTCACGGTAGAATTTTTTCTCGCCGCCCGCAGCAGCATACATATCATCATGCAGCGGCTGCCAGTTTACGGCGGTAAAGGTTGCATCACCGGAGGCGATCGAGGTGTAGCCCACGTTGTAATCCACTTCGCTCGGCTTATTAACGGTGTAGCCGAGTTTTTCCAGCGCGCGGCTGACGATAAGGGTCTGGAAGCTCTCTTCCGAAATGGTGCTCTGAACCGGTTGAACGGTAATGCCTTTGCCTGGCAGGTCAGCGGCGTATGCGCTGGTAGAGACAAGGGTGGCAAACGCTGTGGCAAATAAAATGTTATGTCGCATCGTTGTTCCTTCGTTTTTGGAGGGGTGCTGCTGGCCCGGCAGAGAGATGCCGCCGGGCAACAACAGGATTACTTCGTGAATGGACGAGTCAGCAGACCCACCGGGCCGGTGGTGTACCAGCGACGGTTTCCGCGACTGCGTGAATCGCGGCCGACTGCCTGAGTCAGGCGATCAAGGATGATGGCGAGGATCACAATGCCCACGCCACCCACGGTAGCCAGTCCCATATCAAGACGGCCAATGCCGCGGAGTACCATCTGGCCCAGACCGCCAACGGCAATCATCGAGGCGATAACCACCATCGACAACGCCAGCATCAGCGTCTGATTAACCCCGGCCATAATGGTCGGCATCGCCAGTGGTAACTGTACCTTGAACAGCATCTGACGCGGGCTGGCGCCAAAGGAGCGTGAGGCCTCGATCAGATCCGCTGGCACCTGGTTAATGCCCAGTATGGTCAGGCGGATAATTGGCGGCAGGGCGAAGATAATCGTGACCACTACACCCGGCACGTTACCGATACCAAACAGCATGACGATGGGCACCAGGTAGACGAAAGCCGGCGTGGTCTGCATGGCATCCAGCAGCGGGCGAATGATTTTTGCCGCTCGCGGGCTTCGTGCCAGCCAAATCCCCATCGGCAAACCAATCACTACGCAGAAGAGCAGGGCGGTCAGCACCAGCGCCAGGGTGATCATCGCCTGCGACCAGGCGCCGATGGCACCAATGGCGATCAGGGATATCAGCGTGGCAATCCCCATTCCCGCGCTGCCAAACTGCCAGGCGATGAGCGAGAACAGCACGATAGCTACCGGCGCGGGCATACCCAGCAACATCTGCTGGAATCCATTCAGAATATAATCCACCGGGACGCGGATCCCCTGGAATACGGGGCGGAAGTGCGTCACTACCCAGTCGATCCCCTCGGTCACCCAGCTATCCAGTGGGATCAGGGTTTTATGGAAGGGATCCATAATATTAAAGTGTTCCGGTGCCGGCGCTGGCGCGCTATTCAGCCAGTCTGCCGCGCCGCCATCGGTGGGTGCGGGTGTGGATGAACCCCACGCGTCCGCAGATTGTGCAGCGCTATCCGCCGCTTCAGTGGTGCCCCACGGGTTTTGTTCAGCCATTGTTTGCCCCCTCGCGATCTAAAGCCTGCAGCAACATGCGTTTTGAGATGATGCCGACGTACTGTTGTTCTTCACCGACGACCGGTACCGCGCAGGGTGCCTGGCCAACGTGAGAGAGCAACTCGCTGAGCGGCGTTTCGGCATCCACGGCGAGCGGAGAGTCGATTAACGCCGCATCGATTCCCTGATTGTCGCCCAGGGCGGTTTTCAAAGAGTCGATGGAGACAACGCCTACAAATTTATTACCACGTTCAATGACGTAGCCGAATTCACGATCTTCGTCCTGCAGCAGTTTCAACGCCGAGCGCGGGCCAAAACCTGGCGTGCGGCGAATAATGCCGTTTGGCGTACGACGGGCAATATCTTTTGCGCTAAAGACCTGGCTAATGTCCACGCCACGGAAGAAGGTGCGCACATAATCATTGGCCGGATTATTCAGTATTTCATCCGGGGTGCCGACCTGTACCACTTCACCGTTCTGCATAATGGCAATACGATCGCCAATACGCATCGCTTCGTCCAGATCGTGGGAAATAAACACGATGGTGCGCTGATGTTTCGCCTGCAGTTTTACCAGTTCATCCTGCATCTCGGTACGAATTAAGGGATCGAGTGCTGAGAAGGCTTCGTCCATTAATAAAATATCGGGATTAATGGCTAATGCACGGGCTAATCCGACACGCTGTCGCATCCCGCCGGAAAGTTCATCCGGGTAAGCATGCGAATAATTTTCCAGCCCAACCTGACGCAACGCATCCAGCGCTTTTTCCTGGCGCTCTTGTGCGGGTACGCCCGCTAATTCCATGCCAAACGCGGTATTATCCAGCACCGTCATATGCGGCATGAGGGCGAATGACTGAAAGACCATTGCAATCTTTTTTCTGCGCACCTCGCGAAGCTCGGCATCAGATATTTTGGCAATATCTTCGCCATCAATCAGCACCTGTCCGCGGGTGGGTTCAATCAGGCGATTGAGAAGGCGAACCATAGTGGATTTACCCGAACCGGATAACCCCATGATGACAAAAATCTCGCCTTCTTCAATGGCCAGACTGGCGTCTTTAACGCCAAGCGATAGCCCTGTTTTTTCCAGAATTTGCTCTTTCGAAAGTCCTTTTTCGATATATTTGAACGCACGCTGTGGATGCTCGCCAAATACTTTATAAAGATTCTTCACTTCTAATTTAATTGCCATGCAATAGAGAGTGTCCTGTTATTTGCTTATGTCGATATGATTACCATGGTAAATAGTTAACTGGCATTACCCTAACATACTCAGAATCTGAGACAACCCTGGGTTCGCTTGTGGTATGAATTTTGCGGTCAGCGAAACGGCGCTATTTCCCATGAATAAAGGGCTGAGCGTGAGTTGAATTTCTCTGATTTTTTTGCGGCTGCCAGCGGAATTTCACCTGAATCAGAGTGATTCAGGTGAATAGTGCATAGAAATTACAGTGTAGAAGGTGTGGAAATATTTGCGGGAAAAGAATGCGATTTATATTAAATTAATAAACGTTAATTCGCAGATTAAAAGTCCCAGTCTGTATCTTCCGTCTCCACCGCTTTACCCATAACGTAAGAAGAACCCGACCCGGAAAAGAAGTCATGGTTTTCATCCGCGTTGGGTGACAGCGCCGCCAGGATAGCCGGGTTCACTTCCGCCATTTCGGGGGGGAAGAGCGCCTCATAACCGAGGTTCATTAGCGCTTTATTGGCGTTGTAACAGAGGAACGCTTTCACCTCTTCTTCCCAGCCCGTTCCCGCATATACGCTTTCAGTGTATTGCAGTTCGTTGTCATAGAGATCCATCAACAAATCCAGCGCAAAGCTTTGTAACTCTTCACGCCTGGCGTCGCTGACTTTCTCCAGCCCTTTCTGGAACTTATAGCCAATGTAATAGCCATGCACCGCTTCATCACGAATGATCAGGCGAATCAGATCGGCGGTGTTGGTCAACTTGCCGCGACTCGACCAGTACATCGGCAGCCAGAAGCCGGAATAGAAGAGGAAAGATTCCAGAAACACGCTGGCGATTTTCTTTTTCAACGGTTCATCGGCGCGGTAGTGGTGCAGTATCAGTTCGGCTTTCCGCTGCAACGCGGCGTTCTCTTCGCTCCAGGCATAGGCCGCGTCCACATCTTTGGTCTGGCAAAGCGTCGAGAAAATCGAGCTGTAAGAGCGGGCATGTACCGCCTCCATAAAGCTGATATTCGACATCACCGCCTCTTCGTGCGGGGTGAGCGCATCTGTCATCAACGCCGGTGCGCCCAGGGTGTTCTGAATTGTATCCAGCAGGGTCAGCCCGGTAAAAACGCGAATGGTCAGCTGCTGCTCGGCCTGCGTCAGGGTTTGCCAGGCTGAAATATCATTGGAGAGCGGAACCTTTTCAGGCAACCAGAAGTTACTGGTGAGGCGATTCCAGACCTCCAGATCCTTATCGTCCTCGATTTTGTTCCAGTTAATGGCGCGAACCAGTGACAGTTTCATCCTCTCTCCTTACAGCGCGCAGGACACGCAACCTTCAATTTCGGTACCTTCCAGCGCAAGCTGGCGCAGGCGAATGTAGTACAGCGTCTTGATCCCTTTCTTCCAGGCATAGATTTGCGCTCTATTAATATCGCGCGTGGTGGCGCTATCCGGGAAAAAGAGCGTTAACGAGAGCCCCTGATCCACATGCCTGGTCGCCTCGGCGTAAGTATCGATAATCTTTTCCGGGCCGATTTCATACGCGTCCTGATACAGCGCCAGGTTGTCATTGGTCATAAAGGGGGCAGGGTAGTAAACGCGGCCGGTTTTGCCCTCTTTGCGAATCTCCACCTTCGACACAATCGGATGGATGCTGGAGGTCGCGTGGTTGATATAGGAGATCGAGCCGGTAGGCGGCACGGCCTGTAGGTTCTGGTTATAGATCCCATACTCCATCACGTCATTACGCAGCTGCTGCCACATTGCGCGGGTCGGCAACACAATCCCGGCGCGAGCAAACAGGTCGCGCACTTTGGCGGTCTTCGGCTGCCAGTCACCTTCCAGATACTGGCTGAAATACTCCCCGCTGGCGTAGCGTGACTGCTCAAACCCGGCAAAGCGTTGACCCCGTTCGCGCGCCAGCATCATTGAGGTGTTCAGCGCGTGCCAGGTGATGGTGTAGAAATAGAGGTTAGTAAAATCCAGCCCCTCCGGGCTGCCGTAGGCGATACCTTCGCGCGCCAGATAGCCGTGCAAATTCATCTGCCCAAGCCCAATAGCATGCGAGGCGGCATTGCCCGCCTCAATGGACGGCACGCTGCGGATATGGCTCATGTCCGATACCGCCGTCAGGCCGCGCACGGCAGTCTCAACCGTGCGGCCAAAATCGGGGGAGTCCATGGTATGGGCAATGTTCAGCGACCCGAGATTACAGGAGATATCCTTGCCGATATCGGCGTAATCAAGATTTTCATCGTAGGTCGAGGCGCTGTTAACCTGCAAAATCTCGGAGCACAGGTTGCTCATATTAATGCGGCCGGCGATGGGGCTGGCGCGGTTTACCGTGTCTTCATACATAATGTACGGATACCCGGACTCAAACTGAATCTCGGCCAGCGTCTGGAAGAAATCACGGGCATTAATGTATTTTTTGCGAATGCGATCGTCAGCAATTAGCTCGTCATACAGTTCGCTTATCGCCACGTCGCCAAAGGGTTTGCCGTACAAGCGCTCAATATCGTAAGGCGAAAAGAGGGCCATCTCCGCGTTCTCTTTCGCAAGTTTAAAGGTGATATCCGGGATCACCACACCCAGCGAGAGGGTTTTGATACGGATCTTTTCATCGGCATTTTCACGTTTGGTATCCAGGAAACGCAAAATATCCGGATGGTGCGCGTGCAGATAGACCGCCCCGGCTCCCTGGCGGGCGCCCAGCTGGTTGGCATAAGAGAACGCATCCTCCAGCATCTTCATGACCGGAATTACGCCGGACGACTGATTCTCAATGCGCTTGATAGGTGCGCCCGATTCCCGCAGATTTGAGAGAAGAAACGCGACCCCGCCGCCGCGCTTAGAGAGCTGTAACGCGGAGTTCACCGCCCGGCCAATTGACTCCATATTGTCTTCAATACGCAGCAGGAAGCAGGAGACCAGCTCACCACGCTGCGCTTTTCCGCAGTTCAGGAACGTGGGCGTCGCCGGCTGAAAGCGGCCGGATAACATCTCTTCTGTGAGTTGTTGCGCCAGCGTCTCATTCCCCTGTGCGAGGGTTAACGCCACCATTACTACCCGATCTTCAAAGCGCTCAAGATAGCGTTTCCCATCGAAGGTCTTCAGGGTGTAACTGGTGTAAAACTTCCAGGCGCCAAGGAACGTCTTGAAACGAAAACCGCTGGCGTGAGCGTGCTCGAAAAGCGAAACCAGAAAGCGGGGATCGTAGCGGGCCAGCACGCGCTCTTCGTAATAGCCTTCACTCACCAGGTAGTCGAGTCGGGCCGTTACGCTGGCGAAGGTCATGCTATTAGGGATCACATGGTGCGTGAAAAAGGCGTCCACCGCCTGATGGTCTTTCTCAAACTGAATACGCCCCTCACGATCGTAGAGGTTAAGCATCGCATTCAGGGCGTGGTAGTCGGTCGTTCCCTGGTTTACGCGTTCTGCGGTTGTCGTTGCCAAAATTCGTTTACTCCTTTACGCACATTCTCTACATCCTGCTGTGTCCCCATCAGTTCAAAGCGATAGAGATACGGCACGCCGCATTTTTGAGAGATAACATCCCCGGCGCGGCAGTAGGCCTCGCCAAAATTGCGATTGCCCGCCGCGATAACCCCGCGGAGCAGCGCCCGGTTATGCGGATCGTTAAGAAAGCGGATCGCCTGACGGGGTACAGCCCCCGCGGTGCCGCCGCCGCCATAGCTCGGCACCACCAGAATGTAGGGTTCGTCTACCTGAATGCGCTCCCGCTCGTTGAGGGGGATACGGATTGCCGGCAGCCCGACACGCGTGATAAAGCGGTGCGTGTTTTCCGAGCTGCTGGAGAAGTAGACAAGCAGGCTCATGCGCTGGCGGCCTGCGCCTGCAGACGGTTAATCATGTCCGGGCGGAAGCCAGACCAGCTGGTCTCGCCGGCGATCACCACAGGTAATTGGCGAAAACCGCGCGCGCGGAGTGTCTCGGCGGCGTCCGGAACCTGATCAACATTCACCATCTCGAAGGACACGCCGCGGTTTTCCATCGCACGTTTCGTTGCGAGGCACTGCACACAGTTGTTACGAGTGTAAATAGTAATGCTCATGATTCGTATTTCCATTTAGAATAACAGGACGCCGCGAAAAATCGCGAGCAGTAGTGTCTGTGTTGCTTAAAGGAATACTAGATGTAGTTATCTAAAGTTTCAACCATACAAGATATGGGAAAATTAGATTGATGCGCCTCTGTTGATGAGCACAGCGGGGGACGGGGTGTTATAGCGGCTTTACAGCCAAAAAAAGAAAACCCCCGCTAACGGAGGTTAGCAGGGGCAGAGTAATAGCCCGGATCCGTGACTATTTACGCAGGCTCAGCAGCGCACCGACGAAGATCCCGACAGCGGCCACGGTACCGACGGCACACAGCGGTTTTTCGCGGATAAAGGTGGTTGCACACCCCATCGCATCACATGCTGCTTGCTGGGTCCGGGAGCGACCCTGCATACGGGCGCGGGTTTCACGCAGTAACGCTTTCGCTTTGCGTCTGGCGACATCTGCCTCATCTTTCGCATCTGATCCCCAGGACTTCAGAACATCTTCCAGCGTGTCGGCTAATTTGCTGACATCGTTATGAATATCCTGAACGCCGTCATCCACATCATTTCGGTTTGATCTGTTAAACATACATTCCTCCCTTGAATTTGCGGTATTAAAGAGTTTAGTCCAGCTTTTTAATATCTGAAGTCTGTCACGGCATAATTGGCCGTTTATGGAATTTTCTGAAAGCACTGCTATTGCTGATTACGGTAAGGTTGCCGGGCAGGAAAAGATAATGAGGATTAAATATGTATTTACGACCTGATGAGGTTGCGCGCGTTCTTGAAAAAGCCGGATTTACTATGGATGCGGTAACGCAAAAAGCGTACGGCTATCGCCGTGGTGAAAATTATGTCTATGTAAACCGGGAAGCGCGTATGGGACGCACGGCGCTGATCATCCATCCAACGCTTAAAGACAAAAGTTTGTCTTATGCGGAACCTGCCTCAGAGATAAAAACCTGCGATCAGTATCAGCAATTTCCCCTCTATCTAGGCGGGGAAAGGCATGAACATTATGGTATTCCGCACGGGTTCAGCTCCCGGATGGCGCTGGAACGTTTTCTGACAGGTCTGTTCGGCGAACCGCAATAAAATCGCGACTGGCATCAGCCAGTCGCTGCATCCTGCGCTTTTACCGGGCTATACGGGCTGACCCGGAACAGGCGGCGGCAATAATCGAGAAAATAACCGTAAGCCGCACCCATCAGCATTGAAACCACAATATTTGAACTGACCGCGGCAGCAATCTGGTGCCAGTCAGCGCCCACCGTGAGCAAAATAGCGACATACACCGGCGACTGAAAGGTCACATAGGCCAGTACATCTGCCAGATTTTTCATCCAGCCCGTTGGGCTTACGCGGCGCGCATAGCGCATAATGGCATCGCGGTAAAAACCGTAAGGCCATGCAATAAGTATATTGACCGGCACCGCCACCAGCCTGGAAGAAAGCGACTGTTCAAAGCTCATCCCGGAGAGAAAGATCTCGATCAGCATGTTCACAACCGAACAGTAGACAACCATCGCAAAGGTGTCTGCTACCGCATGGCGCAGGCGAGACTGTCGAGAGAACATGTCAGAACTCCTTGGAAAGAGGGCTAAGAAGACGTCAAAGCAATGTTGCACGGTGCTTTAAGTTGCATTATTTTTCGCGTATAGATTATATCTCTGCCTGTTAACTCACAATTAGTGATTAATTTTTATTTGTTACGCTTTTGGCAACAAAATTCTCTAAAATTGGCGATTTTTGAACCTGGTCGTTATTTTGTCTCCTGCTGCTTATTTTGTTCTTTTAAAACAATAAGATAATCTTTAGCTTGCTGTGGGCTGACAATTGGCGTAGGCCCCATTAAACGGGATACGCTTTTCTGGTATGCAGGAGGGGGCGTCTGCGTGGATTGTTTCTGATAAGTGGAATAATAAGTAGGATATGCTGCCTGTAAGAA
Organism: Leclercia sp. UBA7405; assembly: GCF_037152215.1. NCBI lineage: Bacteria > Pseudomonadati > Pseudomonadota > Gammaproteobacteria > Enterobacterales > Enterobacteriaceae > Leclercia > Leclercia sp. UBA7405. The sequence goes on along the minus strand of NZ_JBBCMR010000006.1, from coordinate 113,786 downwards.
ATGTATTTTATGCAGATAATCTGAATAGATATTCCATGGCGCGCTGTTTACTATATTTAACATTAATAAATAAGATATAAACCAGGTCGACAAATAAAGGACTAATGGTGGCGAAATACCCTGCCTATATTTTATTATCGGCAGGGTAGGCGGCATTAATTATAATTTCGTGCGCTATAATCTGGATGTTCAAAAGCAAATAGATTACTATCGGACGGTAAATGATATTTAAACGATTAGAAAAGGTCTTCATATTATATGACTTCGTTGTTACAGAATTTGAATAATATCCGTACGCTGCGCGCGATGGCTCGTGATTTCTCTCTCGAGGTACTGGAAGACATGCAGGAAAAGCTGCGTATTGTTATCGAAGAGAAGCGTGTTGAGCAGCTTGAAGCTGAGCAGCAGCGTGCTGAACAGCAGCAAAAAATAGCTGCTTTGCTGGAGCGTATGAAAGCAGACGGTATTTCCGCCGAAGATCTGCTGGGCTCTGAAGCCGCTATTGGCGCAGCACAGCCGAAAAAACGTAAAGTTCGTGCGCCAAAATACCGTTTTACTGATGCCGATGGTCAGGAAAAAACCTGGACCGGCCAGGGACGTACGCCTAAGCCTATTTCCGTCGCACTGGCGAACGGTAAATCGCTGGATGATTTTCTGATCTAATTCGTGCGCACCGGGCGGCACTCACCGCCCGGTAGCGTCTGCTTAGCAGACGCCGAAATCCCCTTCTTCCTGATACGGCGTCAGGTCTGCCGCTTTTACGGTAAAGCGCTCGCCCGCTTCGTTACTGGCTTGCACCACAACCACCTGATCTTCATTCACTTCTAAGACTTTCAGTTTTGGACCGCCCATACGCGGTTGCACAAGATCGCCGACAGAAAACATACTTACCTCCTCATTGTTATCGTGACCCTAACATTAGCCCAGCCGCCGTCAGGGGTACAGTCTAACCTTTGATCTGGCTTTAAATGGCCAGCATCAGTCAGTGTAAAGAGGGTAAAGGAGGGTAAAAGCGGGCGTCAAAAATGGCGATGCGCAGTAAACTCGCTACGCTTAGAGATAAATCTCTTTTTTTACAATGACCTGATTGCTTGCATGGAGAAATTATGGGTTTCTGGCGTATTGTTATCACCATTCTGTTACCGCCGCTGGGCGTGTTGCTTGGCAAAGGTTTCGGCTGGGCATTTATCATCAACATCGTGCTGACGCTGCTGGGTTACATCCCGGGCCTGATTCACGCCTTCTGGGTGCAGAGCCGCAGCTAGTCCCGCCACAGTAAATCGTTATAAATCCCGGTCAGCACCCCCTGGGGCTTAAACTGCTCTTTAATCCAGCGGGTCACCTGGCCGGTGGCCGCATGTTGCGTGGCCAGCAGCATGCGTGAGTCCTGGCGCGGATTATTAATCTTCCGCGTCACCAACAGGCCATCTCCTACCGCTTCGCGCGCCATGTATTCCGGTAAAAATCCAATCCCCTCACCCAAAATCTGACACTGGCACTTGGTATTGAAATCGGGAACCAGAATGGCTTCCTGCCCGTGCAACAGCCAGCCAACTTTTTTGTTGATGGTATGGGCGGTATCTTCCACCATGATGTTGGGATAGAGCCGTAGCTGACTTTCGGCAAGCGGCTCGGGGGCAAAGGCCAGTGGATGCGTGGGGGCGATGGCAAAGACCCAGCGAATCGCACCGATTTCGGTGTAATCAATGCCACCGCCGTCGAGCAGGGTGTCCGGCGCGCCGATGGCGATATTGGCCTGATTATTAATAATCGAATCCCAGACGCCGTTGTAGACTTCAGTCGTGACCGTAATCTGCGTCGTGGGGAATTGCTTTTTCAAGACCTGGAGAAGGCGAGCCGTGTGCCGTGGGGTATACAGCAGCTGATTAATGCAGATCCGCACCCGGGCTTCAATGCCCTGCGAGATAGTGTCGATGCTGCGCTTGATGGCATGAAAGTCATTTAGCAGATCGGTAGCTTTGCGGTAGAAATAGAAGCCCGATTCCGTCAGTTCAATACTGCGGGTGTTGCGCACAAACAGCACCACGTCCAGCCCGGTCTCCATTCGCTTGATGGTGTAGCTAATGGCAGATGTCGTCACCCCCAGCTCGTCTGCCGCCTTACTGAAGCTGCTAAAACGGGCGGCGGTAGTAAATGCCAGTAAGTTCTCTTCGGTAAAAATAGAATTCATCGCTCACCTTTCGGGCTTTTCGCATCGGTTGAATCTATTTATAAACCGCGTCAGCGGCAACCAGTTTTGAACAATATTTAACACTGCGCTTACAACTCATTTGAAGCAAATCACACTTCTGCGAATTTGTTGCGAGCCCCGCAGTGCAAGGGCTGACGAGATATAAGCAGAATGCTGTTTTAAGGCAGAAAAGGGCAGTAAACATAAGAAAAAGATTGCACAGACGCACATTATCACCGGATTGTTGAACGTTGTTTAATAATCACTCTCCTTACGATGAATGCTTTTTAAGCGGATTCTTTTCCGGGATCGCTGTTGCTATTCTCAACGCATCAGAAAGGAAAACCAGGAGTGTGAATATGTCTGCGAATGAACTCGTCACGGAATTTCTCGTTGCCGCTGAACAAGGTGATACCGAGGGGCTTAAAGCCTGTCTGGCGAAAGGGGTAGATATCAATGCCATTAATCGTCAAAAACGCACCGCCATTATCATTGCCAGTCTGAATAAGCATTATCCCTGCGTTGAACTCTTAATTGCTGCCGGTGCGAATATCGACCAGCAGGATCACACCTGCTTCAACCCCTTTTTAATTAGCTGCCTGACTAACGATTTAACCCTGCTGCGAATCGTACTGCCCGCAAACCCGGATCTGGATCGCCTCACCCGCTTTGGCGGCGTGGGCATTACGCCGGCCAGCGAAAAAGGGCATGTAGAGATTGTGCGCGAGCTGTTGGCGAAAACGGATATCAACGTTAACCATACTAATTTCGTGGGCTGGACGCCGTTGCTGGAAGCCATCGTGCTTAACGATGGCGGGGCGAAACAGCAAGAGATCGTCAAACTCCTGCTTGATCATGGCGCGAACCCTCACATGACCGATAAATACGGTAAGTTTCCGCTCGAACTGGCGCGCGAAAAAGGCTTTAACGAAATCGCCGAACTGCTGATCGCCGCAGGCGCGTAATTCAGCGCGGCCAGCTGTCCGGCTGGCCTGAAATAACAGAACCCTTTTTACCATCATGCCAAATGGCAGGATGGCGGCCACCCTTTTGCCCGAATTCGGGAGGAAATCATGCCAACCAAAATCGTTGTGAAAAAGAACAGTTATTTCGACTCTGTCTCGTTGATGTCGGTTTCAACAAAAGCCAATAAATTACCGGGCGTAGAGCAGGCCTTTGTCGCCATGGCGACTGAAATGAATAAAGGGGTATTACGCAATCTCGGCTTACTGACCCCGGAATTAGAGGCGGCCAAAAACGGCGATCTGATGATTGTCATTAAAGGCGATGCCTCCAACGACGACACCCTGGCCGCCATCGAAGCCCTCTTCGTCCGTAAAGAGAGCGCGGGCGCTCACGAAGCGCGCTATGCGACGCTAACCAGCGCCAAAAAACACCGTCCGGAAGCAAACCTTGCCGTGATCTCGGTAAATGGCACCTTTGCCGCCCGCGAAGCGCGCCAGGCCCTGGAAAACGACCTGAACGTAATGCTCTTTTCCGACAATGTGTCGCTCGACGACGAGCTGGCGCTGAAGCAGCTGGCGCACCAGAAAGGGCTGCTGATGATGGGGCCGGACTGCGGCACCGCCATCATCAACGGCGCGGGGCTCTGCTTCGCCAACGCGGTACGCCGTGGGCCAATCGGTATTGTGGGCGCCTCCGGCACCGGCAGCCAGGAGCTGAGCGTGCGCATCCACGAATTTGGCGGCGGCGTCTCGCAGCTGATTGGCACCGGCGGGCGCGATCTGAGCGAAAAAATTGGCGGCCTGATGATGCTCGATGCCATCGACATGCTGGAGGCGGATGAGGGTACCCAGACGATCGCGCTGATCTCCAAGCCGCCCGCCCCGGCGGTCGCGGAAAAAGTGCTGGCCCGCGCACGCGCCTGCCGCAAGCCGGTGGTGGTCTGTTTCCTCGGGCGCAACGATCCCCCGGCCGATGAAGATGGGCTGCAGTTTGCCCGCGGCACGAAAGAGGCGGCATTAAAAGCGGTACTGCTTACGGGTATTAAAAAAGAGTCTCTGGATCTGCATCCGCTCAACTGGCCGCTGATTGAAGAGGTGCGCGCCCGCCTGACGCCGCAGCAAAAATACATTCGCGGCCTGTTCTGCGGCGGCACCCTGTGTGATGAAGCGATGTTCGCCGCGCTGGAGAAATTTGACGACGTCTACAGCAACATTCAGCCGGATACGACAAAACGCCTGCGCGACATTAACGTCAGCCAGGCACACACCTTCCTCGACTTTGGTGACGACGACTTCACCAACGGCAAACCCCACCCGATGATCGATCCCACCAACCGTATCAGTCGCCTGCTGCAGGAAGCGCGCGATCCGGAGGTAGGGGTGATCGTGATGGACTTCGTCCTCGGCTTTGGGGCGCATGAGGATCCGGTCGGCGTGATGCTCGACGCCATCAAAGAGGCGCAGGCGATCGCCAAAGCCGACCATCGCCCACTGGTGATCCTGGGCTATGTACTGGGCACCGATCAGGATCCGCAGTCCCTGGCGCAGCAGTGCCAGTTACTCACGGACGCGGGCGTGATCTGGGCCAGCAGCAGTACCAACACCGGATTACTGGCGCGTGAATTTGTCTGCAAAGGGGAGAACGCATAATGACCACCTTATTCAACCAGCCGCTGAACGTGATCAACGTTGGCATTGCGATGTTCAGCGACGATCTTAAAAAGCAGCACATCCCCGTGACCCAGCTCGACTGGACGCCGCCGGGGCAGGGCAACATGCAGGTGGTGGAGGCGCTCGATCAGCTGGCGGATAAGCCGCTGGCCGAGAAGATCGCTGCCGCCAATAAAGTGGCCCTTGAGCGCATCATTCAATCTCATCCGGTGCTGGTGGGCTACGACCAGGCCATCAATGTGGTGCCGGGGATGACCCGCACCACCATTCTTCATGCGGGCCCGCCTGTAACCTGGGAAAACATGTGCGGTGCGATGAAGGGGGCGGTGACCGGGGCGCTGGTCTTCGAGGGGCTGGCGAAAGATATTGAGGACGCAGCGCGCGTCGCGGCTTCCGGCGACATCACCTTCTCGCCGTGCCATGAGCACGACTGTGTCGGCTCCATGGCGGGCGTCACCTCTGCCTCAATGTTTATGCACATTGTGGAAAACAAAACCTACGGCAACCGCGCCTTTACCAACCTCAGCGAGCAGATGGCGAAGATCCTGCGCATGGGGGCCAATGACCAGAGCGTGATCGATCGCCTGAACTGGATGCGCGACGTGCTCGGCCCGATGCTGCGCGATGCCATGAACATTATCGGTGAGATCGACCTGCGCTTAATGCTGGCGCAGGCGCTGCATATGGGCGACGAGTGCCACAACCGCAACAACGCAGGCACCACGCTGCTGATTCAGGCCCTGACGCCGGGGCTGATTCAGGCAGGTTATCCGGTTGAGCAGCAGCGGCAGGTGTTCAAGTTTGTCGCCAGCAGCGACTACTTCTCCGGCCCGACGTGGATGGCGATGTGTAAAGCCGCCATGGATGCCGCCCACGGTATCGAATACAGCACCGTGGTCACCACCATGGCGCGTAACGGCTACGAGTTCGGGCTGCGCATCTCTGGCCTGCCGGGGCAGTGGTTTACCGGCCCGGCACAGCAGGTAATTGGCCCCATGTTCGCCGGGTACAAGCCGGAAGACTCCGGACTGGATATTGGCGACAGCGCCATCACCGAAACCTACGGCATCGGCGGCTTCGCCATGGCCACGGCGCCGGCGATTGTGGCGCTGGTGGGCGGCACGGTGGAGGAGGCGATCGACTTCTCCCGCCAGATGCGCGAAATCACCCTCGGGGAAAACCCCAACGTCACTATTCCGCTGCTGTCGTTTATGGGGATTCCGACCGCCATCGACATTACCAAAGTGGCGGGAAGCGGCATTCTGCCGGTGATCAATACCGCCATTGCCCACAAAGACGCCGGTATCGGCATGATTGGGGCGGGCATCGTTCACCCGCCGTTTAGCTGTTTTGAAAAGGCGCTGTTGACCTTCCGCGATCGCTACATCCTATAAGGTAAGCATCCATGAAAAGCATGAAACTGGAGTGGAAAAGAGGTGACTGGGCGGCATATTTCGGGTTGATGACCAACAACCTGACCAATCTGCTGACCATGATGGGGCTGCTCATTTTTGTCGTCGGCATCCCGAAGGAGATTGTTTATGGACGCATTGCGCCAGCCTTCGGGCTGGCGGTACTGGTAGCGAGTGTCTGCTACACCTGGTTTGGCCTTCAAATGGCGCGCCAGACCGGACGTAACGACGTCACCGCGCTACCGTCTGGCCCGAGCGCACCGTCGATCTTCACCGTGACCTTTCTGGTGTTGATGCCGGTCTATCAGCAGACCGGCGATGCAGATTTCGCCATCCAGATTGGCCTGGTGTGGTGCTTCGTTGAGGCGCTGATCCTCGCGGGCGGTTCCTTCCTCGGGGAGACCATCCGCAGGATGATCCCGCGCACCGTGCTGCTGTCGTGCTTGTCCGGTCTGGGTCTGCTGCTGCTGGCGATGAACCCGATGCTGCAGGCCTTCGAAGCGCCGACTGTGTCGTTCATCGTACTGCTGCTGATCTTCATCAACTGGTTTGGCAAAAAGCCGATCTTTGCCCGTATTCCGACCGGCCTGCTGCTGTTGATCGCCGGTACGGTGCTGGCGTGGATCTCCGGCCTGCAAAGCCCGGAGGCGATCAGGGCCTCGATGTCGTCGTTCGGCTTTAACCCGCCGTCCGTCCATATCGACGGCTTTATGCAGGGCCTGCCGCACGCGCTGCCGTATCTGGCCTCCGCCGTGCCGCTGGGGCTGGCGAACTACATCTTTGACCTGGAGAACATCGAGAGCGCCCATGCGGCGGGAGATGAATACCCGACGCGTAAAGTGATGCTGGCCAACGGCCTGGCGTCGATGCTCGGCTGTCTGATGGGTAACCCTTTCCCGGTGACGGTCTACGTCGGCCACGCGGGCTGGAAGGCGATGGGAGCCAGCATCGGCTACACCCTGGCCTCCGGTGTGACCATGTTCATCGTGCCGCTGTTCGGGCTGGGAGCCTTTATGCTCGCCATCATTCCGATGACCGCCATCGTGCCGATTCTGGTCTTTATTGGCGTGGTCACCGCCAACCAGGTGGTGAGGGAGACGCCGAAAGTGGAGGTGCCCGTGATCTTCATCTGCCTGTTCCCGTGGATCGCCAACTGGGCGCTGACCATGATGAACAGCGTGATGGGGGCGGCGGGGACAAACGCAGCGAAAATTGGCACCGACGTGCTGCACAGCAAAGGGATCTATTACGAAGGTTTAGTCCATCTGGGCAGCGGCGCGCCGCTCGCCAGTATGCTCTGGGGCTGTATCGCTATCTTCGCCATCATCAACAAACCTTTGCGCGGCGCCGTTGCGGCGGCGGGTGGGGCGCTACTGGCACTATTCGGGGTGATCCACGCGCCGGTGGTCGGCTTCGCCGAAGGCAGTTCGCTGCTGTTCGTTACGGCCTACCTGATGATGGGCGGTATGTTCGTGGTGAAGCATGTGCTGGATAGCCGGGAAGCGGCAAGCGCGGCGGCACCGGTTTCTGAGTCCTGATAATGCCTGATGCCCTCACCCTAACCCTCTCCCACAGGGAGAGGGGACATGAACTCCCTCGCCCCCTTGGGGAGAGGGTAGGGGTGAGGGGAAAATATCGCACCGTTGCGAAGGAAAACAAATGAAAGAGCTCATGGTTGTCGCCATCGGCGGCAACAGCATTATCAAAGATAACGCCAGCCAGTCGGTGGAACATCAGGCCCAGGCGGTGAAAGCGGTGGCGGAGTCGGTGCTGGAGATGCTGGCCTCCGACTATGACATCGTCCTCACCCACGGTAACGGCCCGCAGGTGGGGCTGGATCTCCGGCGCGCTGAAATTGCTCACGAGCGGGAAGGGCTGCCCCTCACCCCGCTGGCCAACTGCGTGGCAGACACCCAGGGCGGTATCGGCTACCTCATCCAGCAGGCGCTGAACAACCGCCTGGCGGCGCGCGGCGAGCAAAAAGCGGTCACCGTCGTTACGCAGGTAGAAGTGGATAAAAACGATCCTGGCTTTACCCATCCCAGCAAACCGATTGGCGCGTTCTTCAGTGAATCCCAGCGTGATGAACTGCAGCAGACGCACCCCGACTGGCATTTTGTCGAGGATGCTGGCCGCGGCTATCGCCGGGTAGTGGCGTCACCCCTGCCGGTGCGCATTGTGGAGGCCGATGCCATTAAGGCGCTGACGCAAAAAGGCTTTGTTGTAATCGGCGCGGGCGGCGGCGGTATCCCGGTGATCCGCACCGAGGAGGGGGATTACCAGAGCGTGGATGCGGTGATCGACAAAGATCTCTCCACCGCGCTGCTGGCCCGTGAGATCCACGCCGACGTCCTGGTGATTACCACCGGCGTCGAGAAAGTCTGCATACATTTCGGCAAGCCCAACCAGCAAGCGCTGGAGAGGGTTAACGTGGCGCAGATGATGCGCTATATGGAAGAGGGCCATTTCCCGGCCGGCAGTATGCTCCCCAAAATTGTCGCCAGCCTGGCGTTCCTGCAGCAGGGTGGCAAACGGGTGGTGATCACCTCACCGGATTCCCTGCCTGCGGCGCTGCGCGGCGAGACCGGTACCCACATCGTGAAAGCGTAAGTAAAAGGAAAAAGACAATGAATGAGAATAAAAGCCGCCGTGAGTTTATTAGCCAGAGCGGCAAAATGGTCACTGCCTGCGCCCTGTTCGGGGCTACCGGCTCCGTCGCGTATGCTGCCGATACCGCCGCACCCACCTGTGAGACGGGCAAACCCATGAACATCACCGCCAGCCACTATTATCTGGATAACGTCCTACTGGAAGCGGGCTTCCAGTTTGACAATAACGTGGCTCTCAGCACCCGTACCGAGCTAAAAACGCTGGAGATCAAAGACGGCAACATAGCCGCACTGCGCGATAACAAAAGCCATGCGGATGCAGCCCTGCCGCACTACGATGCGGGCGGAAAATTGTTGCTGCCCGCGATGCGCGACATGCACATTCATCTGGACAAGACCTTCTATGGCGGCCCATGGCGTTCGCTGAATCGCCCGGCGGGGACCACCATCCAGGACATGATCCGACTGGAACAAAAAATGTTGCCAGAACTGCAGCCTTACACGCAAGAACGTGCGGAAAAGCTCATCGATCTGCTCCAGTCAAAAGGCTCCACCGTCGCCCGCAGCCATTGCAACATTGAACCGACCTCCGGCCTGAAGAATCTGGAAAACCTGCAGGCGGTCCTGGCGCGCCGACGTGCCGGGTTTGATTGCGAGATCGTGGCCTTCCCACAGCACGGTTTATTGTTTTCAAAATCGGAATCATTAATGCGAGAGGCGATGCAGGCCGGGGCGCACTACGTGGGCGGACTGGACCCCACCAATGTCGACGGCGCTATGGAAAAATCTCTCGATCTGATGTTCCAGATAGCGCTCGATTACGACAAAGGGGTGGATATTCACCTGCATGAAACCAGCCCTGCGGGCATTGCAGCGGTGAACTACATGGTAGAAACCGTGGAGAAAACGCCGGAACTGAAGGGCAAACTGACCATCAGCCACGCCTTTGCGCTGGCGATGATGGATGAAAAACAGGTGGATGCTATTGCTACGCGCATGGCAGCGCAGCAGATAACCATTGCCTCTACCGTGCCCATCGGTACCCTGCATATGCCGCTGAAACAGCTGCAGGATAAAGGCGTGTTTGTTATGACCGGTACCGACAGCGTGATTGACCACTGGTCGCCGTATGGCCTGGGGGACATGCTGGAAAAAGCCAACCTCTACGCGCAGCTCTATATCCGTCCCAACGAGCAGACGCTCTCCCGGGCACTGGCTATCGCCACTGGCAATGTGTTGCCGCTAAATGATAAAGGCGAGCGGGTATGGCCGAAAGCTCAGGACGAGGCCAGCTTTGTGCTGGTGGATGCCTCCTGCTCCGCCGAAGCGGTGGCGCGCATTTCACCGCGTAGCGCCACCTTCCACAAGGGCAACCTCGTCTGGGGCACCGTGGGCTGAAGTGCCTCTCTCCCTCTCCCACAGGGAGAGGGCTGGGGTGAGGGCAACAGGCCGCACTGACTTCATTAATACCCCACCTGATAGATCCGTCCGCTTTGCACCCCTTCTACGCTACGGCGATAGGCTTGCGCCACCTTCGCGGCGGGCACGCTTTCAAACCCCGGAAAGAAGCCGTCATAGGCCTCTGCGGATTCAGTGAGCACCGTGGGGCTAATCAGGTTAATGCGAATACCGTGCGGCAGTTCGCAGGCGGCGGCGCGGACAAAGCCCTCCAGCGCCGCATTGACCGTGGTGGCATTCACCCCCTGCGCAATAGGCTCGTGGGCGATAATGCCGCTAATCAACGTAATGGAGCCCCCTTCATTCAGATAGTGCTGGCCGGTCAGCGCCAGGCGCACCTGACCGAGCAGCTTATCCTGCAAACCCTGATTGAAATCGCTCGCTTTCATGGTGGCGAGCGGGCCAAAGTGCACGCCACCGCTGGCGGAGACAATCGCATCCACCTTACCGATAGTGTCGAACAGGGCCTGGACGCTCTCCTGCGAAGTGATATCCACCTGATAATCCCCCTGCGTGCGCCCCACGCGAATCACCTCATGGCGATCGCTTAACGCCTCAGTTACCGCACGACCCACCGTACCGCTGGCACCAATAATTACGATTTTCATAGCCGACTCCTCTTGTTGTGTGTCTCCATTCTTTAATAAATAAAAAGTCGGATAAACTGGGTTAAAGTTAGATGATTACTAACCAGAGGTTTGCAATATGGATAAGCTTCGCGGCATGGAGACCTTTATCGCGGTGGTGGAGAGCGGCAGTTTTATTGGCGCTGCAACGCGTCTGGAGATGTCGGCGGTAATGGTGGGCAAATACATTGCCCAGCTAGAAGCGCGTCTCGGTACACGTCTGCTGGAGCGAAACACACGCCGCCAGAGTCTCACCGACGCCGGACGCGTTTATTACGACGAGGCGAAACGCGTCATTGAACAACTCGGCATCGCCGAGAGCGCCGTCGAGCGCCTGCGCACCGCGCCGGCGGGCACGCTGCGGGTCAGTGCGCCCACCTCGTTTGGCGGTTGCGTTATTGCCCCGCTGGCGGCCACTTTTCTGCAAAGCTGGCCAGAGGTACGGGTAGAGCTGGATCTGACCAACCGGCTGGTCGATCTGGTGGAGGAGGGGATTGACCTGGCGATCCGCATCGGCGAGATCCATCAGCAGGATCTGGTGGCGCGATACCTCTGCGCCTACCGGATGGTGATCTGCGCCGCGCCGGACTATCTGGCGCGTCATGGCACACCGCAAACCCCGGCCGATCTGGTGGATCATCTCTGCCTGTCGCACACGGTCTGGACTGCCCGCAACGAGTGGCGCTTACCGGGTGTGGAAGGGGAGGTGCGCTGGAAGCGTGACGCCATTTTGCGCTGTAACGACGGATATGGATTACGGATGGCCGCGTGTGCCGGAGCCGGGCTACTGCTACAGCCAGAGGTGCTGGTGGAAGAGGAACTTAAAAACGGTAAGTTGATCAGGGTGCTGGAGTCGTTTACCCCGGCACCCAGGCCGGTTCACCTGCTCTGGCGGCAAGATTTGCGTCCGCTGCCGAAGCTGACGCAATTTATCGCCCATCTCACCGCCCAGGCGGGGGAACCGAATTAGAAGCGGTAACCTACGGTCAGGTTCCAGCCGTTGATGCCGTAGTCGTCGCCCAGGTCTGCATTGGTGCCTTCGTAGCCCACGCCAATCGCCAACTCCGGCGTTGGGTTAAACTGCACGCCCGCGCCGTAAGCGAAGGAGGTCGATTTTTCAGAGATGCTATCGCGCTGGGTGTAATTATCGCCGCCGTTAACCCAGGTGGTATGACCGTCGGCTTTCACACGCGCCACGCCGCCCAGCGCATACAGAGATACGTAGTCGTTAATACGGTAAGCCGGGCCAACCAGCAGAGAGTAATATTTCGCTTCAATATGGTTTTTTACGGAGTCAGAGAACAGATAATAATGTTCATCTTCGTCGCCGCTCATATAGGTGAATGAGCCCATCAGGCTGACCGGAGAGTCCCACTCATAGCGATACTGAACGTTTACGCCGCGGATATTTTTAAAGTCTTCGACTTTACTCTGCGCATAACCGACAGAAACGGTTTGGTTATCTGCCAGAGCCGCGCCACTTGCCAGACCCGCCGCAACCAATACCGCCAGAGATAGCTTTTTCATTTTCCGTAATCCTTGTTGTCGTTTTTTATGTGTAATGCCATATCTCCCCACCCGTCGGGCTGGAGATATTCCACTGCAAATTAAGGCGGTAGAATTGTTGGTTTTTTTACTGGGGGATAAAATAGGGAATAATCTTAAAGGCCGGAATAGTCCTGGAATTAGCCCCCCCTGTATTGGTAGGGGAGCACGTTTACTCATCATAACCATTGGTCATATTATTCTGGGTGTAATAATGCCGCAGATTAACTAAAAGGAGACGTAAAGGGTAACTGGCGAGCAAGGATTTTTTTCGCATCAGCAGGATCGGCATTAACCAATAATTGACCGATTCTGTTGTGCAGCTCGTCTAACTCGCTCAATTATTTATCCTGAGATTTCATGTAGTAGGTGAGTAGTGTCTGCTAATCAGAATATTTAAAATCAATAGTGATGTTGAGCTTTTCAACATCGGCCTTTATTTCACAGGCGTGCCAGAAAGAGGGCCGATGTGATGAGACGTTTTCCACAAAAATCTCCTCAGCTCAACCAGGAGATCCAGCAAATCTGCATTGGCTTGTGCGCCAGCAGTGAACCAGTTTGTCTCACCTGAGGTGCTGTCCACATAATCAAACTCACATTTGCAGTGGTCGCCTTCAGGCGACAGCTCAGCGCGCGCAATGATTTTTGCGGCACTATTGGGCGCTGCGGCTATTAAGATCGAGCCAATGTCATTATAAATATCCTGGGATTGACGCATCATTTTTCCTGACAGATAAATTAGTTCAAATGAGGCAATTTTTATGCCCGTAATCATCATATACCAGCCAGGCTAAAATTTGATAAAAAGCGTTGTAAATTATGCCGTTATGATTTTTCCATCAACGTTGCGTGGCACAGGTGATTATGCTCCGTATACTGAAGATGTATTGAGTGGTTCCCATATTCGTATTTTGACCATTCATTGATCCAGTCAAGGAGCATGTCGACTTTGCCTTCGCCAGACAAAGTGGGTTTTCCGAGCAATTTTATAATGAATGTCCTGTCCATCCCGCCTTTAATTCCCGGGATAAAATTGCCTGTAAAAGGTGAATACCCAGCTTCATTGCCAAAGTAAAAATGAAGATGACTTAAACAGTCTTTCCGAAACCCCATCTCGATACCAGAGTGGTAAAATTTATAGTACTTCGTTTTCCCACCAGAATCGTTATATTCGTCAGCATCAGCTGATATAACCGGGGATTCACCAATAGCCTGACACAGGTTAATAACTTCAACAGAATCTTCCCTTTTACCAAGGATATCTATAAAACTAGCCCATTCCACTGTCATTTTATAACTCCCCTCTGGCGTGTATTTCTTAACAATAATATCTTGTTTGTTAAAGCACAAATTCATAGCAAAAAAATTCCGCTAACCGAGTTCCAGGCAATTGTTAATTATCATAACAGGCTCTTCCCTGAGCTTGGTGTTCCACTTAGCACCAGACACGGCATAAATCTCATCAATGGCCTGGTTAATCAGCTTAGATGCTGCTTCCAGATCGCCTGCTTTGAGCGCCTTTTCCGCACCCTTAAAGGCTTTGCCCGCAACATCCCCTGCGCCATGAATGATGTCAATCGTCTCAGCCAGATAATCAAGCGCACTGTGAGCTTCCGCGAAGCTCTTGTTATCACTAAGACCGGGGCAAAATCTACGCCAAACAACGCCATCTCTTTCAGCGCTCATTCCGGCACAGTTTTCGCGCTTATAGCGTTCATTTTCGGCCTTCACCTGCTCTTCGGCCACTTACTTTGTAATTTTACCCTGCGCCAGCATCGCTGCGATGTTGCCCTCAATTATGTATAGAGGCTATCGTCGTAAGGCGCTTCAGCCAGAATTTTTTGAATGTCAACTCGCGCCTCCGACTCCCAGGCTGGGTTCATATTCGCCATTATTTCAATAAATTTTGGAAAAGCGATGCGCCGTCCATCCCTTCCTTCAACCCTGTGTTCTAACTCATACTGGTAGGCAATCTGATAGGCGAATTCGGACATTATCCAATAAAGCAGCGTATTCAAAGAGTGAGTGACTTTTCGGGAAAACTCATACCCTCTTTCTGAGTAAATATAATTATATGAATCTTTTTCGAATGAAATATAGGGAGTGCCGTCGCCATAGGGAGCAGAACACAGATTCACTGAATGTTTTGGAAAGCCAGCTCGTAAAATCATCTCATCAGCTTGTCTTTGTATTTCATCAATATTTACTAACATATTAGCGAACCTCGCGAATAGACTTATTCTTCAAAAGTCATTCTACACAGACGGATTGCCACTGGAACACTAACGTAATCCCAGCGTATCGGGAAGGGCTTTGACAAAGTCGGATTCATCCCCCCGATAGGCTTTCGCAATTTCTGCAAAGGAATCGATAATGCTCCCTTTCTCATCGTCCGTTAATAGCTTAAGCTCGGCGGCAATATGTTCCAGCATTTCCACAGCGGCATCTGGATTGAGCGAATTTTCGCCAGTAAATTCAAGGAAAATGGCCATATCGGCAATAACTTTAATTAAATGATGTGATTGTGTCATAGATTCTTTCCCCATAATAAAGTCAATTCTGCGTATCGGAAAGTGTTTTAACAAAGTCATTATAGGCTTATGAAGATGATAAAAATAAGCATCGGGCTCATCCTTAACAACCTCAAATCGTGCTAACAATTTAGTGAATAGCCCTTCGGGAACGGGATAATGTGTGGCTTCGTTTCTATCACAATAAGAATAAAAAAACGCCTTTTCAAGTTCCGGAATAGAAAGTCTTTCCGCCTGGCTATAAAGATACTGATACGCGAAACTCCATTCACTGGACAGTAGTAAGAAATCCAGTGCGGCTGATTTTAGTTCATCATTGACCTGGGACTGCTGCAAAAATCTCTGGCAATATTTTAGCGCCGTGGGTTGATCTTCCACGAGTGGCATGCCCAGATATTCCAGAGCATCATCATTCGGATCGTTAAATGAATCTGATTCGACATAGCCGTTTAATAGGTAGAGATCTAATCCTGTCTGTAGTTGATCAACTGATTTGGTTGTCATTTACAGGCTCCTGTCTTCACCGAAGATAATTGTTTCGTTTCATCTCCCGCCAGCAGGGACGGGAGGTGATTCACATTGCAACCTGTCCAGGTCTTTTACCGGTGATAAAAAAACCAGATGATCAAACCTGCAGGCAGCCCCAGCCAGGTTAACTCAAGACATATCAACACGTCTTTGAAAGAGAAGGGGAAATCCTCCTTCACATTCCATGCTAATCCCGCACCGACTAAACGGCCAAGGAGCGTCAGAATGAACACGGCCAGACCTGTCGCGCAGCACAGGTAAACAAGGTTAATAAAAGATTTAGTGCTGTTTTTCATTCTTGAGATTCCCATCTGCGAAAGCGGATTATTGTTCAGGAAAGAAGGTTAAACAGGTCGCGTCTGAGTTGATCGAATTCATCGTTTTCACTCATCAAAACCTTTCCGTTTCTATACAATACGAGATCGCTTAGTGACCCCATTCCGCTATACGTCTGTCAGCATGCTCCCGGCACAAAGGTCGGGGTTTGTCTATTTATTAAACAAATCAGGATTATACAGTGATGATGCCTGCATTTTGGGCTTTATTTCATCATGCCAGATGCCAATTGCCCACTGCCGCGATTTCCCGTTAATAATCGGAACCACCGCAAGATCAGTTTCAAAAGATTTTAATAACTGGCTGTAACAATGCATATAATCTTTTGATGATAAAGCGGAAAAATCTAATGTATCATCGAAGAGGTCATAGGTTTCATAAACTTTTTCCATAACCTCTGTACTTACTCCGGCAATATAAGGCCGCAGATAAGAAGCGATAAAATCAATCGCGGAAGATCCCAATGAGACACCATCTTGTCCTCCAAAATACAACCATCCAGCCATAACCACCTCATAAGGTTAACAATACTTCCTGATTTTATTGTAACCAAAAAGGTTCATCATTTGGACCTAATGCATTGTATTGCTCTGATGTTCTATTAATATCATCAATATAATGCGGCGCGTCGGTGAACCCCACTCTTACAGGTATATACTCATTAAAGCTTTGATAGTAAACCTCTGTACATTCTAATGCTTCATCAAAAGCTTTAAAGAATCGCTCAAAGACAGACAACAAACTCCTTCCTTCAAAATTTAATCGGGAGTGATTTTTATCTATCCCAAATGACGACCACTGAATATTATCAGGTAATATTGCTGAAAATTCATTTTTAATGGAGTCCAGCTCGTTTTTGACTTTGTAAAGATCATCATAAGCTAAAGACCCACGATAAAGCTTTTCCATTACCCAAGGATATTTGCTGCCGTTGGTGCCGTTTTCTAATAAAGAAAACACCACATTAAAAAAACCTTTCACATCAGACGCTGGCCCAACTTCTGCAAGAGTCATCGCTGCAAGTATTCCTACATTTTTCATTGTGTTTTAAACCTGATTGAGGAAGGAACAATTGCACCATTTTATTTTTCTACAATGCCTTTTACAATTGTCATTCTATCTACGGCTGTTACACTCTGCCCACGAATATCAATCACTACTTGCTGTTGCATTCCTTCAGGTAAATTCTTCTGTCGCTCAACAACCTGTTGTGCAACATTGTTAATCAATCCATTTTTGTTAGTCGTAATATTATAGTTTTTTACTTCAACACTACAAACATATCCTTGGCACCAGTCAGGACGAACTCCGCCTTTCGTACCATAAGGAACCTCTTTGCCGTCTTTGAAACTGACTTGTTCACGCCGTCCGTCACCGAGATCTTTACCTACATCTATTTCTGATTGCCTGCGGCTGGGACGTGAAGCAGTGGCTATCTCATCGTTGGCTTAGACGCTTTAACAACATCACCTTTAGCCAGTGCCTTCTCTGCTACTTTGAGCACGCCTGCAGCAACACGTCCTCCTGGAATTAAGGAAGTGGCTGCATTGATATAATCCAGTGCTGACTGTGCCTCCGCTACACTTTTTATAGTACCCACTACCGGAACAAAATCCGCTCCGAGCGAGGCCATCTCTTTCAGCGCTTCCCGACGCTTAGTGTACATTTTAATCGAGCAGGCTTCGGCGCTCATCCCACCACAGTTTTCGCGCTTATAGCGTTCATTTTCGGCTTTCACCTACTCTTCGGCCACTCAGGATGTGCGAGAGATTTAGAGAGTACTTGAGGGGGAGAGCCGAATTACGGCTACACTGAAAGGACAGCTTTGATAAGGTTAATAAACGATTTAGTGCTGTTTTTAATTTGGCTAAATGTTTGAAAAATACTCATAGCCCGATGCAAATGATCGGGCTGTTCTTTACCTGAAACGGGACATTCTGGCGTGCCGACACAGATTTCAGGATTTTTACTTTTTATACTCCACAAACTTTTCTTCTAAATAATTCACCCAGTTCTCCATTAAATGATTCATATTTTCCGTCTGAGAATGCGTGGATGGATCATATCCATCAGCAGGAGGCATATATTTAACAAAACCCTCTATTTCAGCGGGGTAGTCAAAATCTGCATAAATAATTTCAACTTCAGATAATGGATCTGAAAAACTAGCACGATTGTTCCAAAGCCAGCTTAGAACAATAAATAACCATTTTTGCCTGATCGTCGAGTCATTGTCTTGCTCAAACCCTGTGCACAACTTCTCTAAAAAGAGAGACACCTCATTTGAACTCTCAGGCATAAGGAATGATAATTCAAGTTCAGAATCAGTATAACTTCCCGTTAAGACTATTTGTTCCGCCATCTTTATGGGCACGTCTGATGCAATGAGATTATTTTCATAACCCCACTTCACATCACACCATGAAAGATGAGTATTTTTAACAATAAAATCATAGGGTACCGGGTATAACGTCATGTCACTTATCCTTCGGTGGCCGTTGATTAGGAAGACCGGTAATATTACCACCTTCAATAAATCTTTGGTGTGTAACGTTCCCTTGCTTATCATAGATATACTCGTATATACCTTTCTTATCATTAAAGGAACCTTCAGCCTGAAGAAGTTTTCTTTCTACACCATCACCCCCTTTGAGAGTGAAAACTTTCCCCTCCATCAATTGCTCCCGGCTCAGATAACTCGCCCCCCGATGAGTTGGGTCAGGTTTTAAACCACTACCAATTCTGTCTGCTTTAAGAATTTTATTAACAACCGAAGATTTTAATGCTGTTTCGACCATAGTCGTGGTTTTCACAACAATCTTCTCCGTGAGAACGACGCCGTTTTTTACCACGCCTGCACCACCAGCAAGCAGTCCAGCTATATCGGTAACCAGCTTGCCACCTTCGACCCCCGCATTAAACGAACCACTGGCACCAGCTTTCTGATACTCCGCCTCCATATGGTCAATACGATCTATATAGGACTGCTTTATCGCATCTGAAACGTTACCTAACACATCGCCACTGTTAAACAGTGATTTCAGCGCTTCGTAAGTTTGCTGCGGATTTGCCCCGACCTTCACGATACCGTCAATGGCATCATACAGTCCTGCCGGCACGCCTGCGATCATCCCTGCTGCAAAGCTGCCATCCTGTCCAAGGTCAATTGCAGTCCATTTAGCCTGTGCGCCTGCCTTACACGCTAAAGTCTGACATTCGGCAATTTCTTTATCTCTCTGAGCCTGTTGTTTCTGGCTTAGATAGTTATTCTCCACCGTCGTCTTACCCGCCTGCGCTCCCGCCACAGCGGAGGCAGAGCTGTCGCCCACCAGTCCACCGGACAGTCCCGCCGCCAGCGTCGCCAGGGCAGAGACCGTCTGCTTCTGGGTTTCGTCCAGCTCGTCGGCAGATTTCCCGTACATCTCGGTGGCGATCATCCCCACCAGCTCGCCCGTGGCGGCACCGGCGGCGCCCGCCAGCGCGTTTTGCCCCTGGGCGGCGGCCAGCGCGGCGTTGACCACCGCGTGCGCGGCCACTTTGCCCGCGTCGTTCAGGCCGCTGTAGTGACCAATCACCTCCGCCACGTACGGCGCAGCACCGCCAGCAAGGGCCGCGCTGAGATCGCTCCCGGCCAGGCCCTGAACCGCCGCCGTCGCCGCCTGAATCGCCTGCTGATACTGACCGCCGGTGCCAAAGCCCGAGGCGCTGAGCGCGTCGTTGTAGGCCGTCTGGTAGATCTGGCCGTTAATATCTTCCAGCGTCGCGGTTTTGCCCGGGTTGGCTTTTTCCCACGCGGCTTTCGCCTCCTGCAGATCCTGTGCGTTGACGTGATTCAGCTTCTCTTTCGCGGCGTTAGTGGCCCGGATGCTGCCTTCGGTGCGGGCAATATCCGCCACCTGATTACCAATCTCGCCGATCAGCTGTGCCTGCTGGAGTCGCTCCTGCTCTTTCTCTTTGTCGAAGATAGGGGAGAGCGTCTGGTTGGCATGTTCCACGTCGCGGCTGAGCTGGTTGATATCCTGCGTCTGACGAGTCGGGTCGCGGACGATCAGCGTACCGTCAGATACCGCCGCGTGCGTGGTGCTGCTGTCATGCCCGTCGCGGTTCGCGCCCACCAGCAGGCCGTTAGCCATGTTGCCAGCAAACTGGCTGCCGATGCTGCCCCCGGTGCTCATGCCCACGCTCTGGTGTTCCACTTCGAAATCTGCGCGGTTTTCAATATCGCTAAAGCCGATGGTGCCGGTATCGAGACGGTTTTTATCGGCGGTTGCCGTCGAGCCAATCACCGCCCCGTTGAGCTGGGTATGCTCGCCCACGGTCACGTCGTAGCCGCCTTTGCCCGCGAAGATCCCGGTCTGTTCCACCACCGAGTCGTAGTTGCTGTGCATCTTGTCGCGGCTGACGTTGACGCTGGCCGAGCCGGTCATGGAGCCGATGCTGAAGCTCCCGCCCGCGCTGGCGTTCTGCTGTTTCGAGTCGTAGCGATCGCTGTCCTGCTCGGAGGTGAGCGTCAGGTTGCGGCCAATATCCGCTTTCACGGTTTCGCCGCTCACCTGCGCCCCGGTCAGGGTGGCGTCACGTCCGGTCAGGAGATTCACCTGGCGGCCCGCGTCCACGGTAGTCTCGCTGTGGGTGGTGCCGTTGCCGCTCTCGTTGCCTTTGCCGCGGTTGACGCTGGCGGAGATGTTAAGGCCAAAGCCGCCGGAGCCCACGCCGATGCCAACCCCGACGCTGCCGCCCTTGCTCTCATTTTTGCCGTCCAGCAGCTGGGTGTTTTGCGCCGAGCGCAGGTACAGATCGCGGTTGGCGGCAAGGGTGATATCGTTGCCCGCCTTCAGCTGGCTGCCTTCTACGGTCAGATCTCCGTCCGCGCCGCGCGTGCCGCTGCCGGTAGCGATCACGCTGAGATCGCGCCCGGCGTTAAGGGTGCTGCCTTGAGCGGTGTTCTGCTCGCTGTACTGGGTCGATTTTGACGACTGGCTGCCGTAAGAGAGGCTAATACCCACCGTGTTGGTGTTAGAGGCATCCGCGCCCAGGGCCTGATCCATGCGCGCAGCCTGCGCGGCCTGCACGCCGGAGAGCGCCGCTTTCACGCCCTGCAATGCCTGCAGGCGGCTGCTGCCGGAGGATTTAGCCTGCTGGGAGGCCTCGACGGCGCTGTTCAGCGCGCTGCCGACGGTGCCGGAGAGCGCCAGCGTCAGCCCGGAGGTTTTTTGCTCCACCTCATGGGTCTGCTGGCTGCGGTTGTTCACCGCCGTGATATCGACGTTTTTACCGCTGAGGGCCATATCCTGACCGGCCACCAAATCGGAGCCGCTCACCGTCAGGCGATCGCCCGCCCGCAGGCTCAGGTCGCCATTGACGCTGCCCACCGTGCTGCCCGCCTGGGTGGCGTCCGCGCCGGTGTCGGTGGTTTTGATGCTCTGGGTGCCGACGCTAAAGCCGATCCCGCCCGAGCTTAACAGCCCCGATTTTTTCTCCTGCTTCTGGTGCAGTTCGTTATTACGTTCGGCCTGGGTCTCGACGGTCAGGTTGTTGCCTGCCAGCAGGGCGACATCGCCCGTACCCGCCACGTTGCTGCCGCGCACGGTGAGATCGTTTCCTGCGGTCAGGTTAACGGTGTCGCCGTTCAGCTCGCTGCTCTGCACCGTCTGGCGGTCAATCTGGTCGCGGGTGGTGGTGGTGGTTTTCGACAGGAAGCCGTTACCGCCCACCACTTTATGCCGTTCGTCCAGATCCTGCGTATTCTCGCCCGCCGTCAGGGTCAGGTTATTCCCGGCGCTGACGTTCAGCGCCTGGCCAGCGGAGAGGGCGGCTGCGCGGGCGTTGAGATCGTTCCCGGCGGCCAGAGTGACGTCACCTTTACCCGTCACTTCGCTGCCGATGCTGTTGGTCTGCCCCTGTTTCAGGCTGTTATCGCCATCCCACACCAGATTATCGCGGCTGGCGGTTTCCACCGTATTCAGGGTCATATCCCGCCCGGCCACCAGCTGCGCTTTGCCGTTCTCGCCGCTGGCGATCACCTGCGCCCCGGTCAGGGTGATATCCCGCCCGGACTGCAACGCCAGCTTGCCGTCGTCGCCCTGCACGTAAATGCCGGAGACGCTGTTGATAGTGGTGCGGGCAAAGCTGTTGTCACCGTTCACGCTGGAGGCGCTGGTGGTGGTACTGGTGAGGGTGATGTCACGTCCGGCGCGGGCCAGCACGCTGCTGTCGCCCACGATGGCGCCACCAATATTGTTGATATCGGTGCGGGCGTTCAGGTTGACGTCTGCCCCCTGAATGGTGCCGGTCTGGTTGGTGATGTTGTCGGCATCAAGCTGCAACACATTGCGCCCAGCAATCGTCCCGCGGTTAAACAGGTCGCCGTTGAGCTTAATGGAGACGTTGTTCCCGGCAATCAGCGCCCCGGAGCCGTCGATATCTCCCGGTTTCACTTTGGCGTAGACCTGCGGGACCAGTACGTTTTCCATTGAGCCGTTCGGCATCTTCACCTGGGTGTTAACCAGCCAGACGATATCCCCGGTCAGGAGCGCCATCTGCTCCGGCGTCAGCGCCACGCCGAGCTTCAGGTCATACTGCTTGCCGAAGGTAATGCCGCGATCCATGAGCGCTTTGTACTGCTCTTCGTCGTTGTTGTAGCCGTCGAGATAGCGCTGGCCGGTAATGCCAATCACCTGCTCGCGGATCAGGCGCTGCTCGTAGTAGCCATCCCCCAGCCGTTTCTGGGTGTTGTCGCCGTTAGCGGTAAAGGCGTCCTGCATATAGTCGCTGCCGAGCCACTGGCGCTCGTTGGTAAAGCGCGGATCGGTCTCCACCAGATACGGCACCTCCGCCGACGGATTCACCTTGAACAGGCTGTTATCCGGCAGGGTGGTATTCGGGCCGATAATGCGGATCGCGCCGTCGGCTGGGGTCACTTCAAACTGCTGCCCGGCAGGTGGAGTCACCGGCTCGCCCGGCGAAACGGTCTGCTGCGGCGTGGGTTTCACGCCCGCAGCCTGCCCAATCGCCACGTCCGTTCCCTGCAACACCAGCGGAGTGATACTGAGATTGCTCCCCTCGACGCTGCCGTTGCTGACCAGTTGGCCCGGTTTCAGGGCGATATCCTGAATGGTGGTTGGCGGGGTGTAGGCCGAGCGATCCCGCCCCTGCTCGTCGTCGCCTTTGTGGCGAATACGGTAGTAGTGGGTGACGGTACCCTCATCGGTGGTAAAGCGCTGGCCGGGCACGTCCTCGTTCTTCACGCTGCCCATCTGGTCAATCCCCAGGGTGCCGCCCGCGATCACCTGGCTCTTGTCGTTAAACAGTTTGTCGCCGGTCAGGAGCAGGTTGCCCCCGGCGAGGATCTTCGCCGGGTCGCTCTCTTTGATCCGGGTTTCGTCGATCGTGCGGGTGTAGTTGTACTGGTTGAAATTATCGTTGCCGTGGCCGGATCGCTCTGGGGTGTTGAGGTTTTTCAGGCCATCGGAGGAGTTGTCATCCACCCACACGCCTTGCTCAGTCGAACTCCAGCGGTTGGTTGAACCCGTGTGCTGGTAGTCGGTCAGATCCTCCTGCGACACTCGCACCACCTCGGTGGAGAAGTGGTCGTTGATGTTGTTGATCTGCCCGGCGGCAATCGCCATATCCCCGGCGGACTCGATGGTCGAGCTGTGGTTGTTAATGGTTCCCGCGCGGCCGGTGACGGCGCCGTTGTTGTCCAGCGCGCCGCCGATGATCATGCTGCCTGCGCTGTAGATCAAACCGTGGTCGGCGTTGTTCAGGGTCTGCACGCCGAGGTTCACACGCTCGCGCCCGGCCAGCGTCGCCGCGGTGCCGTTTTCGGCGAGGTTGTTGAAGGTATCCACATTGATCCCCACCGCATCACCGTAGATCCGCCCGGTGCCGATGTTGGTCAGGGTGTTCGCGTTGATGCGGGTGGCGATCCCGTCGATCAGACCGGTATTGCGTACCGTGCCGGTGGCCGTCAGGGTGGTGCTCCCGGCGTTGATTTCGCCGCTGGCGAGGTTGGTCAGGTTGGCGCTCTGCACATTGAGGGCGCTGCCCGCCATCAGCTGGCCGCTGTTGGTGAGATCCCCGTCGGTGGTGAAGGTCAGGTTGCCGTTGGCGATGGTGGTGCCGGTGTTGTTCACGCCGTTAGCGCTGTGGAGATCCATCTCCCCCAGCGACAGCAGCTGGCCGCTGGCATCCAGCGACGCCGCGTCTACGTTCAGGGTTTTACCCGCTTTCAGGGTGCCGCCTGCGTTGGTGAGCGCCAGGCCGCTACCGCTAAGATCCAGGGTGTCGCCCGAGGCCAGCGCCCCGGCGCTGTTGTTCAGCACGCCGCTGTTATCGATGCTCAGCGTGTTATTCGCCAGAATGCTGCCGCGCTGGTTATCCAGGGCACCTGTATTGAGCGTCAGGCTCTGGCCCTCCAGCCCCTGGTTTTCACCGAGGGTATCCTGGTTAACAAAGTTCAGGGCGTTGAGGGTCACGCTTTTGCCGCTGCGGATCAGCCCGGAAGCGTTATCCACCACGCCCCGGGCGCCGTCGAGGAGCAGTTCGCCCACCGACTGGATCTGCCCCCCGCCGTTTTGCAGATTCTGGCTGTGCAGGGCGGTATCGGCTTCGCCAATCACCCGCCCGCCGCTGCGGTTATCAAGATCCGTGGCTGCAATATCTGCCGCACCGCTGGCGGCCAGCGTGCCCGCCTGGTTATTGAGGCTGTCCGCCGAGAGGGCCAGCGCCCCCAGGCTATTAAGGGTGCCGTCGCGGTTATCGAGTGCACTTGAGGTGACGTTCACGCCGTCGCCCTGCAGCACGCCTCTGTTATTGATAA
Organism: Leclercia sp. UBA7405; assembly: GCF_037152215.1. Lineage (NCBI taxonomy): Bacteria > Pseudomonadati > Pseudomonadota > Gammaproteobacteria > Enterobacterales > Enterobacteriaceae > Leclercia > Leclercia sp. UBA7405. The sequence continues at coordinate 89,093 of NZ_JBBCMR010000006.1, read as the reverse complement.
TCTGCGTGGTAGCCAACGACAGGCCCTTTGCCGCCGCCAGCTGTCCGGCGGTATTGTTCAGCGTGCCGCCGTTAAAGGCGAGGCTCTCCCCGGAGAAGGTGGTGCCCTGGCTGTTATCCAGCAGGCCGCCGTTGAGGGTCATGGCCCCGACCGATTTCAGCGCGCCGCCGCTGTTGCTGAGCCTGTCGAAACCGGCGGTCAACGTGCTATTAGCGCCAATCTGGCCGTCGGTGTTGTCGACAGCGCCCGCGCTCAGGCTGAAGTCGCCGTCACTTGCCAGGAAGCCGCTCTGGTTGTGCAGCGCGCCGCTCTCAAGGCTGAGGGAACCCTGAGAGAGCAGGGAGCCGGCACGGTTATCAAACGCGCCGCCATTCAGGGCCAGGGTTGCCCCGTCGGCGATAATCACCCCCTGCTGGTTGTCGAGGCTTCCGGCGCTGATGCGCTGGGTTTTCGCCGCCTCGATACGGCCTCTGGCGTTGTTCACCGCCTGCTGGCTGGTAATTTCGCCGTCGCCTGCAGCGGCAGAGATCAGCCCTTGCTGGTTGTTTACCGTCCCGGCCTCCAGCCGGGTGTTACCCGTCACCGCCACGATCTGCCCGGCGGTGTTGTCGAGAGTGCCAGCCCTGAGCTGTACGCCGTTCGCCGCGCCAATCTGCCCCTGCTGGTTATCGAGGGTGCCCGGCAGATCCACTGCCAGGGTGCCGCTGCCGCTGTGGGCGATTTTGCCTTTCTGGTTGCTGAGATCGTGGGCGCTGACAGTCATCGTCTCCGCGCTCAGCGTGCCCCCGGCGTTATTGAGTAATTTCCCGGTGCGCAGGGTCATTTCGCTGGCGTTGACCTTCGCGCTGGCGGTGTTGAGATCCCCCGCGCCGCCGTCGAGCAGGAGGCGTTTGCCCTGGGTCTGGCTGCCGCTGAGGTCCACCCCCTGGCCGCGGGCGCTGAGGTTGCCGCCTGCCAGATTTTGCCCGTGGGCGCTGAGCTGGCCGCGGGTGCTGAGTTCCAGATCTCCCGCGTCGGCGAGCTTGCCGTCGCTTTTCACCCCGGCGGCCAGCACGTTCTGCTGGCTCCCGGTGAGGCTTGCCGCGCTCACCCGGACGTCTCTGGCGGCGGTGATCGCGCCGCTGTTGTTGAGTTCGCTGGCGGTTTGCAGGCTGGCGTTGTCGCTGGCACGCAGGGTGCCGCTGTTTTCAATGCGTCCGTCGGCGGAAAGGGTCACGCTGCCCGCCTGGGCGCCGATGGCCCCGGCGTTACGCACCCCGACGCCGCTCTCGGTGCCGACCATGCGGATCTTACCGGCATACATGCCACCGAGGCTGGCCACGTCCACCGCCAGCTGCGGGCGGGTGGCAGGGTCGTCGCTGCCTTTTTCGATCACCTCGTGGGCAGCATCCACCCTGTTGCGCCCGGTGGTGACCTTCAGGTCTTTAGCCCACAGCCCGGCGTTAACCTTGACCGAGCGGGCGATAATATCGGTGTAATCGGCGCCGGAGGTGTCCATCCCGGCCCCTTCGACCACCACTTCACCGCGATCCACTTTGAAACCGGTGAGGTTGCCATCTTTCATCTGCGCCTGACCGGTGGTCAGGGTAGCGCGGTTGGCGTTGATAAAGCCGCAGCCACTACAGGTGATGCCCGCCGGGTTGGCAATCACCACCTGCGCTTTTTGCCCGGCGACCTCAATCATGCCGTTCAGCTTGCTCGGATCGCGGGCGCTGACCTCGTTCAGGATCACTTTGGCTTCGCCGCGCGCCAGCCATGGATTGCCCGCCACCATGCCGCCCAGATTGGTCTGCACGTTTTTGTGGGAGTTATTGAGGATGGCCCCTTTTTTATCCACATCAAACTGGGTGTAACTGTTGCGTGAAACGCCTGCTTTCGATGGCGTCTGGATATTCACCTGCGGCGTGCCGTTGGCGCTGTTAATCACCGTCGGCTGTTGATTTTTTGGCGCGCCGGTATTGGCCACGATGTTGGCCTGTGCAGGCTGAATCGCCCCTATCGCCAGCCAGAGCCCAAAGCTGATGGCACTGACTTTGCCAATCAGTCGGCTATGGGTATGACCAATACCGGAAGCGCGGGACGAACCGGCGCGGCCAGAGCGGGCGATATCCGCCACCACCATCAGCATGCCGCGCGCTTTGTTAAAGACAATTCGGTAGAGGTTCTTATTCATGGTTCGTTCCTTTAAACGCTTCCGGCAGGTTAACGGCGAGCGGGTGTTGCTGTTGCCAGACTCTTGCTTGTTCCCGGCTGACGCGATCGCCGTGGAACGTCATCACGCGCTTGCCGCGCTCGGCGCCTCGGTGATAAAGCGCGCGCAAGACGTGATCGGGAAAAATATCGCGGCGGATCAGGGCTGACATCGCGGCGGTGTGCCCAAAGGGGGCAATCCAGTCGCAAAACCAGATTCGGTCGCCGCTATCCCAGTCCTCCTCCGGCATCTCAATGGAAGCGCGCGTCAGATAGCGCGCCTCTGACTCCTCGTTCAGCCACGCCCAACTGAGGAAGAAAACCGGCCGATCCCCTTCGGCGATCAGCACATACTGACGGCGCTTGATAATGGGTAAGAGCAACGTCGGCAGGGCATGCAGCGGGGCATCCCGGTGCATCGGGGAGTGCATCCACAGCCAGACGGTGGCCCCCAGCACTTCGGCTTCACTCTCTTCCCCGCCGAGGATCAGCGGCGCTTTGATCTCCAGGTTTCCGATGCGCATCACCAGCTCCAGTTGAGGTTAAAGCCGAGCGTGAGATCGCTGGTTTCAAAGCCGTCCGGCTTCGAGAACGGCGTACCGGCGAAGAAATCGTAACCGGTGTTAAACGCGCTCCCGCGCAGGCCGACGACGCCGCCCGCCAGATGGCGGCCAACCGGAATATCTGCGCTGTAACCGCCCACTTCGCCGTAGTCTGCGCCAAGATAGAGCTCCTGATTCGGCAGCGGCGTGCGCCAGGCCAGATCGTTACGCACGTACCAGCCGTGGCTGGCGCTCAGGGTGCGCTCACCGTCGAAGCCGCGCACGGTCCAGCGGTTACCGATGGAGAACTGATCCTGCGGCGTCAGCGGGGTGTTGCTCATCTGGCGCAGATACTGCACGTTGTAGCGGAAGTTTTGCGTTCCTATCTCAAAGGGCAGATCGAGCTGAGCGTTGAGCTGCGTGATTTTGCTGAGGGCGGTCGCCACGCGCCAGTACTCTTCTGGTGCCGGCTGGGCACCAAACCAGCGGGTACCGCGTTGATAGCTGATGCCCGCATCCAGCGTCGCCTGGCCGATGTAATGGCGATGATCCAGCCCTACGCGCCATGCCGCCGTCTGGCGGCGCTGGACGCCGACTTCGGTATCGTCGATAAAGTTGCGGGTTTCACGGGTCATCACATCGTATGTGAAGGTGGTTTTTTGTGAGCCGCTGCGGTGCAGCACGCGGCTGAGCTGTACGTCGAGGTTTTTACTTTTGCCGCTGTAGCGGTAATCGCCATTCAACCCGGCCACGGTCTGGTGGTAGTCATAGTCGCTACCGGTTACGCCCAGCATCCAGTAGCCAAAAGGCACCGAGTAGTGGGCGGTGTAGTTTTTACTGCCTTTGCCGCTCTTGTCATTGAGATCGTGGCTGGCAGAAAAATAGAGCAGGTCGCTAAGGGAGAAAGGGTTGTCCAGCGACAGGGTCACGCCGCCCTGGTAGCGGCCGGTGGTTTCGGTACCGGCATCGTCCAGCGACAGGCCCAGACGCCACATTTTGCGCTGCTTACGGGTAATCACAATATCGCTCTCGCCGGGTTTCTCCCCGGGCAGCAGCTCCATATTGGCTTCCACCGTCGGCAAGCGCTGTAAATTTTCCAGCCCCTGCTCAATGTCACGCAGATCCAGCAGATTGCCTTCGTGAGCCGGGAAGGCGCTGTAAAGCTGGATGTAGTCGTCGCTCTCGTCAGTGAGTTTCACGTGTCGCACATAGCCCGGCACGATCGTAAGTTTTAAGGTGCCGCTTTTCAGATCCTGCGAAGGGGCGAGCACGCGGGTCGTTATCCAGCCGTGGTCGACAATGCGGTTTTGCAGGGTACTCATCAGCAGGTTTATCCCTTTGCCACCAATACAGCGACCTTGCGCCTGACTGGCGATGCGCTGCAGCGGTAACCAGTGCGGCAGAGCCTCCTGGCCGCTTAGCGCTACGCGTTTAATCTCAAAGCAGGGCGTTTCGATGGGAAAGTCGATGCGGCCAAAGCCCGACGACGGCTCAGACAGGCGAACATCCGGTACCGGCGGCGTTAATTGTTGTTCTAATGCTCTCTGACGTTGCTGCTGAATAATGAATTGGTTTTCGGGGTCTGCCGCATGGGCAGGGAGCATTAAAGACAGGCCAGTGGCTGTCGTTATTATCAACGCGAGACTGTGTCGGGCTATCATGGGAAATCCGTGCCGTGTAAGGAAAAAGAATGCAATGTGAATTTGTGTAAAATTGTTTAAGGAAAGGGAGTCGAATGAAAGGGGGATTAATCCTAAAGCCCGGAATATTCCGAGTTTTAATCTCCTTAAATCTGGTAGGTAGAGAGCGGGAAGAATATATTCAACAGTAATTAGCGGGTATGGGAGAAATACCCGCGCAAGACTTAAGTGAAATTTGGCTTATTTCTGGATGTGGTCCACACGCACCACTGGCGGGTTCATTTTTTTATCCAGACTGCCGTTAATACTGATCATGTGATCGGGTTTTACCGTGCGTCCATCAAATACGGCTTGCGGAATAATGGTATCAATGGTGCCCGTTTTATCGCGGAATTTAAATTTATCGCCGCCTGAGCCATCAATCAAATTCCCGCGCAGCGAGATAGTGGCACCATCATGCATCTCTTTGGCCTGCGTAACGGTCATGATGCGGGCATCCTCTGTGCCACGATAGCCTTCATCCAGCGAGTGGGGCGCCGGGGGAGCAGCATCTTTCTTCAGTCCACCATTATCATCGGCCCAGGCCGCCGGGATTAAAAAACAACACAATAAGGGTGCGACGGATAATTTCATACTGCCTCCTTGGTTTAACCTTGCTTGACTTATTAAGTCTGGTTGCTATTTTTTATTTTGCAAACAAGAACAGTCTTAATCCAAATTATCTATAAAAATCATCTGGCTGCATAATTTTAATAAACGAGACGGTGAGGTGATAAATGACGAAAATAAAAGAAACTTCATCCCCCCTCCCCGGGGTTGATGAGGACCGCTTTGCGCTCCAGTTTGAGTCACTGTGTCACCGCTTCGGTTTAATTTTTTTGTTAATTATCGTTGTCGCCGCACTGGCCGGTTTTTTTTCCAACGGCTATTTTAGCGAAACGATACAAAAATCACCGAATAATATATTGCAGGTGCACTACGAACGTTTTGGTCGATTGCAAACCCCGGTACAGGTGAAAATTTCCCTGCATCTTCAAAATAACCAGCGCCTGACCCTCCGGCTGGGGCAGGATTATATGACCCATTTTGAAACCGAAAATATCTGGCCGCAGCCTGACGAAATGCGTAGTGACGGGACAGATATCGTGCTGGTCTATAACGAAGTCACCCCCCAGCAGCCCTTTACCGTCTGGCTCTACACCACGCCAGACCAGCCAGGAAAAGCCGTTACCACCGTCAGCGTTAATAACGAGCCAGGCATTCGCTTCTGGCAGTTTATCTATCCGTAGGGGGCCGAAATGGAGATGATTCTGAGGGCGGTGGCGATCTATCTGATCTTGCTGGTGGTCTTTAAAATCGCCGGGCGGCGCGCTCTGCTACAAATGACCAGCTTCGATCTCATCTTGCTGTTAATTATCAGCGAAGCCACCCAGCAGGCGCTGCTGGGGAATGATTTCTCCGTCACGGGTGCAATGTTAACCATTGTTACGCTGGTGGTGATCGATATGCTTTTTGGCGTGCTGAAAAAATATATCCATGGCGCGGAATCGGTGCTGGATGGCTCACCGGTTATTTTGGTGTCGCACGGGAAATTGCAAAATGACAAATTAAAGAAAGTCGATGTCTCCTGCGATGATATTTTGGTCTCCGCCCGCCAAAACCACGGAATTATTGAACTGAAAGAGATTAAATATGCCATCCTTGAACGTAATGGTCATATTTCTATTATTCCTGAAGAGAGTGCATCATGACAGAAAATATCTGGAACGAAGCGAAAACACTTAAGGAGCTCACCCGGCAGGTTGCGACTGTTTTACCTGACCTGGGCTGGTATCTCACCACGGCAGAGTCCTGTACGGGCGGCAATCTGGCGTCGGCGTTATGCGCCGAAGCGGATACCGCCTCCTTCTTCGACACCGGCGTGGTCACCTTTAGCGATGACGCCAAACATAAAGTGCTGGGGGTGAGTAAAGCGACGCTGGATAAGTACACCGCCGTAAGCGGACAGACGGTGAGTGAAATGGCACAGGGTGCGTTAAAGCTGGCGGCAGCGGATTTAAGCATCGCCATTAGCGGCTACGCCGGGCCCGACGGCGGCGATGATGGCACCCCCGCGGGCACCGTCTGGTTTGCCTGGGGGTTTCGCGGCGAGGTGAGTACGGCGGTGCAGCATTTTACCGGCGAGTGTGAAGACGTTATCGAAAAAGCGGTGCGTTATGCACTGTCGGAACTGTTGCGGCGCATTCCGCACTGGAAAAAGCAGCTGCACTAAGGAGAGCAAGATGGGTGTTGTGGTAATTACTGGCGCGACGGCGGGGTTAGGAAAGGCAACGGCGCTGCGTTTTGCCCGGGCGGGGTTCAATGTGGGGATCATTGCCCGCGATGACCACAGCCTTGCGGTTGCACGTGAAGAGGTGGCGCGTCATGGCGTGAAATGCCATACGGTGAATGCTGATGTCGCGGATGCGCAGGCCATTATGACGGCGGCGCAGGAGATGGAGCAGCATCTTGGCAGTATTGATGTGTGGGTCAACAACGCTATGTGTGGCGTCCTGGCGCCGTTTCGCGCCATGGAAGATGACGAGTTTCGTCGGGTCACCGACGTCACCTATCTGGGTTACGTCAATGGCACCCGGGCGGCGCTGGCGGTGATGACGCCCCGTGATTCAGGGATGATTATTCAGGTCGGCTCGGCGATGGCCTATCGCTCCATTCCCCTGCAATCAGCCTACTGCGGTGCCAAAGCGGCCATTCGCGGCTTTACCGACGCGGTGCGGACCGAGCTGATTCACGAGAGGATCAATATCCACCTGGCGATGGTCCAGCTGCCTGGACTCAATACGCCGCAGTTTGCATGGGCGCGGAATAAATTTGCCTTTTCTATGCGCCCGCTGGGCCCGGTGTATGAACCGGAAGTGGCCGCCGAGGCCATCTACAACGTGGTACAACGCCCGGTGCGTGAGCTCTGGGTTGGGCGCAGTACATTGCAGTCGATTGTCGGCCAGTTTCTCTTTCCCGGTCTGCTTGACCGCATGATGGTGAAAAAGGCGTGGGAGGGGCAGATGACCAATGAGCTGAATGCGCCCGATCGGGAAGATTATCTCTCGGGGCCGGTCAGCGGTATGCATCAGGTTCATGGCCGCTTCTCTTCAGAAGCGAATACCCGGGCGACGGCCATCACCTCTGGCGTACCGGGTAAGGTGCTGGTCGGTACGGTGGCAGTGGCCGCCGGTCTGCTGGTCGCCCGGCTGTTTACCGGTCGTAAGCGTTAATTAACGCCGCGGGGGCTGGCGTAACCAGACCCCGCGTTAACCCTTTCAGCCCTAATGAGATAAGAAGGCCGCCCCCACCCTGGCGCAGCTTAGTGATAGCCTTCATTACCGGAGATCTTGCCGCGAAACACGTAGTAGCTCCAGGCGGTATAGACGAGGATCACCGGGATAATCAACAGCGTCCCTACCAACATAAATAGCTGGCTTGATGGCGGTGCCGCGGCATCCCACAGGGTAATACTCGGTGGAATGAGATTGGGCCACAGGCTGATACCCAGCCCACTAAAGCCGAGGAAGATCAGCCCCAGCGTTAAGATAAAGGGCATTACATGGCTGTTGGGGTTCAGGCTGAGACGCCATATCCACAGGCTAAATACCCCAACCAGCAGCGGGACCGGCAAGAACCAGAAGAAATTGGGCAGCGAGAACCAGCGGTCGGAGACATACTGCCAGCCGAGAGGCGTCCAGATACTCACCACGGCAATGACTCCCACCAGCGCCAGCAGCACCCTGCGTGTAAGATGGCGCATATGGATTTGTAACGCCCCTTCGCTTTTCATGACCAGCCAGGTGGTGCCCAGCAGGGAATAGGCCACCATCAGACCCAGCCCGCAGAAGAGGTTAAAAGGCGTTAACCAGTCGAGGGAGGAGCCGACAAAACGACGTCCCTCCACCTCAAAGCCGTTGATCATCGCCCCAACCACAATGCCCTGGCTAAAGGTCGCCAGCAGCGAACCGCCTGCAAAAGAGTAGTCCCAGAATTTACGGTGTGACGGGGTGGCCTTGAAGCGAAACTCAAAGGCCACGCCGCGGAAAATAAGACCAATCAGCATGGCGGTGAGCGGTATAGTCAGCGCGTCAATAATCACCGCATAGGCCAGCGGAAACGCGCCAAACAATCCCGCACCGCCCAACACCAGCCAGGTTTCATTGCCATCCCATACCGGTGCGACGCTGTTTACCATCACGTCTCGCGACTGGGGATCGCGCTCGAAGTAAAAGAGCATCCCAATCCCCAGGTCGAAGCCGTCCATAATGATATACATCAGGGTGGCGAATACGATTATGGCCACCCAGATTACTGAAATATCGACGCCCATCAGGGTTTCTCCTCTTCCGGTACCGGTTCCGCCGCAGAGAGCGGACGTGCCGGCCTGCCATCGGTATGCAGCGTCAGCGCTTCGGTCGGCTGCGGCCCTTTTTTAATCAGGCGAATCAGGTAGAGCAAACCCACGCCAAAGACGGAACAGTAGACGAGGATGAAGGCCAGCAGGCTGATGCTCATCTGTAACGTACTGTGCAGTGACACGGCATCGACGGTTCGTAGGTAGCCATAAACGACCCACGGCTGTCGGCCCACCTCGGTGGTGATCCAGCCCGCCAGTACCGCCAGCACACCGGCGGGCCCCATGCAGAGTGCAAACCAGTGGAAGGGGCGCGACTGGTACAATCGCTTGCGGTAGCGCAGCCACAGGCTACCGAGGCCCAGGGCAATCATCAGCAGGCCAAGACCGACCATGGCCCGAAACGACCAGAAGACGATGGTGGAGTTGGGGCGATCCTCTTTCGGGAAATCCTTCAGCGCCGGAACTTGTTTGTCTAAGCTGTGCGTCAGGATCAGGCTACCCAGCGCCGGGATCTCAAGGCCATATTTGGTCCGCTCTTCCTCCATATCGGGCAGGCCGAAGAGCAGCAGTGGCGTCGCTTCGCCGGGGGGATTTTCCCAGTGTCCTTCAATGGCGGCAATCTTCGCGGGCTGATGCTCCAGCGTATTCAGGCCGTGCATATCGCCGACCAGCGCCTGAACCGGGGCAACCAGCAACGCCATCCACAGCGCCATTGAGAACATTTTGCGCACCGCCGGGGTGTTGTTGCCCCGCAGCAGATGCCACGCCCCGGAGGCCCCCACAAACAGGGCGCTACTCAAAAAGGCGGCGATGGACATATGAATAAGACGATAGGGGAAGGACGGGTTAAAGATAATGGCAAACCAGTCTTGCGGAATGACCTGACCATTTTCAATGCTGAACCCCTGTGGCGTGTGCATCCAGCTGTTGGAAGCGAGGATCCAGAATGTGGACATCAGCGTGCCCAGCGCCACCATGCAGGTGGCAAAGAAGTGCAGCCCCGGCCCAACCTTGTTCCAGCCAAAGAGCATCACGCCCAGGAAGCCAGCTTCGAGGAAGAAGGCGGTGAGCACCTCATAGGTGAGTAGCGGCCCGGTGATGCTGCCGGCAAACTGGGAAAAACCGCTCCAGTTGGTGCCAAATTGATAGGCCATCACCAGCCCTGAGACCACCCCCATACCGAAGTTGACGGCGAAGATTTTGAGCCAGAAATGGTAGAGCGATCGCCAGACGTCATTTTTGGTGCGCAGCCACATTCCTTCCAGCACCACAAGATAGCTGGCGAGGCCGATGGTTAAGGCGGGAAAAATAATGTGAAACGAGACAGTAAAGGCAAACTGCAGCCTGGCAAGATGAAATGCGTCGAGTTCAAACATGTGTTCTCTTCCCCATCAACGAATGCCCCGTGGGGACGGGGCATTTGGGTATGGCATAGTAGAAGGGGTTAAGCTTTTTTCTTACCGGCACCCAGTTCTGCGCCGGTGAGAGGGTCGGCTTTCGGATCCGACTCGGTACGTTTAGCCATCGCTTTAAGCAGGGCGCTTTGCTCTTTTGACAGAGACACAGACGCGCTGCCATCTCCCCCATCAACAGCAGGCTGCGGATTAGCGACGTATTCAAAGTTATTGTCGCTGTTCCAGCTGCCCCGTACTTCACCACCTTCAGACATATTGTAGTAGGTGTTAGCGTATTGCTCGATGGGTGGCAATTTCCCCGGTGGGAAATTATTGCGAATGGACTGCAACGCCTTCTCAAAGGAGAGCTGGTGCGCCGCTTCGCGGGTCATCAGAAAAGCCAGCGCATCTTTCACGCCCGGATCGTCGGTGACGTTAATCAGACGCTCATAAATGATTTTCGCGCGCGCTTCTGCCGCGATGTTGGAGCGCAGATCCGCCGTCGCCTCACCGATGGTGTCGATATAGGCCGCCGTCCAGGGGACGCCCGCGGAGTTGGTCAGCGGAGGACCACCCCCGTACAGGAGCGAGGTGATGTGGCTGTCGTTACCGTTAGCCGTTAGCGAACGATAAAGTTCAGCTTCACTTTCGGTCCCTTCTGCCAGTTCACCTTTGGCGCCTTTATTAAGCATGCCAACCAGCGTCCCGATAATCTCCAGGTGGCTAAGCTCTTCGGTGGCGATATCCATCAGCATATCTTTACGCCCTGGATCGTCATCCCCCAGCCCCTGGGTGAAGTAACGGCAGGCGGCAGCCAGTTCACCCTGAGGGCCGCCAAACTGTTCGAGCAGCAGGTTCGCCAGGCCCGGATTGGGCTCGGCGACGCGCACGGTATATTGCAGTTGTTTTACGTGTCGAAACATAGGCTCTCCTGTGATTTATTTTTTCGCTTCCACGCCATCGGCATCGGAGCGCAGGAGGAACTGTTCCGTGGTATCCGGAATATGACGGATCAGCCAGTCGGCCATTTGCTGCTCTTCGGCAAGAATAGATTCAATCGCAGGTACTGATGCGGTATCGCCAGCCTTCTTCGCTGCCGCCAGCAGAGAGGTATAACAGGCTATCTCGAACTGCTCGAAAACATAGCCGCTGATGGAGCCTTTAACAATCTCATCTGACGGGAACATACCGCCGATGGACTGACCCAGGGCTGCCATTTTACTCATGGAATCTTTTACCAGCGAGCGCGAGATATCATTGCGATCAAGGATCTCTTCCAGCACAGTAATTTGATGTTTGGTTTCGGTGATGTGCTGCTCAATACGCGCGCGTACATCGGGATAGTTGTCTATGCGGCTGGCCATCGATTCGAGCATGGATTCGGCTTGCTTTTCCATCGCGTGAGCATCGCGTAGCCAGTCATGGTAATGTTCTACGTGATTCATAGTCTGTTCCTCAGTGTGTTTGCAACGTTATTATTTACCGGCTTTCTGATTGATGTTGCCTACGGCCAAATCAGTCAGTTTGATATCTGTCGCTTTCTCTTCTTCCAGCGTTTCAGCCAACAGTTTTACCGCCTTGCGATAACCTAACTGTTCGGCGAGGGTCGCCAGGGTGCCGTAGCTGGCAATTTCGTAATGTTCAACTTTCTGCGCCGCAGCGATTAACGCCGCATCGCGGACTTCATTTTTCTCGGTGCTTTCGATGACTTCATTGGCTTCTTCAATTAAGCCTTCCATCGCAACACACTTCATTCGTTTGATTTTCAGGTTTGGTTCAGATTCCACGACCTGATCAATACGTTCGATCTGTCCTTGCGTCTCTTCAAGGTGCGCTTTAAAGGCGGCGCTCAATTTTTCACTTGAAGCCTCACGAGCAAGTTTCGCCAGCGCACGTGTCAGCTGCTTTTCTGCGCTGTAGGTGTCTGATAGCAGATGAATAAAAACATCTTCCATAGATTTCATATTCATAAGATCGCTCCGTTATTGATGACAGTAAAATACTGCGAGCCCGCAAGCCCGCAGCTCTCTCATTTTTCACTTCACTAGTAAGATGAAAAACTAATTAGGAGTTGTCAGATTTCCGTCCGCCACCATGGCTATTCTGACCCCCTTTTTTGCCAGCTTCAGAGGCACGCTGCGGATCGTTTTTAAAGTTACCGCCGCTTTGCTGACCACCTTTTTTCCCTGCTTCAGACGCTTTTTCACGGTCTTGAGAGAAATTACCTGAACCACCACGTTGATCTGCCATATTTCAACCCTCACATGTTGCATTTATGTCAGTTAAGATACGATTTGTTCGTATCAATATGTCGTTCAGGATTAAATTTAGTTTTTATTCGGCAGGAGTCAAATCGATGTTTTTAGATATTTCATTGATGGTTTTGTTTTTTTAACACATTATCGCTTCGGTTGTTTTTATAATAAACTGCGGCAAGATGATGTATTGCATCGCTCTTCCGCTTAAGCGCAGCGCTAAATTACTTTTACGTTGCGGTTCAGCATTGAGTTCCAGACGTGGCGGGGTTCTTTACGTAAGTTTACATAACTGCTTTAAGGGCTTATAGCCTATAAAAAAATAAAGTTGTTGAGACAATTCTTAATTATCTTGAAGGGACTAAAATAAAATAAATTTACCGTTTGGTAGGGGGGTGAAGGGCTTAAGCAATCATATCTCATGGATTATTGACCTCAGTCAATTTTCAATAGATATGTTTGAATTCTTATTGGCAAATATTTGTCGAATATATTTTGTTTATAAAGTGAGCTTGCCTGATGAGAAATATATTTAAAACCGTTTCCTTTTTAAGAAATATCCAGAAATGTCATCAGACTGTGGCAAGGAAATACAGGATACAGAGTGAGCCTGGTTAAAGTATGTGGACTGATGCAGTGCATAAGGACGCAAAATGAGTGTCGATGCTCACCGGGCATTGCCCCTTTGCCTGCAGTCTGTACCTATAAGCAAATGATCTATCGCAGTGACGTCATTTGTTGACGTCACTGCGGTGCGGTAGCTAGAATGATTACATGACAGGACGTCAACAGGATGCAGGATGATACAAGTCAGTGAACTCAATTCCAGACATCGTAAAACGTTTGATGACGTAATGACTGTGCCGCCTAAATCAGGCATCAAATGGGATGATGTCGTCAGTCTCATCCAATACCTCGGCGGTAAAGTCAAAAATGGCAATGGTTCAAGACGTCGTTTTGTCCTTTCAGGTTCACTCTGGCTGACGCATCAACCGCACCCGGGGAGTGTAATGGATAAAGGGGCGGTAAAAGGTTTACAGGCATGGTTCGAAGAGTCGGTAGGAGTTAATTATGATTAAAACCAGTAATATCATGATGATTATGGGGCAGCCTGCGGTAATAAATTTTGAGGCCGAAATTGGCGCTTTTCGGGGCAAATTTCTCAATGTTTCCGGCTATTGTGATTTTGTCGCTAATAGTATCGATGGCCTTCGCCAGCAGGGTGAAATCTCACTCACAGAATATCTTAAGGATTGCGCAGAGGAGGGCATTGAACCCTACTGTCAGGAGCATCTGGAGCGTCTGACATTGCGCGTTTCAAGCCGTCTGGGATCGCGTTTAACAGCGATAGCTAAACAACATGCCGTTTCAAAGAATCAGCTCATTGTTGATGTTCTGGAGCGCGAATTTGCTTGACTAAAAGGGCCAGTCTCAGGCCCTTTTACATTTTTGCTTACCGCTCTCTCAGCGCCTCTTTTGCGCGGTTGAACGGCTTGATCATATAGTCGAGCACCGACTTCTCACCGGTCTTAATATCCACAGTCGCAATCATTCCGGGCACAATCGAAAAGTGCCTTCCTGCCTTGTTCACCAGATAATCCTGATTGGTGCGGATAAAGACCCGGTAGTAGAAGACTTCGGGTTTGGCTTCGTCCTGAATCGTATCCGGTGAGATGGTCTCAACCACGCCTTCCAGCCCACCGTAGATGGCGTAATCGTAGGCGGAGATCTTCACCAGCGCCTTCTGGTCAGGGTGGATAAAGGCGATATCACGCGGCGAAAGACGCGTTTCGATCAGGAGATGATCGTCCACCGGTACAATCTCCATCAGCTCACCGTTGGGCGGAATAACGCCACCGATGGTTGTCACTTTGATGTTTTTCACAATCCCCCGTACCGGGGATTTGACCGTCAGCCGCGTCACTGAGTCCTCACGCCCCTTCAGAACCGCCGATACCATATCCACCTCGGCATTGGCTTTCGAGAGCGCTTCGCGGGCCTGCACATAATATTGCGAACGCACATCGGTAAGCTTCAGCTCCAGGTCGCTCTTCTGACGCTGTAAACGCAGCTCTTCCACATGGCTTGCAGCACCGGTTTTCACCAGCCGCTGGGTAATGGCGAGCTCTTTATTGGCCAGCGCCAGGGCCTGTCGCAACTCGCGCTGGGTATCTTCCAGCTGAGCGCGGCGGGAGTTATACAGCCGGGTTTCGCTGGCAGTGAGATCGGTCCACTTTGCCAGCGAAGGGGGGAACTTCAGCGGCAGGTCGTTCACCTCGGCATAGAGGCGGGCGCTGGAGGCCAGAGAGGCGCGATAACGCGCTGCGCTCTCCCCCACGTTGGATTCAGAGCGGGTAGGGTCCATCCGCGCCAGGACCTGGCCGGCCTGCACCTGATCCCCCTCATGCACCATCAGTTCAGCAAGGATCCCCCCGTCGAGCGACTGCAGCTTTTGCTCACGCGAGCTGGGGATCACTTTCCCGGTACCGGTGGAAACCTCGTCGAGGATCCCCCACCAGGCCCAGGCGCCCAGCACCACAAACAGCGCCAGCGTAAAGAGAATAATATTGCGCGCTCCGGTATAGCCGCTCTCGCTGCCGAGCGCGTTATCAAGGTCATCCATCGCCGCGGCGTCACGCTGACTGATTTTCATTTTTCCACTCCCGTCCGTTCGCCTGCTGCTGCATGCGGCTATTGCTTAATGCCTGTGCTTTCGGCGCGTCCATTACCAGCATCCCCTCTTTCAGGACCACCACCCTGTCTACCAGCTCCAGCACCGGCACCCGGTGGGTGGCGACGATCAGCGTGCGGTTGCCGAGCCAGGCCTGCAAATGTTGAATGAATTCGCGCTCGGTATGTTCATCCAGCGAGGCGGTCGGCTCGTCGAGCAGCACGATATTGGGGTCACGCAGGAACATACGTGCCAACAAAATCGACTGGCGCTGGCCGCCCGAGAGGCCCACGCCGTTCTCCATGATCGGGTGATCCAGCCCTTTTGGCAGTTTCTGGACAAAGGTCGCGGCACCGCACATGGTCAGCACCTGGAAGATCTCCTCGTCAGTAGCGCGCGGCGTGCCGAGGGTAATGTTTTCACGCAGGGTGCCGTAAAAGAGGCGGGCATTCTGGGTCATTAGCCCCACGTTACGCCGGAGATCGGCCACGTCGAGATGCGGCAGGCTGATGTTATCTATCCGCGATTCGCCGTCGATCAGATCCATGCCGCCGATCATCGCCTGCAGCAGCGTCGATTTGCCCGCGCCGTTGCGCCCGAGGATCGCCACTTTTTCGCCAGGCTTGATCTCCAGGCGGTTGATGCGCAGCGCCACACGCTGCTCCTCGCCGCCATAGCGGAACTGGGCCTGCTCAAACAGGTAGTGACCGCGCAACACATCCTGGCGGATAGGGGTCTCTTCACGCTGGTTCTCGGTGGGCAGCTGCATAATGCTGTCCAGCCCCTCTTTGGCGGCTTTCACCTGCTGCCAGCGGGCCAGCACGCCACACAGCGTGGCCATGGGCGCCACCATGCGAGAGGCAAGCATCGAGGCGGCCACCACGGCACCGGTGGTCATCTCCCCTTCGATCACCATCGGGGCACCCACCACAATCACGGCGGCGTACACCAGGCTCTGAATGGTCATTCCCCAGCTGATCAGGTTCTGCGTCAACTCGCGGGTGCGCAGACCGGACTCGGCGGTAATCTGGATGTAGCTGTTCCACTGCTGTAAAAACCGGTTCTCCGCCTGCATCAGCTTGATATCTTCCAGCCCCTGCACGCTCTCCACCAGTACCGCGTTACGCAGGGTTGACTCGTGGGCCGCCTGCTTCGCCAGCGCCGCCAGCTTTTTCTGTAACAGCAGCCCCGGCAGCACCATCAGCACCGCCGCCACCGGGGCAATCCACGCAAGCTGCGGGGCGATAATCGCCAGCACCACCACAAACAACAGGAAGAAGGGGAGATCGACAATCGTCGAGATCGTGGAGGAGGTGACCATCTCGCGGATCTGCTCCAGCTCGCGCAGCTGCGAGATAAAGCTGCCGGTAGAGCGGGGAATAGCACTATTGCGCAGGCGCAGGGCGTGCCCAAAGACGCGGTCAGAGACGCGTAAATCCGCGCGTTTACCCAGCAGATCCATGATGTGGCTGCGGGCCATTCGCAGTAAAAAACCAAACAGCGTGGCGATGAGCACCCCGATGGTCAGCACATACAGGGTGGGATAGGACTGCGCCGGAATGACCCGGTCGTAGACCTGCATCGAGAAGAGAATACCCGCCAGCGACAGGACGTTAACGAAAAGCGCCGCCAGCATCACGTAGGCATAGGGGCGCATGTCGCGCATGACCAGCCGATAGAGCCAGTCAGGACGATATTGCGAAATATAGGCATCCACGCGGCTGTCTTTCAGCGCCGACAGCGGGCGTAAGGCTACCACGTGGCGGATTTTAGGCAGCAGGGCGCTCATCGAGAGGCGATTGACGTGCGTTTTATCGTCGAAGAAGCAGACGTCGAGGGTATCTTCTCCGTCAAAATGTTCGATTACGCCGATATTGCCATCGTCCAGCTCCGCCACCACCGGCAAGCGCCAGCTGTTAATAGACGCCTGTTCGTTGCTCAGGAGCTTAAAGCTTAATCCTGCGTCGCGCGCCAGCCCGGTCAACGCCGGGATTTTAGGCTTATCTTTTAGCCAGGGGGCGCTGGCGACCAGCGCGCCGGGGGAGCAGGTGACCCGGTAGCGCGTCGCCACGTAGCCAAACGCCTGCGCCCACAGCTCCAGCGACTGCTGGCTGAGGGGCGCCTGTTGATCTGAATCGTTTTGCGTCATGGCTGGATCTCCACGGACTGAATAGTGCGGTTATCAAGGCTGAACGCGTTGCGCAGGCGCCCGGTGTTGTAGAGACAATTCAGCTGAAGCTGGTGCAGTTGTCCGGCGGTTTGCTGTTGGGTAAAGCGTGCCTGATAAACTTCCTGCTCGGCGTTCAGCACATCCAGTAACGGACGGGAGCCGAGGTCGAGGTACTGCTGTTGATAGAGTTCACGGGTGCGCTGGCTGAGCGTTTCCTGACGGGCCTGAATCTGCAGGGTGCTCATCAGGCTCAGCACCTGGCTGCGGGACTCCTGCAGATCTCTTCGCACTTCCAGACGCGTGCGCTGGATCGTTGACTGGGCCGCCTCGACCGCGTGACCAGCGGCGTTACGACGAGCGGTCAGGCCGCCCCCCTGATAGAGCGGCATCTGGACTTTCACCCAGGCCGAATACTGGGTGCGGTCGCGCACATCGTTGCCCGAGTAGCGATCGTTAAGGTAGTGGCGCACCTCCGGTTCCAGTGAAAGGGTCGGCGTCATCTGGGCATTAGCATAATCCAGGTTGGCCTGGGCGACGTTGGCCTGCGCCCAGGCGGCCAGCACGGCCGGAACCAGGCGGTCATCCGGCTCTGCCAGGTCGCAACTCTTTCCCAGCTTTTGCGGGAAGTCATTGCTCACCGTATTGAGGTTATCCCAGCCGAGGTAGCTCATTAGCGTGGCGCGGGAGCTGTCCAGGCTTGCCTGATACTGCATCAGTTGGGCGCGCGCCGCCTCGATGCGCGCTTCGGTCTGCACCACATCCGACAGCGAGCTGGCCCCTTCGTCATTACGCTGGCGTGCCAGCGTGCCGATGGAGGAGAGGGCATCGAGCTGCTCTTTCGCGGTCTCGACCATCTGCTGCCAGGTTTGCACCTGCACCAGCGCCAGGGCGGTGTCGTGGGCGATGGTATCGATGCTGACCAGGACGTTGGCTTGCTGCTGGGCCACACCGGCGCTTTCTGCCCGTACCTGGCTTGCTACCTTGCCAAAATCGTACAGCATCTGCGAAAGCGAAAGCACCAGCGAGGGGGTAAAACCGTTGTCGTAGCCGTCATGGGTATAGCCGTTTTCCATCCCGGCATTGACCTGGGGATAGTATTTCGATTTCGCGACATCCACCTGCTCTGTCTGTTCATAGAGCTTGCCCACCGCCTCGCGAATAGTCGGATGCCAGGTGACGGCGCGGGTGACGGCGTCCTGTACCGTTAGCGTTCCGGATGGCGGTTTAGTGGCTGGCAGTGCGACGCGGCCATTTAAGGCGGGGAGTTCCTGTTGTTCGCTTAAAAGCGCAGGATTAATAACGGCAGGCGATATCTCCGCGAAAAGCGGGGTGGAAAAAAGGCAGCACGACAGCCACCAGCAAGACACTTTATCCATGCTTTTATCCCTAAAAAATCAATATATACCCGTCATCATTCAGGCTGGCTTTATTACCCGATTCATTCCAGGGCCTTGTCCTGCGGGGCCGCTGCAGGGGACCTCAAAACGCGTCAGGCGTTTTGTCATGCAGCTCGAATGATGAAGGGTATAGCTCTATTGTGTTCAGCCCGGGCGGCACGCGCCCGGGTCTGTTTTTAGCGTCATTAGGTAATGATGTGATTCTGGGACACCAGCTCCTCATAGGTGGTTTGCACATTATCCAGCGTGACAAGCGTCGATTTAGCGTAGGCGGTTCCTGTGCCATCGCGGTCAATGGAGATCACCGTATTGTTGCCGCTGGTGCTCACCTGAATGTAATTACCCAGCGTCGAGCTCTGTCCGTTCCAGCCCACCAGCAGATCGCCGATATCAATCTTGTCGCCCTGCGTGAGCGAGAAGTTGGTCCAGTGATCGCCGCTGCTGTTGCCCCCGGTGGCATTGCCCGCCGTGTTGTTCAACACCTGGTAAATCAGGGTGTCGCCATACACGGTGCCGGTAATCTGATCATTATGTTCGGAGCTGATAAATTTCGGCGCCATGTTAATGGTCAGAGAGGCAGTGTCTGTTTTTCCACCCTCAGTCAGAGTGTAGTTGAAGACTTCCTTGGTCGTGATACTGGAGAGCGCAACACCGCTTTTAAGGGTATAGGTGTAATCCCCATCGGCGGCGATCGACAGAGTGCCGTAGCGCCCCTGTACGGTCACCGTGGCGCTGCTGGACTCGTACGGATCGATCGTAGAGGTCACGCCGTTAAAGCCGGTAATGCTCAGACGCGTATCCACCGAGTGCAGCTGATCCATCGCCCCCTGAGAGTCAGTACCGTCAAAGATATTGCCGTTAACGGTATGGCCGCTGGTGGAGTCGAACTGGGACAGCGAGAAGCTGGTGCCGGTTACGCTCGGGGTAATGGTGATATTCCCCACGCTCAGTGCACCTACTCGGCCGGTGTAGCTAAGTGTGTAGGTGCCCGCGTCCAGATCCAGGCCGGTCAGGTTAATAGAAGCGTTGCCTCCCAGCAGAATACCGCCGCCGAAGGAGCCGGTACGAATGGTGGTCCCGCCCTGAGAGAGGGTCCAGTTCACCGTCAGCCCGCCCAGGTTAAGCAGCGAGGCGACGTTGAAGTTCAGCACCACGTTGTGCAGCGCGGTATTTGCATCAACGACAAAGGTACCGCTGCCGCTGCCCTGGGTGGCGCCCAGCAGTGCCGATGTCCAGCTCGCAGAACCGACCGTGGTGTCTGAGTAAGCCGCGGTATGGTGGACCGAGGCTACGTCAACCGCCTGGCTCACATCATTCACCGCATCCAGCGGACGCGCCGTCGGGGTGATATTCAGTGAGGCGGTATCGGTCACGCCGGTCGGCGTACGCACGGTATAGACGAAGGTGTCAGGGGTATTAATCCCGTTGGATCCTACGCCGCTGCGCAGGGTATAGGTGTATTCCCCCTGAGCGTTAATACGTAAGGTACCGTACTCCCCTTCGATGGTGGTGACGCCAGTGGCGCTCACCGCCACGCCGTTCACCTGGCTGACCACCGTGCCGTTCGGCACGATGTCATCCGACAGCACATCACCCTGGGTGGTGGCCGACACGCTCTCTACGCTGTAGACATGATCCTGCAGCACGTTGAGGGTGTAACCGGTCAGGGCGGTGATCCCCGCCGCCGTGTTAAGCAGGAACAGATACTCCCCGGCCGGCAGTTGCAGGGTTAACTGCGGCGAGGTGCCGCCGAGCAGCGGGGCACGCAGCCAGTTAGCTACGGTGCGGTACTGCTCGAAGGTCTGCGTCGCTTCGTTGAACTTATAGACGTACAGATCAAAGGTGGAGGCCAGCGCCACGCCCCCTACCGAGGCCTGAATGGTCATGGTGCGGGTGGTGCCGTCTTCCACGTTGTAGATGATCGGATTGCTCAGATCGTCCAGCAGGTTCAGCCCCAGCGTCGAGCCAAGATTGATACCCACCACGGTGAAGCCGCCCTGCGAAGACGGGCCGTTATCTACCGCGCTGACGGTGGTATCGAAGGTCAGGGAGGCGGTGTTGTCCGTCGCCACCACGCCGTTACTGACGGTGCCCTGGCCAAGCGAAATCACCAGCTTCGCGGAGTCGGTGGTGCCGCCACCGGTAAGGGTATAGGTGAAGCTCTCCGTGCGACCCAGAACTGATGGACCGGCATTGCTGTTCAGGGCGTAAGTATAAGTACCATCGCTGCGGATAGTTAAGGTGCCGTACTGCCCCTGAACAACGGTATCGCCGGTGGCGTTAACCGCGACGCTCTGGCCAAGTGCGTTAGTTATGCTGGTGACCAGCGTCCCGATCGGGGCGGTGTCGCTGCCCGTGGTCGGATCCACGTCATCAATCACGTTCCCGCTCTGGGCCGTTTCACCGGTCAAGGTGCCCGCGCTGGTTTCGGTGATATTCACGTTCAGGCTGGTATACGAGCCTGTCGCCAGCAGGTTGGTGTTATAGCTCAGTACCCGGTACTGCCCGCCCGTCAGATCATTGAGGTTAAGCGTTACCCCGCTCGCCCCCAGCGTCAGCAGGTTGGCAAACTGCGGCAGGCCGGTATCCACTACCGTAGTCCAGGTGTTGTTGACCGCATCCCAGCGCTGCACCACCAGCTCAAGGGTATTGAGCAGCGAGAGCACCACCCCGGAGGCGTTAGCGTCGATGGTCATGTTGGCGCTGCCGCCCGCTCCGACGGTGAAGTCCACCTGAGCGGTGTCGTTGCCAAGCAGCGTCAGCACGTTACCCACCGCGCCCACCAGCAGGAACCCATAATCGCTGTACTGGGTATTGGTCACCGTAGCGGTCGTTCCCAGCTCCAGCTCAATCGCGTTATCGCTGGCAGAGAGCGGCAGAACCGGCGCCGTCACGGGGAACGTAGTGGAGACATTGCCCGCAGCATCGGTCGCCGTAACGGTAATCTGCTCCCCGTCGACCTGTTTTTGCTGGAAGGTGTAGCTGAAGGTCCCGTTAGCATTGGCGACCGTCGTGAACGAACCATTCGGCGTGTTGATGGTGACCGTACTGCCGGCTTCGGCGGTGCCGCTCAATATGCTGCCATCGGCGTTAAAGGTACCCTGCGGTGCATTCGGCGCCAGGGTGTCCACGATCACCGAGGTAGACGTCGACGCCGGGCCGGTGCCGGTGGCGTTACTCGCCGTGGCGGTGAAGGCGTGTGAGCCCTCCGTCAGCCCTGTCGTCGGCGTGAAGGTCCACGCGCCGCTGCCGTTAGCCTGTGCGGTGCCGATAGAGACGCCGTTATCATAGATGGTGACCGTAGAGTTTGGCTGCGCGGTACCGGCCAGCGTCGGGGTTGAATCATTGGTGGCCTGACCGTTGGTCAGGGTACCCGTCACCGGAGACTCACCATCGGTAACGGTGGTAATGACCGGCGCATTCGGCAGCGTCGTGAACGGTGCCGTCACGGCGGAGGTCGTGCCCGCGTTACCCGCCCGGTCGGTGGCGAAGACCTGCAGTGCTTCGCCGTTGGTCTGTGCCGGGGAGATGGTTGCGGTAAAGGTGCCGTCACCGTTCGCCGTGGCGGTACCGAGAACGGTACCGTTGGCGCTGGTGATCGTCACGGTGCTGCCCGCCTCGGCAAGACCGGTGACGCGGGTGCCGTTATTAACCACCGCCAGGCTGGTTGGCTGCAGCGGCGCAACGGTATCCACCACAATGGAGGTGATGGGCGAGGCGGCGCTGCTGTTACCCGCTGCATCGGTGGCGGTAACGGTAAAGTTATGCTGGCCTTCGCTCAGGGCCACGTTGGTTTGTGGCAGGCTCCAGTTGCCGTTCGCATCCGCGACGGCCTGGCCCACAACGGTGGTGCCGTCATAGATGGTCACCGTCGCGCCCGCTTCCGCGGTGCCGTTGAGGGTTGGCCGGTTGTCGTTAGTCGGTGTCGCGCTGGTGACCGGGCCGGTAATTGACCCGACGTCATCCACGATGGTGGTAATCACTGGCACCGCAGGTGCGGTGGCATCCACCACGATGGTAAAGCCACCGGTTGCCGTGCTGCTGTTACCCGCCGCGTCGGTGGCGGTGACGGTCAGGTTATGGCTGCCATCCGCCAGCGGTGTCGTTGGCGTGAAGGTCCAGTTACCGTTTGTGGCCACAACGGTGCCCAACAGGGTCGTACCGTCGTAGATACTCACCGTTGAGCCCGCCTCGGCCGTCCCTGCCAGGGTTGGTCGGTTGTCGTTGGTGGTCTGGCCGTTGGTCAATGGGCCGGTACCTGCCGGAACGTCGTCGGTCACGCTGGTCAGCACCGGCGTGGCAGGTGGCTGGGTGTCAATGTTGAGGGTAAAGGATGGCGATGGCGGGCTCACGTTGCCTGCCGCGTCGACGGCTCTTGCGGTCAGCACGTGCTGGCCGTCAAGGAACGCCGTTTCGACAGGCAGCGACCAGCTGCCGTCCGCGTTAGCCTGAGTCTGGCCGATGAGCGTGTTGCCTTCAAAGACGCGCACCACGGCGTTCGGTTCGCTGGTGCCGTTCAGCACCGGTTGCGCATCGTTAGTTGGCTGACCGCTGCCGATCGGGCCGGTAATGCTGCCCTGGTCATCGATAGCCTGGCTGATGAGCGGTGCCTGCGGCGGCACGTTATCAACCACCACCACGAAGCCCTGCGTCGGTGTACTGACGTTACCCGCCGCATCGGTCGCCGTAATGGTCAGCGTATGGCTGCCGTTGCTCAGCGCGGAATCAGGGGAGAATGTCCAGCGACCGTCTGACCCGGCCGTCGTCTCACCAATCTGCACGCCGTTATCGAGGATACGCACGATCGCACCGGCCTCCGCCGTACCTGCCAGCGTTGGCTGCTGATCGTTGGTGGCCTGTCCGTTGGTCAGGGTTCCGGTGTTCGGGCCCTGATCGTCGGTGACGCTGAGAAGCGTTGGGGTATTCGGCGCGGCGGTGTCCACCGTCAGGTTATAGAGCGTGGAGGTGACGCTGGTGTTGCCTGCCGCGTCGACGGCGGAGAGGCTGAATACATGCGGCCCGTCGGTCAGTGCGGTCGTCGGCGTAAAGGTCCAGGTGCCGGCAGCGCTGACCACGGCGGTGCCGATCAGCGCATCGTTGTCAAAGATCTGAATGGTGGCGCCCACTTCGCCGGTACCGTTGAAGGTAGGCAGGTTGTCGTTGGTCGAGGCCCCGCTGGCGAGGGTGCCGGTCGCCGGACCGACATCATCCACCACGCTGGTAATGGCAGGCGCGGCAGGCGGAGTGATATCTACCGTAATAGTAAAGACCGGTGAATTCGCGCTCACGTTACCGGCCGGATCGATAGCGTTGACGCGCAGGCTATGCGGCCCGTTTGTCAGCGCCGGTTCTGGCGTGAAGGACCAGGTGCCTCCCTCACCGACCACCACACTGCCAATCACCGTGTTGCCATCGAGGATACGAACAGTGCTTCCCTCTTCACCCGTACCGGTGAGGGTAGGGGTGGCGTCGTTGGTGAGCTGTCCGTTGGTCAGATTGCCAGTGCCCCCCTCCACGTTGTCGCTCACGCTGGTGATAACGGGCAGGGTTGGCGCAGTGGTATCGACCACCACCGTCCATGGCGTTGAGGCGTCGCTGACGTTGCCCTGCGGATCGGTGGCGATGACGGTGAAGTTATGTGTCCCTTCCGCCAGGGTCGGGGTGAAGGTCCAGGTGCCGCTTGCGTTGGCAATGGCGGTACCCAACACCGTGTTGCCATCGGAGATGGTGACCACGCTGTTAGGCTCAGCGGTGCCGGTCAGGGTCGGCGTGTTGTCATTGGTCACCCCGTTGGTAGGGATGGTTCCCTGAACGGGATCGACGTTATCCGACACGTTGGTGATGGTCGGCGTGAGGGAGACGGTATCCACCACCAGGGTAAAGGCTGCGGACGGATCGCTCTCGTTGCCCGCCGGATCGGTGGCGGTAATGGTCAGAGAGTGGTTGCCCTCGCCGAGCGCCTCGGTAGGGGTAAAGGTCCAGCTACCGGTGGCACCGACCAGTGCGGTGCCGATCGGGGTGTCATTGTCGTAGACGGTGATGGTCTCGCCCGGCGTGCCACGCCCGGAGAGGGTCGGTTGTGCGTCATTGGTCGTCTGGCCCGAGGTCAGCGGCCCGGTGCCCGGCGCGACATCGTCAGTCACCGCGCCAATCACCGGCGCGTTCGGCGCGGTCAGGTCGATCGTCACGCTTGCCGCAGGCGAAAGCCCACTGGTGGCGTCGTCCTGTGTCGCGCTGACCGCAAAGCTATGAGCCCCTTCGGTGAGTGCCGGGGCGACCGGCCATGTCCAGGTACCATCGGGGCCAGCTGTCACCGTCGCCACCGCCACAGGGTTGCCGTCCAGGAAGATGTTTACCGTGCTGTTTGCCGGTGCGGTGCCGTTCAGCGTCGGGGTAGGGTCGTCAGAGGTTTTCCCTTTCACATCCCCCGTTACCGCGCCCTCGCCATCAATAATGGTGGTAATGACCGGCACGTCCGGCAGATCCACCTCAAGGGTGACCTCGTAATCGGTGGAGGCGCCCGGGTTACCGGCCGCGTCGGTGGCGGTCAGGGTCAGGGTGGTCGGGCTGGTTTGCGCCGGTGACAGGGCGATGCTGAAATTGCCCTGCGCATCGGCTACGCCGCGGCCCAGTTCAACATTGCCCGGGCCGGTAATCACCACCGTGGAGCCCGCCTCGGCGGTGCCGGTAAGCGGCGTGCCTTCAGGGGCCAGGGCGGTCACCGTTGGTGCCCCTGGCGGGGTGGTGTCAACCGTCAGAGAGATCGGCTCGCCGGAAGTTGTGTTGCCGGCGGGGTCGGTAGCAACAATCTCGATGGTATGGGCGGCGTCAGAGAGGGCAAGATTGCCTGGTAAGGTAATCGACCAGGTACCGTCTGGCTGCACGGTCGGGGAACTTTCGAGCGCTGTGCCATCGATAGTCACTGTAATCCTGCTGCCTGGCTCGCCGGTACCGGTAATGGTTGGTGTACTGTCGCGGCTATAGAGTATGTCACCCACCAGGGTGGCGCCTTCTACCGCATCAATCTGCGGCACGGACGGGGCCAGCGTATCGATGGTGACGGTCACGACCGGGCTGGTGGCGCTCAGGTTGCCCGCCGCATCCACCGCGGCGGCGGTAAGGTTCAGCGGCCCATCTGGCAGCGCGGTCGTTGGGGTAAAGGTCCAGGCGCCGTCGATAATCGGCGCGCGGCCGATTTCGACCCCGTTGTTATAGATGATGACCTCGGTGGCATCGCCGTCTGCGTTCTCCAGGGTGCCGGCGATCGCAGGCGTAGTATCGTCCGTGGCACCGCCGTTACCGGCTCCGCCTACGGTCGTAATCACCGGAATTTCCGGCGCGCTGATATCCACAGTGACCGTGATACCGCCAGATGCAATGGATTCGTTCCCCGCCGGGTCGGTGGCGGTAGTGGTAAAGGTGTGGTCCCCTTCGGTGAGGTTGCCCTCCGGTCTCCAGCTCCAGTTGCCGTTAGCATCGACCGTAACGGTGCCGACCACGTTACCAGGATTGGCGGAGGCGCTGTCGTAAATGGTGATGACATCGTTCGCCACCCCGGTACCGCTCAGGACCGGACGCGGATCGTTGGTGCTGCCATTGTCCGCCACCGGGCCAGTACCCTGGGCCACGTTATCGGTTACCACCGGGACATCCGGCACCGCCGGTGGATCGGTATCAATAGTGATAGAGACCGCCTGCGACGGCGCACTGCTGTTGCCTGCGCCATCCTGGGCGGTCACCGTCAGGGTAAGATCGTAGGTGCCATCGTCCAGCGGCTCTGTCGGTGTCCAGGTCCAGACACCACCGGCCGGAATGGTCACCGTATCCAGGACTTCGTCACCGTTGTAGATGGTGATGATATCCCCTTCCGTACCGCTGCCGCTCAGGGTTGGGGTAGTGTCGCGCGTGGTACTGCCCGAGCTCAGATCCGTTGGCGTGGTCCCGTCCGGGTTGGCGGTGACCGCTGGCGCAGCCGGGGTCTCCGGCGCGGTGGTATCAATCACCAGGTTGACCGGGGTAGAGGTCGTGGCGGTGCCTGCCGGATTGGTCGCCACCACGGTAAGGGTGTGTGGCCCTTCCGTCAGCGGAACCTGCGGGGTAAAGCTCCAGTCGCCGTTCGGCTGAACCGTGGCGGTGCCGATCGGGTTGTCACCATCATAAATGGTGACGGTCGTGCCCGGATCGGTGGTGCCGGTGAGCGTTGGTGTGGTGTCGTCGGTGGCCGCGCCGTTGGCAATCGGCCCGGTGTTAGGACCCACATTGTCGGTAATGGTGCCGATTGTCGGTTGGCCCGGCTCCCGGGTATCGATGCTCAGGGTGAAATCAGGCGATGCCTCGCTGACGTTGCCCGCCGCGTCAGTGGCGACGGTGGTCAGCGTGTAATCCCCATCTGGGATCGGTGTCGTCGGGGTCCAGGTCCAGGTCCCGTTCGGCAGAACGGTCACGCTGGCGAACTCCTCGCCGTCCAGACGAATGCTGATGGTCGCACCAGGTTCGCCGGTACCGTTAATCGTAGGGGTGCCGTCGTTGGTGGGCTGACCGCTGGTGACGGTGCCTGCGCCGCCCTCCACGTTATCGATAATGGTGCCGATCGTCGGGGCATCAGGCAGAGCGGTATCAACGGTGATGCTCCAGCTGTTTGATAGCCCGCTGACGTTGCCCGCCGCGTCCTTAGAGGTTGCTGTGAACAGGTGCCCGCCTTCGGTAAGGGCGGCAGGCGTATAGCTCCAGCTGCCATTCTCCAGCACGGTGACGGTCGCCAGGAAGACGCCATTATTCAGCAGGGTGATAGTCGAGCCCGGCTCGCCGGTCCCGCTAATCAGCGGCGTATTGTCATTGGTGGTGGCCCCGTTATCCAGATTTCCGGTGTTGGCTTCCACGTTATCATTGACGCTCAGGATCACCGGCGCTTCCGGTGCCGTTGTGTCCGGCGCGTTCACCGATGCAGCCGGCCCAGGGTTGCCGGTCGGGTCGGTGGCGCTGACGTCCAGGCTTTCACCGTTGCGTTGCGGAGGAGTAATCGTGACAGAGAAATTACCACTGTCATCTGCCTTGCCGGTGCCGATGGTGGTGTCGCCATCTTTCACGGTGACGGTGCTGCCCGGCTCGGTGGTGCCGGTGACGGTGGTCCCGTCAGGGCTTACCGCCAGGTCACCCGGTGCGGCTGGTGGGGTAGAATCCGGCGCGTCGACCTGTGCCGGCACGCTGGTATTGTCATTTCCGTCACTGGCCGTGACGTCCAGCAGCTGGCCGTTAGTTTGCGGTGGATCCAGCGTCAGCTCGAATTTACCGTCGTTGTTGGCCTGGCCCTGGCCCACCACGTTGTCGTCCTGATCGCGAACGATGACGGTGCTGTTCGGTTCCGCATCACCGCTAATGCTGGCGCCATCGGGAGCCACCACCACATTTTGCGGGATCCCAGGTGCGGTGATATCTGGCGCGTTGGCATTGGTCACGGTGCTCGGGTTGCCCGCAACGTCTGTTGCCGTCACGGTAATGGCTTCGCCATTGACCTGAGCCGGTGAAATGGTGACGGTAAAGCGGCCATCCGGGCCCGCCGTCGCGGTGCCAATGGTATCGCCATCGGCATCTTTCACCGTCACGGTGCTGCCCGCTTCGGCCGTACCGGTCACCTGCGTACCGTTTCCGGAGACTTCAACGTCATCCGGCGCGGTCGGCGGGGCGGTATCAATGGTGAAATTCCAGGTCAGCGACGGTCCGCTGGTGCCGGCTGGGGTTGTCGCGGTGGCGGTAATTACGTAGTCGGCATCGGGCAGGGCAGGAGGCGAGAAGCTCCACTCACCGTTTCCGTTTGCCGTGATCGGGCCGTATGCGGTCCCGTTGATCAGCAGGTTAATCGTGGCGTTGGCTGCCGCAGTACCGCTGATAAGCGGCGTCGTGTCATTGGTCGGCTGGCCGTTACCAATGGCCACCGGATCCGCGCCGTTATTATTTTCCACACGCACAATCAGCGGGGAGTCCGGGAAGCCGGAGTCGGTGGCATCGAAGTTTACTGGGGTGCTACGGTTGCCCGCCGTATCTTGTACCACCACGTTCAGCTGTTGGCCGTCGGTTTGCGCTGAGTTCAGGCGCACGCTAAAGGTGCCGTCTGCACCCGCCGTAGCCTGACCCAGTAAGGTCGTTCCGCTATAGATAAATACGGTGCTGTTCGCCTCGGCCTTGCCGGTAACGAAAATGCCTTCTGGCGCCATCGGATCTAAGGTTGGCGCTTCCGGTGGCGTGGTATCAACGATGAAGGTAATGGGGGTGGAAGGCTGGCTGAGGTTGCCAGCAGCATCGCTCTCCCGCACGGTGATGGTGTGCGAACCTTCGTTCAGAGGGGCCGTCGGCTTGAAGCTCCAGGTCCCGTTTTGCAGTACCGTGACGTTGCCAACTACGACGTTATTATCGTAAATGGTGAGTTTGCTGCCCGGCACGCCGGTCCCGGTCAGGACGGGCTGATTCTCGTCGGTACTCTGTCCGTTTTGCACTACACCCACTACGCTGCCGCTCTGGTCATTGACGATGGCTGCGGTAGGCGCGGCAGGGGGGGTAATATCGACAATCACCGTAAAACCTGCGGAGGCCGGGCTGGTATTGCCCGCCGCGTCGGTCGCTTTCACGGTAATGTTATGGATCCCTTCACTCAGATTACTGCCTGGCGTAAAGCTCCAGCTACCGTCCGCGCTAACTTTAGTGGTGCCTATCTGCTTGCCATTATCGAAGAGGGTAATGGTAGCACCGGCTTCACCCTGCCCGCTGAAGGTAGGACGGGTATCATCCGTGCTCTGACCGCTGGTCAATGGCCCTTTGATGCTACCCACGTCGTCGTTTACCAGAACTATTGTTGGCGCGTCGGGGGCGACGGTGTCTGTCACCCCAAGCTGAGTCTCTTTACTGACGTTGCCCGCGCTGTCTGTGGCCGTGGCGGTAAGGGTCTCGCCAGCGTTAACGGGAGCGCCCAGGTCGATAGTGAATTTACCATCGCTCCCCGCCTGGCCTTTGCCGATAATATTCCCGTTCGCATCGCGAATGGTTACCGTGCTGCCAGGCTCCGCGGAGCCGGTGATGGTGGTGCCGTCGGTGGAGAGTTGCAGGTTGGTTGGTGCCTCTGGCGCAACGGTGTCGGTTACCGCAAGCTGGGTCTCCTTACTGACGTTGCCCGCGCTGTCTGTGGCCGTGGCGGTAAGGGTCTCGCCCGCATTAACGGGGCCGTCCAGACCAATGGAGAATTTGCCGTCGCTCCCCGCCTGGCCTCTGCCGATGATATTCCCGTTGGCATCGCGAATGGTTACCGTGCTGCCCGGCTCGGCAGAGCCCGTAACTGTGGTGCCGTCTGTGGAGAGCTGGAGGTTGGTTGGCGCATTGGGGGCTGTCGTATCCGGATCGCCCGGATTCGGAGGGAGGGGATTGTTGTTATCATCATCACCACCGCCGCCGCCACCACCACCGCTTGCGGCGATGGCAATCCCACCGGCAACCGCCAGACCACCCAGCACCCAGGGCCATACTGCTCCTTCACCTGCCGAACCGGTGGCACCACCGGCCAGCAGCGCCTCGGTTGAGGCGATTGACTCGTACTGTTCAGCCGCCAGCGGATCTTCAATCCACCACAGCGCACCGTCTGTCTCCTCCAGTACCAGCTGGCTGCCGTTGCCCGCCGCGTAGAAATTTTTCAGCGTAATGGTTTCACCTGACGTCAGGCGAACAATGAGATCGTCGTTGCTGCGGCTGTAACCTGCAATATCGGCGCGGCCCACGTGGAGCGTGACGATAGAGGGGTCATTCAGAATGACCTGAGTCCCCTCCATAGTGGTTTCTGATTTCGTCAATGTGGAGAGGACAGTGATCTTGCTCATTCGAAATACTCCCGTCAGAGTGCGTAGAAATGGCGCGCAGGTTGGAGCCATTCCTTCCCATAGATAAAAGGTATCCGCAGCGGCAAAACTATTATTTAAAATAGTTCAGCACTGAAATTGGTTAATAAGGCAATCAATACGTCTCAGGAAAAATAAGAGGTATTGCAATGTTGCACATGAGGTGCGAGTCGATATTAGTGTGCGTTTTTGGGCGTTTTTATTCCCTATAAACTATGGTGATATCAAATTATTGCGTATGAATTTGATATAGCGCTTAAGCGAGGAAAGCGCAAATTAAGGAAGCGTAAATAAATGGTAAGTGAAGCTAATTAAAAGTGCCTAATAACGCGTTTAATTCTATTTACCCTGCGTTCCACCGCTGTAGGCCTTGCCTGGCCTGCGATGGCGCGCACGGTGCGGGCTGTAATACGTAGGCCTTAAAGTGCGAGAAATTCGATCGTAATCACAAAATTTCATTTAAGTAATTGAGGGTTACTGTTTTAGTATTAGTTAAGTTAAGAGTGAATATATTATATTTAAGGGCGATTATTTTTATATATAAGTTTATTTGCCTGTATTACCAAAGACTGCTACTGACGCGGTGGTAAATAAAGTAAAGGATTTTGGCTTAATTTTCGCTGTTAATTAATGCTGGCCAGAGATATAGTTCCCAATACGTTGATATTTATCCGAAGTGCAGGGCACTTTTATGAAGACATAGCGCAACGGCAAAAGTCATGTAGCGTAAAAAGTATTGTTAAGCTTTTTGCTAAGCGGGCTCGCACAAAGCAACAAAAACGCAGGGCGTAACAAGATGAAAAGGGTATAGTTTATGGGTGCACACGTTTTTGATGAGCCGGAAATTATGTCACCTTCAACACCACCCATAAGCCAGACTGAGCCAAAACCTGACCTCACCATTGGTTTTTTGCTGATGAAGCAATTTACTCTGGCCTCCGTGGCCGGGTTGGTTGAATCTCTGCGTTTTGCCGCTGATGAATCCTTTTCCAGTCGGCAAATCTTTTGCCGCTGGGAGTGGATGACCTGCGATAATAAGCCCGTTACCGCCAGTTGCGGGTTGCCGGTCTCACCCACCGCCGCGTTAGATTTCAGCAAACCCTGGGATTACTTCGTGGTGGCGGGCGGTCTGCTGGAGGAGACGCGCCAGCCGCCCGGCTGGTTGTTAACGGCTCTGCGGGATCTGCATGCGCGCAATATCCCTATTATCACGCTCTGTAGCGGCGCGTTTGTGGCGGGTAACGCCGGGCTGCTCGACGGGCGTCACTGCGCCATCCACTTCACCACCCGGGATGAGTTCCGCCTGCGTTTTCCGAAAGCCATCCCGGTTATTGATAAAACCTACATCAAAGATGGCGGGATCATTACGTGTCCGGGCGGTACGGCCATCGACCTGGCGGCAGATCTGATTCGTCAGCATTGCGGACTGGTACGTTCGCAAAAGGTCCTGAAATATCTGCTGGTTGAAGAGGCTCCGACACGCCAGGCGAAACGCAAAGCCTCGCTCAGCGAACCGGATGGTTACGATAACGAGCTGGTCAATAAAGTCATTGAGTTTATGCAGCATCATCTGGACTCGCCGGTGCCGCTGGCAGAGGTGGCAGACTTTGCTGGCGTCACATTCCGCCAGCTTAATCTTATCTTTACGAAGTGTACCGGCCACTCGGCGGCGGTGTACTGGCGACGCATGCGTCTGGAGCGGGCGCGTAAACTGATGGCCGACTCCAGCAACAGCATCGGCGCTATTGCTATAGCGACCGGTTTTGCCGATGCGACCCATCTCATCTCGTGGTTTCGCAAGCAGTATGGCGAAACGCCGGGCTCGTTCAGAAAACGGCGGCGGGAAGTGGAAAAGCTGGTAAAAGAGTAAGGGCTGCGATGCAGCCCTTTTTATTAGAGTGTATTGCGTCGGGTGAGCGGCGCGTTGAGGGTCACCTTTTGCCGGGGGGCATCATCCAGCGACGCGGCATCCTCCAGGCTCCGGGCGTTGGTCTCTGGTGCCAGGAACCAGGAGACAATCAGCCCGAAGAAGGTGATGGCCGCCGCAATGTACATGGTGTTGCCAATCCCCAGGGTTTGCAGGGAAACCGGCACCAGCCAGGTGCCCACCGCCGCGCCAACGCGTGACAGCGAGGTTCCCACCCCAACCGCACCTGCACGAATTTCAGTCGGGAAAATCTCGTTTGGATAGACCAGCTGCAGTACCTGCGCACCTCCGATAAAGAGCGCATACAGGCCAAACATCAGCAGAATGACAGGCGAGGGGCCATCACGCAGCAGGCCTAACAGCAGAAGCGCCAGGCCGGACCAGAGGAAGCTTTGCAGCAGCAATTTACGGCGGCCCAGAATATTCACCAGGCGGGTGGCAACGATACAGCCCACCACGAACAGCAAGGTAATGGCTACCGATCCCCAGGAGGCCCAGGCGCCGCTCAGGTGCAGGGCATCCAGTACTTTTGGCGCAAAGGCGTAGACGGCAAATACCGGGATCACCGAGCAGGTCCAGAAGATGGTCACAAACGCCATGCGTTTGCCGTAACCCGAGTGCAGCAGGCTGGCGAACGACAGGTTTTTGCTTTCGGCCTGCACTGGCAGGTTATCCAGGCTAAAGTCCGGCCCGTAAACCTGACGAATGATCGCTTCGGCTTCCGCGTGGCGTCCTTTACTCATCAGCCAGCGTGGTGATTCCGGCGTACCCAGACGCACAATGAACAGCAGGGCACCAATCACTGCGGTGCTGGCCAGCGCCAGACGCCAGGCCTCCGGGCCGCCCAGGTGCAGGATCGCTTCCCCGGCCAGGTAGGCGGTCGCCGCACCGGCAAACCAGAGAATAGTGAGGGTGGCGAGGCAGGGACCACGGTTTTTCTTCGGCAGAAACTCGACCAGGAAAGCGGTGGCAACCGGGTACTCAATGCCGACCGCCACGCCGTTCAGAAAGCGCAGGGCGAAGAGCATCTCGCCGCTCTGCACCCAATACTGTGCCAGCGAGCAGACCACAAACAGGGTCGGCCCCACAAAATAGAGCACGCGTCTGCCCAGACGGTCGGTCAGGGCGCCGCCAACAAAGCCGCCAAAAAAGATGCCTATCAGCGCCGAAGCGGCAATAAGCCCTTCCCAGAAGGCGCTCAGGCCGAGAGCAGGGGAGACCTTCATCATGGCGATGCCGATAATACTCAGCACATAGCCATCGACAAAGGAGCCGCCGCCGGAACGAACGGTCAGTAACCGATGAAAACGATTAAGCGGTACGTCTTCAACTGAAAGGATATTTGACATGATAACTCCTGTCTTTTCCCGACGTCGTTGAATAATCAGTAATAAGAGGACGAAATAAATAGCAGAGGCGATGACTATTTATTTAGACCGAGCGAAGCTCATACCGTTAATCAAACGAATACGGAATAAATGTAGGTCAGGTAAGATCGATAAAGTGTTATCCAGAGCAGATATAGCGATCTTAATAAAACAATGAATGAATTTATCGGTTATTGAGGCTGATTCATGACAGGTACTCCTCCGGTGCAGGATGGTCGGATAAGATGTTATTTATATCTATTATGGTCTTACTTCACTTTACGTCTTGCGGGAGGTGTACCCCCCGCAGACGGATATCAAGAACGCTCGTCAGATAACTTTGCCACCGGGACGGTGCGCGTCGACCACCAGCAGATAAGCGAGCCGAGACTTACCATGGCGGTACCCTGCCAGAAGGCCATCGTCAGCTGTGAACTGAGGATAAACGCGGCCAGCACGGCAGAGATAATCGGAATAAAATAGGAGGCGGCGGCCAGTATCGTCACGTTGCCATGCAGGATGCCGACGTTCCAGGCGGCATAACCGAAGCCCATAGCGATGGCCGCGAGCAATAAACTTATCCACGCTTTCCACGATAAAATAAAGTCCGGCTGAGGCGAGGTGAGAAATTTCACCCACAACGTCAGGGCCGTCAAAATAAAGAACAGGGTAATACCATTATTGCCTTTAGCGATTAATTTCGTGACCACGCAATATATTGCCCAAATCACCGCGCCGCTAAATGCCAGGCCATAACTTAGAGGATTGTCCATTACGTTGCGGGTCATTTCGTTTACGGAGAATCCCTGGTCCCCGCCCAGCACCCGGCCAATGCCAATGATGGCGATGATCACCCCGGGTATAATTAACGGGCTGGTTTTCTGGCGGGTAACGATCACCGTTAACAGAATGGTCAGACTCGGCCAGAGGTAATTGACCATACCCACTTCGATGGCCTGCCGTCCGTTATGGGTAAAGCCCAGCGATAACGACAGGCACAGCTCGTAGCAGACAAACAGAATGCTGCCGAGGATCAGATAGCTCGGTGGGAACTGGCGAATTTTCGGCAACCCAACGGTAAAGATCAGCAGTATCGCGCTGCAGGTGTAGATCAGCGCCGCGCCTCCTACCGGGCCAAACCCCTCGCTCACGCTTTTAATCAAACCCACAATCGCACTCCACAACAGGATCGCTATCAACCCGATGAGTGTCGCTTTCTTCTGGGGCATACCCTACCTCTGTTTACAATTTGGTCACAACCAGGCGCTGTGTAGTCTCTTTCTGTTAAATCCTGGTTAAATTCAGTCTTAAAATTATGCCTCTCAACTCTCACTGTAAATACGCCTTCATCCGCAATAATCCCGGAATGTGATCGTTATCGGAAATCATATAGAAAATTACTACGCTTGATATCACAATTTAACTTAATGAAAATAAAAGAGAATTATTTTTTCTTGTGTAGAAATATACGGTAATTTCGTATTTATGTTGTATTTTCTATGTATACAAAAAATATTCATTCATTGACCTTTTTTACCCCCTTG
Organism: Leclercia sp. UBA7405; assembly: GCF_037152215.1. Lineage (NCBI taxonomy): Bacteria > Pseudomonadati > Pseudomonadota > Gammaproteobacteria > Enterobacterales > Enterobacteriaceae > Leclercia > Leclercia sp. UBA7405. The sequence continues at coordinate 53,721 of NZ_JBBCMR010000006.1, read as the reverse complement.
TGCAAATTTTTAACAAACGCACGCCATCACGGTTGCGTAGCTGACTGTTACGGTCATGAATTTCCCTGGAGGTTATCGTGTTTACATTTGAAGGTATCTACACCCCGGCCATTACTCCTTACGCAGCCGATGGCAGCATTGATTTCGTGCGCTTTGCCGAGGTGCTGGAGTCGCTGATCGAGGCGCGCGTCCACGGCATTATCATTGGCGGCTCTACCGGCGAGTATTACGCCCAGAGTCCGGAGGAGCGTAAAGCGCTGGTGGAGCACGCGCGCAGCGTGATAGGTACCCGTCTGCCGCTGGTCGTGGGCACCGGCGCAATCCGCACTGAAGATGCGGTGGACTACGCAAAACATGCCCGCGAAGCGAAAGCCGATGCCATCCTCGTGACCTCTCCGCCCTATGCCCTGCCGACCGAGCGGGAAAATGCCCATCATGCGTTGACGGTCGACAAAGCCGCACAGCTGCCCATCATGCTCTATAACTACCCGGGCCGCATGGGTATCACCATGGGCGAGACCTATTTCACCGAAGTGAGCCGCTCGGCGAACGTGGTGGCGATTAAAGAGAGCTCAGGCGATTTCAATAACCTGCATTTGCTGGCCTGCAAATTCCCGAACATTGCGCTCTCCTGCGGCTGGGACGATCAGGCGCTGGAATTTTTCGCCTGGGGCGCGCGCAGCTGGGTCTGTGCAGGTTCCAACTTTATCCCCCGTGAACACGTGGCGCTGTATGAAGCCTGCGTGGTGGAGAAAGATTTCGACAAGGGGCGCAAGATCATGGCTGCCATGATGCCGCTGATGAACTTCCTCGACGGCGGAAAGTTTGTGCAATCGATCCGCTACGGTTGCGAACTGAACGGCCTGACCTCGGGGGCGGTACGTGCGCCACTGCAGGGGCTGGACGAAGAAGAGAAAGCCCAGTTGAAAGCCGTCATTGCCGATGTGAAACGCAACGTGGCTGCGGCGACAGCGGCATAAGGGGGCAGAATGAGTCAGTTGCAAACAGTGGATGACGTTACTGCCATCGCCCGGGCGTTGCCCCTGGCCAATAACGCCTTTATAAACGGCCGCTTCGTGGCGGCCAGCGCCGGGAAGAGACTGCCCACCCACAACCCGGCGACCGGCGAGCACATTACTGATATTGCCGCCTGCGACGTTGACGATGTCAACGCGGCGGTGAGCGCCGCGCGCGCTGCCTTCGAGGCCGGAAGCTGGAGCAAGCGGGCACCGGGCGAGCGCAAAGCAGTGCTGCTGAAGCTGGCAGAGCTGATGGAACAGGAGGTTACGCAGCTGGCGGTGCTGGAGAGCCTCGACAGCGGCAAGCCCGTGAGTGAATGCCTGACGGTGGACGTGCCAGAAACCATTCATGTCCTCCGATGGCACGCCGAAGCCATCGATAAGCTATACGACCACACCGCCCCGGTGGGCGAAGGGGCGATGGCGTTGGTGGTGCGTGAAGCCATTGGCGTGGTGGGCTGCGTTCTGCCGTGGAACTTTCCGCTGCTGATGCTGGCCTGGAAGCTTGGCCCGGCGCTGGCGGCGGGCTGCTCGGTGATCGTCAAACCGGCGGAACAGACCTCTTTAACCGCGCTGCGGGTTGCCGAACTGGCACATCAGGCGGGCGTTCCGGCGGGGGTACTGAATATCGTGACCGGTACCGGGAAAGCGGTGGGCGAGCCGATTGGCCTGCATCCGGATATCGATATGGTGAGCTTTACCGGCTCTACCGCCACCGGACGGCGTTTCCTGCACTACGCCGCAGAGTCAAATCTGAAGAAAGTGGTGCTGGAGTGTGGTGGCAAAAATCCAGCGCTGGTGTTTGCCGATGCCGAAGATCTGGCGAGCGTGGCCGGGCACGTGCTCAACGGTGCTTTCTGGAACATGGGCGAGAACTGCTCTGCCACCTCGCGCCTGCTGGTTCAGGACGAGATAAAGGAAGCGCTGCTGGCAGAGATGGCAAAACAGATGAGCGACTGGCCGATGGGCAATCCGCTCGATCCGCAGAACCGCCTCGGCAGCCTGGTTTCAGAGGAGCATTTCAGTAAGGTCAGCGGCTATCTGGAGACGGCGCGCCAGGAGGGGCTGCGCATTATTCACGGCGGGGACACGGAGCAGGGGGTTTATGTGCAGCCCACGGTTATCGACGGCGTAACGCCGGCGAGTGCGCTGTTCCGCGAGGAGATTTTCGGCCCGGTGCTCTGCGTGACCTCCTTTAAAACCGAAGCTGAAGCCGTCGCCCTGGCAAATGACACCCCCTATGGACTGGCCGCATCGGTCTATACCGGCAAGCTCAACCGGGCGATCCGCGTTTCGCGTGCCATCCGCGCAGGCACGGTCACCGTCAACTGCTTCGGTGAAGGGGATGCCACCACCCCGTTTGGCGGCTATAAGCAGTCGGGCTTTGGCGGACGTGATAAGTCGGTCTTTGCGCTCGACCAGTACACTGAACTGAAGACCATCTGGATTGATGTTCCCACAGACGATGCCTGACACGCACAGGAGAGGGCTGCCCGCCGCCGTTATCGGCAGGCAGCCTGCGCGTTCAGCCTGAGCTGACGGAGATGAAAAACCATCTGTTTGCCGCCATGCCTGACGGCCTGGAAAAGCGAGTCCACTTCTACTTCTGTATTCTGGTCGCGATGGGTCTTTCCAGACAGCATGGGCGTATTCGGACGAACCGGCAGAAAAATGCCTTTCTGATGAAATGGTTAAAAAATGCGAGCGACGGGATGAGCTTTCGCCAGTTCGCCACCAGCGAAATTGCCTGGCTGCGTAGTGAGATCTTGCGCCATCCCCCGGATCGGGATCCTGAACCGATGTTGCAGTTGATTTGGCAAACCGCTAATGAGCTGAAAAATCATCGTTAATCGTTGAAAAACTGGGGCTATTCGCGGAATGAGAAGAGGTGATTTATTTTTGCTGTATACCGCCTTTTTCTGTAGGTTAACCGCAGACACTGGCCACTCACCCGGTTTTTCAGGAGGCGACAATGAGGACGGGAAAAGCAGCGCTGTATGAGGATCTGAAGCGTCTTATTTTAACCATGGAGCTGGATCCGGATGAACTGCTGGATGAAGCCAGCCTGACGGCGCAATACGGCTTGTCCCGCACGCCGGTCCGCGAAGTGTTTCAGCGCCTGGCGGGTGAAGGCTATCTCGAAATTGTTGAAAAACGGGGCGTACGCGTCATTCCCATGAGCCACTCGACGCTGCGTAACTTTTTCCTTGTCGCACCGATGATCTATGCAGCGACCGGGCGACTGGCGGTGCAACACTTTAAACCGGCGCAGCTTAAAGCGCTGAAAGAGACGCAAAAGCGGTTTCGCAAGGCAGCACAAACCCATGACGCTCAGGCGCTGGCGCTGGAGAACAATCGTTTTCATGAAATTATGGGCGAGATGGCGGCTAACCCCTATCTGCAGCCGAGCCTCGGAAGGCTGCTGATTGACCACTGTCGTATCGGACATACCTTTTTCCGCCCGCAAAACGACGATATGGCGCGGCGGTTGCAGCTGGCGGCAGACCATCATGACGCCTTTATTGCCGCCATCGAGGCGCGCGATGAGCAGGCGGTGGTTGACCTGGTGTTCGAGCACTGGGAGCTGTCGCGGGAAAACATGGAGATCTTTATTGCCCCCCAGGGGCTGAAGGCCGATCTAGTTTCGCCACCTGAAGGCGATAAGCGCTAACCCCACGCCTTGCGCCTGTCGGCCTCCGCTGGCAGGCCTGTCTCTCTGCATCCTCTCTATTTCACGGCTTTATTGCTGCGGCTTTCCCCTGAGCGTTGCACAACATTTTTTTAACCTGGTTACTATTTTTATACTTTATGTATACATGAGATATATATCACGTATTCATTTTAGCAACATGGCTAACATTATTTCAGCATCACCTGACCTGTGCGCCCCGCAGCGTAGGCAGGTGAATTTGAAAAGAACCCAGCGTACCGGAGTAATAAACGTGCAAAAGATCACCTCGCTGCCGGCGGATGACGCCCTGCCGGGCTGGTATCACACCAGCCAGGCGCGTACCCCTCGTCCTGCCCATGTGGGACAAAAACATGCCCGCTGGGCGATTGTCGGCGCAGGCCTTACTGGTCTGGCCGCTGCCCGACAGCTGGCGCTCAACTTTCCTGACGATGAAGTGGTGCTGATTGAGGCCCAGGAGGTGGGCTATGGTCCGTCCGGGCGCAACGCCGGATTTGCCATCGACGTGCCGCACGATATCGGGGCAAAGGATTACATTGGTGATGTGAAAACCGCTAAGCTGATCCTGAAACTTAACACCCTGGGGCAAAACATCCTGCGCGCGATTGTGAAAGAGCAGGGCATTGACTGCCAGATGTCCGACTCGGGTAAGTATCAGGCTGCTGTGGGGGAGCAGGGCGTTGCCATTCTGGAGGCGTATCGCCGTGGGCTGGAGAAGATTGGCCGTGACACCGAGATGATCGCCGGCAAGGATCTGCCGGACCACATTGGTACCTCCTATTATAAGCAGGCGCTGTTTATTCCTGGCACCATGCTGCTGCAGCCATCCGCGCTGGTGAAGGGGCTGGCAGATAGCCTGCCCGCGAACGTAACGCTGTATGAATACACCCCGATTACTGCCATCAACTATGGCGATAAGGTGACCCTGATACATGACAAGGGCTGCATCACCGCCGATAAGCTGATTCTGGCCAACAACGCTTTTGCCTCACACTTTGGCTTCCTGCGTGGCCGCCTGCTGCCTACGTTTCTCTATGGCAGCCTGACCCGTCCGCTGACGCCAGAGGAGCAGGCCGGGCTGGGCGGCAAACCGGTATGGGGCGTGATCCCGGCGCATCCGTTTGGCAGTACCGTGCGCCGGACGGTAGATAACCGCATCCTGGTGCGGAACAGTTTTAGCTTCCACCCGGATGGCCGTCCGCGTGAACAACATCTGAATAACTTTATCGCCAACCACCGTAAGTCGTTCGAGCGCCGTTTCCCGACCCTTGATAAGGTGGATTTTGAATACTCCTGGAGCGGGGCGATCTGCCTGTCGGAAAACCATGAAGGGTTCTTCGGCCAGCTGGCGCCGAATGTCTATGGCGCGCTGTGTTGCAACGGACTGGGAATTACGCGCGGCACCGCCACCGGCACGCTGCTGGCCGATATGATTGCCGGCGAGCGTAATGAGCTGATTGACTTCCTGGCGGCCTCGCCGGGGCCGAATAAAACCCCGCCGGAGCCCTTCCTGTCGATTGGGGTGAACTCGGTGCTGAAGTGGGGGCAGTTCAGAGCGGGGCTTGAGGTTTAGGGGGAGCAAAGCAGGCCCTGGTCAGGGGTCAGGCTCATCCGCCGCTGACCAGGGCAGTAATCGAAGAGGGTACCGTGGCAATAATCCTGATCGCTTTGCCCTGAGGGGGACAGATAAATTCGTGCAATCTTTAACCCTGAGCCTGACCCTGGTATTGGCCCGTCTCTCACATCCTGCCGAGTTCTGTATTGCGGATGCTTTTTAGAATGTACGCTTTAAGCCAGTCAGAGGACTTCTTTTTACCACTGCGTTTATGTGAGTATATTTTGACGGTAAAAGGCGGGGCGCTAAAAGGCAGTTTGAAGGTTTTCACCCGGGTTAAGGGCGCAAGCTGTGCCGCGACAAATGATGGAACGGCCATCAGCAATTCGCTTTCCGCAATCACATACGGTGAACTCAGCATCGAAGGGGTTTTCAGCGTTATCCGCCTTTCCAGCCCAAGACGCGCGAGATGGGTGTCGAGTAACCCTCTCTTCTCATTCCAGGGGGTGACGACCAGATGCCCGGCGGCAAGATACTCGTCGAGCGACAGGCTTTCTCGGTTGCCATTGCTTATCACCACGAATTGATCGCTGAATAAATCTATTTCATCCAGGTCAGGATGTTTCACCTCATCAGGTTCGCTAAAACTCAGCGCCAGGTCGACCTCTCCTGCCAGCAACTCGTTCAACGCCGGGTTATGCGGCAAATGACAGAGCTCAAAATTAATGCCCGGTGCCGTGTTATGGATATCTTTCATGAGAACGGGAAACACGCAAAAAGCGGTGTAATCCGTTACTGCAATGCGGAAAAACTCTGTGCTCGTCAGAGGCTCAAAGGGTTTAACAGGACTCAGGTGCTGATTCAGCGCATGTAACGCTTCGGCAATATGAGGGGCGAGCTGAAAAGCATAGACGCTGGGACACATCTTGTGACCTTCGCGGTAGAACAGAGGGTCTTTCAAAAATTCGCGTAGCCGCGTTAAGGCATGACTTAACGCTGAGGTGCTCATTGCCAGCTCCTCAGCCGCTAATCTGACGGAACGATGCCGAAAGACGGCATCAAAAATGGGGAGCAAATTAAGATCGAGACGTCTTAAAGACTGATGCACGAAATTCACCTTCTATTGATTTTATTGCACTTAATTCACTAAACAATACCGTTTATCCTTATAACTACCAAACATCATGCGGAATAATATTTATGAGTGTCACTATCAGGCAGGCAAGCCCGCAGGATGCCGATGCCATCTATAACATGATCAATGGATTATCCGTTTACCGTGAGTCTCCAAAAGAAGCGGTCCCGGACGTAGAAGATATCAGAACCTCATTGTTCTCTGCGGATACCGCAGCAGAAGCGTATATATGTGAAGTCGACGGAAACGTAGCGGGGTATTCCGTTGTATCAATGAGTTATTCGACGTGGTTAGGACGATACAGCCTGAATATGGAAGACCTGTATTTTATTCCAGACTACCGGGGATTAGGGGCAGGTAAAGCCATGCTGCAGTATATTGCTCAGCTTGCGGTTAGTCGAAAATGCAGCCGGATCGAATGGAATGTTCTGGAGTGGGATAAATCAGCGAAAGATTTTTACCTGAGCATTGATGCGCTCCCCTTGAGTGAATGGGTTCGCTATCGTCTGGATGGACCGGCGCTAGAAAGATTTGCCACGCGGGAAATAATCTAAACACTCTTAGCCATTTACTCAGTAACGTCATCTACTCGCCCAATATGCGCCAAATTGTATAAGCACGCGCAAGCTCTTCTTGTATTTTAGGATCCATTTTTCAATACGGAACCCGGAATATGATGGATATCTCCGCTCTTCTGACCACTGGCTCTGCCCGCGCTATCGGTGAAGCCATAGCCTCCGGTAAATTAACCTCTGTCGACGTGACACAATGGTATTTGGATCGCATCAAGCGTCACAATAATGGTGCGAATGGTCTTAATTGCGTCAGAAGCGTCTCCTCACTTGCTCTTGAAGAGGCGAAAGAAGCGGATGCAGAACTCACTGCAGGGCGCGTAAGAGGTCCTCTCCATGGCGTGCCTTACCTGGTTAAAGATAATGTTTTTACCACGGATGGCAGTTTTGCTTCCGCAGGCGCCGCTGCACTGGCCGAATTTGTTCCTCCCTATGAAGCAACGTTAATTACGCGTCTGCGTGAAGCCGGGGCAGTACTGCTCGGCAAAACAAACCTGACGGAATTTGCAGATTTTGTGGCAGACATCATGCCTTCTGAGTTTAGCGGGGCGGGTGGCGTGGTTCGTAATCCGTTAGGGCGACAGTATGGACGGGGGCAGGGCTCGAGCGTCGGCTCCGCCTCTGCTGTTGCCGCGGGTTTTTGTGCTTTCGCCATTGGCTCTGAAACCCAGAATTCTATTCAGGCCCCGGCAGTTCACACCTCCGTAGTGGGCTTTAAGCCTACCGTTGGGCAGGTCAGCCGCCATGGGCTCATCCCGCTTGTCCCTAGCCAGGACTCACCCGGCCCCCTGGCCCGTACGGTCGATGATGCGCTGATGATTTTTCAGGCTATTGCAGGGCCTGATATGAATGACACAGCGACACTGGCTGATTTTTCAGGTGATGCGCGCAAAGTCGAAGATTTACATGGACTGCGAATTGGCGTGCCCCGCCGCTTTATTGCCGACAATTTGGCCACCCATGAGCATCAGACGATGTTTAACGATCTTCTGAATACGCTTTCCCGGGCCGGGGCTGTAATTGTCGATCACTGTGATTTACCTGCTGCAGAGGAACTGAACGCAGTACGTTCATGCGTGTTCCGCTCTGAGTTCCATGAAAGCCTCAATGTCTTGCTCGCCCGGCTACAGCCGTGCGGTATGACTTCTATGCGTGACATTATTGAATGGAATAACGCACACCCTGAAGCGATCCCTTATGGCCAGTCGCTCCTGGAGGCAGCGGTAGAAACCCCGGGTGTCTGTTCGGCGCAATACCTCCACGACCGCAGGCATGATGTTGCGTTAAGCCTGTACAACGGTATTCTGGCCGCGCTGGAGCAGGGGAGCGCGGATATTTTGCTATCTCCGATGACCGTAGCGGCCAAATGCACTGGCAAAGCGGGCGTACCGGTCGTGGCGATACCTGCAGGTGCAGACACTGAAGGCGTGCCATTTGGGGTTACCGTTTACGGTGCGCCAGGTGATGATCTGGCTGTTCTTTATGCTGCTCAAGCCATTGAAAGGGTTATTGGTCAACGCGTTTTACCGAACGCCTGGCTGGCGGAGTGATTGCCAGAGAAAGCGCGTCATCTGTCAGTAAAACAGAAAGCATAAAAGAAAAGGGCTGCTTTTAAGCAGCCCTTTTCACTATAAATTTGTCCGGAATTGATCATTTAATCAGACGGGCAGTCATATGAACCTGATTGCCGGTATACGCTTCAGTAATGGTATACGCTGAGCCTGTGACTTTTGCCTGATTAGCAATTTTCGCTTCAGCGGCGTCCAGAGTGGCAGCCGTTGCGGTCACTGTTTGCGCATAGCTGGTGGAGGAAATCAGGGCGAAAAGGGCAACTGCGACAAAAGTTTTGATGCTGTTCATGGTCAATTCCTCAGAGTGTATTTTATAGAATGTTCAGATGTTGTCTCGATGTGTTGAATAATATAGCGGTTTATCAGGCGAGAAAATGCCATCTTATTGCTTAAGCTAATCAAATAATTTGATGTATTTCTTTTCGACCCTAAAAACGGTGGGATTGGCGGCGCATCTAAAAAAAAGACCGGCGTTTAAGCCGGTCAAGTACTGCTCTCTCAGAATGTTTTCCAAAGCTGTTATGGTTAAGCGCGCTACGGAGAAAAGCGTTAACGCACCACCTTATTCCGGGGCAACCAGATAGCGTGCAACCGGCATCTGTTCACCCTGATGGAAAGTCTGCACGCGCTGCTGAATCTTCCTGTCATTCATCGTATAGCGCTCTAGCTGCCGCAGATGCTCCATCCAGGAGCCGACAACGAAGGTCTCAACGAAAATGCCCGGCTGGAGAATATCTTCATAGACAGCCCAGTTCATACCTCCCCCCCGGCGGCGCACTCGTCGCATATCCTGCATACAGAACATGAAGTCTCGTGCCTCGTGCTGCTGAATACGATATTCATAGCTCACGCGGACCGGTCCACGGTCGTGATGAATATCGAGAGCAGGGACCGGCTCACCTATTTCACTCAGATCCAGATTGAGATCGGGATCCTTATCAAGACGCCAGCGCAGCACGGTAAGGCTGGCCAGTGCCATCCCAACTGTTGCAATACAGAGTGAAACGGCAATTCCGTAATGAGAGGCCAGTTGCCCCCAGATTGCGCTGCCAACGGTCATAGAACCAAAAAATACCGTCAGGTACACCGCGAGAGCACGGGCTTTAACCCATTTAGCTGCACTGCGTTGAGCACCAAGATTCAGCGTAGACATCACGGCTATCCAGGCGAAGCCGGTAAAGAATTCAAATGCGTTGAGCAACCAGAAGTGCCGGACAAAGGCCAGAGCAACCATTGTTATGGCAAACATCAGGCTGGCCAGCACCATTAAGCGGTCGGCACTCAAGCGCTTGCGCAAGCGTGGCAGCAATACTGCGCCGCAAATGGCTCCCACGCCAATACAGGCCAGCATGACACCATATCCCCCAGGTCCCAGACCGAGTTCGCGTCGGGCGACAAGAGGCAGCAGGGCCCAGCCGGCGCTGCCGAAAACAAAGAACGCGACAGTGCGGACTAAAACGTTACGAAGCACCGGTGCAGCATGCACGTAGCGCAGGCCGGCCCGCACGGCTGAAAAGAAATGCTCCGGCGGCAGGCGCTGCAAACTGGGAGCTTCTTTCCAGCGATAAAGTACCCAGGCTACACCCAGTACTGACAGCGCATTGAGCATAAACACCATCCAGGGGCCTGCAAACGACAGAATCAAACCACCCAGTGCCGGACCAATAGCGCGGCTAATGTTGATGCCTAATGAATTCAATGCAATCGCTGGACCGAGCTCCTCTTTTCTCACCAGGTCGGGAACGATCGCCTGGAAAGGGGGAGAACTCATGGCTGCCCCGGCGCTCATCAGGAAGGCTGCAATCAGGAGTACCGTCGGCGTGACATGCCCGGTAAAGGAGAGCAACGTTAAACCTGCAGCCGCGATAAATACCCAGAGCTGCGAAAACAGCAGATATTTACGCCGGTCAATAATATCGGCCAGAACCCCTGAAGGCAGTGCAAACAGGAACATCGGCAGGCTGCTTGCTGCCTGTACTAGCGCAACGCTCAGCGGGTCGGCGCTGAGCGTCAACATGGTCCAGTTGACCCCAACATCGTTCATCCATGTGCCAATATTAGAGACCACGGTGGCGATCCACAGCATCCGAAATACGGGCTGGCGCAGAGGTTGCCATGAGGATGTCGTTGACGCCGCAGGTGCCGGTGCGGCAACGTCGTCATGTGTGATGTCGTTGATATCGTTAACCTGCCCCATGATGCAACTCCTGACGTTTATGGACGTTAACACTCCAGCTGCCAGGGCCGGTAATAGCCAGAGTGGTAAAGATGATCAGCAGCAGCCAGCCAAACTGACCCTCTGCAACGCTCCACTCCGGATGGACAAACACCATGGCAACCAGTAACACGCCAATAATTGGCAGGCAGGCAAGGCGCGTAAACAGGCCGATCAGAATAAAAATCGGACAGACCACTTCTGCAAAAATAGCCGGAAGTAGACTCATCCATGGGCCGAGGCCGAACGGATCCTCGATTCGTGTCAGTTCTTCGCTGAAATTGAACACCTTAGGCAGGCCATGCACATGAAGCAGTAACAGGCAGCCGGTGAGACGCAGGAAGAACAGCCCCGCATTTATGCGGGGCGGCTGAGAGAATAAACTCTTCATGATTATCAGAACGCGAAGCAGCTGCAGCCGAGTGCGCCCCAGAAGGCGTTCTCCTCGGAAACGGGCAGATTGGCGCCGCGCGCAATATCATGTGAGTGGCTGTGTACACCGCATGGGCCGCTGCACTGGTGAGGCATCTGCTGCATGCCTACACGCGTTGTTGCCGTTGGAGGCGCGCTGCGGTAGTGGCCCGGTACTGTCACCACAGGTGACCACTCAGGCAGAACCGGAATGGATGGCGGCGCTTCGCTGCTGAACGAGCCGGCTGCATAAACGATTTTCCCGTCCACGACGGTCAGGACGGACTCGATGCCTTTGATCTCTTCTTCCGGAACGCTGAAATAGTCCTTGCTCAGCACGGCCATATCCGCAAGCTGGCCCACCTTGATCTGGCCCTTTTTACCCTGCTCGCTGGAGAACCATGCACTTCCCTGAGTCCACAGCATTAATGCCGTGTCACGATCCAGGCGCGCATTGACGTCATACATCTGCATCCCACCTACGGTACGACCGGACACCAGCCAGTAAAGCGCGGTCCACGGGTTATAACTTGCAACGCGGGTCGCGTCGGTACCCAGACCAACAGGCACGCCGGTTTCCAGCATGCGCGCCACTGGCGGGGTGTGGCGAGTGGCTTCAATACCATACCGCTCAGCAAAGTATTCGCCCTGGAAGGCCATACGGTGCTGGACTGCAATACCGCCACCCAGCTCTTTGATACGGTCAATGTTTCGTTGGGTGATGGTTTCCGCGTGGTCAAAGAACCAGTGCAGGCCATTAAATGGAATGTCGCGATTGACCTTCTCAAATACGTCCAGCATGCGGCTAATTGATTCGTCATAAGTGGCGTGCAGGCGGAACGGCCAGCGCCATTCAACAAGATGGCGTACTACACGCTCAAGCTCGTCTTCCATACCTGGCGCCAGATCCGGACGCGGCTCAAGGAAATCTTCAAAATCTGCAGCAGAGAAGACCAGCATTTCGCCCGCCCCGTTATGGCGGAAATAATCGCTGCCCTGTCCCGGTACCAGCATATCGGTCCATTTTTCAAAGTCTTCAAGCTCATGTCCTGGACGCTGGGTGAAAAGGTTATAGGCAATACGCACTGTCATCTGGTTTTTCTGATGAAGCTCCGCGATCACCTCGTAGTCTTCTGGATAGTTCTGGAAGCCGCCGCCGGCATCGATGGCACTGGTCAGGCCCAGACGGTTGAGTTCGCGCATGAACTGACGCGTGGAGTTGATCTGCTGTTCCAGCGGAAGTTTTGGTCCTTTTGCCAGCGTGGCATACAGAATCATGGCATTTGGACGGGCAATCAGCATACCGGTCGGATTACCGTTGGCATCGCGCTGAATTTCTCCACCCGGTGGGTTAGGCGTGTCTTTGGTATAGCCGACCACTTTTAGCGCTGCGCGGTTGAGCAGGGCGCGGTCATACAGATGAAGGACAAACACCGGCGTATCGGGGGCCGCCTCGTTAATCTCATCCAGCGTTGGCATTCGGCGCTCGGCAAACTGGAACTCATTCCAGCCGCCGACTACGCGAACCCACTGTGGGTTTGGGGTGCGAAGTGCCTGCTCCTTCAGCATACGTAACGCATCGGCTACTGAAGGTACCCCTTCCCAGCGCAGTTCGAGGTTGTAGTTCAGACCGCCGCGGATCAGGTGCAGGTGGGAGTCGTTAAGCCCGGGAACCGCGGTATGACCTTTAAGGTCGATGACTTTAGTCCCTTCACAGTGGTGTTCCATCACCTCTGCCTGTGTACCTACTTCAAGGAATTTACCGTCGCGAATGGCGACTGCCGATGCAACCGGGTTTTCACGATCGACGGTGTGAAACCGCCCATTAATAAGAATGATATCGGCTTTACCGAGGGTAACCATAAGCGCTCCTGAAATGCGATGTCCGACGTGGGAATAAGAACCGCGGACGAAGAATTGCCTGCCGTACAGACAGGATATTGGGATAGGGGATTATGTTCAGGAGCGCTGTAAAAGGTCCAGTTATACAAAGGGATAGGTATACGTTCGTATAGTATACCTATAGATAATAGTACGAAAAAAAAAAGCTTCTTAAACTGGGCCCCAGACAGTCACCAGCCGTTATAGCGGTGTAAGCATGGACGCCGGATGGCCAACATGGATGCTGTCAACCACGCCGTTATATTCGCGGAATTTCGTAACTTTTATCTATATGGACACCATCATGACCAACAGCAAACTCGAAGTATTAACGCCGCAGAACTGCCAGATCATTTTCATCGACCAGCAGCCGCAGATGGCCTTCGGCGTACAGTCAATTGACCGCCAGGTTCTGAAAAACAACGTTGTTGCACTGGCTAAAGCCGCGAAAGTATTCAACATCCCAACCGTGCTGACCACCGTTGAAACCGAAAGCTTCTCCGGTAACACCTTCCCTGAGCTGCTGGACGTTTTCCCGGGCCAGGACATCCTTGAGCGTACTTCCATGAACTCCTGGGATGACCAGAAAGTCCGTGATGCGCTGAAAGCTAACGGTAAGAAAAAAGTGGTTGTTTCTGGTCTGTGGACCGAAGTGTGTAACAACACCTTCGCCCTGTGCGCCATGCTGGAAGGTGACTACGAAATCTATATGGTTGCTGACGCCTCCGGCGGCACCACCAAAGAAGCTCACGACTACGCAATGCAGCGCATGATCCAGGCGGGCGTGATCCCGGTAACCTGGCAGCAAGTGATGCTGGAATGGCAGCGTGACTGGGCTCACCGCGACACTTACGACGCGGTAATGAACATCGCCAAAGAGCATTCCGGTGCTTACGGCATTGGTGTTGACTACGCATACACCATGGTTCACAAAGCGCCTTCTCGTCAGAAGAGCGAGCACAAAACGCTGGCTCCGGTTCCTGCTCCGGTTCGCAAGTAAGTGATCCTGGCTGGCTCTTAACGGGCCAGCCCTTACGATAAGGAGGGCCTGTGAGTCCTTTATTGATTTCTCTGGGGGCGGGTGCCTTGATCGGTGTGATGTATGCCCTGCTGAAAGTTCAGTCTCCGGCGCCGCCGGCGGTGGCGCTTGTGGGGCTGCTTGGCATGGTTATCGGCAGTGCTCTGGGTGGAAAACTGTTTCACAGCGAGGCGACGGCCTGGATGCCAGCCAGTGAACAGACGCAGGTTGCTGACCAGGCGCGTTTACCCGCACCTGCCTTCATCACTAAACAGGCGGGCTGAATATGTTTAAAACCTATTCTGTTTCGTTAGCCGTAGGCGTTCTGGCCGGGCTGGTTTATGCTGCTATCGATGTCAATTCGCCCGCACCGCCCATCATCGCGCTGGTGGGACTATTAGGCATGCAGATCGGCGAACACGCTATCCCGTTGATTAAAAAAGTTATTAAACGTGAGCCAATTAATTTTCACTGGTTCCGTCACGAGTATCACCATAAAATCGGGGACACCCCGCCGCCCTCCGGTGACAAAACCTCCTGAGTCCGCGATACCTATAAGTAGTCGAATTATTTAAGGAAAACAGCATGAAGCTGTCGCAGCGCATTGTCGTCGTCGATGATGAACGTTCTGTCCGCAACGGTCTAACCAACCTGCTCCAGTCTGAAGGTTATCAGACAGCAGCTTTCGAGTCGGCGGAATCTCTTCTTTGTGATGAAGCAGCGATGGCAAATGCCGCGCTTTTTATCATTGATGTGCAATTGAAAGGCATGAATGGTTTTGAGCTTTTCATCAATCTTACCCGGCGTCTTGAGAAACCGCCGGGTATTATCATTTCTGGCAATGGCGATGAGGGGATGTTGCAGCAGGCCCTCGATCTGGGCGCCATTGCTTTCATGCCGAAACCTATCGAAATTGACACATTATTTGAATACATTCGTTATGAGTTCTCCTCAAAGGCCACCCCTTAATGAGCACGGATCCGGAAGTTTTGAATACGGTTGAAAATGATCAGATCGTTCTGTCAGAGGAGGTGAGCTTTAACCTTCTTGCGCAGGAAGGTAGCGTTGACTGGTTTTTCTGTCGACACGGCATAACGGGTGAAACCTTTGTACTGGCTACAGCCGGAAACGAAGCGTCGGTATTTCATGTCACCCGCATGCTGAAAAATGAATTTAGTCATCGCGCTAAATTAGCAGAAAATTGGTCTCTTCAGCCCCAAAAGTATGCGTTCTATCAGGGGCGTTATGCGCTGATTTATAAGCCTTTTAGTTACCGCACTCTGGCTGATAAGCTGTGTATGCCTCCCGGCACCCTACCTGAATTTTTCAACTGTGCAGCAAAACTTTGTGCGACCTTAAGCATGATGCACCAGTCTGGGCTGGTACATGGTGATATCAAGCCTGCAAATTTCTTTTTCACCGATGAGGGTGACGTCCGCCTGGGCGGTTTCGGGCTTTCGACCATTCATAACGATCTTCTTCAACAATCCAGCCTGCCGGTTTCAGGGGGGACACTGGCTTATATGTCCCCGGAGCATACTTCTCGCTCATCCCATCCTGTCGATCAAGTCAGCGATTTGTATAGCCTTGGCATTGTTCTCTATGAACTCTTGACCGGACGATTGCCCTACGGATGTGTGGAAGGAGGCCATGCGGAATGGGTTCACCACCATATTGCTTCCGAAGCTTTACCGCCACACATGATTCGCCCGGATGTGCCGCTTGTTTTATCGTCAGTTATTCTGCGGTTGTTAGCGAAATCGCCCGAGTACCGTTACCAGAGCGTCGAAGGCTTGCTGGCCGATCTTCGTCGTTGTGCTTCAACGCTGGGGCCCGATGGCATTATTGAACCCTTTGCGCTTGGGCTTCAGGATGCGCAACCATCCAATTTTTCACACGATATCCTTTATACAGAACATCCGCAGGCAAAGGACATCCTGTCAGCATTTGGTGAGGTTAGCAAAAGCGGTAAGCACAGTCTGGTTGCTATTAGCGGTTCGCCTGGGGCGGGTAAATCAGCGCTTATTGCCTCATCCTTTAAGCTACTTCGTAGCAAAAACGCGTTAATTACGGTCGTAAAAGCGGATCAACACTCGCCGGTTCTGCCGTACGCCGTGTTTACCGCAGCGTTCAGGACGCTGACGCTACACGTTCTGGGCCTTCCCGTAGAAGAGATGACGCGCTGGAAAACGCGTATTGCGAACCTGTTAGGCGACTATGCAGGACTGGCTGTGAATCTGGTGCCGGAGCTTGGCGTGTTGCTGAATCAAAGGGCGAGGGTGCAGACTGACTCTTACTTTATGGATGCTGGCAATCGACTCCATCTTGTGGCCTGCAGCCTGGTTAAAGCCTTTACGGCGCCGGGACGCCCGCTAGTGATTTTGATTGATGATGTCCACTGGGCCGATCAGGCGACGCTACTTCTCCTGCAAAATCTGCTCACGTTGAGTGAAGATATTCCGCTGCTACTCGTTATCACGCATCGGGACAGCGTTTCGCTGCCCTGTCCGACGATTGCCTCTAACCTGAATCGTCTTCGCGCCTGCGCTGCGCGTATTACGGATATCACCCCAGAACCGCTTTCAGTGAAAAATATTGCGGACTGGCTTGCCGGGCTATTTCACAGCCGTAATCAGGAAATGTCGGAACTGGCTGAGATTATTTATGCTAAAACCGATGGCAATCCGCTGGCGACCCATGAATTCTTCCGGCAGGCTGTTCAGGATGGCCTGATTACGCACAGTGCACCTTTTAAATGTACCTATGACTCCCACGCGCTCAAACACAGCCACTACACGGCAAATGTTGCCGCGAGTGTTTTAAACCATTTAACCTCTTTGCCCCTTCCTACCCGAATCCTGTTAGGAAAATTAGCGTCGCTTGGTAGTCGGGGTGATCTGGATATCGTGGGCAAAATAGTTAATGTCCCTGCTAACGACATTGAGCTAATGCTATTACCTGCGCTATCAGCCAGAATGCTGTCGCTTAATGGTACCGAATATGCCTTTATGCACGACAGCGTGCATGAGGCTGCGCTCAGTTTACTGAGCGATGAAGACCAGGATGACCTTCACCTGGCTGCGCTAAACTATTTCCTCCATGTCTCCAGCCTTGATGTGACAAATGCGTTACTTTTCAGGGCTGCGCATCATTTGCTCTCCGTGAAAAATCTGGCACGACTGGCGCACAATGCGCACGACATGTGTCAATTGATGCTGAGAGCGGCACGACGAGCGAAGACAAGCGGTGACTACCTTTCGGCGCTGCGATATCTGCAGGTTGCACGTCTACTCAAAAGCCATGCGAATTGTGACGAATGCGTAGAGTTCATGCTGGAAGAAGCGGAGTGCGAGCTTCTTAATGGGAATTTGTCCGCCGCACTTGAGTTAAGTACCCGAATTCAATCGTTACCTGGCAGCATTACGGATAAAGCTGAAGCGGCCTGTTTAATCGCTGAAATTCATATGCGACAGTCTGATAGTCATCTGGCGCTCGAAACCGCGCTAGCCTGGCTGGCCGTATTTGGTATACAGCTTAATCGCAACCCAGAACAGACTGAATGCGATGAAGCAAGGATCGTACTCAAAGATGACGTGGGTAAAAACCCTTATACCCGCTTCCGTTCGCTTCCTCTGGTGACCTGTAAGAATACCGCGGCAATCATGAATTTGCTGGGCAGCGCCAGCACGTTCGCGGCGTTTATCAATCCGCGTCTGCATTTCATGATCCTGTGTAAACTGCTCCATCTCACTATGGCTCAGGGATTGAGTGGGGCATCAACGCTGGCCTTGTCCTGGTATGGAGTGGTCTGTGGCGATCAGTATGATGAGTACAGCCGTGGTTTCGCCAGCACGCTACTGGCGCGAGAGTTAGTGTACAAGCATGACTTTGTCAGCTTTAAAGCGCGCACGTTACTGCCACTTGATCAGGTCAGCGTCTGGACGATGCCGCTCACCTATGCGATCGAGCGTGCTAAAGCGGCGTTTGACGTCGGTGTGGAAACGGGCGACCGGACATCCGCCTGCCTTGCCCTGCGACACATCGTCATGAACTATCTGGCCAGGGGAGATCATCTCGAGGGCGTCCATACCTCCATACAGCGTGGTATTCAGTTCGTGCGCAAAGCTCAGTATCGGGACGTTGAGGTGATCCTGAGTATGCAGCAGGATTATGTATTATTTCTGCGCAAATCCCGCGGGAGCTCCTTTTCCGGCGATAATTTTCAGCCTCCGGCCATAGAGATGATTAACCCGGGAAAAATGATAGAGCCGATGTATCTGATGCAGTTCTGGACGCGGCTTTATAAAGGAATGGCTCATTTCTTTGCTAATGAATATTCTGCAGCCGAACAATGGTTCCGTGACGCTGAGCCCTTTACCCGGCTTATCCCCGGGCACGTGCATATGCTAGATTTTCATCTCTATAGTGCGCTTTCCCTCTCGGTGCCCCTTGACGCCGGCGCAATGAACGACGCACTGCGTCAGCAACTTAACCTGCATCTCGACCGGATAGTCACCTGGTCAAGCGAAAACACGAAAACCTTCTCAGATAAGGAAGCCCTGTTGCGTGCAGAGTTGCTTCGTCTGGAGGGCGAAATGGCACAAGCTTCGGAGTACTTTGAGAAAGCCATCATGCTTTCGCGTGAAGGTCAGTTCCATCACATTAACGGACTTGCGTGTGAGCTTGCTGCGCGAATGGCGACCGCCAGAAATATGCCCTTTGCTGCGGAGGGATACAGTAAAGGGGCCATTGCGGCATGGGATCGCTGGGGAGCCGGAGCCAAAGTACATCAACTTGAGACACTCTACCCGGCGCTGGCAAGCCACCACTCCCAGACAGCATTGAGCACTGTCTCCTTTGAACAGAGCGCAGTCATCAGCGATTTGCAAAGTATGGTGACGGTCATGCGCGCCCTGACTGAAGAGATAAACCTGGATCGTCTCATTCATATACTGATGATGATGTTGGTCGAGCGGGCGGGTGCACAGCACTGCATGTTAATTCGTATTGTTGATGGCAACATTCCTGAGATTCAGGCCAGGGCATCGACAACGGTTGATGGTATAAAAGTGAAAATCGTTCGCGAAACGCCTTCGGCCTCCGATCTTCCGCTTTCCGTGTTATCCGCAGTCATCAGAACCGGGCAAGAAATTCGTACCGGCAAACCCGAGGAATTTAGTCCATTTAGTCAGGATAACTATCTGGTTGCATCCGGTGCGGCGGTGATGTGTGTGCCCATGTACAGACAGGCACAGATGGTCGGCGTGCTGTATCTGGAAAACAGGCTCATGCCGGATGTCTTCACTGCCGAACATTCGAGGATCGTTTCGATGCTAGGCGCCCAGGCTGCGGTCTCACTGGATACCGCTCGTCTGTATGCCGAGCTAGTAGATGAAAACAACCAGCGGAGAAAAATTGAAAAGCAGCTTCGGGCCAGTCAAACTTCACTCATTCTGGGTGAGAAAATCAGCCATACCGGCACCTGGCACTGGCATGTCGAGCCAGATATCCAGTATATCACCGACGAATATAAACGCATTATGGGACTCCCGGCAGAGCAAAGCACAACTTCGATGGCTGAGTTCCAGAGTCGCGTACACCCGGATGATCTCCCCTCTTTACGAACGTTAATCAATACTAGCGTGAGCCAGGGGGCAGTCATGCAGGCCGAATTTCGAATTATTCGCGATGATGGTGAATGTCGTTATATTAAAGGAATCGGCGAACCGAATGAGAACTGGCCAGAGGTAGCGGAATACTTCGGCACGCTTACCGACATAACCGCACAGCGTCAGGCTGAAGATGCCGTCAGGATCGCGCAGGTGGAACTTGCGCGCGTCGCCCGTGCAACGACAGTAGGGCAACTGACCTCTTCAATCGCCCATGAAATTAATCAACCATTGATGTCGATAGTAGCGAATGCCGGCGCAAGTCAACGCTGGTTGAAACGCGATCCCGTCCATCTCGAACATGTTGTAAATAGTCTCGATGAGATCATCCGGGAAGGACAGCGGGCTGGCGAAATTATACGTGGTCTGCAGGCTCTGACGCGCAACCAGGCATCAGAACTCGCCTCTGCGAGTCTACATTTGATCACAAAGGACATTATAAATTTATCGCGTCTGGAGCTTGAGCGTCGGGCGGTTGCCCTTGAACTCGATCTCGCAGCGAATGGTGATGCGATAATGTGCCAAAGTGTGCAAATCCAGCAAGTCTTACTCAACCTGGTCATTAATGCGATTGAGGCAATGGGGGAGATTACTGGCCCGAGAACCTTAAAAATTTCATCGTATAACCCGTCACAGGATCGAATAAGAATAGAGGTCGCTGATACCGGAACGGGGCTTTCTGAAGAGGTGATAGATAAAATCTTCGACTCCTTCTATACCACCAAGCCTGAAGGTATGGGCATGGGCCTGACCATCAGCCATGCCATTATTAAACGACATGGCGGCATACTGAGTGCGGAGAATCGCCCGGAAGAGGGAAGTCTGTTTTGGTTTACGCTTCCATTGATTTCGTCGTCTTTCTAAAAGACTGAATACTCCCGCATTATGTGCGGGAGAAAGATCAACTGCACTGGCGGAAAGGACGTTTATCGTCTGGCCAGTCAGTTAATTTTCGTGAAGAATGCCCAGTTTTTCCGCCGCCCTGATAAGTTCCGGCACTGACTTAGCCATCATTTTGTCGAGCACCCGCCGCTTATGCACCTTAGCCGTGATTTCACTGATCTCCATTTCTGCAGCGATCTGCTTATTCAACAATCCACGAATAATGAGCTGCATGAGCTCCTTTTCTCGAGGGGTCAATGTGGCATAACGCGCAGTGAGAATCTGCTTTTCTTGTGACTGGAGGGCACTTTTTTCTGACAGTAACAGGGCATCAGCGACGCTGTTCATCAGTTCATCCGGGAGAACAGGCTTGGTGAGGAACTCGAAAGCACCTGCTTTCATCGCTTTCACCGAGACCGGAATCGTCCCATGGCCCGTCAGAAAAATGGTTGGAATCGAATAACCACGCTCATTTATGGCTGATGTCACCTCAAATCCGTCGAGGCCTGGCATGTTTAAGTCAACGATGAGGCAGCTGGGCGAACGATAGTTCGATAAGTTCAGAAACTCTGATGGCGAGGTGAACGCCTCTATCAGATAGCCTTCTGAGCGAAGGAGGTTTTTCAGCGCAGCAATGACGGATTCATCGTCATCCACGATGTAAACTATTTTATCCATATTGACTCATTTCGACTCTTACGAGTTCTGTTTATACAGGCACCTAAATATACCCGTTAAAATATTTTTTTGAAATAAAGTTTCATATGAAGTTTAAAAATAAATGGACGCTGCGACCTTTATATTTGCAGGTTTTCTGGGGTTCGAGGAACAATGGTTTAATAATTAACCACCTATGATATGCAGTTAACGCACTGTCTATGGGGTTAATGGTTTTTTACAGTGTAATAACGCACAGTGAGTGTGTATATACCATAATAATATTTTGCCTTATAAAGACGTTAGGTTAAATCTGAATCAGGTTTTTTCTACTGGATCAGTTTGTGGATATAAGGATAAATATCTACTGTGAGAACTTTTGTAACTAAAAAATGATGTTATCACTACCAACGCCGATGATATTTAATATGGATTGACCCCGGTTGTAAGAAAATTTCAATTATATATTAGTATAACTATCCCGAAGTATAACTATCCCTTTGTATACTACAGAGTTATTCCGTTTTGTTCGATAATTTCGGCATGCAAACCCGGCCATGTGCAATGCACATTACCGGCTAACAAATAAATACATACCGGAAATCGTTATGACCTACACGACCTCTGATCAAATGACAGAGATTGAAAACAATTCAATCAGGTCAAGCGTTATCAAAGAGATCCTGCCATGGATCGAAGAAAATCTTTTTGATGATGCTATCCAGGTAAAGGCGGTTAGCCACCGTAGTGGTTATAGTCGCT
Source organism: Leclercia sp. UBA7405 (assembly GCF_037152215.1). NCBI lineage: Bacteria > Pseudomonadati > Pseudomonadota > Gammaproteobacteria > Enterobacterales > Enterobacteriaceae > Leclercia > Leclercia sp. UBA7405. Next base: position 31,685 of record NZ_JBBCMR010000006.1, on the reverse strand, counting down.
GGCATTTCCAGAGGGTTTTTCGCGAGCAGACGGGATATAACCTTGCCACGTACATTCGGGTAAGACGCGTTGCAAGAGCGGCGTATTCAGTTGCCTTTACGGACAAAGAGTTAAAAGATGTTGCCTGCGAGAACGGTTTCACGAGTCAACAAAACTTCTGTCGTATATTCAAAAAATATTTTGAAAAAACCCCATCACGCTTTCGCAAAGAGTGCTCAGGAAAAACAGATGTCTTTAATCAAATGTCTGAAAAAGTATCCAGCCAATACCGGGGTGTTTTTTTCTGAAAGGGAAAACGACGAGCAGTTTTAAAAAATCACTACGCTTTTCGCCTGAAAATAAGGCGAATGGTTGAGTATGAGTTCATATCGTTAAAGTGCAGGAAGAGACTCATTATTAAAGCCGAACGCTAATCGCCTTCTCTGCATGAGCGTTGGAAGTGCCATCTAAAAGGTTAAGAAATGAAATTATGTCAGACAATTTTAGCTACCCCGCTCATCCTGTTAACGGGAACCGTATTAGCAGCAGAAATTTATAATAAGGATGGCAACAACCTCGACTTGTACGGTCTTGTTTCAGGGTTGCATTACATCAGTGATGATAAGAGTCAGGATGGCGATCAGTCCTATATGCGTATTGGCTTCAAGGGCCAGACACAGATCTCAGACAGGCTGACAGGCTATGGCCAGTGGCAAAGTCAATTCAATGCCAACCAGCCCGAAAGCGAAGGGAACGCTATGTTTACTCGTCTGGCTTTCGCGGGCATTAAGGCAGGCAGTTTTGGCTCCATAGACTATGGGCGAAATGTCGGGATTCTTTACGATGCACTGAGCCAGACAGATATGCAGCCCGAGTTTGATGCCCAAACCTACAACACCGACCAGTTTATGTTCCGAAGAGGGAATGGTCTGGTGACCTACCGAAACACGGACTTTTTCGGCCTGATCGATGATCTGAACGTTGCCTTGCAGTATCAAGGCAAAAATGACGGGGGTGGAGAGCCTGGCGCTCGTGATGTCTTACGTCAGAATGGTGACGGTTATGGCATGTCTATTTCTTATGACTTCGGTAATGGTATGAAGGCTGTTGGTGCGTTTACAAACTCCGACAGGACAAATGAGCAAAATGAGGCTCCGGGTATTATGGGTCACGGAAATAAAGCGGAAGCTTATTCTGGCTCCCTTAAATACGATGCAAATAATGTCTATTTCGGGGTGATGTTTACTCAGGCTTATAACTCATCCCGCTTCGGTACCAGAGCTCACTCTGAGACTTATGGCTTTGCAAATGAATCACATATTTTTGAAGTCTTTGCGCAGTACACCTTCGATTCCGGATGGGTTCCATTTATTGCATACAACCAGTTACGCGCCAAAGATCTTGGACGCGCTGGAAATGGTGAAATCTATGGCAAGCAGGATTTAGTTAAGTTTGTTGATTTTGGTACTTCTTACAACTTTAACCGCAATATGCTGGCCTATGTGGATTACAAAATTAACCTGGTTGATAAAAACACCTTTACCGAGGCGGCAGGCGTATCGACCGATGACGTTGTGGCATTCGGGCTTGTTTATCAGTTCTGATAATTAATTCGACATCTTACCTGAGGTTCAAAGTGCAAGAAGATCTCAAATTTGTAGTCATTGTCGGCAGCCTGCGCCGAGGCTCTTTTAATGCGGCGATTGCTGACACGCTGCCGGAGCTTGTTTCTGAAAAAGTTATCGTTGAGCGAATGGCATCTCTCGATACGTTTCCTCACTACAGCGCTGATATCGAAGAGGAAGGAATACCTCAAGCGGTGGCAGGCATGGCGGATGCGATTATTTCTGCAGACGGGGTGATCATTATTACACCCGAGTATAACCATTCTATGCCCGGCGTCCTGAAAAACGCCCTCGACTGGCTGTCGCGTGTCGCTCCGCAGCCGCTTGCTAACAAGCCTGTACTGGTTCAATCGTCTTCAGTAGGCAAGCTCGGTGGTGTGCGGGCACAAGCGCATCTTCGGCAGGTGCTGGGTTATTTTGATGTCAGGTTACTCAATAAGCCAGAAGCCATCATCGGCGAGATAAGTGAAAAGGTGACAAACGGTATTTTGACCGATGAATCGACCCGACAGTTTCTCATCCGACAACTCGTCGCTTTTGAGAAATTCGTCAGAGCGGCGCCGTAAACCAGCGCTAACACGAAGCAGCCGAATCAATGTGAAGGTTAAACCATGTTGCAGACCGCATACTCTCCTGGCGCGGGATCTCGCTTTATTCCCGCCGGGAGTACGGCTCGCTTACCTCGACTGATAATCAAAGCAGATGATAAGCAGGTAATGCTGCAGCTGCATGTTCCTCTTCAAAAAGGGGAGGGTGGAAAGCAGGTCGTGCTCAATAATACATTTTCTGCTCAGTTGGGTGTTCGTAGCGAGAAAATGTTTGCCGTGATCCAGGAGATGATCGTCTGGATTGAAAATCATCTTTGCTCTCCCTTGAGCGTAAAGGAAATATCACGCAAAAGTGGGTACTCGGTATGGCATCTGCAACGTACATTTAGTCAGTTAACGGGGTTTAGCGTTTACGAGTTCGTACGAACGCGAAGAGTGATTAACGTTATATTTGCATTGATTTACGGGAATAAGCCTCTGCTGGATATCGCTCTGGAGAATGGGTTTAACTGTCAGGTATCATTGACGCGCACAATTAAAGAATTTACCGGTTATACGCCGGGTTATATCAGACGAAATTTTATAATGAATGAAATTTGGCTGATGGAAAATCTTGAGCGACTGATCTCCAGAAAGTGATTTATTAATAGGTGCTTTATTTTGTCGCAATGCGTTAAGCCTGGCGATGAAGTGCCCGCTGTATGAACGGAACAATATAAGTTTCTTCTACAGGAATATACACCCAATTAATGGGTGAAGATTGAATTATTATAATTTAGGGGATAGTTGTGAACTTAAAAATTAAAGCCGTAGCAGTACTGCTTACGGCTCAGATGAGTGCAGCCTTCGCAGGAACGCTGGAGAATACACCCTCACCAACAAAAGGCGTAGACGCCTTCCTACAGGTGCTGAATAGTGCAGGTGGAAAACCTATTGAGCAGCTGTCAGTGCCGGAAGCGCGAAACGTGCTTATTGGCGCGCAGAAGGGCGCAAAATTACCGCCTGCCTCGGTATCTGAAAAAGTCATTACGGTGCTGGGTAAACCTCTTACATTAACCGTAGTCAAGCCTGAGCATCAGAGCGGTACCTTGCCTGTTTTTATGTTTTTCCATGGCGGGGGCTGGGTACTGGGGGATTATCAGACGCATGAACGTCTGGTTCGCGATCTGGTAAACGAATCTGGAGCAGCCGCTGTATTCGTAAATTACACGCCGTCTCCGGAAGCCCATTTCCCGGTCGCCATCACTCAGGCCTATGAAGCCACCAGGTGGGTTGCTGAGCACGGCGCTGAAATTGGCGTTGATGGTACGCGCTTAGGTTTGGTGGGTAACAGCGTCGGGGGAAATATGGTTGCCTCTGTCGCGTTACAGGCTAAGCGTAATCATACCCCCGCTCTGCGCTATAACGTGATGCTGTGGCCGGTAACGGATGCGCACTTTTCTAATGCGTCTTACGATCAATTTGCGGAAAATCATTTCCTTACTAAAAAAATGATGAAGTGGTTCTGGGATAACTACACCACCTCTGAACAGGATCGTGACAATATTCTGGCTTCTCCATTGCGAGCCAGCACTGCTCAGTTGAAGGGATTGCCTCCTACGCTGATTCAGACTGCAGAACTGGACGTGCTTCGCGACGAAGGGGAGGCGTTTGGCCGTAAACTGGATGCCGCTGGCGTGCCTGTTACCGTCACTCGATATAATGGGATGATCCATGATTATGGTCTTCTGAACGCCTTGAGCCAGGAGCCTACCGTACGAACCGCTTTACAGCAGGCCTCGACTGAACTGAAAACACACCTGCAATAACCGCCCTGAATATTACCTTCCACTGATGTACTTGTAGCACTTGATGCCCGCGGCGCGCGGGCTTTTTTGCCGTGTTCGGGTGACTTTTCATCCAGATGTTGTTTTGTTCAACAGCCTGTTCTTCTTATTGAGGGGCTCAAATGTTCGGTCAGGACGTGTTGGCTTCAGATTGGCGGGATAAATTTTTGCCACAAAAAAGCCCGCAGGGCTTGCGCCGTGCGGGCTCTTAGGACTTCATCGGATGACTCTGGTAATCACCGATGGAGAATTTTGGTGGAGCTGGCGGGAGTTGAACCCGCGTCCGAAATTTCTACATCCTCGGTACTACATGCTTAGTTTGTCTTTACATTCGCACGCCAGCTGCGGACAGACACGCCACTAACGAACTAGCCTGATTAGTTTTAGCACTTCAACCCCAGGCAGGGCATCCGCGCGATCTCTTTTGGGTTTGACCTCTCTTGATCCCCGTCTTAAGAGCGGAAGCTAGGGAGAGAGGGCTCAGAGCAGGTTATTAAGCTGCTAAAGCGTAGTTTTCGTCGTTTGCGACTATTTTTTTGCGGCTTTTTACGAGGCAAACCGCCCCTCGGCATGCACCTTGGGTTTCGCAAATCCCGTCGAATCCAGAATCAGCCCCAATAGTGTTGAACGCAGTATACCAGATTTGTCGTCCGGGATACCAGCCCATAACCTAACTTATTGAATTGACCAATAAGTGCGCAGGATTTATCGGCCTGCGTTTTTCATGATACGTGCTTTGTCGACCTGCCACTCGCGCTCTTTCACATCAGAGCGTTTGTCGTGCTGTTTCTTACCTTTCGCCACGCCAATTTTGACTTTGCACCAGGCGTTTTTCCAGTACAGCGACAGGGCAACCACGGTATAGCCTTCGCGATTGATGCGCCCGTAAAGGGACTCCAGTTCGCGCATGTTCAGCAGCAGCTTACGGGTGCGGGTCGGGTCGCAAACATAATGCGTCGAGGCGACCGTCAGCGGCGTAAAGTTGGCGCCGAACAGAAACGCTTCGCCGTCTTTAAGAATGACATAGCTATCGCCGATGTTAGCTTTACCGGCGCGCAACGATTTTACTTCCCAGCCCTGCAGCGCAAGGCCGGCTTCGAATTCTTCTTCAATGAAGTATTCATGGCGGGCACGCTTATTGAGCGCAATGGTTGCCGAGCCGGGTTTATGTACTTTTTTCTTCGTCATAAGTGTCGTGAAGCCATAAGTAATCTGATGTCAAAAGTCACCTCATTGCGTCCTGTGAGGCCTAACGCGCTATCTTAGCACGAGATGAGGCTTAGCGTTTTTTTAACAAGCGATAAATGTTATTATTTAGTGGTTGTGTGATCATGGAAAACGCTATGCCTCAGATTAGTCGTACTGCGCTTGTTCCGTTTAGTGCGGAACAAATGTATCAGTTAGTGAACGATGTGGATGCTTATCCAGAGTTCCTTCCGGGATGTACCGGAAGCCGGGTGCTGGAATCTGGCCCGACGCAAATGACCGCCGCGGTTGATGTCTCGAAAGCGGGCATTAGCAAGACGTTCACGACCCGTAATACGTTGACCAACAATCAGAGTATTTTGATGCAGCTGGTGGATGGCCCCTTCAAGAAGTTGATGGGCGGCTGGAAATTTACTCCGCTTAGCGCTGATGCCTGTCGTATCGAGTTTCATCTCGACTTTGAATTCACCAATAAGCTGATTGAGCTGGCGTTTGGTCGCATCTTCAAAGAGCTGGCGGCGAACATGGTGCAGGCGTTTACCTCGCGCGCAAAAGAGGTTTACAGTGCCAGCTAAAATCGCTGTGGAGGTGGCCTACGCGCTGCCGGAAAAACAGTATCTCCAGCGCGTTTACCTGGAAGAGGGGGCGACGGTGGAAGAGGCTATCCGCTGCTCCGGTATTCTGGAACTGCGCAGCGACATCGATTTAGCGAAGAACAAAGTCGGTATCTACAGCCGTCCGGTCAAACTGGGCGATACGCTACACGATGGCGACCGGGTGGAGATTTACCGCCCGCTGATTGCCGACCCGAAAGAGCTGCGACGCCAGCGCGCTGAAAAATCTGCTAAATAAGGTCGTCATGCCATAAAAAAAGGTGCTCACTGAGCACCTTTTTTGCATTCCAGACAGCCTTACTCTTTGGTGAGTGCAGGCTTGTTATCGATATTGGTCAGCACACCGCTGCTGTTAAAGGTCAGCGTCAGCGTTTGCTGGGTCACGCTCTCGTGGCCAGGCTGCTGACGGAAGACGTAGAACCAGGTCTGGGTGCCGAACGGATCGGACATCATCGGCGTACCCAGGGCATAAGCAACCTGCTGCTGCGTCATACCAACACGAATTTTAGACACATCATTGGGTGCCAGGTAGTTCCCCTGGTTGATGTCTGGGCGATAAACCACACGTTCCAGGGTGGAGCAGCCAGCGGTCAACATCAGGAGAACCGCTGCGGCAGCGGTCAGCGTTTTACAGCGCATAGTGATTTGATTCCTTTTCGGGCCCGAGCAATACGCGACGGCTCATATGTAATATGCCGATGATAATAGACCTTTCACCACTTTAAAACCTTTGGTGCCAGGTCTGGCGGCGTTTTTATTGTTCTGTATGACTCTGAGATCCCGAAAAAGTTTAGGCAGCCAGCAGTTCTTTCGCGTTCGCGAGCGTATTACGTGTTACCTCGCTACCGCCCAGAAGGCGCGCCAGCTCTTGCAGGCGGGCACGTTTGTCCAGCGGCTGCATATGCGTTTCGGTCATTTCACCATCGGTCTCTTTACTGACGTAGAAATGGTGATGTCCGCATCCTGCAACCTGAGGCAGGTGGGTCACGCACATGACCTGGGTAGATTCTCCGAGTTGGCGAAGCAGCTTGCCGACCACGGCTGCCGTCGGGCCGCTGATGCCCACATCCACTTCATCAAAGATAAGCGCCGGGGTTTCCATCTTCTGCGCGGTAATGACCTGGATTGCCAGCGCAATACGCGACAGTTCACCCCCCGATGCCACTTTAGAAATGGCCTGCAGCGGCTGCCCCGGGTTGGTAGTCACACGGAACTCGATGCGGTCTGCCCCCTCTGCGGTGAGATGGTTGGCTTCGAACTTCACCTCGATGGTGAAGATACCGTGCGGCATTGAGAGGGCGTGCATACTCTCGGTAATATGCTGGCTCAGCTCCTGGGCATAGCGCTGGCGAACCTCATGCAGCTGCTGCGCCGTCTCCAGCGCCTGCTGGTGATGAACGCTTACCGCCAGGGAGAGCGTCTCCTGGGAATCGGCCTGATCGTCAAGGAGCTGCTGCTCATCAAGAAGTGACTGGTGGTAAACCGGTAACTCTTCCGGCGCCACGTGATGTTTACGGGCCAGAGAAATCTGGCGCGAAATACGCTGCTCAAGTTCAAACAGACGATTCGGGTCGAGATCCAGCCGATCGCAATAATGGCGCAGTTCATCTCCCGCTTCGGAGAGCTGAATGGCGGCCTCTTCCAGCATATCCAGCACGCCAGAGAGTTTGCTGTCCATTCCCGTCAGCTCGGTTACCAACTGACGTACCGTATAGAGCTGGCTTTGCAGGTTAACATCTTCGCCATCGGCGAGCAGACTCAATGCCTGCTGGCTGACCGAGAGCAACTGTCCGCTGTTGGCCAGACGTTTGTACTCTTCGTCGATTTGCTCGAATTCGCCCGCCTGCGGGTTAAATTCATTCAGCTCTTTCAGCTGATAGGCCAGCAGCTCAGCACGGGCTGCGCGCTCCTGGCTCTGTTGTTGATGGTGGGCCAGCTCGCGGCAGCTATGGTGCCACTGGCGATAGTGCTCAGCCATCAGCTGAGTGAGTGCATACTCACCAGCATAACCATCAAGCAGCGATTTTTGATGTTCAGGCTTCACAAGCTGTTGATGCGCATGCTGACCGTGGATCTGAATCAGTAGCTGACCCAGCTCGCGCAGCTGCGACAGGGGAACGGCTGTGCCGTTGATAAAACCACGGGAACGTCCGTCGCTGCTGATGACGCGGCGGAGTAAGCACTCACGGCCATCTTCGAGCTGGTTCTCTTCAAGCCAGCGCTGGGCGGCAGGGGTATCTTTGAGCGCGAAGCGGGCGCAGAGGTCGGCACGGCTCGCGCCTGCGCGCACCATGTCGCCTTCAGCACGACCGCCCAGGCACAAGCCGAGCGCATCAATGGCAATAGATTTACCGGCACCGGTTTCACCGGTGATGGCGGTCATGCCACTGTGAAAATCGATTTCGAGTTCACGAACGATGGCGAAGTTGCTGATGGTCAGTTGTGCCAGCATAAACGTTTTCCTGTATGAAAAACCATGACTGTTTTTTCATACAGTATAAACTGGTTTTTTATACAGTAAAGTGCTGGATGCAAAATCAGAACAATTTTTTCGACCAGCCGAGCTTAGAGCTTAATGTATTGAAATAGCTGTAATCTTTAGGGTGAATCAGATTGAGGTGGTAATCGCAGCGGCGGATTAACACATCTTCGCCTTCCTGAATCGGCAGCGCGATCTGGCTGTCACAACTGATCTCCAGGTCGCTGCGGCGGTGCGAGAAGCGCAGTCGAATAGTACTGCTGCTGTTAATCACCAGCGGGCGTGCCGAGAGGGTGTGCGGGAACATGGGGACCAGCGTAATGGCGTCCAGAGAGGGGGTCAGAATCGGGCCGCCTGCAGAGAGCGAATAGGCCGTTGACCCGGTCGGGGTTGAAATAATCAGGCCGTCGGAACGCTGCGAAAAGGCGAAGGTTTCATCGATATAGACTTCGAATTCGATCATGTGGGCAACTTTACCCGGGTGCAGTACCACTTCGTTAATGGCGGTACTGATGCGTTTCTGGCAATCCTGTGCGCAGACCTGCGCCTCCAGTAAAAAACGCTTTTCGCTGATGTAATGGCCTTCCAGCACATCGGCCAGTTGCTGCTGAGCATTGTCGGGATCGAGGTCTGTTAAAAAGCCCAGATTGCCGCGGTTAATACCAATCACTTTGATGTCGTAGCGCGCCAGCGTACGCGCTGCGCCCAGCATATTACCATCACCCCCAACCACTACCGCGAGGTCGGCCTGCTGACCAATTTCTGCCAGCGTGCCCGTTTTCACCTTGGTCAGCTGTAGCTCCTGGGCGATTTGCTGTTCTACCATCACCTCATAGCCCTTGGCGCACAGCCAGCGATACAACATTTCATGTGTCGTCAGCGCGGTGGGGTGACGTGGATGACCAACAATCCCAATACACTTGAAATGATTATTCATTTTCTGGAGGTCCTTGTGCGAATGAATGATGACAATGTGGCTTGTTCCCTTGAATCCCGGAAACTGATCCCCATAATAAGCGAAGTTAGCGAGTTGAATGCAGAAAAACGCGGAGAAATTCATGAGTAGTAAAGAACAGAAAACGCCTGAGGGGCAAGCCCCGGAAGAAATTATCATGGAACAGCACGAGGAAGTTGAGGCGGTTGAGCCGGACGCTTCTGCTGAGCAGGTGGATCCGCGCGATGAAAAAATTGCGAATCTGGAAGCTCAGTTAGCTGAAGCCCAGGGCCGTGAGCGCGACAGCGTCCTGCGCGTGAAGGCGGAGATGGACAACCTGCGCCGCCGTACCGAGCTGGACGTCGAAAAGGCGCATAAATTCGCGCTGGAGAAGTTCGTCAACGAACTGCTGCCGGTGATCGATAGCCTGGATCGCGCGCTGGAAGTGGCTGATAAAGCAAATCCGGACAACGCGGCGATGATCGAAGGTATCGAACTGACGCTGAAATCCATGCTCGATGTGGTACGTAAGTTCGGCGTGGAAGTCGTGGCCGATACCAACGTGGCGCTGGATCCGAACGTCCATCAGGCAATCGCGATGGTGGAGTCGGAAGAGGTTGCCGCAGGTAACGTGCTGGCGGTCATGCAGAAGGGTTATACCCTGAACGGCCGTACCATTCGCGCTGCGATGGTGACCGTGGCGAAAGCGAAAGCTTAATGGGTACCTGCAGGCCGGGTAGCCACTTCGCTTACCCGGCCTGTAACATCATGACTCTGCCACGCTCTCCCGCAGCGGTTTCACCGGCAACACCTTCACCTGTTTGATCATATTGTCCTGCACATCCAGGATATCAATATCGTATTGTCCGATACGCACCCGCGTACCTGCCGCCGGGATCTCTTCCAGCGCTTCCAGAATCATGCCGTTGATCGTCCGCGCTTCGTCCTCTGGCAGATGCCAGTTAAAGGCTTTATTCAGCTCGCGCACGCTGGCGCTGCCGTCTATCAGTACAGAGCCATCATTCTGCGGGGTCACCTCTTCAGCAAGAGACGGCGACATGGAGGTAGTAAAATCGCCGACGATCTCTTCAAGAATATCCTCGACCGTGACCAGCCCCTGAATGTCGCCGTATTCATCTACCACCAGACCGACTTTTTTCTTATTGCGCTGGAATTTGACCAACTGCGTACTAAGCGGCGTGCCTTCCGGAATGTAGTAGATCTCGTCTGCGGCGCGCAGCATGACCTCTTTGGTAAACTCATTTTTCTCAGTCATCAGGCGATACGCTTCACGCACGCGCAGCATGCTGATGGTATCGTCCAGTGAATCGCGATAGAGCACGATGCGACCGTGCGGGGAGTGGGTGAGCTGGCGAACAATGGCTTTCCAGTCGTCGTTGATATCGATGCCGACGATCTCGTTACGTGGCACCATGATGTCGTCGACGCTGATTTTTTCCAGGTCCAGCACCGACAGCAGCATATCCTGATTACGGCGCGAGATTTGCGAGCGGGATTCGTTAACGATAGTGCGCAACTCATCCTTGCTCAGCGCGCTGCTGATCGTGACATCGGCTTTAATACCCACCATCCGCATCAGCAGGCGCGTCACCATATTCAGCAACCACACCAGCGGCATCATCAGAATAAGCAGCGGCGCCAGCAGGAAGCTGCTGGGGTAGGCGACCTTCTCTGGATAAAGTGCAGCGACAGTTTTGGGCAGGACTTCGGCAAACACCAGCACCACAAAGGTGAGCACCCCGGTGGCGATGGCGACGCCTGCATTACCATACAGGCGCATCCCGACAATGGTGCCAAGCGCAGAGGCAAGAATATTGACCAGGTTATTGCCGATCAGCACCAGGCTAATCAGGCGGTCAGGCTTACGCAGTAGCTTTTCTACGCGGCGGGCGGCGCGGTTACCTTGTTTGGCGCGATGACGTAACCGGTAACGGTTCAGGGTCATCATGCCGGTTTCCGAGCCGGAGAAATAGGCGGAAATAACCACCATGATGATCAGCGTAACGATCAGCGCGGTGGTGGAGATGTGTTCCAGGGGGAACTCCTTGGTTGCTAACTAACAAATTGCTGTATAACGCGGCTACCGAAGTAGGCCAGCGTCAGGATGCCAGCGCCCGCTACGTTGAACCAGACCACGCGGCGGCCACGCCAGCCCTGATGATAATGGCCCCATAACAGGACAATATAGACAAACCACGCCACGATAGAGAGGACGGCTTTGTCGATATTCTCAGTGCTGAACAGATTGTTCATGTAAAACAGGCCGGTACAGAGCGTGAGTGTTAGCAGGACGACGCCAACCTGAGTGATGTGAAACATTTTACGCTCAATCACCATCAGCGGCGGCATTTCATGACTAAAGGCCAGCTTTTTGTTCTTGAGCTGATAATCGATCCATGCCAGCTGCATGGCATACAGCGCAGCAATAATCAGCGTGGCATAGGAGAAGAGCGACAGACCGATATGCACCATCATCCCGGGCGTCGTCTCCAGATGGGTGATGTATTCGTTCGGGACGAAGGTGGCAAAGGCGAGGTTGATCAGCGCAAACGCGTACACTATAGGCAGCAACAGCCAGCCGCGGTTCTTGGAGGCGACGACAGTCATCACCGTACAGATCATCAAGCTAACCAGCGAACCGACGTTCAACACGCTCAGATTTTGCACGCTGCCGTCGCCAGGAATGATGCGCGACTCCAGTGCAAAGGCGTGACTCACCAGCGCTATCACCGCCGACAAAATAGCCATGCGCCGCCAGCCGCTGTTTTTTTGCAGCAGGCCAGGAATAATCAGCGCAAGGCTGATGGAGTAGGCAACAAGGGCGATCAGTGCGAAAACAGGCATATAGGTGTCGACAGTTGTCTTAATAAGAAAGAGAAGCAGTATAACGTTACGTGACGCCTGCTCCAACCGTTGCATAACAACAAAGCCGCCTTCATGTTATACTCCGGCAAAATTCTGTGTATGTGTCGCATGAGCGACCCAACGTTTCTACCCCAGGCGAGAGACAATGTTTGATAATTTAACCGATCGTTTGTCGCGCACGCTGCGCAACATCAGCGGCCGCGGACGCCTTACCGAAGAGAATATTAAAGAGACGCTGCGCGAAGTCCGCATGGCGCTGCTCGAAGCCGACGTGGCGCTGCCGGTCGTGCGTGAATTCATCAACCGTGTGAAAGAGAAAGCGGTTGGCCATGAAGTTAACAAGAGCCTGACCCCAGGGCAGGAGTTCGTCAAAATCGTTCGTAATGAACTGGTTTCGGCGATGGGCGAAGAGAACCAGGTGCTGAACCTGGCGGCTCAGCCACCTGCGGTCGTGCTGATGGCGGGCCTGCAGGGTGCAGGTAAAACCACCAGCGTTGGTAAGCTGGGTAAATTCTTGCGCGAGAAGCACAAGAAGAAAGTGCTGGTTGTTTCTGCGGACGTCTATCGCCCGGCGGCGATCAAGCAGCTCGAAACCCTGGCCGAGCAGGTTGGCGTGGATTTCTTCCCGTCCGACGTTGCCCAGAAGCCAGTCGACATCGTTAACGCGGCGCTGAAAGAAGCGAAGCTGAAATTCTACGACGTGCTGCTGGTGGATACCGCCGGTCGTCTGCACGTTGACGAAGCGATGATGGACGAGATCAAGCAGGTGCATGCCTCTATCAATCCGGTAGAGACCCTGTTTGTTGTTGACGCCATGACCGGTCAGGATGCGGCCAATACCGCCAAAGCGTTTAACGAAGCGCTGCCGTTAACCGGCGTGGTACTGACCAAAGTGGACGGTGACGCCCGCGGTGGTGCGGCGCTCTCTATTCGTCATATCACCGGTAAGCCGATTAAGTTCCTCGGCGTGGGTGAGAAAACCGAAGCGCTGGAGCCGTTCCATCCGGATCGTATCGCCTCGCGTATCCTCGGCATGGGCGATGTCCTGTCCCTGATCGAAGATATCGAAAGCAAAGTTGACCGCGCTCAGGCTGAGAAGCTGGCGAATAAACTGAAGAAAGGCGATGGCTTCGACCTGACCGACTTCCTTGAGCAGCTGCGCCAGATGAAAAACATGGGCGGCATGGCAAGCCTGATGGGCAAACTGCCGGGCATGGGCCAGATCCCGGACAACGTTAAATCGCAGATGGATGACAAGGTGCTGGTACGTATGGAGGCGATTATCAATTCGATGACGCTGAAAGAACGTGCGAAGCCAGAAATCATCAAAGGTTCGCGTAAACGTCGTATCGCAGCCGGCTGCGGTATGCAGGTGCAGGACGTAAACCGTCTTCTGAAACAGTTCGACGACATGCAGCGCATGATGAAGAAGATGAAGAAGGGCGGTATGGCGAAGATGATGCGCGGGATGAAGGGGATGATGCCCCCAGGATTCCCAGGCCGCTAAAACAAGGGATATAAGGCTATCTTGTTTGCCATTTTAGCTCCGGGGTGTGCTCGAAATGCTCACGTACTACGTGTACGCTCCGCTTTCTGCGCGCACGCCGAAACTAAACTGGCTGCACCGATATACGCCTTATAACCCTTGTTTGGCATATGTGAAGCATATGCTGATTGCATTTTCCCCAGAAATCAGTAAAATTTTCGGGCTTTTAATATGACACCCGGGCTCCGTTCCTCGATGGGGCCCGGTTGTTTTATTCACACAAGAGGATGTTATGGTAACTATTCGTTTAGCACGTCACGGCGCTAAAAAGCGTCCGTTCTACCAGGTTGTTGTTACTGACAGCCGTAATGCACGCAACGGTCGCTTCATCGAGCGCGTTGGTTTCTTCAACCCACTGGCCGCTGGCGCAGAAGAAGAAACCCGTCTGGATCTGGATCGTATCGCTCACTGGGTTGGCCAGGGCGCTACTGTTTCCGATCGCGTTGCTACGCTGATCAAAGCAGCAAACAAAGCAGCTTAATCTGTCACGGTGGTCATGATGAGCAATAAAGCACCTGTTGAACCGATTGTATTGGGCAAAATGGGTTCTTGCTACGGTATCCGTGGTTGGCTCAGAGTGTTTTCCTCCACTGAAGACGCTGATAGCATTTTTAATTACCAGCCCTGGTTTATCCAGAAAGCCGGTAAGTGGGTCGAAGTCGAGCTGGAAAGCTGGCGTCACCACAATCAGGACATCATCATCAAGCTGAAAGGCGTAGATGATCGTGATGCCGCGAATGCACTGACTAATTGTGAAATTGTCGTGGATTCGTCGCAGTTGCCACAGCTGGAAGAGGGCGACTACTACTGGAAAGACCTTATGGGTTGCCAGGTGGTCACTACCGAAGGCTACAGCCTGGGGAAAGTCATCGATATGATGGAAACCGGGTCAAATGACGTTCTCGTTATTAAGGCAAACCTGAAAGATGCATTTGGCATCAAGGAGCGGTTGGTTCCGTTCCTCGATGGACAGGTTATCAAGAAAGTCGATCTCTCTACTCAAACGATTGAAGTAGATTGGGATCCTGGTTTTTAAATTCTCCTGAAAACGGTAAAAGACGGCGCTATGTGGATTGGCATAATCAGCCTGTTTCCTGAAATGTTCCGCGCGATTACCGATTACGGGGTAACTGGCCGGGCAGTAAAAAATGGCCTGCTGAGCATCGAAAGCTGGAGTCCTCGTGATTTCACGCATGACCGGCACCGTACCGTGGACGATCGTCCTTACGGCGGCGGACCGGGGATGCTCATGATGGTTCAACCTTTACGGGATGCCATCGCAGCAGCTAAAGCCGCGGCAGGTGAAGGCGCGAAGGTGATTTATCTGTCACCTCAGGGACGCAAGCTTGATCAAGCGGGCGTGAGCGAGCTGGCGACGAATCAAAAGCTGATTCTGGTCTGTGGGCGCTACGAAGGTGTAGATGAGCGCGTAATTCAAACCGAGATTGACGAAGAATGGTCTATCGGCGATTACGTTCTCAGCGGTGGTGAGTTACCGGCAATGACGCTGATTGACTCCGTGGCCCGGTTTGTTCCGGGTGTACTGGGACATGAAGCATCAGCAACGGAAGATTCCTTTGCTGACGGGTTGCTGGATTGCCCCCACTATACTCGTCCTGAAGTGTTAGAAGGGATGGAGGTTCCGGCAGTATTACTGTCTGGAAACCATGCCGAGATACGTCGCTGGCGCCTGAAGCAGTCGCTGGGCCGAACCTGGCTTAGAAGACCTGAACTTCTGGAAAACCTGGCTCTGACTGAAGAGCAAGCAAAGTTGCTGGCCGAGTTCAAAAGAGAACACGCGCACCAGCAGCATGAACATGATGGGAATGCGTAATACGCTCCCGAATATCAGTTTACCCAGGATAAGAGATTAAATTATGAGCAACATTATTAAGCAACTTGAACAAGAGCAGATGAAGCAGGACGTACCTTCCTTCCGTCCGGGTGATACCGTGGAAGTGAAAGTATGGGTTGTTGAAGGTTCCAAAAAACGTCTGCAGGCATTCGAGGGCGTGGTTATCGCTATTCGTAACCGCGGTCTGCACTCTGCATTCACTGTTCGCAAAATTTCCAACGGCGAAGGCGTTGAGCGTGTCTTCCAGACTCACTCTCCGGTAGTTGACAGCATTGCTGTTAAACGTCGTGGTGCTGTACGTAAAGCTAAACTGTACTACCTGCGTGAGCGTACTGGTAAGTCTGCTCGTATTAAAGAGCGTCTGAACTAAGATTCGCTTAAGCGACATCCTGTTAAAAAGGGCTGACCGAAAGGTTGGCCCTTTTTTTATCTCATCCTCTCTCTCGCGTTAACCCTTTCGACATAAATCGTTTACAATACCCGCGCTTTACTGGAGGAATAATGACGTTAAATCGGCAGCTAAAAAGATGGCAACGCGCAGCGGCATGGTCCGCGCTGTTTGCGATCCTGCTGATCGTTGTCGCGCCGTTAATTTCAGTATCGCTCAATAGAGATCCCATGAGCGCCATGCCCGGGATGCACCATGAAATGAGCATGGCAGAGCATCATGCGATGCCCCATGACATGCCTCACGACATGTCTCACAACACACCAGAAAGCTTGCCTATCGATCACGCTGAAGCCTGTGGCTACTGCGTGCTCCTGGCGCATGTTCCAGGGCTACTCCTGGCGCTGGTTGTGCTGCTTGCCGGAATGTTGTTAAGACAGCGGGTCACCCCAGCGCGGCCGGTTGTTAAACACTGGTACTTCTTCCCCTGGCTTTACCCTGATACGCGTGCACCGCCGCGCCGGTCTGCTTTTTCCCTTTAAAAATACAATCGATAACTTTTTGCCTTAAAAGGAAAAGTATGACTACCTGCACTCCGCGCGCGGCATGGGGCAACCTATTACGTCGCTTACACTTTTACGTTGGTCTGTTTGTCGGGCCCTTTATCTTTATTGCCGCGCTCTCCGGCACGCTGTATGTCGCCACCCCACAGCTGGAAGAGGCGCTTTATCATCAGGCCCTGCATACCGATTCACAGGGGCCTGCGCGGCCGCTGGCAGAGCAAATTGCTGCAGCAGACAAGGTGACGGGCGGCGAGTTGCGTCTGCATGCTGTACGTCCGGGTTTGGTTGCGGGTGAAACCACCCGGGTCATGTATGCCGACCCTGAACTGTCTGCCTCGGAAAACCGGGCGATTTTTATCGATCCCGTGAGCCTCGCTGTTCGGGGCGACATGACCGTTTACGGTACCAGTGGGATCCTGCCACTGCGCCAGAAAATTGATTACCTGCATCGCTCGCTGCTGCTGGGAGATGTTGGCCGCCTGTATAGCGAGCTGGCCGCCTCATGGATGTGGATTGCTGCCCTTGGCGGAATCGCATTGTGGTTTATCACCCGGCCGAAACGTCGCATTAATAATCGTTTCCAGAATCGTCGTCGGCTACATGTCACCCTCGGCTGGACGTTGCTGGTCGGTATGCTGCTCTTTTCTGCTACCGGACTCACCTGGTCACAGTGGGCAGGCGGCAACGTAGATAAACTGCGCGTGCAGATGGGATGGATGACGCCACAGGTGAATACGCAATTGCAGGGGCCGGCGATGGCTGCCGATCCGCATGCTGAACATCATGGGCATGGAATGAGCATGCCGATGCCTGCGGTTAAACCGGATTTGACGCTATTCGACGGTGTGCTGCATGCGGCTAAAGCGGCAGGTATTGATGCGTCTCGCCTTGAAATTCGACCGGCTAAAAGCGACACCCAGGCCTGGACGGTGACGGAAATCGATCGTGGCTGGCCTACTCAGGTGGATGCCGTGGCGGTGGATCCGCACACTCTGAGGGTACTCGACCATGCTCGTTTCGCCGATTATCCGCTAATGGCAAAGTTAACTCGCTGGGGTGTGGATCTGCATATGGGTGTGCTGTTTGGCTTGCCGAATCAGTTGCTCCTCATCGCCTTTGGCGTTGGCCTGTGCGTGATGATTGTCTGGGGTTATCGCATGTGGTGGATGCGCAGGCCAGCACATAATGTGATGAATCCGGCCCAGATGCTCTTTCAGAGCTGGAAAGATTTACCGATCTGGGGGCGGATGGTCACGCTGTTGATTAGCGTGCTGCTGGGTTTGATGATGCCAGTGATGGGATGCAGTCTGGTGCTGTTTGTCATGATTGACTGGCTGCGCTGGCGCAAAGCCACCGCGCTTTCACTGGCAGAATCGATGAAATAACGCCTCAGGGCGTGCTGATAACGACCGCGACGCGGCGGTTTTCGGCACGTCCCTGGGCAGTTTTGTTATCTACCACCGGGAATTTCTTGCCTAACCCGTTAGTGGTGAAATTGTTGCGAGAAACCTGAGCACCCTGTGCCCACGCATCCGCGACCACATTTGCCCGTTTCAACGAAAGACTTTCGTTATAACTATCCTCACCGTAGTTATCCGTATGACCATCCATGCGCGCATGGGTAAGCCCGGTTGCGGCAAGACGCGATGCCATGGTTTTGATCTGCTGCTCGCTTTCGGGGCGTAGCTGATATTCGTTTTTGCCGAACAGGATCTTTGCCGACAGCCCAAGTGACCAGTCGCCATTCTCTTCACTAAAGCCGTATGACTTCATAGCGGAAATCTGCTCCGGCGTAAATTTCCCTTGCGGTGCCTGACATCCGGTAAGCATTGCTGAAGCTAATACTAGCGGTGCGATATAACGCCTGAACATAGTGTCATCCTTTTTACGATATTGTTTTTGCGCGCCGGTGTTTTACCCGGTACATATTTCTGTCGGCCTGCTCCAGTAAATGTTCAACCGAACTATGTTCCCACGTTAGAGCAGAACCAATACTCAAAGACATTGTTATTGTGTTGCCGTTATGCAGATCAAATGGAGGAGTAAACCGTTGCGCAATGTCGGCGCAGAGATCCTGAACTTCGTATTCCGAGTGGATGTCATACAAGATCACCGCAAATTCATCCCCGCCCAGGCGGAAGGACTGATGGCGATTGCTACTAAACTCCACCAGACGGCGGGCCACTTCTATCAATACACAATCCCCGGCCGCATGCCCCCAGGTATCGTTAATCCGTTTGAAATCGTCGCCATCCAGAAAGAGCAGGGCAGAGCGGGTGCTTGCGGCGGCGTCATTCATCAGCGAATGGATGCTGGTACGAAACGCTGCGCGGTTGGCAAGCCCGGTAAGGGGATCGTGCATCGCTGTGCGAAGTAATTGCGCATTCTTAGCCTGCAACTTCAACTGCCACTCTTCCATCTCATCCAGTAGGCTATTGAAATCCTGACCGAAGCGATGAAATTCGTCGATGCGCTCCTGCTGCACGCGACGAGAGAAATTACGGTTCGAGCGCACATCATGCACCACATCGGTAATGTTCTGTAGCGCATCTACCACACCGTTATGCAGGCGGCGGGTGATGGTTAACGCGATAAACGAGGCGAAGAGAATACAGCCGGTGAGCACGGCAAAAGAGGTCCACAGGAAATGGCCGATCAGGCTATCGCGTGCGGTAAGACGTAATTCGCCAATGGTCTGGCCGTTATGCTGAACGGGCTGAGAGACCGGCAGCGGGAAGAGCCAACGGCTGACCAGGGCGCCCAGTTTGTCAGTATTATCATTTGGTCCCATTGACCAGGCAGCAAAGCGCTTGTTGTGGTGGTCTACCACCTCGGCGGCGGAAAATTGTCCCTGCTTACCCAGGGTCGCGAGTGTTTCGTTGGCGGCGGTGGCATCGTTGAATACCATCGCGGCCTCCAGGCTGCGGCTCATTGTGGCCCCGGTTAAAGCCAGATTTTTTTGTGCATACTGTTTCAGCGTGACCACAGAAGCAATGCTAAGGAGTAGCCAGACCAGGGTCATGGTAATGACGACGCTAATTAGGCTGATACGGCGTAACGTACGTTTAAACGTTGGACGCGGAGTCGAATAATTTTCCTTATTCATGCTTTGGATTCCGTGCAAGCATTAATACATCCGGATTAACTCTGACGCCGCTGCGAGAAAGTGCATCCAGATTGACGGCGAACCGCACCCGGGCGCTGTCAAATATCAAACAGAACGCACTGCCAATTTGGCATTGTGAGTTTTGTTCGGAGATTAATAATAAGGGGCGGGAATGAAAGGCGTTGATTAATTCTTGCTGGGATTCCGGTGATTCGTTGCCAAAATAGAGGGCGTTGCAGCCAGTCCCCAGTGCTTCCTGGTCGTTGTGGACAATAATCGGTATGTAAGGAAGAGGTACGTTATCACTCCCGCTCAGCACTTGCGTAAAACGAGAGGTGGAAAAGATACAGAGCGTGGGCTGGCTTTGCAGCCCAGGCCAGCGGGTATAACTGACGATGCCAGAGACAATCGCGCGGACCGACGTTTCGGTCTGAGTCCAGGTAGCACTGGCTGCAAATCCGAACGGAATAAACAGAAACAGTGCCGCTGCGACCCAGCGCCAGGAGATAGTTAATGAGTGTCTCACCAGATTCTGCTACCCCGCCCAGGGATTATATGTCCTGAAAATTCTCAGAAAGAATATCATCGTTTATCTGGGCAGTCATTACGGCCCTAAATCTCTTTAGGGACTTAAGTAAAATCTAAGCATTCTATTCTGGGCGAAAGTCATAATTAATTCAGACGACTCGATTGCGTCCCTTCATCCATACCTTGCTGCCAGGCTTGTCGAAGTTCCTTATTGTTTTCTACGGTATCACAGCTGGCCGGGAATATTTTTCCCGACATACCCCAGGCAAATAAAAGGTCTTCCCGACATATTTTCTCTTGCCCCGCTTTATAGCCCTTTAGATAGCGACTCTGATCGACTTCGGGATCGTGATAGGTATCGGCCAGCGTTTCGTTGGATTTGATCGCCGCACCGCTCAGCGCATCTTCTTTTCCGGCATCGAACCAGTCGGTGCCCGTCCAGTCAGGTTGATGGGTATAGGGGTCGACCTGACAGGCAGCCAGCAGCAGGCAAAGCAGTGAAATCGCAATCGGGCGCATCAATGTTCTCCGTTTTATTTCAGCATAGCCTGGCGAATAGGAATATGGACTGTAATTTATTCTTTACGAATTTGTGGGCTGTTTTTTCATTAAAATAGCCTTTCGTAAACTTTTATGTACGTATTTTGGATTGAAATCTTTACTTGTTATGGTATGGTTAGGTCTCCTCACTGAGGAAAACAACTATCGCAAACGAGCTTCCAGGATCGCCATCATGCAAAAAGACGCGCTGAACAACGTACATATTTCCGATGAACATGTTTTGATCACCCCGGATCAACTGAAAGCGGAATTCCCGCTGAGCATCGAGCAGGAAGCGCAAATCGCGCACTCCCGCCAGACCATCTCTAATATCATTGCTGGCCGCGATCCGCGCCTGCTGGTGGTATGCGGTCCATGCTCTATTCACGATCCTGAAACTGCCATTGAATATGCTCACCGATTTAAAGCCCTTGCCGCAGAGGTCAGCGATAGCCTCTATCTGGTGATGCGCGTCTATTTTGAAAAACCCCGTACCACCGTTGGCTGGAAGGGGCTGATTAACGATCCTCATATGGATGGCTCGTTTGATGTGGAAGCAGGCCTGAAGATTGCGCGTAATCTTCTGGTGGAGCTGGTCAGTATGGGGCTGCCACTGGCGACCGAAGCACTGGATCCGAACAGCCCGCAGTACCTTGGGGACCTGTTCAGCTGGTCAGCCATTGGCGCGCGTACCACTGAATCACAAACTCACCGTGAAATGGCCTCTGGCCTTTCAATGCCGGTTGGATTTAAAAATGGTACCGACGGAAGCCTGGCTACGGCGATTAACGCCATGCGTGCCGCCGCGATGCCTCACCGTTTTGTGGGCATCAACCAGGCCGGGCAGGTGTGCCTGCTGCAGACCCAGGGTAACCCGGACGGGCATGTGATTTTGCGCGGTGGCAAAGCCCCTAATTACAGCCCGGCGGACGTCGCGCAGTGTGAAAAAGAGATGGAACAGGCGGGACTGCGCCCGGCGCTGATGGTAGATTGCAGTCATGGTAATTCAAACAAAGATTACCGCCGTCAGCCAGCGGTGGCCGAATCGGTGGTAGCGCAGATTAAAGATGGCAACCGCTCAATCATTGGTTTGATGATCGAGAGCAATATCCATGAAGGAAATCAGTCATCTGAACAGCCTCGCAGCGCCATGAAACACGGTGTTTCCGTGACCGATGCCTGCATTAGCTGGGAAACCACCGATGCGCTGCTGCGTGAGATCCACAAAGATTTGAATGGCCAGCTGGCGAAGCGTCTGGCTTAAGAGGGTAGTTATGGTTGCTGAATTGACCGCGTTACGCGATCAAATTGATGAGGTGGACAAGGCGCTGCTGGATTTGCTGGCGCGCCGGATGTCGCTGGTTGCCGAAGTGGGCGAGGTTAAAAGTCATTACGGCCTGCCAATTTATGTACCTGAACGTGAAGCCTCCATGCTGGCATCCCGTCGAAAAGAGGCTGAGGCGCTGGGCGTCTCACCGGACTTAATTGAAGATGTCTTACGCCGTGTAATGCGTGAATCTTACTCCAGCGAAAACGATAAGGGTTTTAAAACCCTGTGTCCTTCGCTGCGCCCGGTAGTCATTGTTGGCGGTGGCGGCCAGATGGGGCGTCTGTTTGAAAAGATGCTTACCCTTTCTGGCTACCAGGTGCGTATTCTGGAAAAAGAGGACTGGGCACAGGCCGAAGCAATGGTATCGGACGCCGGTATGGTTATTGTCAGCGTGCCAATTCACGTGACGGAAGAGATCATTGCTAAACTGCCTCCATTACCCAAAGACTGTATTCTGATCGATCTGGCGTCCGTGAAAAATGGTCCGCTGCAGGCGATGCTGGCTGCCCATCAGGGGCCGGTGCTAGGTCTGCACCCGATGTTCGGCCCGGACAGCGGCAGTCTGGCGAAGCAGGTGGTGGTCTATTGTGATGGCCGCCAGCCGGAGGCGTATCAGTGGTTCCTGGAGCAAATTCAGGTCTGGGGCGCGCGTTTGCACCGCATCAGCGCAGTTGAGCATGACCAGAATATGGCATTCATTCAGGCGCTGCGCCACTTTGCCACCTTTGCCTATGGCCTGCACCTGGCGGAAGAGAACGTACAGCTTGAGCAACTGCTGTCGTTGTCTTCACCTATCTATCGTCTGGAACTGGCTATGGTCGGACGTCTGTTCGCCCAGGATCCGCAGCTTTATGCCGACATTATTATGTCGTCAATGAACAACCTGGCGCTGATCAAACGTTATTACCAACGCTTTGGCGAGGCCATAACGCTGCTTGAGCAGGGTGATAAACAGGCCTTTATCGACAGTTTCCGCAAGGTTGAACACTGGTTTGGCGATTACGCTCAGCGCTTCCAGAGTGAGAGCCGAATACTGTTACGACAGGCAAATGACAGTCGTCAGTAATCCAGCGATGTATATACTAAAAGCCAGCAATGCTGGCTTTTTTCATTATGGGGAACGGTTATGGCTGAATTACAGCGCCTGTTTAACTACACCGGGCACTTACCGGAATGTCCAACCTGGAGCGAGGAAGAACAGGCTCTCTACTGGGCAGATATTCTTGAGGGCGAGATCCACCGTTATCATCCGGTCAACGGTGAACATTCTGTACTGGCTTTTCACGAAGAGGTGGGCTGTTTCGCGCTGCGTGAGCGGGGCGGATTTATTGTCGCCATGCGTAATGCCATCTGGCTAACGGATAAAAACGGCACCCTGCAGCGTAAAGTCTGTGATAACCCCTCTAACCCGCAGCTTGCCCGTTTCAACGATGGCGGAACTGACCCTCTCGGACGTTTCTACGCGGGTACGTTCTGGGCGCCGGGGGATTATAACGGGGCTATGCTGATGCGTATTGATAACGATCTTACGCCCAGGGTTATCCAGTGTGATATCCAGGGACATAATGGGGTGGCTTTCAGCCCGGATAGCAAGTGGATGTATACCTCAGATACGCCAAGTGCGGTGATTTATCGCACTCCGCTCGATGAACAGGCCGAGCCCGGCCAACGTGAAGTGTTCTGTCAATTCGTAGAGGGCGAAGGCATTCCGGATGGCGCGGCCATGGATGTGGAAGGGTGTTACTGGAGCGCCATGTATGATGGCTGGCGTATCGCCCGGTTTTCACCCATGGGCGAGCAGCTCGAGGAATATAAACTGCCGGTACGTTGCCCCACCATGGTCTGCTTTGGCGGTGCGGATATGAAAACGCTCTTTATTACCACCACGCGTGAAAACATGAGCGCGGAAGAAGTGAAGCAATACCCTTTATCCGGCGCAATCTTCACCCTGCCAGTGAATGTGGCAGGGGTGAAGAAAAGCCTCTTTATCGAGCGTTAAGCAGGATCGACGGGCACGATATTTTCGCCAGGATAGCAGCCCAGCACTTTCATTGAGCGGGTGATGTCACTTAGCTCACGCAGGGCACTCTGCATGGATGCAGATTCAAGGTTGGCCTGGATATCCAGGTAAAACATCTCTTCCCACGGGTTGCCATTAATGGGACGGGACTCCAGTTTGGTCATGATCAGGTTGTGGTTGCGTAATACCAACAGCGCTTCAACCAGCGCGCCCGCCTGCTGTCCTGTCGCCATCAACAGCGTGGTTTTGGCTGGAACCTGGTCAGAGACATTAATTGCTTTACGTGCCAGCACAATAAAACGGGTGATATTTTGCGTCTGGTTTGCCAGGTTACGTTCCAGCACCTGTAAATGATAGAGCGCACCACCGGCTTCGCTGCCCAGTGCCGCCACGGTAGGGGAGTTAGCCTGCGCAACTTTCTCCATCGCAGCGGAGGTGCTCTCGGTGTACTCAATTTTCCAGTCCGGATAGCGATTCAAAAACTGGCTGCATTGCTGGAAAGGTTGTGGGTGGCTGTAAACGGTCTTAATTTGGCTCAGGTCCGTCGAGCCGGAGACCAGCACGCAGTGGTCAATGGGGATGGTCAGTTCGCCAACCAGCGACAGGCTGGTGTGTTGCAGCAGGTCATAAACGTCGTTGATTGCCCCGGAACTGGTGTTCTCGATTGGCACCACAGCGTAATCGGCCTGGCCGGTCTCTACCTGGTTAAAGATATCGGCAAACTTCGCGCATCCGCTCTCAATAAACTCGTCGAAATGACGAGCAGCATACTGGCGTGCCGCCAGGTGCGAGTAAGATCCTTTCGGGCCAAGGAAAGCAATACGGGCAGAGTGGGGATTGGTTTTATTCAGATGTTGCTGGAGCAGAGCTTGTTGGGTAAGCACCGAGTCTTCGATGATCAGCTGGAACAGGCGGGTAATATAATGCGCATCCAGATGATGAGCTTTACCCAGCTGAATTAACCGCTCCATCAGGTCGCGTTCGCGGTCAATGTCACGTACCGGACGATGAGTGGCGAGCTTGGCTTTACCCACTTCAACCGCCAGGGTACGGCGTTCAGCCAGCAGTGAAAGCAATCTCTCATCCAGTGCGCTGATCTTATCGCGCAGTTCCAGTAACGGGTTTTCCTGTGTCATCGCTTTGCCTTAATCATATTATCGTTATCAATAAAAAAGGCCCCCCGGTGTGGGAGGCCTTGTTGTTCGTCTTCGCATTCTTTATCACACGACGAAACGCCTCCCAATCAGGGGAAGGTAAAAAAGAATGCGAAGAAAAACGGTTTAAGCATCAGGGAAGATTCCTTGTAAAGACAGACTTAAAGTACCTGTACTGTTTTCACCCTGTCAATAAAAAACGCGCCCGAAGGCGCGTTGGCGATAGACTCAATGTAAAGGATTACTCATCTTCAACTTCTTCAGCGAAGCTGGCGTCTTTCACCGATGTTGTGGCGCGACGGGCTTCACCTTTGTGTTGCACTTTATTGAGCTGCCGTTCCAGCTTGTTGATCAAATCGTTAATAGCGGTGTACATATCCTCGTGTTTTGCGCTGGCGACCAGATGGCCGTTAGGAGTATTGATAGTTGCATCAGCGATGAAGCCCTGCGGCTCCTTGGACAGAATGATATGTGGATTAATCAGGTGTGTTTGCCATTTATCCAGTTTGGCGAGACGGTCTGCGACGTGCTGGCGGATTGCCGGAGTAATTTCCATTTGTTTACTGGTAATGTTCATTGTCATAAATTTTACCTCTTGTCTTTCCGTCTTGGTGATTCCAGCATACCGTCTCTAATGTCAAAATATGTGATGTAAATCACGTTATTTTGTCACTTTTTGTCAGTTCATTCTTTTTGTGAGCCAGGACAGGAAGACGTAAGTTTAACCTTGTCGAAGAGCTGATTAGGGGTCATAGTTGACTAGATTGGTAGCGGCTAAACCGCTTCAGCGAAATCACTAAACGCATAAAAAAACGGCAGCCCGAGGGCTGCCGTTTCTCTTGAAAGCGATAAATCAGGTGTTGCTGCTGTTGGCAGCAATGATTTTTGCCACTTTCTCAGCCTGGGCATTCATCTGCAGCTGGCGATAGGCGTTTTCCATCAGCTTCAGGCCATTACGCGTAGCCTGCGTATCCGGATAATCACGCAACATTCCTTCAACGCGGTTCACCACGGCGACCCATGCGCCACGACGCGTATAGTATTCGGCAACGGAGTATTCGTATTTAGCCAGACGATCTTTCAGGAATACCAGACGTTTTCCGGCATCGGTCACGTACTGGCTGTTCGGATAACCACGAACCAGCTTGGAGAAATCGTTGAACGCATCGCGAGCGTGCTGCGGGTCGCGGTCAGAGCGATCCACGCCGAAGAAGCCTTGCAGCGCACTGTCATCCAGCGCCATGTTAGTCAGGCCGCGCATATACATCACGTAATCGATGTTAGGATGAGTCGGGTTCAGACGGATGAAACGATCGATAGTCGCCTGAGCCAGCGGGAGATCGGCGTTTTTATAGTAGGCGTAGATGAGATCCAGCTGCACTTGCTGCGAATACGGACCAAATGGATAGCGATTATCCAACGCTTCCAGTTGCGTTATCGCCTGTTTCCAGTTACCGTCCTGCAGCTTTTGCTGAGCAGTCGCATAGATTTCATTCGGCGGATTGTCAGGGACCTGTTCATTTGAACCGGAGCAGCCCACCAAAGCCAGGCTCAACGTGGCCGCTGCCACCAGATATTTCATGCGCGTCATGACGTTTTGACTTTCCTCAAATGTTTGTCCGGGAGAATCTCTTTCCTGCTCCCGATTAAGACCAGCTACAATAGCACACTATATTAAACGGCAAAGCCGTAAAACCCAACGTTAAACGAAGAAGCAGTCCATGGCACAACGAGTAGAACTCACCGCAACAGTCTCCGAAAATCAGCTCGGTCAACGCTTAGATCAAGCTTTGGCCGAAATGTTCCCTGATTATTCGCGTTCACGCATAAAAGAATGGATCCTTGACCAGCGCGTGCTGGTAAATGGCAAAGTCTGGGACAAGCCGAAAGAGAAAGTGTTAGGCGGGGAGGTTGTCGCCATTGATGTTGAGATCGAAGAAGAAGTTCGCTTTGAGCCTCAAGATATCCCGCTGAATATCGTCTACGAAGATGATGACATCCTCGTTATTAATAAGCCGCGCGACCTGGTTGTCCACCCAGGAGCAGGTAATCCTGACGGGACGGTGCTGAATGCACTCCTGCACTATTATCCGCCCATTGCTGATGTGCCGCGTGCGGGCATTGTTCACCGTCTGGATAAAGACACCACCGGCCTGATGGTGGTAGCGAAAACTATTCCGGCGCAGACGCGCCTGGTAGAGTCCCTGCAGCTGCGTGAAATCACCCGTGAATATGAAGCCGTTGCAATCGGGCATATGACCGCCGGGGGCACGGTGGAGCAGCCGATCAGCCGCCACCCGACCAAACGAACGCATATGTCAGTGCATCCGATGGGTAAACCTGCGGTGACGCACTATCGCATCATGGAGCACTTCCGTATCCACACGCGCTTGCGCCTGCGTCTGGAAACCGGGCGTACGCACCAGATCCGTGTGCATATGTCGCATATCACTCACCCGCTGGTGGGCGATCAGCTGTACGGTGGCCGTCCGCGTCCGCCGAAAGGTGCGTCGGAGGCGTTCATCGCCGAACTGCGTAAATTTGACCGCCAGGCGCTGCATGCGACCATGCTGCGTCTGTACCACCCGATCTCCGGTATTGAGATGGAGTGGCATGCGCCTATTCCGCAGGATATGGTGGACCTTATCGACGCCATGCGCGCCGATTTCGAAGAACATAAGGACGATGTGGACTGGTTATGACTAAAGTGATTATCCCGCAATGGCCACTGCCTGAAGGTGTGGCCGCCTGTAGTTCTACGCGTATTGGCGGCGTCAGCGAAGGGGATTGGCACTCACTGAACCTCGGGGCGCACTGCGGTGATAATCCAGAACATGTCGAAGAGAACCGCCGCCGTATGTTTACGGCTGGCCGGTTGCCGTCCAAACCGGTCTGGCTTGAACAGGTTCATGGCACTCAGGTGCTCAAACTCACCGGCGAACCTTACGTTTCAAAACGTGCTGACGCTTCCTGGAGCAATACGCCGGGTACCGTTTGTGCCGTGATGACCGCCGACTGTTTACCTGTGCTTTTCTGTAATCGCGCGGGTACGGAAGTGGGGGCTGCCCATGCAGGCTGGCGAGGCCTGTGTGCCGGCGTGCTGGAAGAGACCATCGCCTGTTTTAACGATACACCAGATAACATCCTCGCCTGGCTTGGGCCCGCAATCGGCCCTCAGGCCTTTGAAGTAGGCCCCGAAGTACGAGAGGCCTTTATGCACGCCGACCCGCAGGCGGCCAGCGCATTCACGCCAGTCGGTGAGAAGTATATGGCCGATATTTACCAGCTTGCGCGTCAGCGCTTAGCCGCGCTGGGTGTGACGCAAATTTACGGCGGCGATCGGTGCACCTTCACAGAACGGGACGAATTCTTCTCATATCGTCGCGACAAGACCACCGGTCGTATGGCAAGTTTCATTTGGCTGATATAACCTATAGAATCAAGACGATCCGGTACGTGTAGTTTTCTTTTCGCATAATTCAGGTCATTCACCTTGAATAATTGAGGGATGACCTCATTTAATCTCCAGTAGCAAATTTGACCTGTTATGGGAGGAGTTATGCGTCTGGATCGTCTTACTAATAAATTCCAGCTTGCTCTCGCTGATGCCCAGTCACTCGCACTGGGGCACGACAACCAATTTATTGAACCTCTTCATTTAATGAGCGCCTTGCTGAATCAGGAAGGGGGATCAGTACGTCCTTTATTAACCTCTGCTGGCGTCAACGTCGGGCAGCTTCGTACGGCCATCGATCAGGCATTAAGCCGTCTACCGCAGGTAGAAGGTACCGGCGGCGATGTGCAGCCATCTCAGGATCTGGTGCGGGCGCTAAACCTGTGCGACAAACTGGCGCAGAAGCGTGGGGATAATTTTATTTCGTCGGAACTCTTTGTTCTGGCAGTGCTTGATTCACGTGGCACGCTGACCGACCTGCTGAAATCTGCCGGAGCGACAACTGCTAATGTGACTCAGGCGATCGATCAAATGCGTGGAGGTGAAGGCGTGAACGATCAGGGAGCCGAAGACCAACGTCAGGCGTTGAAAAAATTTACTGTCGATCTGACCGAGCGTGCCGAGCAGGGCAAACTGGACCCGGTGATTGGCCGTGACGAAGAGATACGTCGTACTATCCAGGTACTGCAACGCCGTACTAAAAATAACCCGGTACTCATCGGTGAACCCGGGGTCGGTAAAACGGCCATCGTTGAGGGGCTGGCTCAGCGTATCGTCAATGGCGAAGTACCGGAAGGGCTGAAAGGCCGCCGCGTACTGGCGCTGGACATGGGTGCGCTGGTGGCCGGGGCGAAATACCGCGGTGAGTTCGAAGAGCGTCTGAAAGGGGTGCTGAACGATCTGGCTAAACAGGAGGGTAATGTCATCCTGTTTATTGACGAATTGCACACTATGGTGGGCGCGGGTAAAGCCGATGGGGCGATGGACGCCGGCAACATGCTGAAACCTGCGCTGGCGCGTGGTGAACTGCACTGCGTAGGGGCCACTACACTCGATGAATATCGTCAATACATAGAAAAAGATGCCGCGCTGGAACGTCGATTCCAGAAGGTGTTTGTTGCAGAACCGACGGTCGAAGACACCATTGCCATTCTGCGTGGTTTAAAAGAACGTTATGAACTGCACCACCATGTGCAGATCACTGACCCGGCGATTGTGGCTGCGGCAACCTTATCGCATCGCTACATTTCCGATCGTCAGCTGCCAGACAAAGCCATCGACCTTATCGATGAAGCCGCCTCCAGCATTCGTATGCAGATTGACTCGAAGCCGGAAGAGCTCGACAGGCTCGATCGCCGCATCATCCAGCTCAAGCTGGAACAGCAGGCATTGATGAAAGAGTCAGACGACGCCAGTAAGAGACGTCTCGACATGCTCAATGAAGAGCTGGACGACAAAGAGCGTCAGTATTCGGTATTAGAAGAAGAGTGGAAAGCAGAAAAAGCCTCTCTTTCCGGTACTCAGACTATTAAAGCCGAGCTCGAGCAGGCAAAAATTGCGATTGAGCAGGCGCGTCGTGTGGGTGATTTAGCGCGCATGTCTGAACTGCAGTACGGCAAAATTCCGGAGCTCGAAAAACAGCTGGAAGCTGCAACCCAGTCTGAAGGCAAAACAATGCGCTTGCTGCGTAACAAAGTGACGGATGCAGAGATTGCGGAAGTGCTGGCGCGTTGGACCGGCATCCCCGTGGCGCGCATGATGGAGAGCGAACGCGAAAAACTGCTGCGCATGGAGCAGGATTTGCACCATCGGGTTATCGGCCAGGATGAAGCGGTTGAGGCGGTGTCGAATGCCATCCGCCGTAGTCGTGCAGGGTTATCCGATCCTAATCGTCCCATCGGTTCGTTCTTATTCCTGGGGCCAACAGGGGTCGGTAAGACGGAACTTTGTAAAGCGTTGGCGAACTTCATGTTCGATAGTGATGACGCGATGATTCGTATCGACATGTCTGAGTTTATGGAAAAACACTCGGTGTCTCGTCTGGTCGGGGCGCCTCCGGGATATGTCGGCTACGAAGAGGGCGGTTATCTGACCGAAGCGGTACGTCGTCGTCCTTATTCTGTCATCCTGTTGGATGAAGTAGAGAAAGCGCACCCGGATGTGTTTAACATTCTTCTGCAGGTACTGGATGATGGCCGTCTGACCGACGGGCAGGGGCGAACGGTTGATTTCCGTAACACCGTGGTCATTATGACCTCTAACCTGGGTTCCGATTTGATTCAGGAACGTTTTGGTGAACTGGACTATAGCCATATGAAAGATCTGGTTCTGGGTGTCGTCAGCCAAAACTTCCGTCCGGAATTCATTAACCGTATCGACGAAGTCGTAGTATTCCACCCGCTGGGTGAGAAACACATCGCGTCGATTGCCCAGATCCAGTTGCAGCGTCTGTATAAACGACTGGAAGAGCGCGGTTATGAAATTCATATTTCCGACGAAGCGCTGAAGCTGCTGAGTGCAAATGGTTATGATCCTGTTTATGGTGCTCGTCCATTGAAACGAGCAATCCAGCAACAGATAGAAAACCCGCTGGCACAGCAGATTCTTTCCGGGGAGTTGATCCCGGGCAAGGTTATCCGTCTGGAAGCCAACAACGATCGCATTGTGGCAGTGCAGTAAGTCACAAAACAGTAAAAACGAGCCGCTTGCGGCTCGTTTTTGTTTAAAAACCAGGCAATAATGCGTCTCTGATGTATAAATCGACCAAATAGTGAGCGGTTGGTAAATATTTTTAACTTTGTACTTGCGGGTTCGGAATAACTCCCTATAATGCGCCACCACTGACACGGAACAACGGCAAGCAAGCCGCCGGGTCAGAAGGGTTCTCCCGGTGAGGCGGTTGAAGAATCCCGGAGAAAAGCAAAAATAATTGCTTGACTCTGAAGCGGGAAAGCGTAATATGCACACCCCGCGCCGCAGCGAAAAACGAAGCGGCACTGCTCTTTAACAATTTATCAGACAATCTGTGTGGGCACTCAAAGTGACATGGATTCTTAATGTCTTCGGACAATAAATGAATACCAAGTCTCTGAGTGAACACGTAA
>NZ_JBBCMR010000005.1:0-202497 GCF_037152215.1 Leclercia sp. UBA7405 | reverse complement strand
TTTAACATAGTCGGCGTGGCCTGGGCAGTCTACGTGTGCGTAGTGGCGAGTCGGGGTGTCATATTCAACGTGAGAAGTGTTGATGGTGATACCACGCGCTTTTTCTTCTGGTGCGTTATCGATCTGGTCGAATGCACGAGCAGCACCGCCGTAGGTTTTAGCCAGTACGGTAGTGATTGCAGCGGTCAGAGTAGTTTTACCGTGGTCAACGTGGCCGATAGTACCAACGTTGACGTGCGGTTTTGTACGTTCAAATTTTTCTTTAGACACGGCTATATTCCTTACTATAGTGCTCTCCCCTCTGGAGAGAGCACGGGACTTAGGTTTTAATCCTGTGGATTATTTACCACGGGCTTCGATAACGGCCTGAGCAACGTTGTTCGGTGCATCATCATACTTCAGGAATTCCATGGTGTATGATGCACGACCTTTGGTCAGAGAACGCAGCTGAGTTGCATATCCGAACATTTCAGACAGCGGAACTTCAGCGTGGATCTTAACGCCAGTCACTTCGGATTCTTGACCACGCAGCATACCGCGACGACGGCTCAAGTCACCGATAACGTCACCGGTGTTCTCTTCCGGAGTTTCTACTTCAACCTTCATGATTGGCTCAAGCAGAACTGGTTTCGCTTTCTTAAAGCCATCTTTAAAGGCAAGAGAAGCAGCCAGTTTAAACGCCAGTTCAGAGGAGTCAACGTCGTGGTAAGAACCGAAGTGCAGACGGATACCAATGTCTACTACCGGGTAACCTGCCAGCGGACCAGACTTCAGCTGCTCCTGGATGCCTTTATCAACGGCAGGGATGTATTCGCCAGGAATTACACCACCTTTGATGTCGTTGATGAACTCGTAACCTTTCGGATTAGAGCCCGGCTCCAGTGGGTACATGTCGATCACAACGTGACCGTACTGACCGCGACCACCAGACTGCTTAGCGTGTTTACCTTCGATATCGGTAACTTTAGAACGAATCGCTTCACGGTAAGCAACCTGAGGTTTACCTACGTTCGCTTCAACGTTGAATTCACGCTTCATACGGTCAACGATGATATCCAGGTGAAGTTCACCCATACCAGCGATGATGGTCTGGTTAGATTCTTCGTCAGTCCATACGCGGAAGGACGGGTCTTCTTTCGCCAGACGGCCCAGAGCCAGACCCATTTTTTCCTGGTCAGCTTTGGTTTTAGGTTCAACGGCGATGGAGATTACCGGCTCAGGGAATTCCATACGCTCCAGAATGATCGGGTGATCCGGGTTACACAGGGTGTCACCGGTGGTCACGTCTTTCAGACCGATAGCCGCAGCGATATCGCCCGCGCGAACTTCTTTGATCTCTTCACGTTTGTTAGCGTGCATCTGTACGATACGGCCGAAACGCTCACGAGCTGCTTTCACGGAGTTCAGGATGGTGTCACCGGAGTTAACCACACCAGAGTACACGCGGAAGAACGTCAGGTTACCCACGAACGGGTCGGTAGCGATTTTGAACGCCAGTGCAGAGAACGGCTCGTCATCACTTGCGTGACGCTCAGCCGGAGTATCTTTACCGTCGTCCAGGATACCGTTGATCGCAGGAACGTCTACTGGGGATGGCAGGTAATCAATTACCGCATCCAGCATTGCCTGAACACCTTTGTTCTTGAACGCAGAACCGCAGGTTACCAGGATGATTTCGTTGTTCAGAACGCGCTGACGCAGAGCTTTTTTGATCTCTTCTTCAGTCAGTTCTTCACCACCCAGGTATTTCTCCATCAGCTCTTCAGATGCTTCAGCTGCGGATTCGATCAGGTTCTGGTGCCATTCGTCAGCCAGGTCCTGCATATCAGCCGGGATATCTTCGTATTCGAAGGTCACGCCTGCATCTGCTTCGTTCCAGTTGATGGCTTTCATTTTCACCAGGTCAACAACACCGGTGAAACCTTCTTCAGCACCAATTGCCAGCTGCAGCGGAACAGGGTTCGCGCCCAGACGGGATTTGATCTGACCAACAACTTTCAGGAAGTTAGCACCCATACGGTCCATTTTGTTAACGAACGCGATGCGTGGAACTTTATATTTGTTAGCCTGACGCCATACGGTCTCAGACTGTGGCTGAACACCACCAACTGCGCAGTAAACCATTACTGCACCATCAAGAACACGCATGGAACGTTCAACTTCGATAGTGAAGTCAACGTGGCCCGGGGTGTCGATGATGTTTACGCGATGCGGTTCATACTGCTTAGCCATACCAGACCAGAATGCAGTAGTCGCAGCGGAAGTGATGGTGATACCACGTTCCTGCTCCTGCTCCATCCAGTCCATGGTAGCTGCGCCGTCATGAACTTCACCGATTTTGTGGTTTACACCGGTGTAGAACAGAATACGTTCGGTAGTGGTGGTTTTACCGGCGTCGATGTGCGCACTGATACCGATGTTACGGTAGCGTGCGATGGGTGTTGTACGAGCCATTTGATTCCTCGTTTGTTTCTTTAGGCGTTCAGTTAAGTTACCCAGAGCGGGCGGCTTCTCTGAAGCGCCCGCCTGGTGACTACGACTCCGAAGGGATTACCAACGGTAGTGTGCGAACGCCTTGTTGGCTTCTGCCATACGGTGAACGTCTTCACGTTTCTTAACTGCAGTACCTTTGTTGTCTGCAGCATCAGAAAGTTCGTTCGCCAGACGCAGAGCCATGGATTTATCACCGCGTTTACGAGCAGCTTCAACGATCCAACGCATTGCCAGAGCATTACGACGAACCGGACGAACTTCAACTGGAACCTGATAAGTAGAACCACCAACGCGGCGGGACTTAACTTCTACAGTTGGGCGAACGTTGTCGAGAGCGACTTCGAAAGCTTCCAGTTCATTTTTACCAGAACGCTGAGCCAGGGTCTCAAGCGCGCTGTATACGATTGCTTCTGCAGTAGATTTTTTACCATCTACCATCAGGATATTTACAAATTTTGCCAGCAGTTCTGATCCGAATTTCGGATCTGGAAGGATTTTACGCTGACCAATGACGCGACGACGTGGCATGGGAATACTCCGTTGTTAATTCAGGATTGTCCAAAACTCTAAGAGTTTAGTGTGACATTAAGATAAATCAGTTTGGCCTTACTTAACGGAGAACCATTAAGCCTTAGGACGCTTCACGCCGTACTTGGAGCGAGCCTGCTTACGGTCTTTAACACCAGAGCAGTCGAGCGCACCACGAACGGTGTGGTAACGAACACCCGGAAGGTCTTTAACACGACCGCCACGGATCAGGATCACGGAGTGCTCCTGCAGGTTGTGACCTTCACCACCGATGTAGGAAGTCACTTCAAAACCGTTAGTCAAACGCACACGGCATACTTTACGCAGTGCGGAGTTTGGTTTCTTAGGAGTGGTGGTATATACACGAGTACATACGCCACGTTTCTGCGGGCAGGCTTCCAGCGCAGGCACGTTGCTTTTTGCAACTTTGCGAGCGCGTGGTTTGCGTACCAGCTGGTTAACTGTTGCCATTAAATAGCTCCTGGTTTTAGCTTTTGCTTCGTAAACACGTAATAAAACGACCTCATACAATATGAGGACGCGAAATTTTAGGGCTACGTCGAAAAGGTGTCAAGAAATATACAGCGATCTCAAATCACCAGTTCATTTGACTGGTATGCGTAACTGCAAGATCAACGAAATCAGTATAGCCAACTACGTCAATTTTGGTTGAAATTTGACCAGTCAGCCCTCGCGCGTCAAGGTCATCTTTGAGCGCATAGACCTTAATGGGGGCGTTAGTGATATTTTCAACGTAACGACTGCCTGCAATTGCGGCCAATACGCCGTCCTGAATTAGCAACAGAGCATCGCCGTCGCGCAACATTCTCAGTAATCCGTCAATGTCGCACTGCCAGGGTGAACGGCTCAGAGTATGGAGCATGGCGGCCTCAGAAGGTTAAAACGGTATCGTAATGAGAAAGTTCTTCGCGTAAGCGGTCGGATGTCAGCCGTGTCGCATCCAGAACCAGCGGCGTCTCGTCGTCCAGCCCGCGCTCTCGCATTGACGTGGAACAGATCCAGAAGGTCTCGATATCATAGAGAGGCAGTACCTTAAACGTGGCGATATAGTCGCGCATCAATATCGTCTGGGGCTGCTGTCCGGCGAGAAGTTGAAATACACCGTCGCCAATAAAGAAGACGCCAACCTCCTCCGTCAGTGCGGAAGTGGCAAGCAGTGCATCCAGCCCTTCCCTGCCAGCAGCATTGCCATGCGGAGCGGAAGTAAAAACAAAAGCCACGCGATTCATCAGAATTGCACCATGCGGTCGCAGGTTAATGCGGCTTGCGCCAGGGCGCCTAATCCGCTGAGAGTGAATCCAGGCTGCAGATTGGCGCCTGCCAGGCCCAGACGTTCGGCTTCTGTGGCGTCGGCAATACCACGGCGCAACGCCGCAGCCACACAAATATGTAGCGCGACACCGGACTGTTGATGTAGGGCTTGCCAGCCACGCACCAGATCAAATTCATCGCTGGCAGGCGAAGTGAGCTGGTTAGCGTTATAGACGCCTTCACGATAGAAAAACACACTTATGAGCTCATGGCCGGCTTCCAGAAGTGCGCGGGCAAACTGCAGCGCGCTGCTTGCCTGCTGAGTGCCATAAGCCGGGCCGGTCACCATCAACGCAAAACGCATTACTTCTCTTGTCCCACAAAGTCGCCGCTTTTGAACTGACGGATGTAGAGGTACACCGTGTGTTTGGAGATATTCAGGCGATCCGCAACCTGGTTAATCGCATCTTTAATGTCGAAGATGCCTTTCTCGTAGAGATTGAGCACGATCTGGCGATTTTTAGCATTGTTAGAAACATTGCGATCGGCATTAACCTCTTCGATGGTGAATTCCAGCGTCTGGGTGACGAGATCTTCAACGGACGAGGCGAAGTTAACGGAAGAGCCCACGTCAGGCGTTTCCGGCGGAATAAAGGTGTTCATGATTTGCGAGAACGGAACGTCAAGGTTCATGTTGATACAGAGCAAACCAATGACGCGCTGTTCGCGGTTACGGATAGCGATAGTGACCGACTTCATCAGCACGCCGCTTTTGGCGCGTGTGAAATAGCATTTGGAGACGCTACTGTCCGCGCCGGTCATGTCGTGCAGCATACGCAGTGCAAGGTCGGTGATTGGCGATCCAATTTTACGGCCGGTATGCTCACCATTAGCAATGCGGATGGCAGAACATTTCAGATCTTGCAGGGAGTGCAATACGATTTCGCAGTGGGACCCAATGAGCATCGCTAACCCGTCCACTACCGCCTCGTAGGATTTCAGAATATCGAAATCGGTCTGATCGAAAGGACGCTGATCCAGCAGATCGAGCTCACTGGTTTCGTTGGTTAAAAGCGACCTGGTCATGAAAAAAACACTCCTTTTCAGGAGCCTGTCGGTAGGTTTTCAGGGCAGGCTCATCATTTACACGGACAACTAAATTAATACAGCGTAGGTAAGGCTTTCCAGTGTTAATTGACTCTGCCCCGGAATAAAAAAAACCGCCGCCTGGTAGGCGGCGGGTTTCGCAGTTTTATTTCTTCGCTGCGTCTGCAGCTTTGGCATCTGCTGCAGCTTCAGGCTTGGCATCCGCCTTCGGTGCGGGTTTGATGTCCAGCAGCTCTACGTCAAAGACCAGCGTAGAGTTAGCCGGAATACCCGGAACGCCGGTTTTACCGTAAGCCAGATCCGGTGGGATGACCAGCTTGATTTTGCCGCCTTTCTTGATGTTTTTCAGGCCTTCTGTCCAGCCAGGGATAACACCATCCAGACGGAAGGAGAGCGGTTCGCCACGGGTGTAAGAGTTATCAAACTCTTTACCGTCGATCAGAGTACCTTTGTAGTTAACGACCACGGTGTCGCTGTCTTTAGGTGCGTCGCCGGTACCTTCTTTCTCAACTTTGTAGACCAGGCCGGTAGAAGAGGTTTTTACGCCCTTCTCTTTCGCAAAGGTGTCACGATAGGCTTTACCTTTGGTTTCGTTCTCGGCTGAATCTTTTTCCATCTTCTCTTGTGCAGCGCCTTTCACACGTGCTTCAAAAGCCTGGAGAGTTTGTTCAATTTCCTGATCGGAGAGTTTGCTCTTATCAGCAAAGGCGTCCTGAACACCGGCAATCAGCTGCGCCTGATCCAGTTTGATGCCCAGTTTTTCCTGCTCTTTGAGAGAGTTTTCCATATAACGACCCAGAGATGCTCCGAGCGCATAGGCTGATTTCTGGTCGTCATTTTTGAACGCCGCTTTGCTGTCTGCAGCAGCAGCTGGTTTCGCAGCGGTATCTGCAGCGAAAGACAGCGGTGCATTCAGCGCGACAGCCATAGTGGTTGCCAGCAGCGTTACTTTAAACAGTGATTTCATCCATATCTCCAGGGACCAGGGCCTCTCACCCCAGTGTTAAATGTAAATGAGTTGCGTACTATAAAACGTTGCGGAAGAAATCTACAGACAGACTCCCCCGAAACTCGATTCTTTTCAGACTATTTTTGTTTAAATTAGTTTCTTACTCGCAGCATGATTACTGCGAACCGGACCAAAGTCAGTTAATATTCTGCGCCAGACTGAACAACGAGGTGAATCATGCAGGATACAACAATGGAAGCGAGACTGGCGGAGCTGGAAAGTCGGCTGGCTTTTCAGGAGATCACCATCGAAGAGCTGAACCAGACGGTCACGGCCCACGAACTTGAAATGGCAAAATTGCGCGACCTGCTACGCTTGCTGACTGAAAAGATCAAGGCGACCCAGCCTTCCCATATTGCTTCCCAGTCTGAAGAGACCCCCCCTCCTCATTATTGAGACGTAAAAAAAGCGGGATAATCCCGCTTTTTTATTACCTGCAAGGTATTAGTGGCAACCGCAGCCGCCGTTACCGCAACCACCTTTACCGTGGTCGTGACCATGGTCGTGATCGTGGCCGTGGCCACCGCAGCAGCCGTCGTGACCGTGATCATGATCGTGGTCATGACCGTGCGCACCGTGAACGTGGCCATGAGCCAGCTCTTCTTCGGTCGCTTCGCGGATTGCAACAACTTCAACGTTGAACTTCAGGTTCTGGCCAGCCAGCATGTGGTTGCCATCAACAACAACGTGGTCGTCTTCAACTTCGGTGATTTCAACCGGTACTGGACCCTGGTCGGTTTCTGCCAGGAAGCGCATGCCAACCTGCAGCTCGTCAACGCCCATAAATACATCTTTAGGAACACGCTGAACCAGATTCTCATCGTACTGACCGTAAGCGTCGTTTGCGCCAACAGCAACATCGAATTTATCGCCGACTTCATGACCGTCCAGCGCGGTTTCCAGGCCGGAGATCAGGGAACCGTGACCATGCAGGTAGTCCAGCGGCGCACTCACCGGAGACTCATCAACCAATACACCGTCTTCTGTACGTACCTGATAGGCCAGGCTGACCACCAGGTCTTTTGCTACTTTCATGATATCTCCTGAGCGTGGGAAAATTGCTGGCGCAGATTGTAACGGAAATCTGCACCTGTGTACCCTTTAGCTTAAAAAAACTCGGGGCATATCGCTAGTCCGGATGGAAAATGCCGATCACTTGCTCTTCTTTGCGAACGTGATCGCGGGCCTCTTTGTCAGCCTCGCGCATCTGGTGGCCGCACTTAACACACTCAACGATATCAATATTATTCTCGCGCCACATCGCCAGCGTGTCTTGCGCCTGGCAGGATGGGCATTTTGCGCCCGCGATAAAGCGTTTACGTACAGCCATCTTTCGTTACCCTTTATTCAAATTCATCCCAGCCGTCCAGTTGGCGCCGTTCCTGCTGCATCTCACGCTGAAAAATCTCTTCCAGTTCACGCCGGGCTTCCCGTGCGCGGGAGATTTGCACCGTGTCGGTATGCACTGGCATCAGTTCACGCAGCATACGCATATCCAGACGGCGAAAATGCAGTTGCGCGCGCTGGGCCTGATGCGGGTGCATGCCGAGGGTAACCAGCGTTTTGCGCCCCAACTCCAGCGCACTGGAGAAGGTCTCGCGGGAGAACTGTTTTACCCCCGCCTGTAGTAGCTCATGGGCCTCTACGCGACCCCGCGCGCGGGCCAGAATATGCAGATGCGGAAAATGCTGCTGGCAAATCTCCACCAGCTTCATGGTGTCTTCAGGCTCATTACAAGTAATCACAATGGATTCCGCCGCTTCAGCCCCGGCAGAACGCAACAGCTCAACCTGAGTCGCATCACCGTAATAGACCTTATAGCCATATTTGCGCATCAAATTCACCGCGCTAATGTCGCGCTCGAGCACGGTGATCCGCATCTTATTCGCCATCAACAGACGCCCAATCACCTGACCAAATCGCCCAAAGCCCACCACGATCACCTGCGGTTTATCGTCTTCGACCCATGGTGTCTCGTCTTCATCCTCAGAAGGATTAAACTGCCGTGAAAGTTGTCTATCGATCAATTTCATCAGCAGAGGCGTGGTCATCATCGATAAGGTCACGGTCACCAGCAGCAGCGCCATCTGATCATGCTGGAACAAACGCTGGGAAGATGCTGTGGAGAAGAGCACAAAAGCGAACTCACCGCCCTGGCTTAATACGCCAGCAAACTGCATTCTTTCAGAATTGCGCAGGCCATAGATTCGCGCAAGCAAATAGAGCACCAGGGTTTTTACTGCCACCAGCAAGGCTACGCCTACCACGACCAGCAGCAGATGGGTATAGAGCACCCCCAGATTCAGCGCCATGCCCACGGAGATAAAGAACAACCCCAGCAGCAAGCCCTTAAACGGATCGATTGCCATCTCCAGCTCGTGGCGATACTCGCTCTCCGCCAGCAGCACCCCGGCAATAAAGGTGCCCAGCGCCATAGACAGCCCCAGGGCATCCATAAACAGGGCCGAGCCTAATACCAGCAGCAGCGTGGCGGCGGTAAAGACTTCGCGCACGCCGGACGCGGCGATAAAGCGAAATACCGGCCGCAGCAGATAGCGTCCACCAATCAACATGCCAATAAACGCCAGCACTTTCATGCCAACCTTCATCCAGTCGAAATGATCATCGCCGGAGCCGGCCAGCAGCGGTACCAGCGCCAGCGCCGGAATCACCGCCAGGTCCTGAAAGAGCAACACCGAGAAGCCCAGCTGCCCGGCCTCGTTGCGGTTCATCCCTTTTTCACGCATGAGCTGCAATGCCATCGCCGTGGAGGACATGGCCAGGCCAATGCCGCCGATGACCGCCGCCTGCCAGGAGAAATCGGTCAGCATCAACAGGCCACCCAGCACCGCTGCGCTACAGAGCACCTGGGCTGCGCCCACACCAAAAATCGAGCGCCGCAATTGCCACAACTTCGCCGGGTTGAGTTCAAGGCCGATGATAAACATCAGGAATACGACGCCAAGCTCGGAGAAATGCAGAATTTCATCGACATCGCTAATGAAGCCTAGCCCCCAGGGGCCAATGGCGATGCCGGCCAGCAGATAACCCAGCACCGCACCAATACCCAGCCGCGCGGCCAGCGGCACGGCGACCACCGCCGCAAATAAGAATAAAACGCCTGCCAGTAACAGATCGGAACCTTCCATCAGCGGCCTCCCGTCGGCAGGGGGTCAGCCAGCCAGTCACCATAGGCTTTGGCATGGCTTGCCAGCGTTTGCGGCTGCTGCCGACGCGCCCAGTAGATAATAATCGGACTGAGCCAGTGCATATGGCACATGGCCGCCGTTAGCTCAAAAGGCCGCAGAATGTCGCTCATGGGATAACGGTTAAGCCCATCGTGACGGTAGGCGCTCTCTGGCTCGCCAGTAGTGATCACGTTCCGCCAGTACTTTCCCGCCAGCTGATTGCCCCCCACGCCGCTGGAGAAACCCCGGCTGAGCACGCGGTCCAGCCACTCTTTCAGCAGCGCCGGGCAGCTATAGGTATAAAGCGGATGCTGGAAGACAATCACATCATGCTGACGCAGGAGTTCTTGCTCATGGGGAATATCAATAAAGAAATCAGGATAGTGCGCGTAGAGATCGTGCACTGTGACGTTGCTGAGCTGTGTCGCCGGCTTAAGCAGTACCCGGTTCGCCACCGAGTCCTGAGATTCCGGATGGGCATACAGCAGCAGCACTTTGGCTGTCTGAGACATCATTCCCCTCCCGGTAAGGTTTCTGTT
The DNA here is from genome assembly GCF_037152215.1 of Leclercia sp. UBA7405. Classification (NCBI taxonomy): domain Bacteria; kingdom Pseudomonadati; phylum Pseudomonadota; class Gammaproteobacteria; order Enterobacterales; family Enterobacteriaceae; genus Leclercia; species Leclercia sp. UBA7405. The sequence goes on along the minus strand of NZ_JBBCMR010000005.1, from coordinate 192,361 downwards.
TTTGTGTATCGTTGTTGTTTTGGGCTACCATGGCGGCCCGGTGCGGCGGCAAATGGTCCACACCTTACATTATCATAATGACAAATTAACATAGTCGGAACATACGGCGCTTCTATGATTGTTTTCTCCTCGTTACAAATTCGTCGCGGCGTGCGCGTCCTGCTGGACAATGCCACTGCCACCATCAACCCTGGCCAGAAGGTCGGGCTGGTCGGCAAAAACGGCTGCGGTAAATCCACCCTGCTGGCGCTGCTGAAAAACGAGATTAGCGCTGACGGCGGCAACTTTACCTACCCCGGAAACTGGCAGCTCGCCTGGGTTAACCAGGAGACGCCCGCGCTGAGCGAACCGGCGCTCGACTATGTGATTGACGGCGACCGCGAATACCGCAAGCTGGAAGCGGAGCTCAATGCCGCAAACGAGCGCAACGACGGCCACGCCATCGCCACCGTTCACGGCAAGCTGGACGCCATCGACGCGTGGACCATCCGCTCCCGCGCCTCCAGTCTTCTGCACGGCCTGGGCTTTAGCAACGACCAGCTCGAACGCCCGGTGAGCGACTTCTCCGGCGGCTGGCGTATGCGCCTTAACCTGGCGCAGGCGCTGATTTGCCGCTCTGATTTACTGCTCCTTGATGAACCGACCAACCACCTCGATCTCGATGCGGTTATTTGGCTGGAGAAGTGGCTCAAGAGCTATCAGGGCACTCTGATTCTGATTTCCCACGACCGCGACTTCCTCGATCCGGTGGTGGATAAAATTATCCATATCGAACAGCAAAAGATGTTCGAATACACCGGCAACTACAGCTCCTTCGAGCGCCAGCGCGCAACGCGTCTTGCCCAGCAACAATCGATGTATGAAAGCCAGCAGCAGCGCGTGGCGCACCTGCAGAGCTTTGTCGATCGTTTCAAAGCGAAAGCCTCGAAGGCCAAACAGGCGCAAAGCCGCATCAAGATGCTGGAACGCATGGAGATGATTGCGCCTGCGCACGTCGATAACCCGTTCCACTTCAGCTTCCGCGCGCCGGAGAGCCTGCCGAACCCGCTGCTGAAGATGGAAAAGGTCAGCGCAGGCTACGGCGAGCGTACAATTCTCGACTCTATCAAGCTCAACCTGGTGCCGGGTTCACGTATTGGTCTGCTGGGGCGTAACGGTGCCGGTAAATCAACGCTGATCAAACTGCTGGCGGGCGAGCTTAACCCGGTCAGCGGCGAGATCGGTCTGGCAAAGGGCATTAAGCTTGGCTACTTCGCCCAGCACCAGCTGGAATTTTTACGCGCGGATGAATCGCCGATTCAGCACCTGGCGCGGCTGGCACCGCAGGAGATGGAGCAGAAGCTGCGCGACTACCTCGGCGGGTTTGGTTTCCAGGGCGATAAAGTCACTGAGAATACCGAGCGCTTCTCCGGGGGTGAAAAAGCCCGTCTGGTGCTGGCGCTGATCGTCTGGCAGCGTCCGAACCTGCTGCTGCTCGATGAACCGACCAACCACCTGGATCTCGACATGCGTCAGGCGCTGACCGAAGCGCTGATTGAATTCGAAGGCGCGCTGGTGGTGGTCTCGCACGATCGTCACCTGATCCGCTCCACCACGGACGATCTCTACCTCGTGCACGACGGCAAGGTCGAACCGTTCGACGGCGACCTGGAAGACTATCAGCAGTGGCTGACGGACGTGCAGAAGCAGGAAAACCAGCCGGACGAGTCGGCAAAAGACAACGCCAACAGCGCGCAGGCGCGTAAAGACCAGAAGCGCCGGGAAGCGGAGCTGCGCACCCAGACGCAACCGCTGCGTAAAGAGATCGCGCGGCTGGAAAAAGAGATGGAAAAGCTCAACGCCACGCTTGCGGCCGTTGAAGAGAAGCTGGGCGACAGCGAGCTGTACGATCAGAGCCGCAAGGCCGAGCTGACGGACTGCCTGCAAACCCAGGCCAAAACCAAATCCAGCCTCGAAGAGTGTGAGATGGCGTGGCTGGACGCCCAGGAACAGCTGGAAGCGATGCTACAGGCCGACTAAACCGCCGGGAGGAGTATGAGTTTCGATACCACGAGCGACATTACATTTCGCAAGCTCAGCATCTTCATGACGTTCATGGAGAAGGGCAATATCGCGCGTACCGCCGAAACTCTGGGCCTCAGCGGCGTCAGCGTGCACCGCGCGCTGCACACCCTGGAAGAGAACGTGCGCTGCCCGCTCTTCACCCATAAGGGGCGCAACCTGATTGCGCTCCCCTCCGCCTGGACGCTGCTGGAGTATTGCCAGGAGGTGATGCAGGTCATGGCGCGCGGCGTGGAAGAGTCCCGTAAGATTGCCGGTATAGGTCAGGGGCGGCTGCGCGTCGGCACGCTTTATTCGCTAACGCTGGAGACCGTGCCGCGCCTGATCATGGGCATGAAGCTGCGCCGTCCGGATCTGGAGATGGATCTGACGATGGGCTCCAACGAAACGTTGCTGCACATGCTGGACGAAGGCTCGCTGGACGCGATTTTAATCTCCATTTCCGAAAGCGATATCGATCGTAACAGTCTTGAAGTACTTCCTCTGTTCCACGACGACATTTTCCTTGCCGCACCGGCGTCTGCGTCCCTCAACACCGGCGAGCTGGCCGACCTGCGTGATTATAAAGATCAGAAATTCGTCGCGCTGGCAGAAGGGTTCGCCACCTACGCCGGGTTCCAGGAAGCGTTCCACATCGCCGGATTCGAGCCGGAAATCGTCACGCGCGTGAACGACATTTTCTCTATGTTGAGCCTGGTGCAGGCGGGGGTCGGTTTTACGCTGATGCCGGGCAGGATGAAGAAAGTGTATGAAAACTCGGTGCAGCTACTGAAGCTGGCGCAGCCGTATCAGATGCAGCAGTTGATCGCCATCGTCTTTGCCCGCAACCGCGAGCAGGATCCCAGCCTGCGCGCACTGGCCGCCGAAGGACGGATGTATGCGCGAAGCCTCACAACAGATACCTCGGCCCCGTAAGCCTGGTGCATTCCCCCTGTTCCAGGGTTCACTAAAACTGAACGCCACGTTTGACTTATCATCCGTTACCTCTGAATATCCACAAAAACAACATGGCTTATAGCAGGAACAGGATGTTCACACTCTATATGAAATGGGATGCGGGCTGTGATTTAGCACCGGGTGATATTCAGTTCATCCTCACGCCACGCGATGCACTGGAAATGGCAAGCGTATTTTATGAACTGGATTATCTAAAATATGACCCTCAAACCCGTTTTCAACATTTCACCATCCCCATGCGACGTGACGGCGTATACCACCGCTTTGCGGCACAGCCATACAAACGCAAGCGCCACATTGAATACGACGGCCTTTATGATGAAGTAAAATGGAATCTAGAGCAGGGCTGGATGGTTGGCGTAAACACCGCAGAGAAGTGGGACCGTTTCCGCAACCCCTTCTTCTTCGATGACGACGGTAATCTGGTTTATGACTGTTTCATGGACAGCTATAGCGACAGTTTCCAGCGAGAAGTACGGAATATTTACGAACATTGCCTGAACGCACACCCGGGACGAAAACCTGCTCCGACCATTAAACAACATGATTCCGATGCTCCCGTACAGCACGCACAGGCCACCAAAACCATCAACAGCAAAGCAGCCGGACGATTACTGGCGGCCGGTGGAATCTACAACGGCAACCTTGAAGGTTTTAGACAAACAGCGGAGCAACTTGGTGGAGAAGCCGTAACAGGCTACGACAGCGTTTTAAATGAAACCACGTCCGGTATGATGATAACCGCCGCCTCGCTGCTGCTCATCAGAAATCCAGCGACAGCGAAACAGTTGACCGACTATTTGGGAAAATATAAAAACAACCAGGTTCTGCTAAGTGATATAAATGTTACGGAGCTAAACTACTTTCGCAGAAACCGTCTCGAATATAATGCGCTACGAAAAGAATTTAATAGTACTGTTCGTCCTGCTTTTCTCAAATCTCTTGCCAATCACCCTGATGCTTTAACAACTTTTGACTCTGACAACCTGCTCCGACTTGCCAATGGAAAAGTCCACGCAGGATGGGAGGTCCATCATAAAATCCCCCTTGATGATGGGGGGACAAATACCTTTGAAAACCTAACGCTGATACAAAGTTCGCCCTATCATTACACACTTTCAAAGGCACAGGGCACGATAACTAAAGCTCTTCCCTATAATGAAAGCGCAGAAGTGTTATGGCCTGCTCCAAAGGATGTAATTTATCCCGCTGGCATTAAGGAGAAGAAATGAAGTCTACCGATGAATTGTTAGGCATATTCAAGACCCTAATGACTGCTGATAACTACCCGATAGCCAATCCTGTCAATCCTGCCGTAATGGCAGATCTCATGCGCAATGCTCCACCCGCCGAATGGGGCAGTCAGAAAAGAACGGTTTACGAGGATATACAGCGCTTGATGGCTACCCGAACTGACTACCTGAATATGTTCAACATTATGGATGGTCTGGAGTATAACGGACTAACTTTATATAACGCAGTTCAGGCAGAAAATGGTGTGCCATTATGGTCAAATATCTACGTCCGCAACGTTGATACACGCACCGATGAAATCTATTTTGATCAGAATCTCACTGATAAGGTGCTCATTGGTGAGGATGGTATATCCGTTATTGTCTTCAGTTTCACTGATGATTGCTATCAGATATGTGATAAAGTCTCAACGAATTATGTTATAGAATCACATAACCAATTTCACGAATTGTTATCCGCACTAATTGATACGGTGAATTAATATGCGTCAAATCTCAAACTGGTTGTTTCCACGAAAAACGACCAGTAGTAGTACGTGAACCGTGGAAAATACCTGGTGTTAAAATAATGAGTAGTGGGGTTTTGAAATGATAAATGAAATAAAGAAAACGTTAATCCATATTATTAGCATACTGCGCTCAAACAATGAGAATGCATGGGCCAAAACCTTTGAGAATCTTGGTAGTGAACTTGACGTCGACTGTGAAACTGCAATATTCGCATTAAAAAAAGTTTACGGTGGAATGGGATCATTTAACGATATTGTTCTTCACAAAAATGGGCTACCGCTCCGTAAAGAGAATGACGAGCTGGAAGATTTGAGCCATAGGCTTTACCAGCAACTTGAGCAGGCAATCGATTTAATTAAAAAAGGGTGTTTACCCTAACACTCATCATCAGCGTCGCTGACGCATGCTCAGGGAGATTTCCACCCTGAGCTATCAGTGCCTAACTTACCTTACGTTTTTCGAAAGAGCCGTTGGGAAAACTCACCGCTTAAGCCGCCCCGCCAAATGGACCGCTACCTCAACCCCGCTGCGTTCCAGCGATATAGACTCCCCTTCCCACGCCGCCTGGCGCGTTAAGCAGGTCAATATGCCGCCGGGCGGCATCTCAATAGCCAGTCGCGCGTCGCGTTCGTTGGCTGAAATGACTGCCTCCTGCCAGCGCACGGTGCGGGCCATATTCATCGCCAGATCGTCGGCGATCTTCTCCGGCTGCCACAGCACGCGGCCGGTGCTGCCGCTAAGATAGGCTAAGCGTGGGCGAGAGAGCGTCACGTTTTCAAACGCCGCCACCAGCTTCTGCGCCGGTTCCGCCAGCAGCGCGCAGTGCGATGGTACGCTGACCGCCAGTCGTTTGGCCTTGCTGGCCCCTTTCGCCAGCGCGCGCTCGGCGACCTGCGCCATCCCGTCATCGCCTCCGGCGATCACAATCTGCGTTTCGGCGTTCAGGTTCGCAATATAGGTCCCGGTGCCTTCGATAAGCTGTTCCACCTGTGGCAGGGTCAAGCCCATAATCGCCGTCAGGCCATAACCGTGCGGATACGCCTGCTCCATTACATCGCCACGCAGCGCGACCAGCCTGAGCGCGTCGGTGAAATCCAGCGCGCCCGCGATAACCGCCGCCGGGTATGCGCCAATGGAGAGCCCGCTGACGATATCCGGCGTTACGCCGCGTCGCTCAAGCTCGCGCGCCCAGGCGACACCAGCTATCAGCAGCGAAAGCTGCACCGCGCGGGTATGGGATAACGAAGCAGCGCTATCCAGCGTATCAACCTCCGTCCCCAACACCTCGCGCGCCTGTGCCAGCTCGGAGCCCGGCAGGTTTTGCAGCATGCCTTCATGCTGCGTGCCCTGCCCCGGAAAAGTAAACAGTATTTTCATCACGCCTCCCTGTGCCACGGGTCCGTCACCAGACGCGGCCCGCGGCGAGTTTTCAGCAGCGTTTTGCCGTCGCGCAGCCACTCCGCCAGCGCAAAGCCGCCCTCGGGCGTATCCACCTGCGTATCTGCCCGGCACAGCGCGCGGCTAAGCTGGGCTTGCCAGGCGGCAAACGCATCGGGGGAGAGAGGCTGCGGAGCGCGGATCAGCAGGTCGAGATCGCTGTCGGCATGGATAACCGGAATGCCGGTTGCCAGCGCGTAACCGGTGCTGCCGGCAATGCCCCACGACCACGGCCACGGCTGCTGGGAAAGTTGCAGCGCCACCTGAACCGGCGGCTGCGTCACAAAGGGCGAGCGCAGCAGATCGGCCGTTACGCTCAGTGATTCGGGCGACACCACACGCAACACGTTTTCTGGCTTCACCCATCCGGCCGCCCGCTGGTCGCGGCGCAATCCGCGCACGCCAACGGGAATACGGCCTTCGCTATCAACATCACGCCGCACCACGACCGGCAGGCCGGTATGCCAGGCCGCCTCCACCCAGGATTCGGTGATGCCTTCCAGCGCGTCACGCGCGGTAAGCCAGATGAGGTCGTGGGGGCGTAATGTTGTGGTCATGATTACATTCCTGAAGTCAACGAGATAAACAGCGGCAGCGACAGGATACACAGTACGGAGCTTAACAGCAGCACGGCTTCCGCATCCGGTGACTGCACGCCAAAGCGGTTACCGAACACCACGCCGAAGAAGCCCGCGGACAGCGCAATCATCAGGATAGCGGTGATCGCCACAGAACCGTGCAGACCGAAGATTAAAACGATACCCCAGGCAATCGCAGGCTGGATCAGCAGCTTGGCGATGGTGGAGGTGATCACCATGGTGTTGATCTGCAGCTTACGGGCAGAGAGGATCACCCCGGTCAGGAACAGCGCAGCTGCGGTGGCAGACAGCCCCAGCGGTTTGATCGCCGCGAGAACCAGTTCCGGCATTTTGATGCCGATAGCGGAGAGAATCACCCCCAGCAGCGGGCCCATAACGATCGGTTTTTTAATCGAGCGCCACATCAGCACCGGCAGCATGGAGAGGGTTGAGCCGGAGTTATTCCCTTCGGCGCGCGCTTTTTCACGCTCAAGGATCAGCAGGCAGAACGGCGTCATCAGTACGGAGCCGCAGGCGATGGAGACCGCCACGGAGAGCGAGGTAGAAGAACTTTCACCCAGCACGCTGCCCAGGATGGGCAGGCCGAGCGCCGCATAGTTCGGCAGGGCGACGGTCAGCGTCAGCACGGCCGCATCCTGCGGAGATTTTTTAAAGACGTTGGTGGCGAGGAAATAGATGGCCGCATAGGTTATCCACATCGCCAGAGTCAGCACCAGAATCAGCGGCGACTGGGCCACGATGCCGGTCCATGGCGTTTGCACGGTGGCGCTGAACAGCGCGGCAGGCAGTGCAAAATCCATGACGAAAATATTAAGCAGGGAAACATTTTTGTTATCGACCATCTTTGCCTTACCGGCCCAGAATCCCAGCAGCATGATGACGAAAATCGGTGCAAGAGCATGAACAATTACGTAAGTCATAAATCACCTGTAGTAAAAAAGTTTAAGCACTGGCGCGATGTTTATTATTTTCAGGATGCAGCCTCCCGTGTGGGCGCAACGGGTGCGCCCACGGGGACGTGCATCTGGCAGGTCTCTTTTTACTTACCAGCTGGCTCGCATGCGTTCGCGAACGAGTGCCGAGCTGCGGCGATTGTCAGCGCCTAAGCGGTTTTTCAGGGTGGCGTCCTGACGCGCGTCGTTGATGGCCTGTTGCAGCGTGGTTTTCACCTGCGCCAGATCGCTATCGGTTGGAGCATCCGGGTTATTGATATCCAGCAGGCTGGAAAGCAGCCCCAGCGTGGCGTAATTGCTGATGTCATACGCCATCGGCGGAATGGTGGCCGCCAGTTTTTCCAGCGCCTCCACGGTACGCAGGGTGATACGCGCCGCTGACTCTTTACCCATTGCGTGGATCAGCACCCCTTTGTCGTTAAAGGCGATCAGGCGGTTAGCCTGGTAGCCGTGCGCCAGAAACGCGCCGGACATCGCTTTGCCGACAATCAGGCCAATCACCGGATGACCGGCCAGGCGCGCGTTAGCGTAGGCCGCAGCGGCACCGGCCAGCGCCTGGTGAATACCAAACGCCTCTTCACGACGACCATAGGCCTGACTTGGGACGTCAATCACCGCCACAATCGGGCGTTTAACGGCTTTATCGGCATCAGCGGCAACGGTTTCGCTGACCACTTTTGCCAGCGTCCAGCCTTCAAGCAGGCCCACTTCGCCCTGCGCGGCACGCGGATAGTGGTTGTTGGCATCCGGAACGACGGCGACAAAACGTACCGTTTCACCGTTAAGCTCACCGTCTGCGGCCTGCACGGACGGGCAGAGCCCTTCCAGACGTTTGGCGTTCGGGGCGAGGGTTTCCAGCCAGAGTTCGCCACGGCTCATTGAATTACTCATCATTTCACCTCCCGGGCAAAAAGCGCTTTGATCTGTTCGGCATCGGCCTGTTTGCGGGTGTCGAAATTGGTCAGACGGTTCAGGTAATCGTCGTAGTTATCGGTACGGTGTTTCGCCGGCACGCCTTTCGCAATCGCGTCGTTCATTGCCGCTTTCACCGCGTTCACGCCATCACCCACCAGCGCATCCACCAGGCCGCTTTCATAGCGCACTTCGCCGCCGGTCATGCTCCAGATAAACGGACGGTCGCGGGAGTCGTACTCTTCAATCCCCGCCTCCTGTTCGATAACCTGTGGGCCGTTCAGGCCAAGACGCGCTTCGCGGGTCACAATCAGGTAGCTGCACAGCGCTGCGGCGATGGACATCCCGCCGAAGCAGCCCACGGTCCCGGCCACAATGCCGATCACCGGCGTGTAGCGACGCAGATCGACAATCGCCGCGTGGATATCGGCAATCGCCGCCAGGCCCAGGTTGGCTTCCTGCAAGCGCACGCCGCCGGTTTCGAGGCACAGCACCGCCTGAGTCGGGATGCCGTTGCGGTTATCTTCCGCCGCCAGCTCCAGCGCCGCCGCCATTTTAGCACCGGACACTTCGCCCATACTGCCACCCTGGAACGCGCCTTCGATGGCAACTACCACGGCAGGCTGACCGTTGATGGTCCCTTTCGCTACCACCATGCCGTCGTCGGCCTGCGGCACAATCCCCTGTGGCCCCAGCCACGGAGAAATAATGCCTTCAAACGGATCCAGCAGTTCGCGGTAGCTGCCGTCATCCAGCAGCGCCTGCGCACGCTGGCGTGCTTTTAGTTCGATAAAGCTGCTGTCATCACGCATGGCTCACCCCCTCAAAAACCTGTTCGATACGAATGCGCGCCACGCCCGGCGTCGCGCCGAAGTCGTGGATGGTCAGTTTGCCTGCGGGCAGGCTGCTGACGGTTTGCAGGCGGGTAAACAGGGCTTCCCAGCGACCGCGGCTGTTGTCGACGGAAGTGGTGATATCAATGGTTAACGTCTGGCCCGGTTCGGCGGCGAACAGCACCTCCATATCCCCGGAACCGACAACCCCTGCCAGCGCCTTACCGCTTAACGCGCGGCTGGCGGGCATGGTTAATGTGATTTTTTCCATAACATCCTCTTAATGCTTTGAATATGGCGTTTCGACGCGGTCGAGAAACAGCGTGGCGGCAAGCAGGTCGGCAGCGCCGCCCGGTGAGGCGTTGAGTGCCAGCATCTGACGATCTAACGTCGCCAGCGCCAGTTGGCCTGCGGGCGTGGCACATCCTCCGGCGTTCAGCACGGCACGGGCGCCGTCCTGCATGGCGTCCAGCCCCTCCATTCCGGCGCGCGACAGCACGCAGGTATCGGTAAGCGACGTCATGATGGCCATCAGCGCGTCGAGCCTCGCCTGCGCTTCGCTGCTGCCGTTAAGTCGGCTCAGACGAAGCTGTGGCAGCGCACGCTGCATGATGTGCGGAAACGCCTGCTGCGCCTCTTCACGCGCACCCGGCACGCGATAGCGATGCGTGGCGCGTAGCCCTTTGCTGAACACTTTCGGTGCGGCGTCATCCGGCAGTTTTGCCAGCCGGGCGGCGGTGTCTGCGACGGTTTGCGCAGAGGCGTCGCCGCCCTGCATCGCCACCGCGCTGACCAGTAATCCCAGCGCCCAAATCGCACCCCGGTGGGTATTGACCCCGCCGGTTGCATTCATCATCTGCTGCTCGCCTTCGCGGCCAAGCCGCCCGACGGTTTGCCTGAGCGCAACGTCAGCCGGACGCTGCCAGCTTTGCTGCGCCAGCGCCTGAAACGTAGGGGTCAGGCTGTGCGCGGAGCGCTCCATCAGCGCCAGCGTAAGATCGTGGTGCGCGCCGTTCCCCCGACTGTCCACCAGACCGGGTTTCGGGCTTAATCGTGCTTCGTCAATCAGACACTGCGTGGCGGTTCGCGCCAGCCATTCGGCACCGCCTTCAACCTGAATCTGGGGCAGAAGTTTCATTACCAGCTCCGGAATTTCGCAGGTGGGTTATACAGACCGCCGGACCACTCAACGAGGTCAGACACGCTGCCCGCCGCCAGCAGTGAGCGGGTGGCATCGGTGCGGCGAATGCCCATATCTTCCGGGTAAACCACTTTTCCGCTCTGGCGAAGTTCTGCGACGCGTTTGGCGTCTACGCCCAGACCGATATCGGTGATCCCCGCCACGGCGGCAACCATCGCCCGACGCTCTTCCAGATCTTTGGCACGATAGAGGTAAGCAATCCCCTCTTCGGTCAGGACGTGGGTCACGTCATCGCCGTAAATCATTACCGGTGCCAGCGGCATCCCGGAGGCTTTCGCCACGTCGACGGCATCCAGTTTCTCCACGAAGGTCGGCTTCACGCCTGCCTGGAAGGTTTCCACCATCTGTACGACCAGTTTTTTACCACGCTGCAGTGGGTCAGGCTCGGTGATCATGTTCAGCCAGGCCGGTGTGGCGTGGCGACGACCGTGCGGGTCGTGCCCCATGTTTGGCGCACCGCCGAAGCCGGAGAGACGCCCGCGGGTCACGGTTGAGGAGTTAGCGTAGCCGTCCACCTGGAGGGTGGAACCGATAAACATATCCACCGCATACTGGCCTGCCAGCTGGCAGAAGGCGCGGTTGGAACGCATGGAGCCGTCGGCACCGGTAAAGAAGATGTCCGGACGGGCGCGGATGTACTCTTCCATCCCCAGCTCGCCGCCGAAGCAGTGCACGCTCTCCACCCAGCCGCTCTCAATCGCCGGGATCAGCGTTGGGTGCGGGTTCAGAGTCCAGTGCTTACAGATTTTGCCCTTCAGGCCGAGCTGTTCGCCGTAGGTCGGCAGCAGCAGCTCAATCGCTGCGGTGTTAAAGCCGATCCCGTGGTTGAGGGACTGCACCTGATGTTCCGCGTAGATGCCCTTAATCGCCATCATCGCCATCAGGATGTGTTCCTGTTTGATCAGGCGCGGGTCGCGGGTGAACAGCGGTTCAATAAAGAACGGCTTGTCGGCCACTACCACGTAGTCGATCCAGGAGCCTGGAATATCCACGCGCGGCAGATCGCATTCGTCGTCCACCAGCTCGTTCACCTGTGCGATGACGATCCCGTCGTGGAACGCGGCGGCTTCAACCAGCGCCGGGGTATCTTCGGTGCTCGCCCCGGTATAGAGGTTACCTTTACGGTCCGCTTTAAAACCGGCAATCAGGGCCACGTTGGGCGAGAGGTCGACGTAGAGGCGGGAATAGAGTTCGATATAAGTGTGGATCGCGCCAATTTCGAGCTGGCCATCTTCCAGCAACTGCGAAATACGCAGGCTCTGGGTACCCGAGAAAGAGAAGTCCAGCTTACGGGCGATCCCTTTCTCGAAGATATCCAGATGCTCGCTGCGCCCGACGCTTGGCATGATCATATGCAGGTCATGCACTATTTGCGGATTCACTTCAGCGAGTGAGCGGGAAAGAAAATCTGCCTGCTTCTGGTTGTTGCCTTCCAGAACGACTTTGTCGCCTGGTGCGATCAGTTTTTCCAGCATGGCGACAAAATCGCCAGTCGGCAGTACCTTGCCCTGAACCGGTACGGATGCCAGACGACGCGCTTTTTCCGTGCGTCTGGTGTTCCATTGCCGGGTAGGTGTTTGCCCAGATAACATTATTAACCTCCTGATTCAGCACATCATTCTGATTTGCTTAACGTTGAGTAAAGTGTGCGCGCTGGTGAGAAAGGCATCAATTAAGCGTAGAGCGCAATCATTAGCCTGAGAGTAATAATCAACGTTAGGAAATGTGATCGGGATCAGTTCATGTTTCGGAAATACGGGCTAAACGGGGTACAATTCGGAAGGTATAGTAAATTTCAGACAAGAATCATCATCATCCTTATGACTCAAATTATTCCATCAGACTTCGACATTGCGACCGAAGAGAGCGCAGAATTTGTGCCCATGCGCGGCGTGGCGAATCGCCATCTGCAAACCATGCTGCCGCGCCTCATTCGCCGCAAAGTGCGCTTCACGCCGCATTGGCAGCGTCTCGACCTGCCCGATGATGATTTTGTCGATTTAGCCTGGAGTGAAGAGCCGCTCAGTGCGCGACATAAACCCCGGCTGGTGGTGTTCCACGGCCTGGAGGGGAGCCTGCACAGCCCTTATGCTCACGGTCTGATTGAGGCGGCGAAAGCGCGCGGCTGGCTTGGCGTGGTGATGCACTTTCGCGGATGCAGCGGCGAGCCAAATCGGCAAAAGCGCATCTATCACTCCGGTGAAACGGAAGACGGTACCTGGTTCCTGCGCTGGCTGGCCGAAACGCTCGGCCCGGCTCCTACCGCTGCGGTGGGGTATTCACTCGGGGGAAACATGCTCGCCTGTCTGCTGGCGAAAGAGGGTGAAAGCGTTCCGCTGGATGCCGCCGCCATCGTATCGGCGCCGTTTATGCTGGAGCAGTGCAGTTACCATATGGAAAAAGGCTTTTCGCGCGTTTATCAGCGCTATCTGCTGAACCTGCTGAAAGCCAATGCAGCGCGAAAGCTGAAGGCTTATCCCGACACGCTGCCGGTGAGCCTGCGCCAGCTGAAGAAAGTGCGCCGTATTCGCGAGTTCGACGATCTGATCACCGCGAAAATCCACGGTTTTGCCGATGCGATCGACTATTACCGCCAGTGCAGCGCCATGCCCGTACTGAGTAAGATCACCAAGCCGACGCTGATTATTCATGCTAAAGACGATCCCTTTATGGATCACCACTCCATCCCGGCGCAGGAATTTTTGCCCGCTAACGTCCATTATCAACTGACCGAGCACGGCGGCCACGTCGGCTTTGTTGGCGGCACGTTGCGTCGTCCACAGATGTGGCTGGAAACCCGTATTCCGGACTGGCTGACAACATACCTGGAACCGAAACTATGATCATTCCCTGGCAAGATCTGGCTCCCGAAACGCTGGATAATCTGATTGAAAGCTTTGTGTTACGTGAAGGCACAGATTATGGTGAACAAGAACGCACGCTCGAACAGAAAGTGGCCGATGTTAAGCGTCAGCTGCAAAACGGCGAGGTACTGATCGTGTGGTCCGAGCTACATGAAACCGTCAACGTCATGCCCCGCAATCAATTTCGCGGTTAATCGCTTCATCTTTCTACTCAGGGAGTTGCTATGTCCGCCAGACATCCGGTTATTGCCGTCACAGGATCGAGTGGTGCAGGCACCACCACTACCAGCCTCGCCTTTCGTAAAATCTTCTCTCAGCTTCATTTAAGCGCCGCAGAGGTCGAGGGTGACAGCTTTCACCGCTACACCCGTCCTGAGATGGACATGGCCATTCGTAAAGCGCGCGATCTGGGTAAGCACATTAGTTATTTCGGCCCGGAAGCGAACGATTTCGGCCTGCTGGAGCAAACCTTTCTCGAGTATGGCCTGAGCGGTAAAGGGCAGTCACGCAAATACCTGCACACCTATGACGAAGCGGTGCCCTGGAATCAGGTGCCGGGCACCTTCACCCCCTGGCAGCCGCTGCCGGAGCCGACGGATGTGCTGTTTTACGAAGGGCTGCACGGCGGCGTGGTCACGCCACAGCACGACGTGGCGCGCCATGTTGACCTGCTGGTGGGCGTGGTGCCTATCGTTAACCTCGAGTGGATTCAGAAACTGACCCGCGATACCAGCGAGCGTGGACATTCGCGTGAGGCGGTGATGGACTCCGTGGTGCGCTCGATGGAAGACTATATCAATTTCCTGACGCCGCAGTTCTCGCGCACCCACATCAACTTCCAGCGCGTCCCTACGGTGGATACCTCTAACCCCTTTGCGGCTAAAGCTATCCCCTCTCTGGATGAGAGCTTTGTGGTGATCCATTTCCGCAACCTGGAGGATATCGACTATCCCTGGCTGCTGGCGATGCTGCAGGGCTCATTTATTTCGCACATGAATACGCTGGTCGTGCCGGGCGGGAAGATGGGGCTGGCGATGGAGCTGATTATGACGCCGCTGGTGCAAAGATTGATGGAAGGGAAGAAGATCGCATAAGCCTGTTCCCTCTCCCTGTGGGAGAGGGTTAGGGTGAGGGCATCAACACGCACGATGCCCCATAAATTACGCTTCGATCACCTCATACGAATGCGTAATATTCACCGCTTTCTCCAGCATCAACGCCACGGAGCAATACTTCTCTGCTGACAGATCCACGGCGCGGGAGACCGCCGCGTCTTTCAGTTCTTTACCCGTGACAATGAAGTGCAGGTTGATATGCGTGAACAGGCGCGGCGCCTCTTCACGGCGTTCCGAGGTCAGTTTCACTTCGCAGTTTGTCACCTCATGGCGACCTTTTTGCAGGATTGAAACCACATCAATTGCGCTGCAACCGCCAGCGGCCATCAGCACCATCTCCATCGGGCTTGGCGCCTTATCTCCGGAGTTGCCGTCCATCAAAATCTGGTGCCCGGAAGCCGACTCGCCCAGGAACGTTAAGCCCTCAACCCATTTCACACGCGCTTGCATTGTAGTTAACTCCGAAGTTGCAATTTTCCTGACAGATTACGCGCCAGTAACAATTCTGGCAACGGAAGGCGACCTGTATCAAGCTGAAGCGAGACACCAGGAGACAGGCGGCTAAAGCTATGCTAAAACAGTCTGGATGCTACAGTAATACATTGACATTACGCATGTATGCAGAGGACATCACACATTACAGGCTGCTGAATATTGTGACAGCCCGATTCCCAGGAATGGGGAAGAATTCGATTGCAACCCCAGAGTGAAGGCGTCCATCCCGGCTCTGGAGACAGCTTATAACAGAGGATAACAGCGCATGGTGCTTGGCAAACCGCAAACAGACCCGACTCTCGAATGGTTCTTGTCTCATTGCCACATTCATAAGTACCCATCGAAGAGCACGCTGATTCACCAGGGTGAAAAAGCGGAAACGTTGTATTACATCGTTAAAGGCTCCGTGGCCGTGTTGATCAAAGATGAAGAAGGGAAAGAGATGATCCTTTCTTATCTGAACCAGGGCGACTTTATTGGCGAACTGGGCCTGTTTGAAGAAGGTCAGGAACGTAGCGCCTGGGTACGGGCAAAAACCGCGTGTGAAGTGGCTGAGATCTCCTACAAGAAGTTCCGCCAGCTGATCCAGGTGAACCCGGACATTCTGATGCGCCTCTCATCGCAGATGGCACGCCGCCTGCAGGTGACTTCTGAGAAAGTGGGTAACCTCGCCTTCCTGGACGTGACCGGCCGTATCGCTCAGACGCTGCTGAATCTGGCAAAACAACCTGACGCGATGACCCATCCGGATGGTATGCAGATCAAAATCACCCGTCAGGAGATTGGTCAGATTGTGGGTTGTTCCCGCGAAACCGTTGGCCGTATTCTGAAAATGCTGGAAGATCAGAACCTGATCTCCGCCCACGGCAAAACGATCGTGGTTTACGGGACGCGTTAATTCCGAAAGAACGGCGTGCCATCGCAAGATGTCACGCCGTTTTTGTCTCTGGCATCTATGTGGCGCAGGCTGATTTATCACCCGGAAGTTAACTACGCACTCCGACAAACGCTGGTGCTGTGTCTTCCTGTGGCCGTCGGTCTGATTCTCGGCCACCTGCAACAGGGTCTGCTCTTCTCTCTCGTGCCTGCCTGCTGCAACATCGCAGGGCTGGATACTCCCCATAAACGCTTTTTCAAACGCCTGATCGTTGGCGGCTCGCTCTTTGCCGGCTGTAGCCTCGCCGTCCAGTTACTGCTGGCCCGCGACATCCCCCTGCCCCTGATCCTCACCCTGCTGGCAATGACGTTAGGGGTGACGGCAGAGATCAGCTCTTTGCATGCCAGGCTGCTACCCGCCTCGCTGATTGCCGCCATCTTTACCCTGAGCCTGGCGGGCAATATGCCGGTGTGGGAGCCGTTGCTGATCTATACGCTGGGCACGCTCTGGTATGGGCTGTTTAACTGGTTCTGGTTCTGGATGTGGCGCGAACAGCCGCTGCGGGAATCGCTGAGCTTGTTGTACCGCCAGCTTGCCGACTACTGCGAAGCGAAATATACCCTGCTCACCCAGCATACCGACCCGGAAAAATCCCTGCCGCCGCTGCTGGCCCGCCAGCAGAAGGTGGTGGATCTTATCAGCCAGTGTTATCAGCAGTTACACATGCTGGCAGCTAACAGAAATCACGAATACAAACGTCTGTTGCGAACCTTCCAGGTCGGGCTCGACTTGCAGGAGCATATCTCCGTCAGCCTGCATCACCCGGAAGAGGTGCAAAAGCTGGTGGAACGCAGCCACGCCGAAGCCGTGATCAGATGGAATGCCCAGACCGTCGCTGCACGCCTGCGTGTGCTCTCGGATAATATCCTCTATCACCGCTACCCCACCCGCTTCAGCATGGACAAGCAGCTGGGGGCGCTGGAGAAAATCGCCCGGCAGCACCCGGAAAACCCGGTTGGGCAGTTCTGTGCCTGGCACTTTAGCCGCATCGCCCGCGTGCTACGTACCCAGCGTCCGCTCTACTCGCGCGACCTGATGGCCGATAAGCAAAAACGTCTGCCGCTCTTCCCGGCGCTGAAAAGTTATCTGTCGCTCAAGTCTTCCGCGCTGCGCAATGCCGCACGCATCAGCGTCATGCTCAGCATCGCCAGCCTGATGGGGATGGCCCTCCATTTACCGAAGCCCTACTGGATCCTTATGACCGTCCTGCTGGTTACGCAAAACGGCTACGGGGCGACGCGGGTACGCATATTCCACCGGGCAGGCGGTACCCTGGCAGGGCTGATTATCGCGGGTGCCACGCTGCACTTCCACGTGCCGGAGGGCTTTACGTTACTGAGCATGCTGCTGATTACGCTGGTGAGCTACCTGATCATCCGTAAAAATTACGGCTGGGCGACGGTCGGCTTTACGGTAACCGCGGTATACACGCTGCAGCTCCTCACGCTGAACGGCGATCAGTTTATCATCGCCCGTCTCGCAGACACGCTGATAGGCTGTTTAATCGCTTTTGGCGGCATGGTGTGGCTGTGGCCGCAGTGGCAAAGCGGGTTGCTACGACAGAACGCCCACGATGCGCTGGAAGCCGACCAGGAGGCTATTCGCCTCATCCTGAGCAGTGATCCTCAGCCAACACCGCTTGCCTGGCAGCGCATGAAGGTGAACCAGGCGCACAACGCCCTGTTCAACTCGCTGAATCAGGCGATGCAGGAGCCGGGGTTCAATTCACACTACCTGGCCGACATGAAGCTGTGGGTCACGCACAGCCAGTTCATCGTAGAACATATCAATGCCATGACGACGCTGGCGCGGGAACACACCATGCTGACGCCGGATCTGGCCGAGCGCTATCTGCAGTCTTGTGAAATTGCGCTGCAGCGTTGTCAGCAGCGGCTGGATTATGACGCGCCGGGAGAGAGTGGCGACGCCAATATTCTGGAAGCGCCGGAGACGCTGACCCACGGGCCGATGAGCACCCTGGAGCAGCATCTACAACGCATATTGGGGCATTTGAGTACCATGCACACCATTTCGTCGGTGGCATGGCGTCAACGTCCGCATCACGGTGTCTGGTTAACCCGTATCTTGAAGCGGACGCCGTACTGATCAGGCCAGGACCATGCTCTTCACCGCGGCGGCAAAACGGCTCAATCCCTCGTCAATATCGTTATCTTCCACCACCAGCGAAGGGGCAAAGCGCATCACGTCCGGGCCCGCATTGAGGACCATCACCCCTTCCTGTGCCGCAGCGTGCAGGAAATCACGTGCCCGCCCTTTAAACTGCGGCTTAAGCTCAGCACCGACCAGCAGCCCCATCCCACGGATTTCGCTGAAAACGTCATACTGCTCGTCGATCTGCTGCAGCTGTTTTACAAAGCGTTCACGCTTCGCGTTCACGCCGCTAAGCACTTCGGGCGTATTAATAATATCAAAGGCCGCGCCCGCAATAGCGCAGGCAAGCGGATTACCGCCGTAAGTAGAGCCGTGAGACCCCACGTGGAATGCGGAGGCGATATCCTGCGTGGTGAGCACCGCGCTGATCGGGAAGCCGCCGCCCAGCGCTTTAGCGCTGGTGAGAATATCTGGCGTCACGCCGTAATGTTGATAGGCGAAAAGTTCGCCGGTTCGGCCCATGCCACTCTGTACTTCGTCAAAGACCAGCAGCGCCTGATGCTGGTCGCACAGATCGCGCAGCCCCTGCAGAAACGCCGGCGTCGCCGCCGTCACGCCGCCTTCGCCCTGAATCGGCTCCACCACTACGGCGCAGGTATGATCGTCCATCACCGCCTTCACCGCATGCAGATCATTGAAGGGAACATGGATGATGTCAGCCGGTTTCGGGCCAAATCCATCGGAATACTTCGGCTGGCCGCCAACGGAAACCGTGAATAACGACCGCCCGTGAAAGGCATTATGAAAAGCGATGATTTTGGTTTTGTAGGGGCTATGGCGGGTAGAGGCATAGTAACGGGCCAGTTTAAAGGCAGTTTCGTTGGCTTCGGTCCCCGAGTTCATAAACAACACACGTTCGGCAAAGGTCGCATCAATGATCTTACGTCCCAGGCGCAGGGCGGGTTCATTAGTGAAGACATTGCTGGTGTGCCACAGGGTCTCGCCCTGGGTTTTCAGCGCCTCTACCAGCGCCGGGTGGCAGTGGCCTAACGCGGTTACCGCAATCCCGCCGGCGAAATCAACGTACTCTTTCCCCTCCTGATCCCAGACGCGGCTCCCTTTCCCCTTAACCGGGATAAATTCAGCCGGTGCATAAACTGGCAGAATGACGTCGTCGAATGTCGCACGTGTAATTGCAGATTGTTCAGTTGCCATGTAACCCCACCCTTTTTTAAGCAAAAACAGGAAGTGAAAATATAATCACGAAATATGCTTAAAAAATCACTTTGTGGCAACTAAAAATCAACGATGAAGGAAATTAGCCAGCAGTTGGTGCCCCTGCTCGCTAAGAATGCTCTCCGGATGGAACTGGACGCCTTCCAGATCCCACTCACGATGGCGGATACCCATGATCTCCTGCGTCTCACTCCAGGCGGTGACCTCAAAGCAGGCGGGAAGCGTAGCAGGATCAATTAACAGCGAGTGATAGCGGGTCACGGTGAGCGGGTTGTTTAACCCCTGGAAAACGCCGATCCCGCTATGGGTGATGGGGCTGGTTTTACCGTGCATGACCCTTGCTGCACGGACAATGCTCGCGCCAAATACCTGAGCAATGGCCTGATGGCCGAGGCAGACGCCGAGCAGCGGTATGTTACCGGCATAATGGCGGATGACCTCAAGCGAGATCCCTGACTCATCAGGCGTGCAGGGGCCAGGCGAGATAACGATTTTTTGTGGATCCAGAGCAGCGATATCTGCCAGCGTTAGCGCATCGTTTCGTCGTACTTCCACCTCGGCCCCCAGCTCGCAAAAATACTGGTACAGGTTCCAGGTAAACGAATCGTAATTATCAATCAGTAAAATCATGGCGGCTCCGGGTCAACAATCGCCGCCCTATTTTACTCAGATTCTCCCGCTTCGCTCACCACTTTGCCAAAGATGGTCTGCAACGCGCTGAGATCGCCCATCGCCCCGCTCTGATTGGCCTGCGCCCAGGCCTCGGGATCAATATCGCGCCAGTTGAGCTGGTAACCCGCATGGATAGCCAGTTGTTCAAAGAAGATGCGCTGCGCAATACCATTGCCGATACGGAATGGATGCAGGACGTTAATTTCACAATAATAATGGCTGAGGCGGGCGACAAACTCCTCTGGGTTCAACCCCACCAGGTACGCTTCATCCTCCAGATCCTGCATAAGGGCATTGCCCTCTTTTTCGATATAGGCGAAGTGACAAAAACGGGTGTCCCCCTGGTAAATATCGATTTCGCGAATCTCTCCCGCCCAGTCAAACACATCCTGGTAAAGATGGCGATGAATGGCGCACAGATGTGGCAAGCCGCGCGCAGAGGGCCCCAGGGGCAAAGTTGCAGCGCGCAGAGCCGTCAGTTCATAGGCCGCCTGCGCAAGGCGTTCAGCCTGGCGAATCCCCAGCCGGTTACGCATCACATTCAAACCAGGATAGAGATAAGGGTCGCGACCGTCGCCGTATTTATCGCTCATAGTGCCTCCTGAGTTCCTCAAGGCGCACCTGCGCTTCGTCCGCATTAAGCGTAACCAGTGGACTGTCGACCCCCTCAAGGAGGCGGCTGGCCCGGAAATTGGCATTTCGTAGCTGCTCCCAGAGACGGGATTTTTGCTTATCGGTGAGCTTTTTCACTTATGTCCTCCCTGCTTGTGTCCGTGTTTGCCACAAGTATAAGCAGCAAATAGCGGTTCCGCAGGGAGGAAAACGCATCGCGGACGTAGAATGCCCGCGTAAAGGGCGATTAAGGCAGGACTTTCGCGGAGAGGATAACTATCGGTTTTGACGGAACATTTTGGTATGGGCCCACGTCGTGAGTCTGCACCTGAGAAATCTTATCCGCCACGTCCATTCCTTTCACAATTTTACCAAACACTGCATAGCCAAAATCACGCTGTCCGTGATCGAGGAAGGCATTGTCAGCCACATTGAGGAAGAACTGGCTGGTTGCGCTGTCTTTATCAGCGGTACGCGCCATAGAGATGGTGCCGCGCTTGTTCAGCAGTCCGTTATCCGCTTCGTTTTTGATTGGCGGGTTAGGTTTCTTCTGCTGCATCTGCTCGGTGAAACCGCCGCCCTGGATCATAAAGCCCGGGATCACACGGTGGAAGGTGGTGTTGTTATAGAAGCCACTGTTTACGTAATCGAGGAAGTTTTTTACCGATACAGGGGCTTTCTGGCTATTCAGTTCCAGCTCAATGTTGCCGGCGGAAGTGGTCAACAGAACGTGAGGGTCTCCTTTCGCTGCCAGCGCAGCAGGAGAAACGGCAGAAAAAGCAAACACAGCTGCAACAGCCGCCAGTGTTGATTTGAGCATGAGAATTCCTTAACAAAGCGCAGTATAAAAAGCGAATGGCTTGATTCTAAAGAGCAGTATGAGCCGAGACCAGCCTTTTACCTAATTTTACGAAAATGAAACAATTATTACCGCGCAAACGATTGGTTATCTCGCCGATTAATGTGATCTGGATCACATATAAAACTGCAACGATCTTCAAATTTCTCTTAAAAGATATGAATGGATCACTTTAATGTCTAAAATCTGCCCGCCCTCAGCGCCCTTTCCGGCGCTTCTCTTTTTTGAACAGGCCAGACATGACTAACAGCAATCGCATCAAGCTCACATGGATCAGCTTCTTCTCCTACGCCCTGACCGGCGCGTTGGTGATCGTCACCGGGATGGTGATGGGAAATATCGCAGACTACTTCCAGCTGCCCGTTTCCAGCATGAGTAACACCTTCACCTTCCTTAACGCGGGGATCTTGATCTCCATCTTCCTGAACGCCTGGCTGATGGAAATTGTCCCGCTGAAAACACAGCTGCGCTTTGGCTTTGTGCTGATGGTTGCCGCCGTGGCGGGCCTGATGCTCAGCCACAGCATCGCGCTCTTCTCTGCCGCCATGTTCGTACTGGGTCTGGTGAGCGGGATCACCATGTCCATCGGTACCTTCCTGATTACTCACATGTATGAAGGCCGTCAGCGCGGCGCTCGCCTGCTCTTTACCGACTCCTTCTTTAGCATGGCCGGCATGATATTCCCGATGGTGGCTGCCGTGTTGCTGGCACGTAGCATTGAGTGGTACTGGGTATACGCCTGCATCGGGCTGGTGTACGTAGCGATCTTTATTCTGACCTTCGGCTGCGACTTCCCGGTGCTGGGCAAAAAAGCGCAGACGACCTCAGAGCCGGTGGTGAAAGAGAAATGGGGCATCGGCGTACTGTTTCTCTCTATCGCGGCCCTGTGCTACATCCTGGGGCAGCTGGGCTTTATCTCCTGGGTACCGGAATATGCGAAAGGTCTGGGCATGAGCCTGAATGACGCGGGTAAACTGGTGAGCGATTTCTGGATGTCTTACATGTTCGGTATGTGGGCGTTTAGCTTCATCCTGCGCTTCTTCGACCTGCAGCGCATTCTGACCGTACTGGCGGGGCTGGCAACCGTGCTGATGTATCTGTTCATCAACGGTTCACCGGAGCATATGCCATGGTTCATTCTGACCCTGGGCTTCTTCTCCAGCGCGATTTATACCTCCATCATTACGCTGGGATCGCTGCAGACCAAAGTGGCCTCGCCGAAGCTGGTGAACTTCGTTCTGACCTGCGGCACCATCGGCACCATGCTGACCTTTGTGGTTACCGGCCCGATCGTGGCGCACAGCGGCCCGCTGGCCGCCCTGCATACCGCTAACGGTCTGTACGCCGTGGTGTTTGTTATGTGTCTGGTACTGGGCTTTGTGACCCGCCACCGCCAGCACAACATGGCGGCAGCGTCGCACTAATCCTTATGCCCCTTTGCGCTCTGCGAAGGGGCTGTTTTTCGTAAGGAATACCTCCTCCCCACCGTTGTCCATCTGAATCCAGGTCTGCGCCAGCTGCGTGGTGGCAATCACCCGCCCGTGACGAATTGACCAGCGTACCGGCACCTGACAGCGCACCGCTTCAAAACCGCTCTCCGCGGGCAAAATAATCAGGTTCGCCGGATTTCCCGTCTCGATGCCGTAATCGCTCAGTCCGAAGGTGCGGGCGCTGTTGTGAGTGATCAGGTTCAGCCCACTGTCGATCTGCGAATAACCCATCATCTGGCACACATGTAGCCCCATATGCAGCACCTGCAGCATATTGCCGGTGCCGAGTGGGTACCAGGGATCAAAGACGTCATCATGGCCGAAGCAGACGTTAATCCCCGCCTCCTGCAGCTCTTTAACCCGGGTAATGCCGCGACGCTTAGGGTAGTCGTCAAAGCGACCCTGCAGGTGGATATTCACGAGCGGGTTAGCCACAAAGTTAATCCCCGACATCTTCAGCAGCCGGAATAGCCGCGAGGTGTAAGCGCCATTGTAGGAGTGCATGGCCGTGGTATGGCTGGCGGTCACGCGCGGGCCAATACCTGCCTCATAGGCCAGGGTTGCCACCGTCTCGACAAACCGTGACTGTTCGTCGTCGATTTCATCGCAGTGAATGTCCAGCGGACGGTCATATTTCTTCGCCAGCGCGAAGGCGATGTGCAGCGACTCCACGCCATACTCGCGGGTGAACTCAAAATGCGGGATTGCGCCGACCACATCCGCCCCCAGCTTTAACGCCTCTTCCAGCAGCGCCGCGCCGTTCGGGTAAGAGAGGATCCCCTCCTGCGGAAATGCCACGATTTGCAGCGTCACCCACGGCGCCACCTCCTGTTTCACCTCCAGCATGGCCTTCAGGGCGGTAAGCGTCGGGTCGGAGACATCCACGTGGGTACGTACAAACTGGATGCCGTTGGCAATTTGCCATTTCAGCGTCTTCCAGGCGCGTGCTTTCACATCGTCGTGGCTCAGCTGCGCCTTGCGCTCCGCCCAACGTTCAATGCCCTCGAACAGGGTGCCGGACTGGTTCCAGTTCGGCTCACCTGCGGTCTGGGTGGTATCGAGATGAATATGCGGCTCAATAAACGGCGGGATCGCCAGGCCGCCGCGGCCATTAAGCACTTCATAACTTTCAGCGTGGGCATCGCCCATCGGCGTAATCTCGCCAAAATGACCGTTCTCCACGGCAAGTTGCCAGAGCCCTTCACGGCCAGGTAAACGGACATTCTGGATAAGCCAAAGCGGAGCTGTACTCATGATGTTCTCCTGAAAAACGCGGCTGAAATTTAGAGGTAGCCGGATCGGCATAATAACCCTGTAATTTGTACACAAATTCGACAAAGACGAAAAGCTCGATATTTCCGCAACTTAGAAAATCCCTGACAAATCAGGCATCTACCCACTAAGGAGTAGTTGAAGGCGTATTTGATTTACATCAATAAGTGGCTTTGCTGAATCGTTAAGGTAGGCAGTAATAGAAAAGAAATCGAGGCAAAAATGAGCAAAGTCAGACTCGCTATCATCGGTAACGGCATGGTCGGCCACCGCTTTATTGAGGATCTTCTCGATAAAGCCGAGGCTGACCAGTTCGACATTACCGTGTTCTGTGAAGAACCCCGTAAGGCGTACGACCGCGTGCACCTCTCCTCCTACTTCTCTCACCACACTGCCGAAGAGCTCTCTCTGGTGCGTGACGGCTTTTACGAGAAGCATGGCGTGAAGGTACTGGTGGGCGAGCGCGCTATCACCATTAACCGTCAGGAAAAAGTGATTCATTCCAGTGCGGGACGCACGGTTTTTTACGACAAGCTGATCATGGCGACTGGCTCCTATCCATGGATCCCGCCCATTAAAGGCTCGGAAACCCAGGATTGCTTCGTTTATCGCACCATTGAAGATCTGAACGCCATCGAGTCCTGCGCCCGCCGTAGCAAACGCGGCGCGGTCGTCGGCGGCGGTCTGCTCGGTCTGGAAGCGGCCGGTGCGCTGAAGAACTTAGGCGTTGAAACCCACGTCATCGAATTTGCCCCGATGCTGATGGCAGAACAGCTCGACCACATGGGTGGCGATCAGCTGAAACGCAAAATCGAAAGTATGGGTGTGAAGGTACACACCAGCAAGAATACCAAAGAGATCGTGCAGGAAGGCACCGAGGCGCGTAAAACGATGCGCTTCGCCGACGGCAGCGAGCTGGAAGTCGACTTTATCGTCTTCTCTACCGGTATTCGTCCTCGCGACAAACTGGCGACCCAGTGCGGCCTGGCCGTGGCCCAGCGCGGCGGGATCATGATTAACGACACCTGTCAGACCTCCGATCCGGATATCTACGCCATCGGTGAGTGTGCCAGTTGGGAGAACCACGTCTACGGTCTGGTCGCCCCTGGTTACAAAATGGCGCAGGTCGTGGCAGACCATATCCTGGGTAATGAAAATGCCTTCGCGGGCGCCGACATGAGCGCCAAGCTGAAACTGCTGGGCGTGGACGTGGGCGGCATCGGTGATGCGCATGGTCGCACTCCGAACTCTCGCAGCTACGTTTATCTCGACGAAAGCAAAGAGGTCTATAAACGCCTTATCGTTAGCCCGGATAACAAAACCCTGCTCGGTGCGGTGCTGGTGGGCGACACCAGCGACTACGGTAACCTGCTGCAACTGGTTCTGAACGGGATTGAGCTGCCGGAGAATCCGGACGCCCTGATTCTCCCGGCTCACGCCTCCAGCGGTAAGCCCTCCATTGGGGTAGATAAACTGCCGGATAGCGCGCAGATCTGCTCCTGCTTCGACGTCACCAAAGGCATGCTGGTTGCGGCCATCAACAAAGGCTGTCACACCGTTGCGGCGCTGAAAGCCGAAACCAAAGCCGGTACCGGCTGCGGGGGTTGTATCCCGCTGGTAACTCAAGTGCTGAACGCCGAGCTGGCCAAACAGGGCATCGAAGTGAATAACAACCTGTGCGAGCATTTCGCTTACTCTCGCCAGGAGCTGTATCACCTGATTCGTGTTGAAGGCATCAAATCCTTCGACGAATTACTGGAAAAACACGGCCAGGGTTATGGCTGTGAAGTGTGTAAACCGACAGTGGGCTCACTGCTGGCCTCGTGCTGGAACGACTACATCCTTAAACCGCAGCATACGCCGCTGCAGGATACCAACGACAACTTCCTGGCCAACATCCAGAAAGATGGTACCTACTCGGTGATCCCACGCTCTGCCGGCGGCGAAATCACGCCGGAAGGGCTGGTCGCGGTTGGTCGCATTGCACGTGAGTTTAACCTCTATACCAAAATCACCGGTTCTCAGCGTATCGGCCTGTTTGGTGCGCAGAAAGATGACCTGCCGGAAATCTGGCGTCAGCTGATTGAAGCCGGTTTCGAAACCGGTCACGCGTATGCTAAAGCGCTGCGTATGGCGAAAACCTGCGTAGGCAGCACCTGGTGCCGCTACGGCGTGGGCGATAGCGTGGGCTTCGGCGTTGAGCTGGAAAACCGCTACAAAGGCATCCGTACGCCACACAAAATGAAGTTTGGCGTCTCCGGCTGTACCCGTGAATGTGCGGAAGCACAGGGTAAAGACGTGGGTATCATTGCTACCGAGAAGGGCTGGAACCTGTACGTCTGCGGTAACGGCGGGATGAAACCACGCCATGCGGATCTGCTGGCGGCGGACATTGATCGCGAAACGCTGATCAAATACCTCGACCGCTTCATGATGTTCTACATCCGCACTGCGGACAAACTGACCCGTACCGCCCCGTGGTTAGATAATCTGGAAGGCGGCATCGACTACCTGAAGTCGGTCATTATTGACGACAAACTGGGTCTGAACGCACACCTGGAAGAAGAGATGGCCCGCCTGCGCGACGCGGTGATTTGCGAGTGGACAGAAACCGTGAATACCCCGGCCGCTCAGGTTCGCTTCAAACACTTCATCAACAGCACCCAGCGCGATCCGAACGTGCAGGTTGTGCCTGAGCGCGAGCAGCACCGTCCTGCAACACCGTATGAACGCATTCCCGTCACTCTGGTGGAGGAAAACGTATGAGCCAGTGGGTAAACATCTGCAGCATTGACGCTATTCTGCCTGCAACCGGCGTATGTGCGCTTTTAGGTAACGAGCAGGTCGCCATTTTCCGTCCACGTCACGATGAACAGGTTTTTGCCATCAGCAATATCGACCCGTTCTTCGAGTCCAGCGTGCTCTCCCGCGGCCTGATTGCTGAACACCAGGGTGAACTGTGGGTTGCCAGTCCGCTGAAAAAACAGCGTTTCCGTCTGAGCGACGGGCTCTGTATGGAAGATGAAGGCCACTCCGTGAAGCACTATGACGTCCGGGTGAAGGATGGGCAGGTGCAACTGCGCGGTTAAACACTTATTGGGAGGCGCAACGCCTCCTTTTTTTACATTTTTCTTTTTATTTTCAGGATAATCAAACCATGTTCACAGACACTATTAACAAGTGTGCGGCTAACGCTGCGCGCATCGCGCGGCTCAGCACGAATAATCCCCTCGGTTTTTGGGTCAGCTCAGCGATGGCGGGTGCCTACGTTGGTCTGGGCATCATCTTGATCTTCAC
The DNA here is from genome assembly GCF_037152215.1 of Leclercia sp. UBA7405. Lineage (NCBI taxonomy): Bacteria > Pseudomonadati > Pseudomonadota > Gammaproteobacteria > Enterobacterales > Enterobacteriaceae > Leclercia > Leclercia sp. UBA7405. Next base: position 164,684 of record NZ_JBBCMR010000005.1, on the reverse strand, counting down.
CCTCGGCAATCTGCTGGAGCCCTCTGTCCGTCCGCTGGTGATGGGCGCAACCTTTGGTATCGCGTTAACCCTGGTCATCATCGCCGGATCGGAGCTCTTCACGGGCCATACCATGTTCCTGACGCTGGGCGTTAAAGCGGGCACCATTACCCAGGGCCAGATGTGGGCCATCCTGCCGCAAACCTGGATGGGTAACCTGCTGGGCTCGGTCTTCGTCGCGCTGCTGTATAGCTGGGGCGGCGGAAGCCTGCTGCCTGTGGATACCAGCATCGTTCACTCCGTAGCGCTGGCGAAGACGACTCAGCCAGCTATGGCTCTGTTCTTCAAGGGCGCGCTCTGTAACTGGCTGGTATGCCTGGCAATATGGATGGCAATCCGTACCGAAGGCGCGGCCAGGTTTATCGCTATCTGGTGGTGCCTGCTGGCGTTCATCGCCTCCGGCTACGAGCACTCCGTGGCAAACATGACCCTCTTCGCCCTCTCCTGGTTTGGACACCATAGCGAAGCTTTCACCCTTTCGGGTATCGGCCATAACCTGTTGTGGGTAACCCTGGGCAATACCCTTTCAGGTGCAGTATTTATGGGCTTAGGTTACTGGTATGCTACCCCTAAAGCGGAGCGTCCGACTCCGGCCAACATCGCAACAGCACCGGCGAAAGCCCATTCTTAAGAGGTAATGTCGTGGATCACCTGCCAATATTTTGTCAATTACGCAACCGCGACTGCCTGCTGGTGGGCGGTGGTGATGTCGCCGAACGCAAAGCACGTCTGCTGCTAGAGGCAGGTGCACGACTGACCGTCAATGCCCTCGCGTTCGCGCCGCAGTTTGATGTCTGGGCGAAGGAAGGGATGCTCACCCTTGCGCCTGGCGAGTTTGATGAATCCCTGCTTGATACCTGCTGGCTGACCATCGCAGCCACGGACAATGATGACGTGAACCAGCGCGTCAGCGATGCCTGCGAAGTTCGCCGCATCTTCTGCAACGTGGTGGATGCGCCGAAAGAGGCGAGCTTTATCATGCCCTCCATCATCGACCGTTCGCCGCTGATGATTGCGGTGTCATCCGGGGGACGTTCGCCCGTTCTGGCTCGCCTGTTACGGGAAAAGCTGGAGGCCCTGCTGCCCCAGCACCTCGGGCAGATTGCACACTACGCCGGGCAACTTCGCTCCCGCGTGAAGCAAACCTTCCAGACCGTTGGGGAGCGCCGCCGCTTCTGGGAAAAATTCTTTGTTAACGACAGGCTGGCGCAGTCGCTGGCGAATCAGGATCAGAAGGCCATTGAAGAGACGACAGCGCAACTGCTGAGCGAGCCGCTGGATCATCGCGGTGAAGTGGTGCTGGTTGGCGCAGGCCCGGGTGATGCAGGCTTGCTGACGTTGAAGGGGCTGCAGCAGATCCAGCAGGCAGATATCGTGGTTTACGATCGCCTCGTATCGGACGACATCATGAATCTGGTGCGACGCGATGCGGATCGCGTGTTCGTGGGCAAACGCGCAGGTTACCACTGCGTACCGCAGGAGGAGATTAATCAGATCCTGCTGCGCGAGGCGCAGAAAGGTAAACGCGTGGTGCGTCTCAAGGGGGGCGATCCCTTTATCTTTGGCCGCGGTGGCGAAGAGCTGGAAACCCTCTGCGAAGCGGGCATTCCCTTCTCCGTGGTGCCCGGTATTACGGCAGCTTCTGGCTGTTCGGCTTACTCCGGTATTCCGCTGACCCACCGTGATTACGCCCAGAGCGTACGTCTGGTAACGGGGCACCTGAAAACCGGCAGCGAACTGGACTGGCACAACCTGGCGGCTGAAAAACAGACGCTGGTGTTCTATATGGGGCTGAACCAGGCCGCCACGATTCAGGCGAAACTGCTGGAGCAGGGTATGGATGCAGAGATGCCCGTCGCGCTGGTGGAAAACGGCACCGCCGTTACGCAGCGGGTGGTGAACGGCGTTCTGACGCAGCTGGGTGAACTGGCACAACAGGTTGAAAGCCCGGCGTTGATTGTGGTTGGCCGGGTGGTGGAACTTCGCAACAAGCTCAACTGGTTCTCAAATCACTAACGGGCAGGCATAAAAAAACCGGGGCCATCCCCGGTTTTTTTTCACTGAGACTTCGCCGTATTTACGGTTTTGCCACAAAACCAATCGCTTCGTAGACCGCTTTCAGGGTTTCAGACGCTCGAGCACTGGCTTTTTCCGCTCCGTCTTTCATCACCTTCTGCAGGAAAGCTTCGTCGTTACGGAAACGGTGATAACGCTCCTGCAGGTCAATCAGCATACCGGACACCGCATCAGCAACTTCGCCTTTCAGGTGGCCATACATCTTACCTTCGAAGTGCTGCTCCAGCTCCGGAATACTCTGGCCGGTCACGCCGGAGAGGATATCCAGCAGGTTAGAGACACCCGCTTTGTTCTGCACGTCGTAACGTACCACTGGCGGCTCATCAGAGTCGGTCACGGCACGTTTCAGTTTTTTCACCACCGCTTTTGGATCTTCCAGCAGGCCGATAACGTTGTTGCGGTTATCGTCAGACTTGGACATCTTTTTGGTCGGCTCCAGCAGAGACATTACGCGCGCGCCGGATTTCGGAATGAACGGCTCCGGAACTTTGAAGATCTCGCCGTAGATGGCGTTAAAGCGCTGGGCGATATCGCGGCTCAGCTCCAGGTGCTGTTTCTGGTCTTCGCCAACCGGAACCTGATTGGTCTGATACAGCAGAATATCTGCAGCCATCAGCACTGGGTAATCGAACAGACCGGCGTTAATGTTTTCGGCATAGCGGGAAGATTTATCTTTGAACTGAGTCATACGGCTCAGCTCACCGAAATAGGTGTAGCAGTTCAACGCCCAACCCAACTGCGCATGCTCCGGCACGTGAGACTGAACGAAAATGGTGCTTTTCTCAGGATCGATACCGCAGGCCAGATAGAGGGCAAGCGTATCCAGCGTGGCTTTACGCAGCTGCTGTGGGTCCTGACGCACGGTGATCGCGTGCTGGTCAACGATGCAGTAAATGCAGTGATAGTCATCCTGCATGTTTACCCACTGACGCAGCGCACCCATGTAGTTGCCAATGGTCAGTTCACCTGAGGGCTGTGCGCCACTAAAAACGATGGGCTTAGTCATTTTTCAATTCCTGATTTTCACTGTGCGGGAGCCCGAGTGCGGGCAGTAAATCTTTAAAGTGGTCGAAGACGTAATCCGGCTCACTGAGAGTAATGGCTTCACCGTAGTTGTAGCCATAGGTCAGGCCAACGGAGGGGCTCCCCGCGGCTTTCGCAGCCAGAATATCATTGCGGGAATCGCCCACAAAGAGCAGCGCTTCCGGCGATAAGGATAATTTTCCCGCCACCAGCAACAGCGGCTCCGGGTGTGGTTTTTTGTTCTGTACGTCGTCGCCGCCAACAATCACTGAGAAATAGTGGGCGATATTCAGCGCTTCCAGCAGTGGGGCAACAAAGGGGGTCGGCTTATTGGTCACCAGCCCCAGCGGCAAGCCTTTGGCATGCAGCGCACTCAGCGTGGCCTCAACGTCCGGGAACAGGAAGCTGCCCTCTTCAACCGTCTCTTCATAGAAACGGTCAAACAGTTTGCGCAGGATACGTACCTGCTCTTCCTGAGGGATATCCGCATGGTCAACGCCCGGTTTGCCCTGTGCGGCGCGCTGAATGGCGCGCTCCTGGCGCGCCCAGCTTAATGCGCGCTCCATTAGCACATCGGCACCGTTGCCGATCCAGGTAATGACCCGCTCTTCGCCCGCAACGGGCAGCTCCAGTGCATATAACGCCTGGTCGACTGCGCTGGTTAAACCCGGTGCGCTATCCACCAGCGTACCGTCGAGGTCAAAGGCTACACCCCGAATTGCCTGCAATTTATTCATGACTTACCTTTGCCAGTTCGCTGCGCATTTCATCAATCACTTTGCGGTAGTCCGGCTGATCGAAGATGGCAGAACCGGCGACAAACATATCCGCACCTGCCGCTGCGATTTCACCAATATTATTGACCTTCACTCCCCCGTCCACTTCAAGACGAATGTCGTAGCCGGATTCGTCGATACGGCGGCGGACTTCACGCAGCTTATCCAGCGTTTGAGGAATAAAGGATTGACCACCAAAGCCCGGGTTGACGGACATCAGCAGAATGACATCCAGCTTATCCATTACGTAATCCAGGTAGCTCAGCGGCGTGGCCGGGTTGAACACCAGTCCGGCTTTACAACCGTGCTCTTTAATCAGCTGCAAGGTGCGGTCTACGTGCTCGGAGGCTTCCGGATGGAAAGTAATGATGCTGGCACCCGCGGCGGCAAAATCCGGCACGATGCGATCAACCGGCTTGACCATCAGATGTACGTCAATCGGCACGGTGATACCGTAACTGCGCAGCGCCTTCAGCACCATCGGGCCGATGGTAAGATTCGGCACATAGTGGTTATCCATCACGTCGAAATGAACCACATCCGCGCCGGCAGCCAGCGCCTTCGCGGTATCTTCACCCAGGCGGGCGAAATCGGCCGACAGAATTGAGGGAGCAATCAAATACTGTTTCATCCGCATCTCCTTGAAAAGTTTATAGCGGCGGGCGAAACGGCTCAGGGTCGATAGAGAGCCAGCAGTTCGTCCACCTTTTTACGTGTGCCGCCGTTGCTGCTGATGCTACGGCGCACCTTCACCTGATAATGCTTCGCGGCTTTGTACCATTCGCGCGTATCAGGCGTGTCATGATTCGAAATTAACACCGGTATTCTTTTGCTGACCAGCTTTTCCGCCATCTCCGCCAGACGCGCCTGCTCGGCAGGGCTGAAGCTGTTGGTGTGATAGGCGGTAAAATTCGCTGTGGCAGACAGGGGGGCGTAAGGGGGGTCACAGTAGACCACCGAGTTTGCATCAGCACGATCCATACACTCCTCATACGAGAGGCAGTGGAACTCTGCATTCTGCGCTTTTTCGGCGAAGTGATACAACTCGGCCTGCGGGAAATAGGGGCGCTTATAACGGCCAAATGGCACGTTAAATTCGCCGCGCAGGTTATAGCGGCACAGGCCGTTGTAGCCATGGCGGTTGAGATAGAGGAACAACAGCGCACGGCGGAACGGCTCCTGGCTCTGATTAAATTCAGTGCGGAACTGGTAGTAAACGTCCGGATGATTATGCTCAGGCGTAAACAGCTTACGGGCCTCATCAACGAACTCGTCTGTCCGCTCTTTAACGATGTTATAGAGGCTGATCAGGTCGCTGTTGATATCCGCCAGGATGTAACGAGAAAAATCGGTATTGAGAAATACCGACCCGGCCCCGACAAAGGGCTCGATAAGGCACTCGCCTTTCGGCAGGTGTTTTTTAATATCATCAAGCAGGGGGTATTTCCCCCCTGCCCATTTCAGAAAAGCGCGATTTTTTTTCATGCTGACTAACTGATTACACCTTCTCCGGCTGTGGAGAAAGCTCCGACAGCATCCTGCGCTTCACAGATTATTTCAAATCGGACTGAACCTGACGGATAGGTTTAGCCCATGGGTTTTTCGCCTGAACGTCCGCTGGCAGCGAGGAAACAGCGCGTTTCGCCTCATCTTTAGAAGCATAAACACCGCTTACCAGCACGTACCATGGCTGACCGTTACGCGTGGTTTGATAGACCACATAGTTTTTCAGGTTCGACTTTTTAGCCCAACCGTTCAGGTTGTCATAGTTCGATGAACTGCTCAGCTGCAACGTATAGTTGCTGGAGGGTGCAGATTTCAGCGAACTGACGTTGCCAGTGGTTTTACCCGCGCTGCTGGTTGCAGTGGCTGTCGCTGCAGGAGCGGCAGGTGCCGTTGCGGTCGCCTTCGGCGCAGACGGCGCTGCTGTGGTCGGCGCTTTTACCGGTGCGCTGGTCACGGTTTCGCTGTGCTTAGGCTGCGCGGCTGGTTTTGGCTCTGCGGCTTTGGCTACGGGCTGTGGTTTGGTTTCACGCTTCGGCTCGATAACCGTCTGCTTGCGTTCCTGACGCGGTGCAGTCTGGGTCTGGCGAGGCGTTGATTCGGTCGCGGCGGTTTGCTGGCCATTCGCACCACGAATTGGCGCAACAGTGGCCGGTTCCGTCGGCAGCGTAGAACTGACAACGTTGTTAACCTGCGTCTGGCCCTGCGGCTGAGTCAGCGCATTATTCAAATCGCCCTGAACTTCTACACGCTGCTGGCCCTCAGGCGCGGCGGCTGCCTCACCCTGAGTCGGTGTGGAAGAGACTGGCGGCAGAGAGATCTCTTGCTGAGTATTGCCAGCAGTCTGCTCTGCAGAGGTCGTGCCCGGGGCTGGCTGAGTGCCATTAGCTTGATCGGCGGCGTTACCGGAAAGATCAATACTCTTTTCCGTATTTGCGCTTTGGTTAGCCGACGGGGTAGAAGGTGCTTTGAGTGCGGAACCGACGCCAATAATCAACAGCAGCAGAACCAGCACACCCAGCCCCATCATCACATACTGGCGGGAGGCGGGCTTAGCGGCGGCTTTTTTACGTTTACGCGGGCGACGCTCTACGGGCGCTTCGTCCATTGAATCATCTTCGGACTCATACTCTTCTTCACGCTCATCGCGTGCCGTGCGGCCTCGCGACGGACGGCGGTCGTCACCATCAAGATCAACGTCATCAAAATTAATCTGCGGCTCGTTATCACGTTCTGAAGATTGACGAGTACGACCAGTACGACGATCGCTGGGATCGGGTTTCAGATCGTCTTCTGGTTTGAATTCATCCATTTAACACCCCACTCAACGGCTCATGCTTACAACGCTGCATATCACCTGAAGCAAAATGGCTACGTTTTACGGTAGCCGGACCTTTCTAGTTGTTACGCTTGCTGGCAATCAGCAATAGCGCCAAGAACGACATCGTGCGGCACTCCGCCGCGTACTTCACTCTTTCCTATTGCCAGCGGAAGCACCAGACGCATCTCGCCAGCCAATACTTTTTTGTCGCGCATCATATGAGGCAGGTAAGCCTGCGCCGACATCTCCTGCGGGCCGCTTACTGGCAAGCCAGCGCGCTTGAGCAGGGTAATGATGCGTTGCGTCTCGTCGGGGGTAAACTGTCCCAGGCGTTCAGAAGTGCGGGCCGCCATAACCATGCCCGCAGCAACCGCCTCGCCGTGCAGCCAGTTGCCGTAGCCCATTTCAGCCTCAATAGCGTGACCGTAAGTGTGCCCCAGATTCAGTAAAGCACGTAAGCCGGATTCGCGCTCGTCTGCGGCAACGACTTCTGCTTTCAGCTCACAGCACCGACGAATGCAGTACGCCATCGCCTGACCATCAAGACGCAACAGCGCGTCCATATTCTCTTCCAGCCAGCTAAAGAACTCACCGTCGAGAATAATGCCGTATTTGATCACTTCCGCCAGGCCAGAGGCTAACTCACGCGCAGGCAAGGTTTGCAGACAGTCGAGATCCACCACCACCGAAGCGGGCTGGTAGAACGCGCCAATCATGTTTTTGCCAAGCGGGTGGTTAACGGCCGTTTTGCCGCCCACGGAGGAGTCCACCTGCGAAAGCAGTGTGGTAGGAACCTGAATAAAGCGCACACCGCGCTGATAACTTGCCGCAGCGAAACCGGTTAGATCGCCAACAACGCCGCCCCCAAGGGCAACCAGCGTCGTATCGCGACCATGCGGTTTTTGCAGCAGCGCGGTGAAGACGGTATCAAGAACCGCCAGGCTTTTAAATTGTTCGCCATCCGGCAGGATGACGCTGTCGACTTTCACACCCGCCTTTTCAAGAAGAAGGCGGATTTTTTCGAGATAAAGCGGCGCCAGCGTCTCATTGGTGACCAGCATCACCTGATCGCCCGCTTTCAGTGGCAAAAAGGAAGCTGGATCGTTAAACAAGCCAGCCGCGATGGTGATGGGGTAACTACGTTCCCCGAGAGTGACGGTAATCCTCTCCATGACGCGACATCCACCTTAAATGCTTATACCCGCAGGCGAGTGTGTATTAAGCCAGAATCAGTTGCTTTCCAGCATATGAATAATCTGGTTTGCGACCACTTTAGCGCTCTGATCGTCCGTGCGAATGGTGACGTCAGCAATCTCTTCGTACAGCGGATTGCGTTCACCTGCAAGGGCTTCCAGAACTTCGCGCGGAGGCGTTTCAACCTGCAGTAATGGGCGCTTTTTATCGCGCTGCGTACGTGCCAGCTGTTTTTCGATGGTCGTCTCGAGATAAACCACGACACCACGGGCGGAGAGACGGTTACGGGTCTCGCGTGATTTTACAGAGCCGCCGCCAGTTGCCAGCACGATGCCCTGTTTTTCCGTAAGTTCATTAATAACTTTTTCTTCACGGTCACGGAAACCTTCTTCGCCTTCTACATCGAAGACCCAGCCCACATCAGCTCCGGTTCGTTTCTCAATCTCTTGATCAGAATCGTAAAATTCCATATTGAGTTGTTGAGCTAACTGGCGCCCAATAGTGCTTTTGCCGGCACCCATAGGCCCAACCAGAAAGATATTGCGTTTCTCTGCCATTTTTTCGGTACTACTAAGACTATTCGTTAATGGTAAACCCGCTTCGCCGACACCTGGCGTAACAGGGCATGAACTGAAACCTCATATGCGATAGAGCGAGAGTCAGACTAAAAATTATCTCAGTACTCCCGGTTGTTTGGCAACAGAATAAATCACCGGACCAGAAGCTTAAGGCGTAAAGGCGCATGACCAGACAAGCTGACACTCAAATCGGTACTCCTTGTATGCTAATTCATGCCCCACGTCAAACATCTGCAACAAACTGAATGCAAAATCACTACGGGGATCGTTACCTGTTAGCGCGTCGTCACCAGACGAGGCGTAATAAAAACCACCAGCTCCCGGCGCTCTCTCTCTTTTCCGTCATGGCGAAATAGCTGCCCTAACAACGGAAGCCCTCCCAGCCCCGGAACCCGTTGACTGCCGGTTTTATGCTTCTGCGAAAAAATGCCGCCTAGCGCCAGCGTTTCACCGCTTTTGACTTCGACCTGGGTTTCAATCTCTTGCTTATCGATCGCCAGCGTTTCCCCCTCCGCCTGTTGCAATACCTGGCCTGGGGTATTTTCGCTGATCCGCAGTTTTAAACGCACGCGTCCGTTGGCCAGTACCACGGGCGTCACCTCCATCCCCAGCACCGCCTCTTTAAATTCTACCGAGGTGGCACCGCTCTCTCCGCTGGAGACCTGATACGGGATCTCACTGCCCTGTTTGATGCTGGCAGGCTGCATATGCGAGGCCAATAGTCGTGGGCTGGCAATGATCTCCAGCTGCTGTTTCTGCTCCAGCGCAGAGAGCTCAATATCCAGCAGCCGACCATTAATCCGCCCGATATTGAATCCCAGCCGCCCGGTAGCATTGGCGACCGCCAGCTCGCTGTTCAGCGTGGTGAGCTGGCCGGGTTTACCCGCCTGCTGCGCTTCCGCCAGGTTCCACTTTACCCCCAGCTCACGCAGGCTCTTTTCGCTGATGGTGACAATATGCGCGGCCAGTTCAACCTGTGCCACGGGCAGATCCATCTGCTCAACCCAGCGCGATATTGACTCTAGGACTGCCCGGCTATCACGAACCAGCAGCCGGTTGGTGCGTTTGTCCACCGCCAGCGTCCCCCTGGCACTGAGCAGTTTCTCCGCCGCAGCCTGCAGATCGCTGGCATCCGCATAGGAGAGGGGGATGCTACGCGCTTCCAGCGGAGCGTTCTGGGCCCTTTTATTGCGCTCAGCCTCCTTGCCCGCCTGCTGTTGTTGCTGCCATACAGCGGTATGAACGAAATAAATGCCGTTCTCTTCCCGCAGTACCAGCCCGGCGCTGTTCACCACCGTCTGGATTGCCTGGCGCCACGGCACGTCCGTCAGCCGTAGGGATACCTTGCCCGCCACCTCGGGAGAGATGATCAGATTGCGGTTTTCCTGCTCGGCCAGCGCTTGCAGGACCTGCGCGACGGGTACCTCGTCCACCACCAGGCTGATGGTTGTGGGCTTAGCCATCAGCGGCGGCGTGCAGATCAGTAATAGCGCGACGATCCCTGTTCTCATTTTTTGTTGTTCCTTCTCGTGGCCATCGCCAGTGCTGCGGTTCACACGCAGCTAAGGTATCGATGACGAGTTCTTTCTCATTAAATGCCAGCACTCGCCAGCCGGTGGGCAGCGTTTCACCGTCCCGCACGCGAAGCCAGCGGCCATTCGCATCCCGTATAATGCCGAGCGGCCTCTTTCCACTCACTACCCCTGAATAGCGCCATTCGCCCGTTTTGCCGTTGGGGCAGTTCGACAGCGGCGGCTGAAACGGGTCGCGCATGCCCAGCAACAGGGGCAGGCTGATAAGCAGCCACCCTATCCTCCTACCCCGCATTCTGGCGCTCCAGTTGCAAAACCACCTGTAAACTTTGCTGCTCTGGCGCAACGCTAAAGCTCGCCACCGTCACATCACGCTGGGCCAGCAAGCTGAAGAGCGCGGGGATCGCTGCCCAGGCGGCATCCAGGACCAGTTCCCCACCTGCCGCAGCCGGTTGCCAGCGCACCAGACGCAGGCCATTGACGTTGAACGCCAGCGGGGTAAAAGGCTGAGCGGGAGAGTTGATTGCCTCAGCCGGAGGCGGAAAGAGTTTTCTCGCCGCAGACCACATAGCACGGTGAGAAGCCGCTTCACGTTGTCGCTGCGCCTCCAGCGAAATGAGCTGTTGTTGGGCTGGGCGGTAAAACGAGAGCCACCACCCCAATAGCAACAACAGGGAACTGGCCAGCCAGACGGCGCATCGCCCGCGCGGCGTAAGCGCGTACCAGCGCTCAAAGGGGACCGGCATCATTCGCCTCCCGCTTACTCAGGGCGTAGCTAAACTGCCAGCGTCCCTGCGCATCCTGTCGCATCTCGCCTGCGGGCTTGAGCAGGAAACCGGGAAATGCCGCAAGCGCGCGCTCCAGCCGGTTCAGGGCGCCTGGCGTGGAGGTGAAACCGGTCAGGTAGAGCGTGGATTGCTGAAAGCGCAGACGGGTAAGCCATGCCTGCGCGGGCAGAGTTTCTGAAAGGGTGATGAGCACCTGCTGCCAGTCGCGAGTGGCGGCTTTTTGCTGCTCCCAGCGTTGCCGCTGCTGGCGCTGATTCTGCATCGCCAGCCACTGTTTTTTGCGCTGTTCGAGCGCCTGCTTTAGCGTCAGGTTGCTGTCGCGCCACTGCTGGGATGCTGGCAAAGAAGCGAAATGGCTGGCCCGTCCGCTCAGGTACAGCGACAGGACCAGAAACAGTGAACCGGTAAACAGCAGTCCCCAGAAGCGCACACAGTGGCGCTGCCGGCTCTGGCGCCAGGGCAGTAAATTGGCGGTTCTCACCGGGCGCCCTCCCCCATGGCCAGCGCCAGCGCTACGCTAAATTCTCCACCATTTTCTGGTAGCGGAGGCTGGCAATAAGAGAGCGTTGCCCAGGGGTCGAAGCTATCGCTACCACAGCAGACGATCTCCTCTGGCTGCAGCGCCAGCAGGGCCGCCAGCCGATCTGGCGTCTGCGCCTCGGCCAGCGTTCGCCGCCCCCACTGGTGGCGCATCGCCCATAGCCATTGATCCTTGTCGCGCCAGGCGATGCACTGGGCCGGCAAGCTGAGCCAGGGAAGAAAATGCGCCAGCGCACCTGCATCGGGGGTAATGGTTGTCAGCCGCAGCCGTAACGCCACTGCCAGATCCAGTAGCGTCGCAATCTCTCTGTTTTGCGCCGCAGTGACGTGAAAAGCGTGGCTGAAGGTGTCTTCGGTGTAGTCGAAGCGTAGCGCATCGGGAGCCATCTCCAGTTCACGACTGATGGCTGTGTGAATCCAGTCCACCTGCTCGTTTTCACGCAGGGTCATTTCCGGGCGCGGCAGGGTGCGCTGCAGGGTACGGGAAGCAGGGAACGCGAGGAAAATCTGATGCTGCTGAGGTAGCAGCCTACGCCACTCCCCCAGCGCGGTTACCAGCTGTTGGGGTTGCAAAATTTGCCCGTCGCGGATGATGCCAGGCACCAGCGGGATCTGCCACCAGCGGCGTAAACCCCAGCCCGCCTTCTCCTTGACCAGTGCGACGGCAAGCACCTTATCCTGTTGAATATGCAGGCCTGTTCGCCATGTTTTGAACGCCATGTTTCACGATCTCCTTATCACCGCCGGGGATGACGGCTATATCAATGATCCAGGCTTGCCTTTATACTACCGCGCGATTGTTTAGAAACTGCCCAGGTCCAACTAAATGGGAAATCTCCGGTGAAGTTCGTAAAGTATTTATTGATCCTTGCAGTCTGTTGCATTCTGCTTGGAGCAGGCTCGATTATTGGTTTGTACAAATATGTAGAGCCCCAGCTACCTGATGTTGCCACGCTGCGCGATGTGCGACTCCAAATCCCCATGCAGGTCTATAGCGCTGATGGCGAGCTCATTGCTCAATACGGTGAGAAGCGCCGTATCCCGCTGACCTTAGATCAGATTCCGCCGGTGATGGTGAAAGCGTTCATCGCAACGGAAGACAGCCGTTTTTATGAGCACCATGGCGTTGACCCGGTGGGGATTTTCCGTGCCGCCAGCGTCGCGATGTTCTCAGGCCATGCGTCTCAGGGTGCAAGTACCATTACCCAGCAGCTTGCGCGTAACTTCTTCCTCAGCCCTGAAAAGACGCTGATACGAAAGATCAAAGAAGTGTTCCTGGCGATCCGCATAGAACAACTGCTGAACAAGGACGAGATCCTTGAGCTTTACCTCAATAAGATCTATCTCGGCTATCGCGCCTATGGCGTGGGGGCTGCGGCTCAGGTCTATTTTGGTAAGTCGATCGATCAATTGACGTTAAGCGAAATGGCGACCATTGCCGGCCTGCCGAAGGCGCCGTCAACCTTTAACCCGCTCTACTCGCTGGAGCGCGCAACTGCCCGTCGTAACGTGGTGCTGTCGCGTATGTTGAGCGAAGGCTATATCAGCCAGACGCAGTACGAGCAGGCGCGTAACGAGGTGATTAACGCCAACTATCACGCCCCGGAAATCGCCTTCTCGGCCCCTTATCTCACCGAGATGGTGCGTCAGGAGATGGTTTCCCGCTACGGCGAGCAGGCGTACGAAGATGGCTATCGTATATACACCACCATCACCCGCAAAGTGCAGCAGAGTGCGCAGCAGGCCGTGCGTAATAACGTCATGGATTACGATATGCGCCACGGTTACCGTGGCCCGTCGAACGTCCTGTGGAAGGTGGGTGAAGCGGCCTGGGATAGCAAAAAAATCACGGATTCCCTGAAAACGCTGCCGACGTATGGCCCGCTTATCGCCGCAGTCGTGACCAGCGCCAACCCGCAAGAGGCCACGGCGATGATGGCCGACGGCACCTCAGTGTCACTGCGTATGGAAGGGATCCGCTGGGCGCGTCCGTACCGCTCTGATACCGCACAGGGCCCAACGCCACGCAAAGTGACCGATGCCGTCCAGGCGGGCCAGCAGATCTGGATCCGCCAGGTTGGAGACAGCTGGTGGCTGGCACAGGTTCCGGACGTCAACTCTGCGCTGGTCTCAATCGATCCCCACAACGGTGCCGTGCTGGCGCTGGTAGGTGGCTTCGATTTCAACCAGAGCAAATTCAACCGTGCAACCCAGGCGCTGCGCCAGGTCGGCTCGAATATCAAGCCATTCCTCTATACTGCGGCGATGGATAAAGGATTGACGCTCGCCAGTATTCTGAACGACGTGCCGATTTCTCGCTGGGATGCCGGTGCCGGTTCCGACTGGCGTCCGAAAAACTCCCCGGCGGAATATTCCGGGCCTATTCGCCTGCGTCAGGGGCTGGGTCAGTCGAAGAACGTGGTGATGGTGCGTGCGATGCGTGCCATGGGCGTGGATTATGCCGCTGAGTACCTTCAGCGTTTCGGTTTCCCGGCACAGAACATTGTCCATACCGAATCGCTGGCGCTGGGCTCCGCCTCCTTTACGCCGCTGCAGGTGGCGCGCGGTTATGCGGTGATGGCGAACGGCGGTTTCCTTGTCGATCCGTACTTCATCAGCAAAATCGAGAACGATCAGGGCGGCGTCATTTTTGAAGCGAAGCCTAAAATTGCCTGCCCGGAGTGTGATATTCCGGTGATTTATGGCAACACGCCGAAGTCTGACGTGCTGGAAGGCAAAGATATGGAAGATGTTGCCGTGTCGCAGGAGCAGCAAAATGCCACCGTGCCAATGCCGAAGCTCGAGCAGGCTAACCAGGCGCTGGTGTCGCAGGTGGGTGCGCAGGAGTACGCTCCGCACGTCATCAACACCCCGCTCTCCTTCCTGATTAAAAGCGCGCTCAACACCAATATCTTTGGTGAGCCGGGCTGGCAGGGCACAGGCTGGCGTGCAGGACGTGATTTACAGCGTCGAGATATCGGCGGAAAAACCGGTACCACCAACAGTTCGAAAGATGCGTGGTTCTCCGGCTACGGCCCGGGGGTGGTGACCTCCGTCTGGATCGGCTTTGACGATCACCGCCGTGATTTGGGCCGTACCACTGCCTCTGGCGCCATTAAGGATCAGATCTCGGGCTACGAAGGCGGGGCGAAGAGTGCTCAGCCAGCGTGGGATGCCTATATGAAAGTGGCCCTGGACGGCGTACCGGAACAACCTCTGACCCCGCCGCCAGGCGTGATCACGGTGAATATCGACCGCAGCACCGGTCAGTTAGCGAACGGCGGCAACAGTCGTGAAGAGTTCTTTATTGAGGGCACCCAGCCAACGCAGCAGGCTGTGCACGAGGTAGGTACAACGCTAATTGATAACGGCGAAACGCACGAGCTGTTCTGACAGCCATAAAAATAGCCCGGCTCGCCGGGCTATTTTTTTATAAGCGATTACAACCGCCCCTGTCCTTTTAGCCATTCCCTCACCAGGAACAACGCACTGACGTTGCGCGCTTCATTGAAATCAGGCTCTTCCAGCAGATCCATCAGATGCGCCAGCGGCCAGTGTACCTGCGGCAGCGGCTCGGGCTCGTCGCCCTCCAGCCACTCCGGGTAGAGATCTTCTGCCAGAACAATATTCATTTTGCTTGAGAAGTAGGACGGCGCCATGCTCAGTTTTTTCAGGAACGTGAGATCCTTCGCACCAAAACCCACCTCTTCTTTCAACTCACGGTTTGCTGCCTCAAAGACAGATTCACCCGGGTCGATAAGCCCTTTCGAGAACCCCAGTTCATAAGACTCTGTACCTACCGCATATTCGCGGATCAGAATCAGATGATCGTCAATAATCGGAACAATCATTACCGCTTCGCGCGTGGACGGACGCATACGTTCATAGACGCGGCGCACGCCGTTGCTGAATTCCAGATCCACGCTTTCGACATTAAACAGACGCGACCTGGCGACAGTTTCAACATTCAGAATCGTGGGCTTTTGTAATGGTTTGCTCATATTGGGGGGTCTTTGCTGAGTGGACTCACGTCATTGTGCGATATGCCGCACGGGTTCGGCAATGTTCATCGCTCTGTATTTACATTTATGCAACTTATAGGGATTCATCCCTTATTTCAAACTGAAAGTCAAGAGGTTGAAATATGTCCAGGAATTTGCTGATATCCGCCATAGATTGCCTTTGCTATCATGACGGATCACTGGGACGCGTTTCAAATTGCTCAAGTTTGACTCCACACATGCCGATAGCCGAACACAGATTCTCATTCATTGTAAAAGGTGCAACTGATTACACCTGTAAAATAAGTAAGATGGGGAAAGCATGAGCACCATTTTGTTTTTTATCGCTGCTATGCTGGCCTGCGCAATGATTGCAGGGTGGGTGTACAGGCGTCGGGCAAAACGTCAGTATCGACTGCCCTTTTTAAATGCGTTTGCTGGCGCAGGCACGCGTAAACTCACTGCCGAAGAGCGCAGTGCCGTTGAGCAATATCTCGACGCCTTTAACCGCATTCAGCTAACGCCAGGTCCTACAGGCGCCAGCGCGGCACCGGTTTCCCTTACTCTGAATGCGCAAAGCAATACCGTGCTTTGCGTAACACGTTCTATTACCCGCTACGGCATTACCACTGACGATCCCAACAAGTGGCGTTATTACCTGGACTCTGCCGAAGTCCACCTGCCGCCGTTCTGGGAGCAGTACATCAATGATGAAAACAGCGTTGAACTGATTCAGACCGACTCCATTCCACTGGTGATTGCCCTTAACGGCCACACCATTGGTGAGTATGTGCAGGAAGCGCCTCGCTTTGCGCTGGAACATGTCAGCGCTACCCAGGCCTCTATCCGCGGTGAAGAGACCGAGCAAATCGAGTTGCTTAATATCCGACAGGAGACGCACGAAGAGTATGCCTTAAGCCGCCCGGACGGGATCCGCGAAGCGGTACTGATTGTGGCCTCTTTCCTGCTGTTCTTCTTCTGCCTGGTTACGCCAGACGTGTTTGCTCCCTGGCTGGCTGGCGGCGGTGTTCTGCTGCTGGCTGCCGGTTTATGGGGGCTTTTTGCCCCGCCAGCGAAAAATACCCTGCGTGAAATTCATTGCCTGCGCGGTACGCCAAAACGCTGGGGTCTGTTTGGCGAGACCGATCAGGACCATATCAATATTTCGCTCGGTATTATCGACCTGATTTATCCCCGTCACTGGCAGCAGTGGATTGCCCAGGACATCGGACAAAAAACCGATATTGATATCTATCTCGACAGGCACGTCGTGCGCCAGGGGCGCTATTTATCCCTGCACGATGAAGTAAAAAACTTCCCCCTCCAGCACTGGCTGCGTAGTACCGTCATTGCGGGCGGCGCCGCCATTGTGCTGGCGATGTTGTTTTTCCTGGTGCCGCTGGATATGCCGCTCAAATTCACCCTGTCATGGATTAAAGGGGCGCAAACCGTTGAGGCCACCAGCGTAAAACAGCTTGAAGAAGCAGGTATCCGCGTGGGTGACACCCTGCGTCTGAAAGGAACAGGAATGTGTAACATCCACGCGCCTGGCACCTGGACGACCCGACAGAACTCGCCGTTCACGCCGTTTGACTGCTCACAACTTATCTGGAATGACGCCCCGCCGCTGCCGCTGCCGGAGTCCGACACCGTTAACAAAGCCGTTGCGTTAACCGAGGCGCTGAGCAACCAGCTCCACCCGAAACCAGACACGAACTCTCGCGTTAGCCCGGCGCTCCGCTCGGCCATTCAGAAATCAGGCATGGTGCTGTTGGATGACTTCGGCGACATCGTGATGAAAACGCAGGATCTCTGTTCAGCGCAGGATGAGTGCGTGAGGCTAAAAAATGCGCTGGTGAATCTGGGTAACAGTAAAGACTGGGAAACGCTGGTCAAACGTGCCAGCGCCGGCCGACTGGATGGCGTGAACGTACTATTGCGCCCGGTCAGTGCGGAGTCTCTCGATAATCTGGTAGCGACCTCCACCGCGCCGTTCGTGATACGTGAAACCTCCCGTGCAGCGCAGGCGCTGAACAGCCCGGCTCCCGGTGGCTTTATCATTATCAGCGATGAAGGCACCGATCTGGTCGATCAACCCTATCCACCGGTGGCGTTGTATGACTATCCGCCTCAGGAACAGTGGGGCGAGTTCCAGCGCCTGGCGCAGATGCTGATGCAAACGCCGTTCAGCGCGGAGGGGATTGTCACCGGTATCTTTACCGATGCCAACGGCACCCGCCATGTTGATCTGCATCGTATGCCGGATAGCGCAGGGCTCTGGCGCTATATCTCCACCACCCTGCTGATGTTAGCGTTGGCTGTCTGTATTATCTGGAATGGTTTCCTGGCGCTGCGCCGCTATCAGCGCTCGCGCACTCGTCTGGATGAAATCCAGCAGTACTATGATAATTGCCTTAATCCGAAGCTCATTCCCTCTCCTGAAAGCCTGATCGGATAACGCTGCTGCGCGACAAGATGTGCTACCCTGTCGCGCATCTTTCTTCTGGCTGGAGAGTCCCCCCTCATGCACCTTGATATCACCTGGCAGGACGTTGATACCGTCCTGCTGGATATGGACGGCACGCTGCTCGACCTCGCGTTTGATAACTATTTCTGGCAAAAGCTGGTGCCCGAAACTTACGGCGCGCAGCAGGGCATCACTCCGGCAGAAGCCCAGGATTATATTCGTCAGCAGTATCATGCCGTGCAGCATACGCTAAACTGGTACTGCCTGGATTACTGGAGCGAGCGCCTCGGTCTGGATATCTGCGCGATGACCACCGCCCAGGGGGCACGCGCGATACTGCGTGAAGACACGGTTCCTTTCCTGGAGGCGTTGAAAGCGTGCGGCAAGCGACGCATCTTGCTGACGAATGCGCATCCGCATAACCTGGCCGTGAAGCTGGAACATACCGGACTGGCCTCGCACCTTGATTTATTACTTTCCACCCACACATTTGGTTATCCGAAAGAGGATCAGCGTTTGTGGCAGGCGGTGGCTGAGCAAACCGGATTGCAGCCTGAAAGAACGCTGTTCATTGACGACAGTGAGCCGATTCTGGATGCCGCCGCGCAATTTGGTATCCGTTATTGTCTGGGTGTGACCAATCCTGATTCTGGTCTGGCAGAAAAAAGCTACCTGCGCCATCCGGGACTGAACGATTATCGCCGGATGATCCCCTCACTCAGCGTGAAGGAGACGCCATGAAAGAAAAACCCTCTGATGGGGTAAGACTGGATAAATGGCTGTGGGCTGCCCGTTTTTATAAAACGCGCGCCCTGGCCCGCGAGATGGTTGACGGCGGCAAAGTGCACTACAACGGACAGCGCGCTAAGCCCAGCAAGATTGTTGAACTGAATGCCACCCTGACGCTGCGTCAGGGAAATGACGAGCGAACGGTGGTGATCAAAGCCATCACTGAACAACGTCGACCCGCGACCGAAGCTGTGTTGCTCTATGAAGAGACCGCAGAAAGCATCGAGAAACGCGAAAAAACGGCGCAGGCGCGCAAGCTGAATGCCCTGACCATGCCGCATCCCGACAGGCGACCGGACAAGAAAGAGCGCCGCAACCTGATAAAATTTAAATACGGCGAAAATGAGTAATCGTCGTTAAACGAGAGAAAACTATGGCCCAACACGACCAATTACACCGCTATCTGTTTGAGCAATTTGCTGTTCGCGGCGAGCTGGTGACTGTATCTGAAACCTGGCAGCAGATTCTGGAAAACCACAACTATCCGCTGCCAGTGAAAACCCTTCTTGGCGAGCTGCTGGTTGCCACCAGCCTGCTCACCGCCACGCTGAAGTTCGCGGGCGACATTACCGTGCAGTTGCAGGGTGACGGGCCAATGAACCTGGCCGTGATTAACGGTAATAACCAGCAGCAAATGCGCGGCGTTGCGCGCGTGCAGGGCGACATCCCGGAAGGTGCAGACCTGAAAACGCTGGTCGGCAACGGCTTCCTGGTGATCACCATCACCCCGGAAGAGGGCGAACGCTATCAGGGCGTGGTAGGTCTGGAAGGCGATACCCTGGCCGCCTGCCTGGAAGATTACTTTATGCGCTCCGAGCAGTTACCTACTCGTCTGTTTATCCGTACCGGCGAAGTAGAAGGTAAACCCGCCGCGGGCGGTATGCTGCTGCAGGTACTGCCAGCGCAGAATGCGCAGGGCGATGATTTCGAACACCTGGCCACGCTTACCGAAACCATCAAAGCGGAAGAGCTGCTGACGCTACCCGCGAATGATGTACTGTGGCGTTTGTATCACGAAGAAGAGGTCACGCTTTACGATCCACAGGATGTAGAGTTCAAGTGCACCTGTTCCCGTGAACGCTGTGCAGGCGCACTGAAAACGCTGCCGGATGAAGAGATCGACAGCATTCTGGCGGAAGACGGTGAGATCGATATGAACTGCGATTACTGCGGTTCACACTATGTCTTTAACGCCATGGATATAGCAGAAATTCGTAATAACGCCTCTCCGGCGGATCCGCAAGTTCACTAATCCTGTTATGAACTGCCCTCTCTGCAGGGCAGTTCATCTTCTTCTCGCTCCCCTTTTCCCGCGCTCCCCAGCCTGACTCATCTTTTTCTCTTCGTTTACGTTATGCGAATCACTTTCCATTCTGTAAGTATTACGTAATTTACTTTCATGTATGCGATTACATTCACATTCTTTTGGATTAAATCACCACCTCTTAACCTTTTAGGAACATTTTCTCCAACCAAAAAATGAATCCTGCCATAATCTGTGCCGCGGAGTGACAGGAGTTACAGCGTTTTCCGTTAAAAGGGTTTTGTCCGGATACGTAAATCTATGAGCCCCGTCGCGGTCAACAAACTCAGAAAAACCCTACAATTTTAGGCAGTACATATTGGCTAAGGAGCAGTGACATGCGCGTTAAAAGTTTAACCCCGCAAGATCTCAAGGCTTATGGTATTCACGACGTCCAGGAAATCGTTTATAACCCCGATTACGATACGCTGTATCAGGAAGAGCTTAATCCGGCACTGGAAGGCTACGAACGCGGGATATTAACGAATACCGGCGCTATCGCCGTTGATACCGGTATCTTTACCGGCCGTTCGCCAAAAGATAAGTATATTGTCCGTGACGACACGACCCGTGACACCCTGTGGTGGGCAGATAACGGTAAAGGGAAAAACGACAACAAACCGCTTTCCCCTGAAACCTGGCAGCATCTGAAATCGCTGGTCACCCATCAACTTTCTGGCAAGCGCCTGTTTATTATCGACGCTTTCTGTGGTGCCAATGCCGATACCCGTCTCTCGGTGCGCTTTATCACTGAGGTGGCCTGGCAGGCACATTTCGTCAAAAACATGTTTATCCGCCCGACCGATGAAGAATTACAGGATTTCGAACCTGACTTTATCGTGATGAACGGCGCGAAGTGCACCAACCCGCAGTGGAAAGAGCAGGGGCTGAATTCCGAGAACTTTGTGGCATTCAACCTCACGGAGCGTATTCAGCTGATTGGCGGAACATGGTACGGCGGCGAAATGAAAAAAGGGATGTTCTCGGTCATGAACTACCTGCTGCCGCTGAAAGGCATTGCCTCTATGCACTGCTCGGCTAACGTGGGCGAGAAGGGTGACGTGGCGGTCTTCTTCGGCCTTTCCGGCACTGGAAAGACGACCCTCTCCACCGATCCGAAGCGCCGTCTGATTGGCGATGATGAACATGGCTGGGATGATGACGGCGTGTTTAACTTCGAAGGCGGGTGCTATGCCAAGACCATTCGTCTCTCTCCCGAAGCGGAGCCGGATATCTATCAGGCCATCCGTCGCGACGCGCTGCTGGAGAACGTTACCGTCCGTGCCGACGGTAGCGTCGATTTTGACGATGCGTCAAAAACCGAAAACACCCGTGTAAGTTACCCGATTTACCATATCGACAATATTGTGAAGCCGGTATCGAAAGCGGGTCATGCCACGAAGGTCATCTTCCTTACTGCCGATGCGTTTGGCGTACTGCCGCCGGTATCTCGTCTGACCGCGAGCCAGACTCAGTATCACTTCCTTTCGGGCTTTACCGCCAAGCTGGCAGGTACCGAACGTGGCGTCACCGAGCCGACCCCGACCTTCTCGGCCTGTTTTGGCGCAGCGTTTCTCTCTCTGCACCCAACGCAGTATGCCGAAGTGCTGGTGAAGCGCATGCAGGCAGCCGGTGCGCAGGCGTACCTGGTAAATACCGGCTGGAACGGCACCGGCAAGCGTATCTCGATTAAAGATACCCGCGCCATTATCGACGCCATTCTGAATGGTTCGCTGGATGACGCGGAAACCTTTACGTTGCCGATGTTTGATCTGGCCATCCCAACGGCGCTGCCGGGCGTAGAGACGCGCATTCTCGATCCGCGTAATACCTACGGCTCACCGGAGCAGTGGCAAGAAAAAGCGCAATCGCTGGCGAAGCTGTTTATTGAGAACTTCGAGAAGTATACCGATACCCCGGCGGGCGCTGCGCTGGTGAGTGCGGGACCCAAGTAAAGGTAAAAGTAAAAAGGCAACGAACGTTGCCTTTTTTCATGTTTTCTTTCTCTCCCCGTGGGAGAGGGCCGCGGTGAGGGCATCAGACCGCACCTTCAAGATCTAACTCTCTTTCACCTGCCCTCGCGTAACCGGCACCGGTAACCAGGCACGAATGCTCAACCCGCCCCGCTCACTGGTACCAATCTCCAGCAGGCCGTTATGGTTATCAACAATACGCTGCACAATCGCCAGGCCAAGACCGGTCCCGCTCGTGCTACGGGCACTGTCGCCACGCACAAACGGCTGAAACAGGTGCTTACGCTGCTCAGGTTTAATGCCCGGGCCGTCATCCTCTACCTGGAACCAGGCGCGGTTCAGTTCAGAACCGCTGCTCACTCTGATCCAGCCATTACCATAGCGGGCAGCGTTCACCACCATATTGGCGATAGCGCGTTTGATGGAGAGCGGGTGCATACGCACCTGAATTTCGCCTGGCTGCATCGCGGTTTCGATTTCGCGTTCATAACCACTCTCTGCTGCCACCACTTCACCCAGCACCGCGTTCAGATCGGCCATCTCCATGGGCATCTCCTGCCCGGTACGCAGGTAGTCAATGAACTGCTCGATAATGGCATTGCACTCTTCGATGTCTTTATTAATCGACTCGGCGAGATATCCGTCCTCTTCGCCCATCATCTCTGTCGCCAGACGGATGCGCGTAAGCGGCGTTCGCAGATCATGGCTGACACCCGCCATCAATAGCGTTCGGTCATCCGCCAGTTGCTTCACCCCTGCCGCCATATGGTTAAAGGCACGGGTTACCGACCGCACTTCCGATGCGCCATATTCACGCAGCGGCGGCGGAATAATCCCTCTACCGACCTGCAGCGCAGCATGCTCCAGGTCGACCAGGGGTCGGTTTTGTATACGGATGAATAGCCATGCGCCGCCTATCGCCAGCAGCATAATGGCCAGGGTGTAACGGAACAGCGGCGAGAAGTCGCCCTGGTGGATTTCGGTGAGCGGTACGCGCACCCAGATATTGGGTGACAACCAGGTTTTCAGCCAGACGACCGGCGAGCTTTTGTTAACCTCGACGCGCACTTCCGTCGGGCCACCCAACTGCTGCGCCATCTGCTGGCTGAGAAATTCATAGTGCTGGGCCCAGCGCAGGCCTGCGTCTTCCGCCGCTTCGTTTGAATAGAGCGATATTCCCAGCTCCCGGTAAATTTCACGGCGGAATGCCGGTGGAACCACCAGCTGGGTGCCATCTTCCAGCTGCAGTTTATCGGTCATCAGCATACGGACTTCGTACGCCAGAACCTTATTAAACTGTTGAAGACTAGGCAGAATCGCAAAGTTCAGCACCACCAGATAGGTCGTCACCAGGCTGACGAACAGCAAGGTGACGATCAATAACAGGGTGCGGGCAAACGAGCTTCGCGGCGAGAAACGCATTCGCCTCATGCTTTAGAGCCGTCCGGCACAAATACGTAGCCCAGGCCCCAGACGGTCTGGATATAGCGCGGATGCGCGGGATCTTCTTCCACCATGCGACGCAGGCGAGAGATCTGCACGTCGATGGAGCGCTCCATGGCGGAATATTCGCGGCCACGCGCCAGGTTCATCAGCTTATCGCGCGAGAGCGGCTCACGCGGGTGGCTGACCAGCGCTTTCAGAACCGCGAACTCACCGCTGGTGAGCGGCATTGGCTCATCTTCGCGGAACATCTCGCGGGTGCCGAGGTTAAGCTTGAACTTACCGAAAGCGATCACCGCCTCTTCCTGAGAAGGCGCACCCGGCAGTTCGTTCGCCTGGCGGCGCAGCACCGCGCGGATACGCGCCAGCAGTTCGCGCGGGTTAAACGGTTTTGGAATGTAGTCGTCGGCGCCGATCTCCAGCCCTACGATACGGTCAACTTCTTCCCCTTTCGCCGTCACCATAATGATTGGCATCGGGTTGCTTTGACTGCGCAGACGGCGGCAAATAGACAGGCCATCTTCGCCCGGTAACATCAGATCCAGTACCATCAGGTGGAAGGATTCACGGGTCAGCAGGCGGTCCATCTGTTCGGCGTTGGCTACGCTACGAACCTGGAAGCCCTGCTCGGTCAGATAACGCTCAAGCAGCGCGCGCAGGCGCATGTCGTCATCTACCACCAGAATCTTATAATTCTCTTGCATTGTGTGTACTCCCAAAGGTTCGGATACTCTTGAAGAACGTATTCTAAAAAAGTGCGCGTCTACGACCAGCTAATTCTGGTATAAATTCTAGTCGAAATTGTTACAAAGCATATTTAACAGCAGCTTATCTGCATAATCCATCACATAAATCATTATTAATCCTGTCTGTTACGCTCAGTGATACCTAATGTGCGTAAATGAGACAGGCCAGGTAGTAAGGCAAGATGATGAAAACGCCCCTGATCACCCGCGAAGGGTATGAGAACCTCAAGAAAGAGCTGGATACCCTGTGGCGCGAAGAGCGCCCGGAAGTGACTAAAAAAGTGACCTGGGCGGCTAGCCTGGGCGATCGCAGTGAAAATGCGGACTACCAGTACAACAAAAAGCGGTTACGCGAAATCGACCGCCGGGTGCGTTACCTGACCAAATGCCTGGAGAACCTGAAAATCGTCGATTACTCCCCCCAGCAGGAGGGCAAAGTCTTCTTTGGCGCCTGGGTTGAAATTGAAAATGACGACGGCGATCTCAAGCGTTTTCGCATTGTCGGCTACGATGAAATTTTTGGTCGTAAGGATTACATCTCCATCGACTCCCCCATGGCCCGCGCGCTGTTGAAAAAAGAGGTAGGGGATATCGCCATCGTCCACACCCCTGCGGGTGAAGCGAGCTGGTACGTGAATGAGATCCAGTACGTTAAATAGTCCGAGAGCACCCTCCCCGGCTGGCATTTTGCGGTGCCAGCCCGTATAACTATCCCCCTGATTTTTGATCCACAAGATGAACCAATCATGATGAAAGAGTCGCTCTGCCGCATTATTGCGGGTGATATTCAGGCCAGAGCCGAACAGGTAGAAGCTGCCGTTCGCCTGCTTGACGAAGGGAACACCGTGCCGTTTATTGCACGTTATCGTAAGGAAGTCACCGGCGGCCTGGATGATACCCAGTTGCGTAACCTGGAGACCCGTCTGGGCTACCTTCGCGAACTGGAAGACCGACGTCAGGCGATCCTGAAATCCATCGGCGAACAGGGCAAGCTGACCAGCGATCTGGAAAAAGCCATCAATGGCACCCTGAGCAAAACGGAATTAGAAGATCTCTATCTGCCCTACAAACCGAAGCGCCGCACGCGCGGGCAGATTGCGATTGAAGCGGGCCTGGAGCCGCTGGCCGATCTGCTGTGGAACGACCCCTCGCATGACCCGGAAACAGAAGCCGCCAAATTTATCGACGCCGACAAAGGGGTGGCAGATACCAAGGCCGCGCTCGACGGAGCACGCTACATTCTGATGGAGCGTTTTGCCGAAGATGCCGCCCTGCTCGCCAAAGTGCGTGATTATCTCTGGAAGAATGCCCACATTGTGGCCACCGTGGTGGCAGGTAAAGAAGAAGAAGGCGCGAAATTCCGCGACTACTTCGATCACCATGAGCCGATCGCTACCGCCCCTTCTCACCGTGCGCTGGCGATGTTCCGCGGCCGCAACGAAGGCGTGCTGCAACTCTCCCTGAATGCTGACCCGCAGTTTGACGAGCCGCCAAAAGAGAGCCATTGCGAGCAGATCATTGCCGATCACCTCAATCTTCGCCTGAACAACGCCCCGGCGGACAGCTGGCGCAAAAACGTGGTGAGCTGGACCTGGCGCATCAAGATCTTAATGCACCTCGAAACCGAACTGATGGGCACCGTGCGCGAACGCGCGGAAGACGAGGCGATCAACGTCTTCGCCCGTAACCTGCACGACCTGCTGATGGCTGCGCCTGCTGGCTTGCGCGCGACCATGGGTCTCGATCCGGGTCTGCGTACCGGCGTGAAAGTGGCCGTGGTTGACGGCACCGGCAAGCTGGTTGCCACCGATACCATCTATCCACATACCGGCCAGGCCGCGAAAGCCGCCGTTGCGGTGGCCGCCCTGTGCGAGAAATATAACGTCGAGCTGGTGGCGATTGGCAACGGCACGGCGTCGCGTGAAACCGAGCGTTTCTACCTTGACGTGCAGAAGCAGTTCCCGAAAGTGACGGCGCAGAAAGTGATCGTCAGCGAGGCGGGCGCCTCCGTCTATTCCGCATCTGAACTGGCGGCCCAGGAGTTCCCGGATCTGGACGTTTCTCTTCGCGGTGCGGTCTCTATCGCCCGTCGTCTGCAGGATCCGCTGGCGGAGCTGGTGAAGATTGACCCGAAATCCATCGGCGTGGGCCAGTATCAACACGACGTCAGCCAGACGCAGCTGGCGCGTAAGCTGGATGCGGTGGTGGAAGACTGTGTAAACGCCGTTGGCGTAGACCTGAACACCGCCTCGGTTCCTCTTCTGACCCGCGTGGCAGGCTTAACCCGCATGATGGCGCAAAACATCGTCGCCTGGCGTGACGAGAACGGCCAGTTCCAGAATCGTCAGCAGTTACTGAAGGTCAGCCGCCTGGGGCCGAAAGCTTTTGAGCAGTGCGCGGGCTTCCTGCGTATTAACCACGGCGACAACCCGCTCGATGCCTCCACCGTTCACCCGGAAGCCTACCCGGTTGTGGAACGTATTCTGGCCGCCACCCAGCAGGCGCTGAAAGATCTGATGGGCGACAACAGCGCGCTGCGCAACCTGAAGGCCGTCGATTTCACCGACGAGCAGTTCGGCGTGCCGACGGTCACCGACATCATCAAAGAGCTGGAAAAACCGGGCCGCGACCCGCGTCCTGAATTCAAAACCGCTACCTTTGCCGACGGCGTCGAGACCATGAACGACCTGCTGCCGGGCATGGTGCTGGAAGGCGCGGTAACCAACGTCACCAACTTTGGCGCGTTTGTTGATATTGGCGTCCATCAGGATGGCCTGGTTCACATCTCTTCGCTGGCCGATAAGTTCGTGGAAGACCCGCACACCGTGGTCAAAGCGGGCGACATCGTGAAAGTGAAGGTGCTGGAAGTGGATCTGCAGCGCAAGCGTATCGCCCTGACCATGCGTCTGGATGAGCAGCCGGGCGAGACCAACGCGCGCCGTGGCAACGGCGGCGGCGCTCGCGATCAGCAGCGTCCGGCAGCCAAAGCGGCGAAACCGCGCGGGCGTGATGCACAGCCGGCGGGTAATAGCGCGATGATGGATGCCCTGGCGGCAGCCATGGGTAAAAAACGCTAAACCTCTTTACCCTCTCCAGCCGGAGAGGGTATTTAATCCTGTAATAGTATCGTTTTATTCCTCACCCTTTATTTCATTCTGAAACCGATTGCACATCCATTATTAAACTGTAATTTATCACTCCATTAACAAATAAGTCATTTTTCCCACGAATCGAATATTCATTAAATATTGAGCAAGGTCAAACAGCCCGCAAATTAATAGCGCTATGCACATTTCGTCACAGTTTGAATATTGCTGGTAGTAACCATTCTCATTATCATTGCATCTGTTTATTATTTCACCTCAGTGTAAGTAGGCACTATGCAATTCACTCCAGACAGTGCATGGAAGATCACCGGATTCACGCGTGAAATCAGCCCGGCTTATCGACAGAAACTCCTGTCATTGGGCATGTTGCCGGGGTCCTCGTTCCAGGTCGTGCGGGTAGCACCTCTGGGCGATCCCATACATATCGAGACGCGCCGGGTGAACCTGGTGCTGCGCAAAAAAGATCTCGCATTCATTGAAGTCGAAGCCATGCCTCAATAATCCGCCAGCCGTCACCACGAGTTTTGAAAAATGAATAAATTAACCATTGGCTTAATTGGCAATCCAAATTCCGGCAAGACCACATTATTTAATCAATTAACTGGCGCACGTCAGCGCGTGGGAAACTGGGCGGGCGTTACGGTTGAACGAAAAGAGGGACAATTTTCGACGACGGATAATAATGTCACGCTGGTTGACCTGCCGGGTACCTATTCTCTTACCACTATCTCGTCGCAAACCTCGCTCGATGAACAAATAGCTTGTCACTATATTTTGAGCGGCGATGCGGATTTACTGATTAACGTGGTGGATGCCTCTAACCTCGAGCGCAATCTCTATCTGACATTACAGCTGCTGGAGCTTGGGATCCCCTGCGTGGTGGCGCTGAACATGCTCGATATTTCGGAGAAACAGAAAGTCCGCATCGATATCGACGCGCTGGCCGCGCGTCTCGGCTGCCCGGTGGTGCCGCTTATCTCTACCCGTGGTCGTGGTATCGATGCCCTGAAGCTGGCCATTGACCGTCACCAGAAGAATAGTGACCTTGAGCTGGTGCACTACCCTCGCCCGCTGCTGCGCGAAGCCGATCGGCTGGCGCAATTCATGGACCCGACGATGCCGCAAAAACAGCGCCGCTGGCTTGGTCTGCAGATGCTGGAAGGAGATATCTACAGCCGCGCCTTTGCCGGCAATGCCGCCCAAAAACTGGAGGCGTCGCTGGCCCATCTCAGCGAAGAGCTGGATGACCCGGCCCTGCATATCGCCGATGCCCGCTATCAGAGTATCGCCGCCGTCTGCGAAGTGGTTAGCAATACCCTGACCGCTGAGCCCAGCCGCTTCACCGCTGCGGTAGATCGCATTATCCTCAACCGCTTCCTCGGTCTGCCTGTCTTCCTGCTGGTGATGTATTTGATGTTCTTGCTGGCAATCAACATTGGCGGGGCGCTGCAACCGCTGTTTGACGTCGGCTCGGTGGCAATCTTCATTCACGGTTTGCAATGGCTCGGCTACACCCTGCACTTCCCCGAATGGCTGACCATTTTCCTCGCCCAGGGGATTGGCGGCGGGATCAACACTGTTCTGCCGCTGGTTCCCCAGATTGGCATGATGTATCTGTTCCTCTCATTCCTGGAGGACTCTGGCTACATGGCCCGCGCGGCTTTTGTGATGGACCGTCTGATGCAGGCGCTGGGTCTGCCGGGCAAATCCTTCGTGCCGCTGATTGTCGGCTTCGGCTGTAACGTCCCGTCGGTAATGGGGGCGCGAACCCTGGATGCGCCACGTGAACGTCTGATGACCATCATGATGGCACCCTTTATGTCCTGCGGCGCGCGTCTGGCGATTTTCGCCGTCTTTGCGGCGGCGTTCTTCGGCCAGCAGGGAGCGCTGGTGGTCTTCTCGCTGTACGTGCTCGGGATTGTGATGGCTATTCTTACCGGCCTGATGCTGAAGCACACCATTATGCGTGGCGAAGCGTCGCCCTTCGTAATGGAGTTGCCGGTCTACCACGTCCCGCACCTGAAAAGCCTGTTGATTCAAACCTGGCAGCGTCTTAAAGGCTTCGTGGTGCGCGCCGGTAAAGTGATCGTGGTGGTCAGTATTTTCCTTAGCGCCCTGAATAGCTTCACCCTCAGCGGAAAAGCGGCCGATAACATCAACGACTCCGCGCTGGCCTCCGTCAGCCGCGTCATCACGCCGCTGTTCAAACCCATCGGCGTGCATGAGGATAACTGGCAGGCCACCGTTGGGCTGTTTACCGGTGCGATGGCTAAAGAGGTGGTCGTCGGAACACTGAACACGCTCTACACCGCCGAAAACATTCAGGAAGAGGCCTTTAACCCGGCGGAATTTCACCTCGGTGACGAGCTGTACAGCGCCGTGGATGAAACCTGGCAGAGCCTGAAAGAGACCTTCAGCCTGAGCGTGCTGGCCAACCCCATCGAAGCCAGCAAAGGCGACGGTGAAATGGCGACCGGCGCCATGGGCGTGATGAGCGAGAAATTCGGCAGCGCCTCGGCCGCCTACAGCTATCTGATCTTCGTTCTGCTCTATATTCCGTGCATCTCGGTTATGGGGGCGATTGCCCGCGAGTCCAGCCGCGGCTGGATGGGCTTCTCCGTACTGTGGGGGCTGAACATCGCTTATTCGCTCTCTACGCTCTTCTATCAGACGGTCAATTTCAGCCAGCATCCGCAGTTCAGCCTGGTCTCTATTCTGGCGGTGGTATTGTTCAACGTGGTACTGCTTGGCATGCTGCGCCGGGCGCGCAGTCGTGTGGATATTAACCTGCTGGCGACACGTAAAACGCCGGCTCACTGCTGCGACAGCCCGGCAGAAAGTTGCCACTAAGGAGCGCAATATGGCATCGATGATTGACGTTCGGGATTTACTGGCGCTCCAGGGAAGAATGGAGGCGAAACAGATCGGTCTTCGTCTGCATACCCCGCAGGCGCTGGTGGATGCCATGCTGCACCGTCTTGAGGCGATGGGTAAAGCAATACGTATTCAGGAGGAGCGCGACAATTGCCTCTCCGGCAGCTGTAAAAGTTGCCCCGAAGGGAAAGCCTGCCTCAGGGAGTGGTGGGCGCTGCGTTAATCAGGAAGCCGGGCATCACTGCCCGGCTCGCCTCGCTTACTTAAAGACTTCTGCGGTTGCGCGTACGTTTTTCGTATCTTTATTGGCGCTGGTAACCACAAAATATTTTCCGCCCATTTCGTCCGCTTTCTGTGAAAGCTCTTTTTTAGCGTCCATTGGCGCCGTGGTGTCAGACGTTGAAATCTCACCGACTTTGGTCAAATTCATCTCTTTCGCTTTGTCTTTTTCCAGCTCCTGTGCCGCAAAGACGCCAAAAGAAAGTGACCCGATAACCAGAGATGTAACAATACCTGTAACAAGTTTCATAGTCATAACTCCCAAAGAAATTGTTGTTTTGATAGTCGTAGGCAGAACAACCGCAACGACTTCTTGAGTATTGTTGCGGCACGTGACTTTTGCCAGGCGGATTAAAAAACAATCATTCGATGCGTTGACGTAGCGCAATCAGCGCGGCGCAAAATTCGGCGGGATGAGAGACAAACGGCGCATGTGCCGCTTTAGGGATTACCAGCGATGCGCTATCAGGCCATAGCGCATCCAGCAAGGGGACGATCTTGCGCGGTACCAGCCCATCCAGGTAGCCGTAGATCCGCAGATGCGGCATCGCCAGCGCAGCCAGCGGCGCGCGCAGATCGACCGTTTTTAGTATCTCCAGTCCACCGTTCAGCACGCTGACGTCGGGCATTGGCAAAGACAGCACGGTGCTTTTGAGCAGGCGCGCATCCTGGCGAGCAGTGTCGGTGCCCATGGTTTGTAGCGCCAGAAAACGCTCTACCGTGCGCTGAAAATCGTCACTCAGCTGTTGCTGGAACCCGGCTAACACCTCGGGTTTGATACCCGGCCACCCCTCACGCGCGCTAAAGCAAGGCGAGGATGCCACCGTCACCAGCGCCTGAACGCGCGTCGGGTGCGTCAGTGCGATCTGGCTCGCCACCAGCCCGCCCAGACTCCAGCCGAGCCAGATCGCGTTTTGCGGCGCACGTTCCAGAACCTCTTCGGCCATCGCCTCCAGCGTCAGGGCCTGATAGCCGCGGCTGCGGCCGAAACCGGGCAGATCCACCAAGTGCAGGGTAAAGTGCGAGGCGAGTTCCTCGCGAATTGTATTCCATACTTCGGCATTCAGCCCCCATCCGTGCAGCAGCACAAGATGACAATTTCCTGTGCCTACGGTCTGCCACCAAAGACTCTTCATCGCTTACTGTTCTCTTTTATCTACAAGGAGGAGAGCTATGCTAACAGTGCCTGGCTTGTGCTGGCTATGTCGGATGCCCTTAATGCTGAGCCATTGGGGCATCTGCTCAGTCTGTGAGAAAGCCATTACGCCACAGCGTGGATGCTGTCCGCAGTGTGGCTTATCGGCATCCAGCCTTTTTCTGCCGTGCGGACGCTGTCTGCGCAGGCCACCGCCCTGGCAGGCACTGGTGGCAGTCTGTCCCTATATCCCCCCGGTCAGCAGGCTGGTACATCAGTTTAAATTTTCTCGTCGCAGCCAGCTGGCGCAACCGCTGGCAAGGCTGTTGCTGTTAGCAATATTGCGGGCCAGACGCACCCGGGCACTGCCTCCGGTGGAGATGATTGTCAGCGTGCCGCTCTGGTCTCGGCGTCACTGGCGGCGCGGGTTTAACCAGAGCGACCTGCTCTGCCGTCCGCTGGCGCGCTGGCTCAAGTGTGACTACAACCCCGCCGCCCTTCGACGCACCCGGCCCACCGCTACCCAGCACCAGCTTAGCGCCAGATTGCGAAAGCAGAACCTGAAGCAGGCGTTTCAGCTTGAATTCCCGGTGGCGGGTCGCCATATCGCTATTGTGGATGATGTCGTGACAACAGGTACGACCGTGGCTGAACTATCCCGCCTGCTTTTGCGAAGCGGCGCGGCCTCGGTTCAGGTATGGTGTCTGTGTCGAACCTTGTAGCGCCCCCAGGTTGGGCGTATTATAACCAGGTATTTTAGTCAACTATTAGGCCAATGCTATGATCCGTATTTCCGATGCTGCACAAGCGCACTTTGCCAAACTGCTGGCAAATCAGGAAGAAGGGACCCAGATTCGCGTTTTTGTCATCAATCCGGGTACCCCGAACGCAGAATGCGGCGTCTCTTATTGCCCACCGGACGCTGTGGAAGCAACTGACACCGCCCTGAAATTTGAGCAACTGACTGCCTATGTCGATGAGCTGAGCTCACCGTATCTGGAAGATGCGGAGATTGATTTTGTGACCGACCAGTTGGGTTCGCAGTTAACGCTGAAAGCGCCAAATGCCAAGATGCGCAAAGTGAGCGATGACGCTCCGCTGATGGAACGCGTTGAGTACCTGCTGCAGTCGCAAATTAACCCGCAGCTGGCCGGGCACGGCGGTCGCGTCTCCCTGATGGAGATCACCGAAGATGGCCTGGCGATTCTGCAGTTCGGCGGTGGCTGTAACGGCTGTTCCATGGTCGACGTCACCCTGAAAGAAGGGATTGAAAAGCAGCTGCTGAATGAGTTCCCGGAGCTGAAAGGCGTGCGCGATCTCACCGAGCACCAGCGCGGCGAGCACTCTTACTACTAAGTTCCCGTCTGTTTTGCCCGGTGGCGGCGTCGCTAACCGGGCCATAGAACCCGACTCCAGGCCGGGCCATGCGTTTACGCTGGCCCGGCTTTTCTTTTGCCCTCTCCTGCACCATAAGTTGACCTGCGTCTCATAATTCACATTTTGACCGGCTGGGTGATTCTCAAATCACCAATGTTACCCGTATCATTCGCGTGGGCACTAACCCCCCCAATAACAGCCGACTAAACTAGGTAGTCTGGACGGTATCAGTGTTAGTGCCATTACAACTCTGTTCCCAGTTGGGACAATTGGACAATAGTCGTTGAAACAACGACGTTACCCATAACAATTCAAAGGCCAGGTCAATCATGCCATTAGTCATCGTAGCTATCGGTGTTGTGTTATTACTGCTCTTGATGATCCGTTTCAAAGTGAACGGCTTCATCGCTCTGGTTCTGGTGGCGCTTGCAGTCGGTTTGATGCAGGGTATGCCGCTGGTAAAAGTTATCAGCTCTATTAAAGCCGGTGTCGGCGGTACGCTGGGTAGCCTGGCGCTGATCATGGGCTTCGGTGCCATGCTCGGTAAAATGCTGGCGGACTGCGGTGGCGCACAGCGCATTGCAACCACGTTGATTGCCAAATTTGGTAAGCAGCATATCCAGTGGGCGGTGGTGTTAACCGGCTTTACCGTGGGTTTCGCCCTCTTCTATGAAGTCGGTTTCGTACTGATGCTGCCGCTGGTGTTCACCATTGCCGCCGCGGCGAATATCCCTCTGCTGTTCGTTGGCGTTCCGATGGCGGCGGCGCTCTCTGTCACGCACGGCTTCCTGCCACCGCACCCGGGCCCGACCGCAATCGCGACGATCTTCCATGCCGATATGGGTAAAACCCTACTGTTCGGTACCATTCTGGCTATCCCGACCGTTATCCTCGCAGGCCCGGTGTTTGCACGCTGCCTGAAAGGGATCGACAAGCCTATTCCTGAAGGTCTGTACAACGCTAAAACCTTCACGGAAGAAGAGATGCCAAGCTTTGGCGTCAGTGTCTGGACCTCTCTGGTACCGGTTGTGCTGATGGCGATGCGCGCCGTGGCGGAGATGGTTCTGCCAAAAGGTCATGCTTTCCTGGGCGTGGCTGAATTCCTCGGCGACCCGGTTATGGCTACCCTGATTGCGGTGCTGATTGCCCTCTTCACCTTCGGCCTGAACCGTGGCCGTAGCATGGATCAGATTAACGATACCCTGAGCTCTTCGATCAAAATCATCGCCATGATGCTGCTGATCATCGGCGGCGGCGGTGCGTTTAAACAGGTTCTGGTTGATAGCGGCGTGGATAAATACATCGCCTCTATGATGCACGAAACCAATATCTCGCCGATCCTGATGGCCTGGTCTATCGCCGCGGTACTGCGTATCGCCCTCGGTTCTGCAACCGTGGCAGCCATTACTGCCGGGGGGATTGTTGCCCCGCTGATCGCCACTACCGGCGTCAGCCCGGAGCTGATGGTGATTGCCGTCGGTTCGGGTAGCGTGATTTTCTCGCACGTGAACGATCCGGGCTTCTGGCTGTTCAAAGAGTACTTCAACCTGACTATCGGCGAGACCATTAAGTCCTGGTCAATGCTGGAAACCATTATTTCAGTCTGCGGCCTGGTGGGCTGTCTGCTGCTGGCAACGGTGGTATAAAAAACGAAACCCGCCATCCGGCGGGTTTTTGTTATTTCTGGCGTTTTGACAGCGCTTTTCGCCGCTTATCCAGATCCTTAATCAGCTTGTTGACCCCGTCATCGGCAAACATCGCCTCCAGCGAGGAGGATAACTTCCGGCGCCAGTTCTTGTACTGATAACTGGTGCCAGGAATGTTCACCGGCCCGGCCATATCGAGCCAGTCTTCTGGCTGCAACCCTAACAGCGCACTGTTGCTATCGGCAATGTAACGCTGCATACCTCGATTCAGGGTTGGGGTCATCGCCATCAGCGACGCTTTGTGACCGGTACGTTTCGGCAGGCAGCCATGTTTATGTAACGCATCTAGCAGCCCCTGCTTCGACAGCTCTCTGTCCTGATACAGCCCGCGCAGCACTACCTCATCGGGATACAGCCCTAAGGTTTTACCGAGCGTGAGATCGCCACTCTCCCAGTAGCCTCTGAGCGTAGGAAGGTCATGCGTCGTCGCGACTGCCATTGACTGTTGAGGATACGCTTGCGGCGCACGGAAATTCTTCTCATGGTCGTTTTCAAAATAGAGCACCTTGTAGGAGTAAACGCCGCTGTCGCGCAGTTTACTGACGATCTCGACCGGCACGGTGCCAAGGTCTTCGCCAATCACCATGCAGTTGTGGCGCTTGCTTTCCAGCGCCAGGATCGCGAGCAGATCGCCTACCGGGTAGTGAACGTAAGCGCCGTGATCCGCGGTTTCACCGTAGGGGATCCACCACAGACGCAGCACCGACATCACATGATCGATACGCAGCGCGCCGCAGTTCTGCATGTTGGCACGCAGCAGTTCGATGAAGGGCTCGTAGGCACGAGACACGATAACGTGCGGATCCATCGGCGGCAGTCCCCAGTTCTGGCCCAGGGGGCCGAGAATGTCCGGCGGTGCGCCTACCGAGGCTTTCAGACAGTAGAGTTCACGGTCGCACCAGGTCTCCGCTCCCCCTTCTGCCACCCCCACCGCCAGGTCGCGATAGAGACCAATCGGCATGTTGTAACCCTGGCTTACCTGCCAGCAGGCGGCGAACTGGGTATACGCCAGCCACTGCAGCCAGAGGTAGAACTCCACTTCGTCAGCATGCTGTTCGCAAAAGGCGCGAACCTGAGGGGAGTCAACGGACTGATAGGCCTCCGGCCAGACCGGCCACCCCCAGCGCATTTCGTCCTCTTTAACCTGCTGCGCATGCAGCGCATCGAACGCCGCCTGCCAGTACAGGCTTTCGCCTTCGGCGGCGATAAACTGCCGGAAGGCCAGCATATCGGCATCGTCACGCTGAGAAAAACCTTTCCACGCCATACGCAGGGCGGCCATTTTCAGCGCCGTCACGGTGGCGTAATCCACCCATTCAGCCTCACGCGCCTGCCTCAGCGCCTGTTGCGTGGTATCTAACGCCCACCATGCCTGCGCCTCAGCACTGTTTTTAAAGTCATCTAAGGCATTAACGTCGATATAAATCACGTTCAGCCAGCGACGAGACGACGGGCTGTACGGGCTGGCGCTCTCCGGGTTCGCCGGGTAAAGCGCATGAATCGGGTTCAGGCCAATAAAGGCGCCGCCGCGCTCACCCACTTCGGCGAGCATCGATTTGAGATCGCCAAAATCACCGATCCCCCAGTTGGCTTCTGAACGCAGGGTGTAGAGCTGTACGCAAGCCCCCCACAACTTTTTCCCTTCCAGCAAAGCCTGGGGTTCATAGCAGCGTTTGGGCGCCACAATCACGCGGCAGTGCCAGCGATGGTCGTCACGGGTTAGCGTCAGGGTGTGGTAGCCCTCCGGCAACTTTGCCGGAAGGTTCAGGTTTTTGCCGCCAGTGGCATGGCCTTTATGCTGTTGCCCCGTTTCAGTGGTCAGCAGCCAGGCAAACTCACCGTGGCCTTCGATCGGCAGCGGCATTTTTTTACCGGCAGTGAACACTTTCACATTCGGTACAGGGGTGACCGCTGCTTTTGCGCCGGGTGTGGCTTTGTGCATAGCATCCAGCAAACGCCTTTTGGTCTCAGCACCAATAGACTGCGGTTTACCATGAGCATTGATGTAGCTGGGGCTGATCCCCGCCGCCAGGGCGGCATTATCGAGACGTTTGCTTTCCATCGCGCTTCCTTAGCGTTTTGCCTGCCAGATACGAGCCTGGTAGTCACGGATTGAGCGGTCAGAGCTGAACATGCCGCAGCGCGCGGTATTCAGAATACAGGCGCGGGTCCAGGCATCCTGGTCACGGTACAGCACGTCCACCTGTTTTTGCGCATCCACATACGCCGTAAAGTCGGCCATCAGCAGATAAGGATCGCCGCCCTGTTTACCTATGCTGTGCAGCATCTGGTCGAAGGCGTGCTTATCCCCATCACTGTATTTACCGCTTTCCAGCTCTTTCAGTACGGCATCCAGCACTTTATCTTTCTTACGCCATTTCACCGGGTCGTAGCCTTTGGCTTTCAGGGCCTTCACCTCTTCCACGGTATGACCAAAGATAAAGATGTTTTCGTCGCCCACCTGTTCGGCAATTTCCACGTTCGCGCCGTCCAGGGTACCTACGGTCAACGCGCCGTTGAGTGCCAGCTTCATGTTACCGGTGCCCGAGGCCTCTTTACCGGCCGTGGAGATCTGCTCTGAGACATCCGCCGCCGGGATCAGCAGCTCTGCCGCTGAAACGCAGTAATCCGGCAGGAAGACCACTTTCAGCTTATCGCCCACTTTCGGGTCGTTATTAACCGCTTCTGCCACCTTATTGATAGCAAAGATAATGTTTTTCGCCAGGTAATAACCCGGCGCCGCCTTGGCACCGAACAGGAATACGCGCGGTACGCGATCGGCCTGCGGGTTCTCGCGGATCTCTTTGTACAGCGCCAGAATATGCAGCAAATTCAGGTGCTGACGTTTGTATTCGTGCAGGCGTTTAATCTGGATATCGAACAGCGCGTGCGGGTTGATCTCAATGCCGGTGCGCGCTTTGACAAACTCTGCCAGACGCACTTTGTTCTCCTGCTTGATGGCCCGATACTGCTCGCGGAATTTCGCGTCATCGGCATACTTTTCCAGGTTGATGAGCTGATCAAGATCGTTAGCCCACTCTTTCTGCAAAGTGCTGTCGAGCAGTGCAGAGAGCGCCGGGTTGCACTGCTTGATCCAGCGACGCGGCGTAATGCCGTTGGTCACGTTGTGGAATTTGTTTGGCCACAGCTGGTGATATTCCGGGAACAGATCTTTCACCACCAGATCGGAGTGCAACGCAGCCACGCCGTTCACCGCAAAGCCACTCACCACGCAGAGATTCGCCATCCGCACCTGTTTGTCATAGACGACCGCCAGCTTCGCCCAGATTGCTTTGTCGCCTGGCCAGGTTTGCTCGACCTGTTTTTTGAAGCGGTTGTTGATCTCGTTAATCAGCTGCATATGGCGTGGCAGCAGGGTTTTAATCAGCTTCTCATCCCAGCACTCCAGCGCTTCTGGCATCAGGGTGTGGTTGGTGTAAGCAAAGGTCTTACTGGTAATGGCCCAGGCATCGTCCCAGCTCATCTGGTGCTCATCGATCAGCACGCGCAGCAGTTCCGGGATAGCGATCGTCGGGTGAGTGTCGTTCAACTGGATAACTTCGAAATCAGCCAGATCGGCCACGTTCCGGCCCGCCAGATGGTGGCGACGCAGAATATCGGCCACTGAACAGGCGCACTGGAAATATTGCTGCATCAGACGCAGTTTTTTACCCGCCAGATGGTTGTCGTTCGGGTAGAGCACTTTTGTCAGTTTGTCGGCGTCGATACCCTGCTGCTCTGCGCGCAGGAAATCACCGTCGTTGAATTTGGTCAGGTTGAACGGGTGAGCGTGTGTCGCTTGCCACAAACGCAGCGGCTGAGCCACGCCGTTACGGTAGCCCAGCACCGGCAGATCCCAGGCCTGGCCGGTAATGGTAAAGCCTGGCTCCCAATGCCCCGCTTTTGTCACTTTACCGCCGATGCCCACCTGCACATCCAGCGCCTCGTTGTGGCGGAACCAGGGATAGCTGCCGCGATGCCAGTCGTCCGGCGCCTCCTTCTGCTGACCATCCGCAAAGGATTGACGGAACAGGCCGTACTGGTAATTCAGACCATAGCCGGTGGCCGACTGGCCAACCGTCGCCATTGAGTCCAGGAAACAGGCAGCCAGACGCCCCAGCCCACCGTTACCCAACGCCGGATCAATCTCCTCTTCGAGCAGATCGGTAAGGTGAATATTGTGGCCTTTAAGCACATCGCTCACCTCCTGGTACCAGCCCAGGTTCAGCAGGTTGTTACCGGTAAGGCGGCCAATCAAAAACTCCATGGAGATATAGTTGACGTGACGCTGCCCTTTAACCGGCTTTGCCGCAGGCTGGGCGTTCAGTAACTCGGCGAGCGCACCGCTAACGGCTTGCCACCACTGGCGAGACGTCATCTCCTCTGCGGCGACTAAACCAAAACGTTGCCACTGACGCGTCAGTGCGGCCTGAAATTGCGCTTTGTTGAAGGTAGGCTGTGACATAGGGAAACGGCATCCTGTAGAAAAAAATAAACACGTTGGTGCTAGTGTGCCTGGCTCATAAACGCTCTTCCTCCTCCTGCCAGGGATTAGCCAGGGAGGAGTACCGGGGATGAGCATCAAAGTGTGATCGTGGCCACTTTATCTACCCGGTTTCGCCCTTCAGCGCTCAAGAAAGCAGTCCGAATCGCCGCCTGTCTCAGAAGAGGATGAACGAAATGTCATCAACACAATAAGGTCATCCTTGTGACAATATGTTTTTTAAGCTCGTCAGAAATAGCCCAGGCAAGAAATAATTACTCACGTGAAATAATATTTTTCGACATTAACGTTAAACCAACGTTTTATTTTATAGAGATGACAGTCGCGAAACTTTATTAACTCAGGTGATTGTTAACCTTCGTTTACGGTTTGGCTTGTTAAAGCAGCAGCTTCGGTGCAACCCAGTATCCATGCGCTCTCAAGGCCAATATAAAAGTTCCCTGCTATGCGGTAATATTTTTGTGACAGAGTGCAAATTCAGGCGCATTAAAAACGGTCATAACTTGCAATAAAAGTGTTTCTGGCCGAACTTATAAGCATTAATTACGAAGCGCAAAAAAAATCAAAATTCTCGTTTTCCACACAGTGAAGTGAATACCATGTTGATTCCGTCCAAATTAAGTCGCCCCGTTCGTCTTGACCATACCGTGGTTCGCGAACGGTTACTGGCGAAACTTTCCGGCGCGAACAATTTCCGACTGGCGCTGGTAACGAGCCCTGCGGGCTATGGCAAAACAACGCTCATTTCACAGTGGGCGTCAGGTAAAAGCGATCTTGGCTGGTTCTCACTAGATGAGGGCGATAACCAGCAGGAGCGCTTTGCCAGCTATCTGATCGCCGCCATTCAGCAAGCCACAAACGGCCACTGCGTCACCAGCGAAGTCATGGTGCAAAAGCGCCAGTATGCCAGCCTCTCTTCGCTCTTCTCGCAGCTGTTTATTGAGCTGGCCGAGTGGCACCGTCCGCTATTCCTGGTCATTGACGATTATCATCTGATCACCAATCCGGTGATCCATGAATCGATGCGCTTCTTCCTGCGCCATCAGCCAGAAAACCTTACCCTGGTGGTGCTGTCGCGTAACCTTCCGCAGTTGGGCATTGCCAACCTGCGCGTTCGCGATCAACTGCTTGAGCTGGGCAGTCAGCAGCTCTCCTTTACCCATCAGGAGGCGAAACAGTTCTTCGACTGCCGCCTGACATCCCCGATTGAAGCCGCCGAGAGCAGCCGTCTGTGTGACGATGTTGCCGGCTGGGCCACCGCTTTACAGCTTATCGCCCTCTCCGCGCGGCAGAACAATAGCCCCACACATCAATCCGCACGGCGTCTGGCAGGCATTAACGCCAGCCACTTGTCAGATTATCTGGTCGACGAAGTGCTCGACAGCGTTGACACCTCCACGCGGCAGTTCCTGCTGAAAAGCTCGCTGCTGCGTTCGATGAACGATGCGCTGATTGTTCGCGTCACCGGTGAAGACAATGGCCAGATGCGGCTGGAAGAGATTGAACGCCAGGGGCTGTTCCTGCAACGCATGGACGACTCCGGCGAATGGTTTAGTTACCACCCGCTGTTTGGCAGCTTCCTGCGCCAGCGTTGTCAGTGGGAGCTGGCCACCGAGCTGCCGGAGATCCACCGCGCCGCAGCGGAAAGCTGGATGGCGCAAGGCTTCCCGAGCGAGGCCATCCACCATGCGCTGGCGGCGGGTGATGCCCATATGCTGCGCGATATCCTGCTCAATCACGCCTGGAGCCTGTTCAACCATAGCGAACTGACGCTGCTGGAAGAGTCGTTGCGTGCCCTGCCGTGGGAGAGCCTGCTGGAGAACCCGCGTCTGGTGCTGCTGCAGGCATGGCTGATGCAGAGCCAGCACCGCTACAGCGAAGTGAATACCCTGCTTGCCCGCGCCGAGCAAGAGATGAAAGGCGATATGGATAGCTCGCTGCACGGCGAGTTTAACGCCCTGCGCGCCCAGGTCGCCATTAACGATGGCGATCAGGAAGAGGCTCAACGCCTGGCGATGGTTGCTCTCGATGAGCTGCCGCTGGCGAACTTCTATAGCCGTATCGTTGCCACCTCGGTGCATGGCGAAGTGCTGCACTGTAAAGGCGATCTCGCCCGCTCGCTGGCGCTGATGCAGCAGACCGAGCAGATGGCACGTCGGCACGATGTCTGGCACTACGCGCTGTGGAGCCTGATTCAACAAAGCGAGATTCTGTTTGCCCAGGGCTTTTTACAGGCCGCCTGGGAGTCGCAGGAGAAGGCATTCCAGCTGATCCGCGAGCAGCATCTTGAACAATTACCGATGCACGAATTCCTGCTGCGTATTCGCGCCCAGCTGCTGTGGGCCTGGGCCCGTCTGGATGAAGCAGAAAGCACCGCCCGCCACGGCGTGGAAGTGCTTTCGGCATTCCAGCCGCAGCAGCAGCTGCAGTGCCTGGCGCTGCTGGTACAGTGTTCACTGGCGCGCGGCGATCTGGATAACGCCCGTAACCACCTTAATCGCCTGGAAAACCTGCTTGGCAACGGCCAGTACCATAGCGACTGGGTCTCTAACGCGGATAAAGTGCGGGTGATTTACTGGCAGATGGTGGGTGATAAAAAATCGGCCGCCAACTGGTTACGCCAGACGCCGATGCCAGAATTTGCCAATAATCACTTCCTGCAGAGCCAGTGGCGCAACATCGCCCGGGTGCAGATTTTACTGGGTGATTTCGAACCGGCAGAGATCGTGCTGGAGGAGCTGAACGAAAACGCACGCAGCCTGCGTCTGATGAGCGACCTGAACCGTAACCTGCTGTTGCAAAACCAGCTCTACTGGCAGGCAGGTCGTAAAACTGATGCCCAGCGCGTCTTACTGGAAGCGCTGCAGCTGGCTAACCGCACCGGTTTTATCAGTCACTTTGTGATTGAGGGCGAAACCATGGCGCAACAGTTACGTCAGCTGATTCAACTGAACACCCTGCCCGAGCTGGATCAGCATCGTGCGCAGCGTATTCTGCGTGAAATTAACCAGCACCATCGGCACAAATTCGCCCATTTCGATGAGACCTTTGTCGAGCGTCTGCTGACCCATCCGGAAGTGCCTGAGCTTATCCGCACCAGCCCGCTCACCCAGCGTGAATGGCAGGTGCTGGGGTTAATTTACTCCGGATATAGCAATGAGCAGATCGCCGGGGAGCTGGCGGTAGCAGCAACCACTATCAAAACCCATATCCGTAATCTGTACCAGAAACTTGGCGTGGCGCATCGCCAGGATGCAGTACAGCATGCCCAGCAGCTGCTGAAGATGATGGGGTATGGCGTGTAGTTATGCGCGTACAGAAATGAAAATGGCAACCTCGGGTTGTCATGCCATATTCCGCTGAACATGAGGTGAACGGAACAATTTCACCCTGTTTAACCGATCGGCATGACAACCGAAGTTTTCGTGTTGCTTTTACCTCAGCACAGCTCAAGCTGCATTTTATGGTCGTTAATCACCTTCAGCACCCCTTCAGGCGGCACCTCATCGGTATAGACCGCATCCACCATGCTGATACTGCCCATATTCACCATCGCGTTACGCCCGAATTTCGAGTGATCGACCACCAGCATGACGTGGCGGGAGTTCTCAATAATGGCGCGCTTAGTACGCACTTCATGGTAATCGAATTCCAGCAGCGAGCCGTCGGTGTCAATGCCGCTAATACCAAGAATGCCGAAGTCGAGGCGGAACTGGGAGATAAAATCGAGTGTCGCTTCGCCAATGATCCCGCCGTCGCGGCTGCGCAACTCTCCCCCGGCGAGGATGATGCGGAAATCCTCTTTCTGCATCAGCGTATTGGCCACGTTCAGGTTGTTCGTCACCACGCGCAGATTCTCATGGTCCAGCAGCGCGTGGGCTACCGCCTCCGGTGTGGTACCGATATCGATAAATAAGGTGGCGCCGTTTGGGATCTGGCTCGCGACCTTACGGGCGATACGCTCTTTTTCTGACGTCTGGGTCGCTTTACGATCATGCCAGGAGGTATTGACCGAGCTGGAGGGAAGCGCCGCACCGCCGTGGTGGCGTAAAATTCGGTTCTGATCGGCCAGGTCGTTCAGGTCACGGCGAATGGTTTGCGGGCTGACGGCGAACTGTTCAACCAGCTCTTCCGTACTGACATACCCCTGCTTTTTCACCAGCTCGATAATGGCATCATGACGTTGTGTCTGTTTCATCAAATATCCCTGCCAGAATTATGTTCGTTTTCGCGCATGCAGCGTATCGGCAAACGCCATCGCCAGCCCAACGGCCAGACCGGCCACGTGTGCACCGTTAGCTATCGCCATTCCGAACAGATCAAACCATCCGGCAATTAACCATATTAACGCAAAGGCAATTAAGCCGCGCTGAAGAAAGATGCCGCTTTCGGGATCACGCTCGCCGCGCAGCCAGACGTAGCCCATCAAGGCGTAAACGACGCCCGAGAGCCCACCGAACCACGGGCCGCTGAATTTATGCTGCACATAGCCGCTCAGCAAGGCGCTGATAAGGGTGATAACAATGAGTTTACCGCTGCCGAGCCGTTTCTCTACGGCACCGCCGAGATACCACCACCACAGCAGGTTAAAGAGAATGTGCAGGAAGGAGAAGTGCATCAGCGCATGGCTGAAGTAGCGCCAGACATCGAACTGCACCGACGGATCATAGGGCCAGGCCAGCAGCACCATCACACTTTGGTCACCTACGACGTTCATGATGATAAACGTCAGGATACAGGCCGCCATCAGCAGCAGCGTGAACGGGCCGGCACGCTCACGCACCGTGGCTAAAAACGGAAAACGGCGGTAGTGCAGCCCGCTACCGGTGTGGCCGGATTGCCAGCTGGCCGCCAGATAGCGCGGGTCGCCGGGATTTTCCAGAAAGCGCGCCAGCTCGGCATGCACGCGTTCGGCCTGGCTCTCATCTGCCAGCCAGACGTCCGTTTGCGTATGTTGTTGGATAGTCAGGATCACACCCTGCGTCGCCATGTAATCGACAAACGCCTGAGCGACGCGCGGGTTGGTAAAGGAGGTAATCATCAGCATTGGCAGCGGTCGCTTATTCCACACAAAGGGGGACAGTATATACCTTAAAACCCAGTGTGCTCGACTTCCGCCGGGAAATGACGGTGCCAGGCGTCGAAACCGCCATCCACGCTGTAGACCGCGTCATAACCCTGTTGCAGCAAGTATTGTGCTGCACCTTTGCTGCTGTTGCCGTGATAGCACATCACCATCACCGGGGTATCGAAATCGTTGTCACGCATGAAATCACTAAGGGAGGCGTTAGTGAGGTGAAACGCACCCGGGGTGTGACCCATGGCAAAGCTTTGCGGGTCGCGAATATCTACCAGTACAGCGGTTCCCTGGTGCATCTTCTGGTGGGCTTCTTCGACAT
This sequence comes from Leclercia sp. UBA7405, assembly GCF_037152215.1. NCBI lineage: Bacteria > Pseudomonadati > Pseudomonadota > Gammaproteobacteria > Enterobacterales > Enterobacteriaceae > Leclercia > Leclercia sp. UBA7405. The sequence goes on along the minus strand of NZ_JBBCMR010000005.1, from coordinate 120,211 downwards.
TAATACATTCAAACTGATCCATGCGGCTCTCTTTCGGTTATTCAGGGTGGTGCGAAGTGAGGTAAGGACCCCACTATTTTACCTTCTAGTGTACGTCCTGGCGGCGGGTAAACGCCATTATGTTAGCTGTATCACTCTAAATTGTTTTTTTAATGTTACCAAAGGCGCGTTCCTTTGCTATTATGAGCGATATCGAACATTTTTGAACGTAAGCGAAAGTGCGTGAGGATACGATGGAAACCAAAGATCTGATTGTGATAGGTGGCGGCATCAACGGTGCCGGGATTGCGGCCGATGCCGCTGGCCGTGGTCTGTCGGTATTAATGCTGGAAGCGCAGGATCTCGCTTGCGCAACCTCCTCCGCCAGCTCCAAGCTGATTCACGGCGGCCTGCGCTACCTTGAACACTACGAGTTTCGCCTCGTGAGCGAAGCGCTGGCTGAGCGCGAAGTGTTACTGAAGATGGCCCCGCATCTCGCCATCCCGATGCGCTTCCGTCTGCCTCACCGCCCGCACTTGCGCCCGGCGTGGATGATTCGTATCGGTCTCTTTATGTACGATCATCTGGGTAAACGCACCAGTCTGCCCGGCTCTACCGGTGTGCGTTTTGGCGCAGAATCGGTCCTTAAGCCAGAAATCGTGCGCGGATTCGAATATTCAGACTGCTGGGTCGATGATGCCCGTCTGGTGCTCGCAAACGCGCAAATGGTGGTTCGCAAAAATGGTGAGGTGAAAACCCGCACCCGCGCGACCTCCGCACGCCGCGAGAATGGTCTGTGGATTGTTGAAGCAGAAGATATCGATACCGGCGAGAAGTTCAGCTGGCAAGCGCGCGGGCTGGTTAATGCGACCGGTCCATGGGTGAAACAGTTCTTTGACGACGGCATGAAGCTGCCTTCGCCGTACGGTATTCGCCTTATCAAGGGCAGCCATATCGTCGTGCCTCGCGTGCATACCCAGAAGCAGGCTTACATTCTGCAGAACGAAGACAAGCGCATCGTGTTTGTGATCCCATGGATGGATGAGTTCTCCATTATTGGCACCACCGACGTGGAGTACAAAGGCGACGCCAAAAATGTCGAAATCGACGAGAGCGAAATCAGCTACTTGCTGAAGGTGTATAACGCGCACTTCAAAAAGCAGTTGGGTCGCGAAGATGTGGTCTGGACTTACTCCGGCGTGCGTCCGCTGTGCGATGACGAATCCGATTCGCCGCAGGCCATTACCCGTGATTACACGCTGGATATCCACGATCAAGACGGTAAGGCGCCGCTGCTCTCCGTGTTTGGCGGTAAGCTCACCACCTACCGTAAGCTGGCGGAACACGCGCTGGAGAAATTGACTCCGTATTACACCGGCATCGGCCCGGCATGGACCAAAGGCGCTACCCTGCCGGGGGGTGATATCGACGGAAACCGGGATGACTACGCGGCAAAACTGCGTCGCCGTTATCCGTTTATCAGCGAATCGCTGGCCCGCCACTATGCCCGTACTTATGGCAGCAACAGCGTCCAGCTCCTCGGCGATGCCAAAGAGATAGCCGATTTGGGCGAGCACTTCGGACATGAGTTTTACGAAGCGGAGCTGCGCTACCTGGTTGAGCACGAGTGGGTGCGCCGTGTAGAGGATGCGCTGTGGCGTCGTACGAAAGAGGGGATGTGGCTGGATGCCGAACAGCAATCGCGCGTGGCGCAGTGGCTGGTCAGAAACGCCCCAAAGCGTGAATTATCGCTTGCGTCCTGATGGGACAGAGCGGGCTGATGCCCTCACCCACTGGGTGAGGGTGAAAAAATGAAAACGGCAACCGACGTTGCCGTTTTGCTTTTACAACCTTACCGGGTCGATATGCCATATAGTCTCGGCATACTCTTTAATCGTCCTGTCTGAAGAGAAATACCCCATATTGGCGATATTGTGCATCGCTTTGGTGGTCCACTCTTCGGGACGGCGATAAAGCTCGTCAACCTTATCCTGACAATCCACATAGCTCCGGTAGTCGGCCAGTACCTGATAGTGGTCACCAAAGTTAATCAGCGAATCCACCAGGTCGCGGTAGCGGCCAGGCTCGTCCGGATTAAAGACCCCGGTGGCGATCTGCGTCAGCACCTGACGAAGCTCTTCATCCTGCTCGTAGTAGTCACGCGGTGAATAGCCCTTCGCCCTTAGCGCCTCAACTTCTTCGGTGGTATTGCCGAAGATAAAGATATTCTCTTCACCCACGTGCTCCAGCATCTCGACGTTGGCCCCATCCAGCGTGCCGATAGTCAGCGCACCGTTAAGGGCAAATTTCATGTTACTGGTGCCGGACGCTTCCGTCCCTGCAGTGGAGATCTGCTCAGAGAGATCCGCCGCCGGAATGATCAACTGCGCCAGGCTCACGCTGTAGTTAGGAATAAAGACCACCTTCAGCTTATCGCCAATCTGCGGATCGTTGTTGATCACTTTCGCTACATCGTTGATCAGGTGAATGATGTGCTTCGCCATGTAGTAGGCCGAGGCCGCTTTACCGGCAAAGATGTTGACCCGCGGCACCCAGTTGGCGTCCGGGTCGGCCTTGATGCGGTTGTAACGGGTGATCACGTGCAGCACGTTCATGAGCTGGCGTTTGTACTCGTGGATACGTTTAATCTGCACATCGTAGAGCGCTTTCGGGTTCGCAACCACGTTCAGATGCAGCGCCATCCATACCGACAGCCGTTTTTTATTCAGCAATTTGGCGTCACGCACCGCTTTGTTCACGGTCGGGAAGTCGGCATGCTGCTCCAGCTCGCTAAGCTGGCTCAGATCGGTACGCCAGTTGCGGCCAATGTTCGCATCCAGCACCTCAGAGAGCGGCTTATTGGCCAGCGCCAGCCAGCGACGCGGGGTAACACCGTTGGTGACGTTACAGAAACGCATCGGGAAGATTTTGGCAAAGTCAGCAAACAGCGACTGCACCATCAGGTTGGAGTGCAGTTCCGACACACCGTTGACCTTATGGCTAATCACCACCGCCAGCCATGCCATGCGCACGCGACGGCCATTAGACTCATCGATAATAGAGGTGCGGCTCAGCAGCCCGGTGTCGTTCGGGTACTGTTCCTGAAGCGTTTTCAGGAAGTAGTCATTGATCTCGAAGATAATTTGCAGATGGCGCGGCAGAATTTTGCCCAGCATGTCCACCGGCCAGGTTTCCAGCGCTTCGCTCATCAGCGTGTGGTTGGTGTAGGAGAAGACCTGACAGGTCACCTCAAAGGCATCGTTCCAGCTGAACTTATGTTCGTCGATCAGCAGGCGCATCAGCTCCGGAATCGAGAGTACCGGGTGGGTGTCATTAAGGTGGATGGCGGTCTTCTCCGCCAGATTGTTATAGGTTTTATGCAGCTGGTAGTGGCGGTTCAGAATGTCCTGCACCGTCGCCGACACCAGGAAGTACTCCTGACGCAGGCGCAGCTCACGGCCCGAATAGGTGGAGTCGTCCGGGTAGAGCACGCGTGACACATTCTCCGAGTGGTTTTTATCTTCCACTGCCGCAAAGTAGTCGCCCTGGTTAAATTTACCCAGGTTGATTTCACTACTGGCCTGCGCGTTCCACAGGCGTAGGGTGTTGGTGGCATCGGTGTCGTAACCCGGGATAATCTGGTCATAGGCGACGGCAAGGATCTCTTCGGTTTCAACCCAGCGGGACTTTTTCCCTTCCAGTTGAACGCGGCCGCCGAAGCGCACTTTATAGCGGGTATTGTGGCGTTTGAACTCCCAGGGGTTACCGTATTCGAGCCAATAGTCCGGCGACTCTTTCTGGCGCCCGTCGACGATGTTCTGCTTGAACATGCCGTAATCATAGCGAATACCGTAGCCGCGCCCCGGCAGCGCCAGAGTCGCCAGCGAGTCGAGGAAACAGGCCGCCAGGCGTCCCAGACCCCCGTTGCCAAGGCCTGGGTCGTTCTCTTCGTCGATCAACTCTTCTAAATCTAACCCCATCTCTTCCAGCGCGTTTTTTACGTCGTCATAAATCCCTAGCGACAACAAGGCGTTGGAGAGGGTGCGGCCAATCAAAAACTCCATCGACAGATAGTAAACCTGACGTGTCTCTTGCGACAGCTGGGCACGGTTGGAGCGCAGCCAGCGTTCTACCAGACGGTCACGCACCGCGAACAAGGTGGCGTTAAGCCACTCGTGTTTGTTGGCGATGACCGGATCTTTCCCAATGGTGAACATCAGCTTATAGGCAATGGAGTGCTTTAAAGCCTCTACGCTGAGGGTGGGTGATGCATAAGAAAAAGGTGCATTCATATCTATGATTCCAGCGTTGTTATATCAAGCGTTGATAAAGATCGCGGTAAGACTGCGCCGCAACTTGCCAGCTAAAATCCATCGCCATCGCCTGACGCTGCACAAAACGCCAGAGAGAAGGACGAGACCACAACACGAAAGCACGGCGGATCGCACGCAACAGCGACCAGGCATTACTGTCTTCAAACGCAAAACCGGTGGCGATACCGTCCGCCAGGTTCTCCAGCGAGGTGTCGGATACCGTATCCGCCAGCCCCCCGGTGCGACGCACCAGCGGCAAGGTGCCGTATTTCAGGCCATACAGCTGAGTCAGGCCGCAGGGCTCGAAACGACTCGGCACCAGAATCACGTCCGCACCGCCCATAATGCGATGCGAGAAGGCTTCGTGATAACCAATCTGAACCCCCACCTGCCCCGGATGCTCTGCCGCAGCGGCCAGGAAGCCCTCCTGCAACACCGGATCGCCCGCCCCCAGTAGCGCCAGTTGCCCGCCTTGCTCCAGCAGGCCTGGCAAGGCTTCCAGCACCAGATCCAGCCCTTTCTGGCTGGTCAGACGGCTGACGACCGCGAACAGCGGGACTTTGTCGTTAACCTTCAGCCCCATTGCTATCTGCAGCTGGCGCTTGTTTTCGGCCTTATCTTCAACCGAATCCCGGTTGTAGCGCGAGGCCAGCAGCAGGTCTGTTTCCGGACTCCAGATCTTCTCATCCACGCCGTTAAGAATGCCCGATAAGCGCCCTTCACGGTGGCGCTGGGTCAGCAATCCTTCCATACCGTAGCCAAACTGCGCTTCGGTAATTTCCCGCGCGTAGGTCGGACTCACCGCCGTAATGTGATCGGCGTAATAGAGGCCGGCCTTCAGGAAAGAGATCTGGCCGTTAAACTCCAGCCCGTGCATGTTAAAGAATGACCATGGCAGTTCGATGTCATCCATGTGCTGCGCATAAAACATGCCCTGATAAGCCAGGTTGTGTACCGTAAACACCGACTTTGCCGGACGCCCTCGCGCCGCCAGATAGGCAGGCGCTAGCCCGGCATGCCAGTCGTGCGCATGAACCACATCCGGGTGCCAGAAAGGATCCAGGCCGCAGGCCATTTCACAGCCTACCCAACCCAGCAACGCAAAACGCAGCACGTTGTCGGTATAGGCAAATAAGTTAGTGTCGTGATACGGGCTTCCAGGTCGGTCATACAGGTGTGGCGCATCAATCAGATAGATACCCACGCCGTTGTAATGCCCGAACAGCAGTGTGATACGCCCGGCAAACGTCTCCCGGCGGCTCACCACCTGTGCATCAGGTATGCCGCGACGGATGTCTGGAAAAGCGGGCAGCAGCACGCGCGTATCAACACCACCGGCAATTTGCGCAGCCGGTAAAGCACCAATAACATCCGCCAGCCCGCCCGTTTTCAATAATGGGAACATCTCCGAACATACATGTAAGACCTGCATTATCGCTCCTGTTTGACCTGCAGTTTGCGCAGCATTTCACGCGTAACCAATACAATGCCTTCTTCTGAGCGGTAGAAACGACGCGCGTCCTCTTCCGCGTTCTCACCAATCACCATCCCTTCCGGAATGACGCAGGCACGGTCTATAACACAGCGGCGCAAACGGCATGAGCGCCCTACCCACACATCCGGCAGCAGTACCGCCGAATCGATATTACAGAATGAGTTCACCCGTACTCGCGGGAAGAGCACGGACTGCACCACCACGGAGCCGGAAATAATGCAGCCGCCAGAAACCAGCGAGTTCAGCGTCATACCGTGGCTACCGGAACGGTCCTGCACAAACTTCGCGGGCGGCAGCGACTCCATATGGGTGCGGATCGGCCAGTTCTGGTCGTACATATCCAGCTCCGGCGTAACGGAGGCCAGATCCAGGTTCGCCTTCCAGTAGGCTTCCAGCGTTCCCACATCGCGCCAGTAAGGCTCTGAGGCCGGATCGGACTGAACGCAGGAGAGCGGGAAAGGATGTGCATAGGCCATGCCAGATTTTGTGACCTTCGGAATAATGTCCTTCCCGAAGTCGTGGCTGGACTGCTCGTCATTGTCGTCCTCTTCCAGCAGCTGGTAGAGGTAGTCGGCGTCAAAGACGTAGATGCCCATACTGGCCAGGGAACGATCGGGGTTACCGGGCATGGCGGGCGGATTGGCAGGTTTCTCGACAAAATCGATCACTTTGTCGTGTTCATCCACGGCCATAACGCCAAAGGCGGTTGCCTCGGCAATGGGCACCGGCAAGCACGCCACGGTGCAACGTGCACCCTTTTCAACGTGATCGATGAGCATGCGCGAGTAGTCTTGCTTGTAGATGTGGTCCCCGGCGAGGATCACCACATACTCCGCATCGTAGCGACGAATGATATCCAGGTTCTGGGTGACCGCATCCGCTGTACCGCGGTACCAGTTTTCACCATGCACACGTTGCTGGGCAGGCAACAGATCGACAAACTCGTTCATCTCCTCACTGAAGAACGACCAGCCGCGCTGAATATGTTGCACCAGCGTGTGGGACTGGTACTGAGTGATCACGCCAATACGGCGAATACCTGAGTTAAGGCAGTTTGAAAGTGCAAAGTCGATAATACGGAACTTGCCGCCAAAGTGGACGGCGGGTTTGGCACGCGTGATTGTTAAATCTTTTAAACGGGTACCGCGACCACCAGCAAGAATCAGGGCTACAGATTTTAATGGCAGTTGACGCGCTAGCATTAATGGATCGTTCTTATCTAACCTAACCATGACTAACTCCTTTTTTATCATTTCTGGAATACGCACACTCCGTGCGCAGGCCCATGCCAGACGGCCATCACCACCGGGTTGTCCTCACCGGCAAAGGGGGGAATAGCTCGCCACTCCCCATCAGGTAAAACCATTTCTGCTACTTCAGTGGTCGCGTTTAGCGTAATCAGCCATCGCTCTGAAAGCAGGATCTGCAGACGTGGAACGCCCCACTGCCACTCTTGCGCACTTAAAGGTTGCGCTTTGCTATTGAGCCAACGAACGTTGCCGTCACCCTCTTCCCACCACCGATCGGCCGTGAGTGCCGGGATTTGCTGGCGCAGGTGAATCAGCGCAGCAGCGAAGTTTGTTAGCCCGGTATTTGCCTCGTCCCAGGCAAGCCAGGTGAGTTCGTTATCCTGGCAATATGCATTGTTGTTGCCATGCTGGCTGTGGCCGTGTTCATCTCCGGCCAGCAGCATCGGTGTACCTTGCGAAAGCAGTAGCGTGGTCAGTAGCGCATGCACGCTGGCCCGCCGACGCTCAATCACATCCTGACTGCCCCCTAAACCTTCTATACCATGATTAAAGCTATGGTTATTGTTGGTTCCGTCGCGATTCTCTTCGCCGTTGGCCTCGTTATGTTTTCGGTCATAACAGACGCAATCACGCAGGGTAAAACCGTCATGCGCCGTGACCAGGTTGATCGAGGCCGACGGCAACCGCCCGCTGCGTTTAAACAGATCGCTGGAGGCGGCAAATCGTCCGGCTACGTCACCGAGCGACAGGTTACGCGTGAGCCAGAACCGGCGGACTGCATCGCGAAAGTGGTCATTCCACTCGGCAAAGGGGGGCGGGAAATTTCCCACCTGATAACCCCCTTCACCAATGTCCCATGGCTCGGCTATCAGCTTGACGCGAGAGAGCAGCGGACAATTTTTTATAGCCTCAAACAACGGCGCCTGCTGGCTAAACGTCGGCGTGCGTCCGATAACGGAGGCTAAATCAAAACGAAAACCGTCCACATGGAAGGTCTCGACCCAGTATTTCAGGCACTCATACGCATACTGCATGACTGCCGGGTGGCTAAGATTCAGCGTGTTACCGCATCCGGTCCAGTTGTGATAATCGCCATCCTCTCTGATCCAATAATAGCTACGGTTATCAATTCCGCGCAGGGAGAACGTCGGTCCCTCATAATCCAGCTCCGCGCTGTGGTTCAACACCACGTCGAGGATGACCTCGATTCCCGCCGCATGTAGCGCTTTAACCGCATCGCGAAACTCATCCCGGGCTTTAACAGGATGCGCGGCATAGCGCGGGCTGAGGGCAAACATTGCCATGGGGTTATAGCCCCAGTAGTTGCTTAACCCCAGCCGTTGCAGACGTGGCTCGCAGGCGTAATGGGCGACAGGCAATAGTTCCAGCGCCGTAATGCCCAGCTGTTTGAAATAGCGAATCATGGCCGGGTGGCCGAGCGCTTTATAGGTGCCGCGCATCTCCGCCGGAATGGCCGGATGTTTGAAGGTAAGCCCCTTGACGTGGGCTTCATAAATGACCGTCTTGCCCCAGGGCGTCGCGGGAGGTGTATCGTCTTCCCAGTCGTAACGTTCGGCGATCACTACCCCTTTGGGCGCGGCGGGCGCACTGTCGCGGCTGTCGGGTTGATCCAGACCGCCGCACAGCAGACCGGTATCCCGCAGCTCGCCCTCCACCTGAAGGGCATAAGGGTCGAGCAACAGTTTCGCCGGGTTAAAGCGGTGTCCGTTAGCCGGATCCCAGGGGCCATGAACCCGATAGCCATAACGCAGACCCGGTTTGACGCCGTCGAGGTAGCCGTGCCAGACCTCACCTGTACGGCCAGGGAGATCGAATCGTTGCTCATTCCCGTGGGCATCAAACACGCAGAGTTCGACCCGCTCCGCATGAGCGGAGAAGAGGGTAAAATTTACCCCCTTACCGTCAAAGCTTGCGCCGAGCGGTTCGGCCTGGCCTGCGCTGAGCTGGGTCATTCCCCCTCCCTGACCAGCCAGATGGTAGACAATGGCGGCAGCGTCACGCTGAGGGAGTGAGGGCGACCGTGGCTTTCGTGCTCATCGCTTTGCACCAGCCCACCGTTTCCGGCATTGCTGCCGTGGTAGTGCACAGAGTCGGTGTTGAGTATTTCACGCCACTTGCCCGGCTGGTTGATGCCAAACCGATAATTATGGCGCGGAACCGGGGTGAAGTTACTGGCAACGATAATCTCATTCCCGGCTTTATCACGACGCACAAAGACGAAGATTGAGCGTTCGTGATCGTCCACCACCAGCCACTCGAAGCCGTAGGTGTCGAAATCCAGTTCATGCAGTGCCTTGTGGTAACGGTAGGTCAGGTTAAGGTCGCGCACGAGGCGCTGTACGCCGTGGTGCCAGTTGTCGCCCCCTTCCAGCAGATGCCAGTCGAGGCTGGCGTCGTGGTTCCACTCTCGTCCCTGGGCGAATTCATTCCCCATGAACAGCAGCTTTTTACCCGGGAAGGCGAACATCCAGCCGTAGTAGGCGCGCAGATTAGCGAACTTCTGCCACGCATCGCCCGGCATCCGATCAAGGATCGATTTTTTGCCATGCACAACTTCATCGTGTGAGAGCGGCAGAACGAAGTTCTCGGTGCCGTTATAGAGCATGCCAAAGGTGAGTTTGTCGTGGTGATACTGACGATGCACCGGATCCAGCTTCATATAATCCAGCGTGTCGTGCATCCAGCCAAGGTTCCACTTATACCAGAAGCCCAGCCCCCCCATTGACGGTGGACGAGAGACGCCTGGGAAATCGGTAGACTCCTCGGCCATGGTTACCGCGCCAGGCACCTGCTCGCCGAGAATACGGTTCGTGCTGCGCAGGAAGTCTATGGCCTCCAGGTTTTCGCGCCCGCCGAACTCATTCGGGATCCACTCTCCCTCTTTACGGCTATAGTCGCGATAGATCATGGATGCCACCGCATCCACGCGCAGAGCGTCGATGCCAAAGCGTTCAATCCAGTAAAGGGCGTTACCCACCAGATAGTTGGTCACTTCACGACGGCCATAGTTGTAAATCAGGGTATTCCAGTCCTGATGATAACCTTCGCGCGGATCGCTGTGCTCATACAGGTTGGTGCCGTCGAACTCAGAGAGACTAAAGTCATCCGACGGGAAGTGGCCTGGCACCCAGTCCAGGATCACGTTCAGACCGGCCGCATGCGCGGCGTCGATGAAGTAGCGGAAGTCGTCACGGGTCCCGAAGCGGCGGGTCGGAGCGTAGAGTCCCGTGGGCTGATAACCCCAGCTTCCATCGAAGGGATGCTCGTTAATCGGGAGCAGTTCCAGATGGGTAAAGCCCATCCACTTCGCGTAGGGAACCAGTTGGTCAGCCAGCTCACGATAGCTCAGCCAAAAATTGTTGTCCGTATGACGGCGCCAGGAGCCGAGATGCACTTCATAAATGGAAATGGGCTGATCGAACTGGTTGGCCTTGACGCGCGCTTCGCTCATGGCGATCTTCTCTGGCAGGCCGCAGATCATTGAGGCCGTATCCGGACGCATCTGCGCCTCAAAGGCATAGGGGTCCGCTTTAATGCGCAGCTGTCCGTGGGCATCGACCAGCTCAAATTTATACAGTTGTCCGGTGTGCGCGCCGGGGATAAACAGCTCCCAAATACCGGTTTCACGGCGCAGGCGCATCGGGTGGCGGCGGCCATCCCAATAGTTGAACTGACCCACGACCGAAACACGACGCGCATTAGGCGCCCAGACGCTGAATCGGGTACCGGTGATGCCGTCCATCGTATCGGCATGGGCACCCAGGGTTTCGTAAGGACGCAGGTGCGTACCTTCAGAGAGGAGCCAGGCATCCATCTCCTGCAGAAGCGGGCCGAAGCTGTAAGGATCGTCAATCAGGTTTTGCTGACCATGCCAGAGTACGGCAAGCTGGTAGCGGAAGGGATTTTTACGGCGGGGCATAATGCCCGAGAAGAAACCACGTGAGTCAAGGCACTCCAGTTTGCCCACTTTGCGGCCCGTTTTGGGTTCGATGACCCAGACTTCCGTCGCGTCAGGTAACAGCGCGCGGACTTCCAGTCCGGCCTCTGTACGGTGCATGCCAAGTACAGAAAAGGGGTCCGCAAAATGACCCGTAATAAGCGCATTAATCACGTCTCTATCAATACGAACGGACATGGTGTTCATCCTGTTTTTTTTGTTGTCGGCCCTGGCGTGCTAAGGGTTCGACCTTATTGTGACCTGAATGGAACAGCACATTGTGCATCCTCTCTGTTCCACCCATCCTCCAGGCTGGATGCCACGCATCCAACTTAAAGCATAGCCAACGCTTTATATGACTCCCGATAAATAATGACTCATCTGCGTTTTACTCCGTGTATTACGCAAAAAAAGGGGTGTCTAAGCACCCCTGAGATTTAACAAATTATTACGCCAGCTGGCGAAGCATCCTGCGAAGCGGCTCGGCGGCTCCCCACAGCAGCTGGTCGCCAACGGTGAAGGCGGAGAGATACTCCGGCCCCATATTGAGTTTACGCAGGCGCCCTACCGGGGTAGAGAGCGTGCCGGTGACCGCCGCCGGGGTCAGTTCGCGCATCGTGATGTCGCGATCGTTTGGCACTACTTTTGCCCACGGATTGTGCGCAGCCAGCAGCTCTTCCACGGTCGGAATAGACACATCTTTTTTCAGTTTAAGGGTGAATGCCTGGCTGTGGCAGCGCAGCGCGCCAACGCGCACGCAGAGGCCATCGACCGGGATCGCGGAAGCGGTGTTGAGAATTTTGTTGGTCTCAGCCTGGCCTTTCCACTCTTCACGGCTCTGGCCGTTGTCGAGCTGTTTGTCGATCCACGGAATCAGGCTACCCGCCAGCGGTACGCCGAAGTTATCAACCGGCAGCTCGCCACTGCGGGAGAGCTGAGTCACTTTACGTTCAATATCCAGAATGGCCGATGCCGGGTTCGCCAGCTCGTCTGCCACGTGATGATGCAGCTGGCCCATCTGCGCCAGCAGTTCACGCATGTGACGCGCCCCGCCGCCGGAGGCTGCCTGATAAGTTGCCACGGAAACCCACTCCACCAGGTCCTGTGCGAACAGGCCGCCCAGCGACATCAGCATCAGGCTAACGGTGCAGTTCCCGCCAACGAAGGTTTTCACCCCTTTGTTCAGGCCGTCGGTGATAACATCCTGGTTGACCGGGTCGAGAATGATGATGGCGTCGTCTTTCATGCGCAGTGAAGAAGCTGCATCAATCCAGTAGCCCTGCCAGCCGCTTTCACGCAGCTTTGGATAGATTTCGTTGGTATAATCGCCGCCCTGGCAGGTGACTATAATGTCGAGTGCCTTCAGCGCTTCCAGATCGAAAGCATCCTGCAACGTACCAGTGCTACCGCCGAAAGAAGGCGCAGCCTGGCCGAGCTGGGAAGTTGAGAAGAAGACCGGGCGGATGGCGTCAAAGTCGCGCTCTTCAACCATGCGTTGCATGAGTACAGAGCCGACCATACCGCGCCAGCCGATGAAACCAACGTTTTTCATAGCGTATTTTTCCTGCAGAGGTGTGTGCTGAGTGTGCCGAACCAGATTCCAACTGGCTCCAGCCTTCACATTACAAAATGCAGCCAAAGTCGCAAGCGAAATTAATCGATGATTGCGCTGCAATCAGTAATACCACTTATTACGATAATAACCATAAGGATTCAGGGGATAAATAATAATGACTGAAATAATTTCCGCGGCGGTTCTTTTAATCCTGATTATGGACCCCCTGGGGAACTTGCCCATCTTTATGTCGGTGCTGAAACACACCGAGCCGAAGCGCCGGCGGGCGATCATGATCCGCGAACTGCTCATCGCGCTGCTGGTGATGTTTATCTTCCTGTTTGCCGGCGAAAAGATCCTCGCCTTCCTTAACTTGCGCGCCGAGACCGTCTCCATTTCCGGCGGGATTATTCTGTTCCTGATTGCTATCAAGATGATTTTCCCGAGCGCGGAAGGCAGCAGCAGTGGTCTGCCTGCCGGTGAGGAGCCATTTATCGTACCGCTGGCCATCCCGCTGGTGGCCGGCCCGACCATTCTGGCCACGCTGATGCTGCTGTCGCATCAATACCCAAATCAGATGAGCCACCTGGTGATTGCCCTGCTGATTGCCTGGGGCGGCACCTTTATTATTCTGCTGCAGTCGTCGCTGTTTTTGCGTCTGCTGGGCGAGAAAGGGGTAAATGCTCTGGAGCGCCTGATGGGGTTGATCCTGGTAATGATGGCGACCCAGATGTTCCTCGACGGGATCCGGGCGTGGATGAAGGGCTAGGTAAAAGCAAAACGACAACCCCTGGTTGTCGTTTTTAGTATTTGCTCCCTCTCCCCGTGGGAGAGGGCTGGGGTGAGGGCACCAGACCGCACCATCAAAAATAATCCTGCGTTTTGCGAGCCGCCTTCCAGAGCCTCTCTTGCCACCTGTTCAGCAAAGCAGTATCGTCTCGCCACGCCTGCAAAATCAAGCGTCAGGGTTGGTCCCCTGTTATCCTCATCCGTGATAAATAACGTTTTTATCGCGTGGCCAGTTACACCTCAATGGTGGGCTGGACGGTGGCGCCGTAAGGCGCGCCGGTAGCTGATGAGGCCGGTAGGACCAACGCCGTTCAGTCCGCCACCAGTGAGGTTGGTCCCTCCTTTGGCGGCCCATTCAACTCATCAGAGGCTGTCTTATGACTACTACCCCAGGCTTTTCTCACGCTTTATTCACAACTGCGTTCGATCACACCACCGACTTCACCGACCTGGCAGACAACTGCGAGCGATTCGTAGATGTGCTGGTTGAGTGTGAAGACCCGGCACAAAAGATGGCGCTGTGTGGGCGGCTCGCAGCCTGCCTTGCTCTGCTCCAGCCCATGCTGCTTGATCCTGTGCCGGAACATTTGAAAGCAAGTCTGACGATGGATGACCTGCCGCTGGAGGCGCCGCGCTGGCTGCGCACGGAGAACGGTGCCGTACTGCTGTAGAAGCTTGCGCTACCGGGGCTGCGGTTTGGGGGGAGGTTCGGGTCGGGTATGGCGAAGCTGCCGCCTGAAAAAATAGCACCTCTGCGGCCTGATACCCTCACCCCGGCCCTCTCCCACAGGGAGAGGGGGAAAACCAGAGTCAGCCTGGCGGTTGAATACCTTCACCCCGACCCTCTCCCACAGGGAAAGGGGGAAAACAAGGGTCAACCCGGCGGTTGGATACCCTCACCCCGGCCCTCTCCCAGAGGGAGAGGGGGAAAACAAGGGTCAACCCGGCGGTTGGATACCCTCACCCCGGCCCTCTCCCAGAGGGAGAGGGGGAAAACAAGGGTCAGCTCAGCAGTGAAAACGCAATCATCCCGACAATCGCGCCTGTGGTGCCGAGAATCGTCTCCATCAGCGTCCAGGTCTTCAGGGTTTGCGCTTCGGTGGCGCCGGTAAATTTACCGAACAGCCAGAAGCCAGCATCATTCACGTGTGAAACCACAATTGACCCACCCGCGATACAGATAGAAAGCGCCGCCATCTGCGCACCGGAGTAGTTCAGCTGTTCAATCACCGGCATCACCAGCCCCACGGCAGTTAAACACGCCACGGTAGCAGAGCCCTGAATAATACGTACCGCTGCCGCCAGCACGAAGCAAGTCACCGCAATCGGCAGCCCCATGCCGGTTAACGCTTCACCGAGCGCCGGGCCGACGCCGGAATCCACCAGCACCTGCTTGAACACCCCACCGGCACCGATCACCAGCAGGATAATCCCCGCAGGTTGCAGCGCCGCGCCGCAGATCTCCATCACCCTGTCTTTCGGCATGCCCTGACGCATCGCCAGGCCGTAAATTGCCACCAGACACGCTACCAGGATCGCCGTGAACGGGTGGCCGATAAACTCGAACCACTCGTAGGCGGTAGAGCCTTCCGGCACGAAACGTGCGGCGATGGTTTTCAGGCCAACCAGCACCAGCGGCAGCAGGATCAGCGCCAGGCTGAAGCCGAAGGAGGGCATTTTGCCTTCGCCCAGGTGCGGCTCGGTGATGTCGTCAGGAATATGAAGTTCAACGTAGCGGCTAATGAAGTTGCCCCACAGTGGGCCAGCAATAATCATTCCCGGGATAGCGGCGCAGAGGCCAATCAGGATCATCCAGCCGAAGTCAGCGTGCATCTGCGAGGCCAACAGCATCGGCGCGGGCCCAGGCAGCAGGAATGCCGCCGCTGCCGCCACCCCCGCAAACAGCGGAATGACCAGCTTCACAAGATTGGTACCGGTATGGCGCGCCATGGAGAACGCTACGCTTATCAGCAGTACAACCGCCACTTCAAAGAACAGCGGCAGAGCGCAAATCAGACCGGCCAGGCCAATGGCATAATGCGCGCGGCTATGGCCGAACGATTTCAGCATCTTGACGGCAATTTGATCGACCGCGCCCGTTTCATGCAGAATCTTGCCAAACATCGCGCCCAGTGCGACCACTATCGCCAGAAAGCCCAGCGTGCCGCCCATCCCTTTTTCCATTGTCGCTGCGATCTTGTCGAGCGGCATACCGGAAAAGAGACCTGCACCAATAGACACCACCATCAATGCCACGAAAGCGTGCATACGCGCTTTCATGACCAAAAACAGCAGCAGTAAAACGGAGCCCACTGCTGTCAAAACAAGCGTTAAAGTACTCAAAACTTACTGCCTTTTATTAATAACCTCGATGGTGCTTGCTACCACACCGTCCAGCGGCTGATCGATATCAACCACTAATACATCTTGCTCGTCCGCACCCGGCTCTTGCAGAGCTTCAAACTGGGTGACCAGCATCTGGGTTTTGAAGAAGTGACCTTTACGCGCCTTCAGACGGCTTTCAATCACCGCAAAATCGCCCTTCAGATAGATGAAAGAGAGATTCGGGTTACCGTCACGCAGCAGGTCGCGGTAGGTTTTTTTCAGCGCAGAGCAGACAATCAGCGACACTTTATTGGTGCGCTGCATGGCAAAGGCGGCGTCATTCAGCGCCTGCAGCCAGGGCTTACGATCGTCGTCGTTCAGCGGCTCGCCGGCGGCCATTTTTGTGATATTGCTGCGCGGATGGAGGAAGTCACCATCAAGAAACGCAGCATGGAGTTGATGCGCCACTTCGCTGGCCACCGCAGATTTACCGCTACCGGAAACGCCCATCAGGACGTATACGTGGTGATCGTGGTTAGTCGTGCTCAAAGGGAGTCCCTCGGTCAATTGTTACGGGTAACTGTTATCGGTAACATTGTCCTGCCGGGGCTATGGAGAAGCAATATCCAAAGGTGCGAGAAATGAATAAGTGTGAGCTACTTCAAATTTGTCACACTAAATGGATCCACCCGGTGACAAGGTGAAACCTAAATCTAACATTTTCGGCGTCACCGCTTCCCCACGAATACGCGCCAGCAGACGTTCTGCACCGATGCGGCCCATACGCTCGCGCGGTGTTAACACGCTCGCCAGACGCGGCTCCATCACCTGGCCGATGTCGTGGCCGTGGAAACCGGCAATGGCCATATCTTGCGGAATTTTTAACCCCAGGCGCTGGCATTCGAAGGCCGCGCCAACCGCAAGGTCATCGTTCGTGCAGAAGATACCGTCGAGCTGCGGATACTCGCGACGTGCCTGACGCATCAGTTCAATACCGGAAGTGTATGAGGATGATTGTTCCACCATCACGCTGTAGGGCGTTAAACCGGCATCGAGCATCGCCTGCTCATATCCCTTCTGTTTGATGATAGTACGTTCATCCAGACGTGCGCCAAGATAGGCGACGTGACGATGACCACGGGCAATAATGGCTGCGGTCATCTGCCGGGCCGCTTCAAAGTTATCGAAGCCAACGGCAATGTCGAGACACGGCGACTGGCTGTCCATCAGCTCCACCACCGGGATACCCGCCACTTCAATCATTTTAAGGGTACGCGGAGTGTGAGTACGTTCCGTTAAAATCAGGCCGTCGATGTTCCAGGAAAGCATGGATTCAAGACGCTCTTCTTCCAGTTCCGGTTTATACCCATAGTGCGCAAGCATGGTCTGATAACCAAAGGCATCCGTCACGCTTTCAATACCGCGTAGGACTTCGGCAAATACCTGGTTAGTTAAGGAAGGTAACAGGACACCCACCGCGCGGCTGGTGGCATTCGACAGAATATCGGGTGCGCGATTGGGGATATAGCCCAGTTCATCCAGAGCAGCGGCAATCTTGCCACGCAACGCCACGGAAACCTGTTCCGGGTTACGTAAAAAGCGGCTGACCGTCATTTTGGTCACACCGACGCGATCGGCGACATCCTGAAGTACGGGGCGTTTCTTTTTCATCGTCCTGAGAAATCGGTAGGGAAAGATTCCTTCAGTTTATCACGGACAAAGCTCAACCTTCCCCGTTTAAAGGGAAGGTTGAGTAATTATTTATACCGGTGGCAGATCGAACAGCAAGATTTCACTTTCGCTGTCGGCATGCACAGAGAGTGCCTGCTCATCCCAGATAGCCAGGCCATCGGCCGTAGTCGCTTTGGTGCCGTTGATAGACACTTCGCCTTTCACCACCTGGATCCAGACGCGGCGGTTAGCAGCAATCTGATGAACAGACTGTTCGTCTTTCGCCAGCGCCCAGCGGTACAGCTCCATATCCTGATGCACTTTCAAAGACCCGTCACGCGCATCCGGAGAGAGCACCAGCTGTTTGCCCTGCTCTGCATCAAAGCGGCGCTGTTCATAGCGTGGCGTGATGCCCGTTGTTTCTGGAATGATCCAGATTTGATACAGGTGCAGTTTGTCTGTTTTGCTCGGGTTGTACTCCGAGTGACGCACGCCGGTACCCGCGCTCATAATCTGGAACTCACCTGCCGGAACCTGCTCTTTGTTGCCCATGCTGTCCTGGTGCTCTACCGCCCCTTCCAGCACATAGGTCAGGATCTCCATGTCTTTGTGCGGGTGGGTACCGAAGCCCTGGCCTGCATCAATCACGTCATCGTTAATCACTCGCAGTGCCGAGAAGCCCATAAAGTTCGGGTCGTAATAATCGGCAAACGAGAAGGTGTGCCATGAGTCCAGCCAGCCATGATTTGCGTGACCACGTTCGTTAGCTTTGCGTAAGAAGATCATCTGTTTTTACCCCAGTTCGTTTCGATGGAGTAAGTGTGGACGCAATCGACCTGGGATCATAGAGGGTGAAAATTGACTCCTCTGTTCAAAATCATTGAACAAGAACAAAGGAGTCAGAACTGCTTATTTGGCGAGGGTTACCGTGGAGGGTGATGCCTGCTCGAAGGCCCGTTCCAGGATTTCAAGATTGGTGAGAACTTCAGTTTCCTTGACGTAATTCGGCACGCCATTGCTGAGGGTGTCATACAGCGCATCGTAGACCCGACCGTAGTCCCCGGTTTCCGGCGCAAGCGTCTCTTTTACCGTCTCGCCCCCCTCGTTGACATACTCCAGCACCCCTACGGAGTCATCCGCCGCAAAGCCCGCTTCGCCCGGCATGATATTGGCCTTCAGGCTGGTCTCCTGTTGGTCGATGCCGTATTTGATAAACGAGCCCCGGGTGCCGTGCACGATAAATTTCGGATAGTCGATTTTCACCAGATGGCTGGTTTTGACGATGGCTTTCAGGTCACCGTAGAACAGCTGAGCTTCGAAGGTGTCATCCGGGTTGGCTTTGTTGCGCAGGCTGCGGATGTCATAGGCCACATGATCCGGGCGGCCAAACAGGGAGATGATCTGGTCCATCGTGTGTACGCCCAGACCGTAAAACGAGCCGTCCTGCGGCAGGCCAGGTTTGGTCTCTACGATCGGGCGGTAGTAATCGAAGTGGCTTTCAATTTCGACAATGTCACCCAGCTTGCCGCTCTCAATCGCCTTCTTCGCGGTCAGGAAGCAGCTGTCGAAGCGGCGGTTCTGATACGGCGTGACGGTCAGCCCTTTGCTGTTTGCCAGCGCGAACAGCTCTTTTGCTTCCGCAATGGTCGGGGTGAAGGGTTTTTCCACCAGCACGTTTTTACCCGCTTCCAGCGCACGCTTCGCGTAATCAAAGTGGCTATCCGCATGGGTGCAGACAATCACCAGTTTGACCTGCGGATCCGTCAGCACTTCATCGAGATCGCTGGTGAAGTGGATATGAGAATATTGCGGGGCCTGCTCTTCGGGCTTTGCGCTGCGGCGGAAGATATGGGCGACATGCCAGCTCTCTTTCCGGTTAAGAACGTAAGGCAGATGATACCGGGTGGTGCTTTTACCAAAGCCAATAAAGGCGCAATGTAATGTCATCATGTTGTCCTGATTCAGAAAACTGCTTTAACCATAGCGCAACCCGCGGGTGAATTTAATCAGACCGCTTCACCCTTTCACGATCCCATGCGCTTAAACGCGTTAACAGAGCGGCTAATAGCAGGCTTTGTCCATTCCTAAAATGCGGGCAACAGCTTGACCTGAAGAGAGCGAATCCCGATAAATACTAGCCAAAACCACATGGTCGCTAAGGGAGTAGCTACGCATATGGCTGGCAATTATTTCGCGTTAAATATCGCGCTGGTTTTCTGGTTTCTCACACTGATCTGCTGGACCTTATCAGCCACCCTGCCGGCGCAGATATTCGGCGCGCTCTCCTTACTCCACTTCACTATCCACGCTTTTTCTAATCAGGTTAATCGTATGTTTAAGAAGAAAAAATCCGAAGAGATCGAACAGCCCATTATCTCCCGTCCCGCCCCCGTTGAAGTTCGTGAAAAAGAGCCGACCGCGACGGAGAAACAGGCCACCACGGTTATCGCCAGCGACGTCTGCTTTGAGGGAAATATCGTGGCCGGCGGCCACGTCTATATTCACGGCACGCTGAAAGGCAATGTTGATGCCAAAGAGAACCTGATCAAGGTGATGCGTGGCGGCGTGATTGAAGGGAATATTAGCTGCCGTGAGCTGATCATTGACGGCAGCGTGAATGGCCAGTGCACCTGCGACATCGTAGATATTTGCGAGAATGGCCATGTCACCGGCACCCTCACCTACCGCACGCTGGCGGTGAAAAAAGGCGGTACTTTCTCTGGCCAGGCGGAAGTGATGCCCCTGAAGATTGAGAAGACCAACGTGGTGGGATTGACGCCAGAGGTGGCTGAAAACGCGGTCGAGGCAAAATCGCAGGCAAAAAAAAGCCAGCACGCGGCTGGCTAAAGTAATACTGGAAGCAATGTGAGCAATGTCGTGCTTTCAGGTTCCCGTAGTGGTCTTCCTGAATGCAGAGCAATAATAATCATTCTCATTCGCACTTGTCCAATACTTTTTGCAAAAAAGGTGGGTTGACTCAAATTTTAAAGTCACTGATGTTAAAGAGGACATTAACCTACAGAGGATGAAGGAATGAGTGAGATAGTGATACGCCACATTGAAGCCAGCGATGCCGCCGCATTACGCGAGATCATGACGCATCCGGAGGTGTATCAAGATACGCTACAACTTCCTCATCCCTCTCTGGAGATGTGGCAAGAACGCGTGGCCGCCAGGCCGGGCAGGCGCCATCTCGTCGCCTGTCTGGAAGAGCGCGTGGTGGGGCATATGGCACTGGATGTAATGGAAAATCCACGCCGTAGTCATGTTGCAACCTTCGGCATCAGCGTCGCCGCGGATATGCAGGGACGGGGTGTAGGTCGCCGTCTGATGAGCGAGATGGTTAACCTGTGTGATAACTGGTTACGCATTGAACGTATTGAACTGACGGTGTTTGCCGATAATCCCGCCGCCGTCGCGCTCTATAAAAGTTTCGGTTTTGAAATTGAAGGGACCGGCAAGAAATTTGCCCTGCGCAACGGCGAGTATGTGGATGCCTATTATATGGCGCGGATGAAGTAAGCCTCCCCCCTCACCCCGGCCCTCTCCCCAAAGGGGCGAGGGGGAAAAGACCGCACCGGGCAAATACTCTCCCCATAGGTGCAGACCGCACCGGGCAATCCCCTCTCCCTTAGGGAGAGGGTTAGGGTGAGGAGAAAACATCAATACCCTGCCGTCAAATCATCCACCGAACGCGGATCCGATGCCCCATATAGCTCACCGTCCGGCCCGACCATGATGCTCTGAGTGCTACCCATCGCCTCTTTCACCACCACTTTCTGCCCGCGCTGCTCCAGCAGTTTCAGAGTATCCGGGCTAAAGCCCTTCTCCACGCGCAGCTCGTCCGGTAGCCACTGGTGATGGAAACGCGGGGCGTTGGTCGCTTCGGCGACGTTCATCCCGAAATCGATACTGTTAACCACCATCTGCAGCACGGTGGTAATAATGCGGCTGCCGCCAGGGCTGCCGGTCACCAGCCAGGTCTTACCGTCTTTTACCACGATCGTCGGTGACATAGAGGAGAGCGGGCGTTTCTTCGGCCCCACCGCATTCGCATCACCGCCCACCAGACCATAGACGTTCGGCACGCCAGGTTTGGCCGAGAAATCATCCATCTCGTTATTCAGCAGAATACCGCTGTTGCCCGCCACGATCCCGGTGCCGAAGGTGGTGTTGAGCGTGTAGGTCACCGCCACCGCATTGCCCTCTTTATCCACCACCGAGAAGTGGGTGGTCTGGTTACTCTCATACGGGGCGAGCTTGCCGGGGCGGATCTGGCTCGAAGGTTTAGCTTTATTGATATCGATCTGCTCCGCGATGGATTTGGCATAGGCTTTACTGGTTAGCGCCTGCCACGGCACCTTCACAAAATCGGGGTCGCCGAGATACTCCGAACGGTCAGCGTAGGCGTATTTCTCCGCCTCGGCCATTACCTGCATCGCATCCGCGCTGCCGAAGCCAAATTTGTGCATGTCGAAACTTTCGAGAATGTTGAGGATCTGCACGATATGGATCCCCCCGGACGAAGGCGGCGGCATTGAGAACACCTGATAGCCGCGATAATCGCCGCTGACCGGCTCGCGCTCAACAGCTTTGTACTCCGCTAAATCCGCTTTGGTGATAAGCCCGTTATGCTTCTGCATCTCGTCGGCAATCTGGTCGGCAATGGCCCCTTTGTAGAAGACGTCCGGGCCGTTTTCCGCAATCAACTCCAGACTTTTAGCGAGATTCTTCTGCACCAGCTTGTCGCCCTTTTTCAGCGGTTCGCCCTCTTTCCAGAAAATGGCCTTGCTGTTTTCATGATTCGGAATCACTTCGCTGCCGTAGGTTTTGAGATCGTCCGCCAGGGCGTCATTCACCACAAAGCCATCACGCGCGAGCTTAATGGCAGGCTGTACCACTTTGTTTAGCGGCAAGGTGCCATATTTTTCCAGCGCCAGCGAAAAGCCCGCGACGGTGCCTGGCGTGCCGGTAGCAAGGTGAGAAGTGAGCGATTTTTTACTGTCCGGATTGCCCTGATCGTCCAGGAACATATCGCGCGTGGCCTGAGATGGCGCCATTTCACGGAAGTCGATGGCGGTCGTTTTCCCGTCTTTGGTGCGCAGCATCATAAAGCCACCGCCCCCCAGATTCCCCGCCTGCGGGTGGGTCACCGCCAGCGCATAGCCCACGGCGACGGCCGCATCCACGGCGTTACCGCCCTGCTTCAGGATATCGACCCCCACCTGCGTTGCCAGCGCGTCTACCGAGGCGACCATTCCCTGCTTCGCGCGCACCGGATGGAAGACATCCTCCTCTACGCCGTAAGAGACGGGAGGCGCCGCGGGGGGGTTGGCTGCCACGCTAAAGGTGCCGCCTGCCATCAGGGCAGCAATGGCTACCCAGCGTAAAAACGTTGGTTTTATCATTGTTGTTCTCCAGGTGAAGGGACCCATATTCCCGTTTAAGCCTGGTTCACAACTCCTAAAAAATCATCGTAGTGACGGAATAGAGGTAAACTTAGAGGAGACCTCAGAAGGGGGAAATCACAATGAAACGACTTCTTTTACTGACGACGTTATTGCCTTTTGCCGTGCTGGCACAGCCGATTAATACGCTGAATAACCCTAATCAGCCGGGTTATCAGAATCCGAGCCAGCAACGGATGCAGACCCAGATGATGAACCAACAGCAGCAACAGAAAGGGATGCTGAATCAGCAGTTGCAGACGCAGACGCGCATCCAGCAACAGCAGCTGCAAACGCAGATGAATAACAATACGCAGAGGATCCAGCAAAGCCAGCCGGGTGTGCAGACGTTACCCAACACCAGCGGCGGCATGCTCAACAGCACCACCAGTCAGAGCGGCATGCAGCAACAGCATATGTTGCCGCAGCAGCAGAATGGCACCCTGCTTAACCAGCCGTAAAGTTCGGGCCTATCCGGTCAATGGCATCGGTGCAGATGCAATCCACTCCCCAGCGCAGCAGCTCGGCTGCACGCTGGGGTTTGTCGACGGTATACACC
The DNA here is from genome assembly GCF_037152215.1 of Leclercia sp. UBA7405. NCBI lineage: Bacteria > Pseudomonadati > Pseudomonadota > Gammaproteobacteria > Enterobacterales > Enterobacteriaceae > Leclercia > Leclercia sp. UBA7405. The sequence continues at coordinate 96,870 of NZ_JBBCMR010000005.1, read as the reverse complement.
AGGATGTGCAGCCCCGCCTCTTTCAACGCCTTCACCCGTGCTTCATCCAGCAGCTTGTGGTTTAAGTGAATCGACACGCATTGCAGGCGGGTCGTTAACGCGCGCCAGTCTTCACGCCATTCATCCAGCAGCACTCCGCGCGGCAGTTCCGGAACGGCGGCCTGGGCCGCCTCAAGCGCGTCAATATCAAACGACGACAGCAGCGGTGCGGTCATCCCTTCCCACAGTTGACGTGCGGCGAGGGCAATCACTTTTCCCGTGAGCGGCCCGGTGCCGGTCGTGGGTTTGATCTCAATATTGGCCATCATCCCGTGTTGACGACAACGGTCCGCCACCTCCGCTAACAGCGGCAGCGGTTCGCCTTTGAATTCACCGCTGTACCAGCTTCCGGCATCCACTTTCAGCAGGTCACGCCACGGTAACTCCCCTGCTACGCCCCAGCCGTTGCTGGTGCGCTCCAGGTTATCGTCGTGCAGCAGAAAGATTTCGCCATCTTTCGACAGCTTGGCGTCAAACTCGATCATCGTATGGCCGAAACGCGCGCCGGTGTCGATAGCCGCCAGGGTGTTTTCTGGAGCCAGTTTACCGCCGCCACGGTGGGCGACGATGTGGGGATAAGGCCAGTTACTCATAGTCGTTGTCCTGTTTCACCATCAAAGAGATGCAGGTGATTTTCCGGCAGGTGCAGCCATAGCGTGCTGCCTGCTTTAGGGCGTTCCTGATGGGCCAGACGCACCACCAGCTTTTGCTCGCCCCACCGTCCGTGCGCCAGGTTGTCTGCCCCCAGCATCTCGAGCGTGTCCATCACCAGCGGCACGCCCCCGTCCGCCTGAGAGGTTAAACCGATATGTTCCGGGCGGATACCGAGCGTCATTTTACGCCCGGCGTAACCACGATAGTACCAGTTGATGGGCAATGCCATCCCGCTTTCCAGTTCAAAGTGGGTGCCCGCGCTGCTGATACGCCCTTCCAGCAGGTTCATCGCCGGGCTGCCGATAAAGCTCGCCACAAAGCGGGTGGCCGGCTTCTCGTACACTTCCACCGGCGTGCCAATCTGCTCGGCAATCCCTTTGTTCATTACCATGACCCGCTGGGCGAGGGTCATGGCCTCCACCTGATCGTGGGTCACGTATAACGAGGTAGTTTTCAGGCGGCGATGCAGCTGCTGTAGCTCGAGACGCATCTGCACACGCAGCTTGGCGTCAAGGTTAGAGAGGGGCTCATCGAACAGGAACACCGCTGGATCGCGCACGATGGCGCGTCCCATCGCTACGCGCTGACGCTGGCCGCCGGAGAGTTCACGCGGGCGTCGCTTTAGCAGGCCGTCCAGCTCCAGAATGCGCGCCGCCTCTTTAACGCGCTCCTCAATATGGCCTTTGCCCATGCCCCGGATTTTCAGCCCCCAGGCCATGTTCTCTTCCACGCTCATGTGCGGATAGAGGGCGTAGTTCTGAAACACCATCGCAATGCCGCGATCTTTTGGCTCCATCTCGGTGACGCGCTGGCGGTCAATCCAGATATCCCCGGAGGTCACGCGCTCAAGCCCCGCCACCATCCGCAGCAGCGTCGATTTGCCGCAGCCGGACGGGCCGACCATGACGATAAACTCGCCGTCCGCTACGTCGAGCGTGAGCGGCTGAATGACCTGGGTTTTGCCATCCCAGCTTTTGGTTACTGCCTGAAGTTTTAAACCTGCCATGTTATTTCTCGCTATCGACCAGGCCACGGACAAATGCACGCTGCATGGCTAAAACTATGACGACGGGTGGGATAAGGGTGAGCAGCATTGCCGCCATCACCTGGTTCCAGAGGGTGGTGCCTTCGCCGGTGGCGATCATGCCTTTGATGCCTGCCACGGCCGTGCCGAGGTTGACGTCCTGAATAATCAACAGCGGCCACAGGTACTGGTTCCAGCCGTAGATAAAGGTGATCACAAACAGCGCCGCGAGGTTGGTGCGTGAGAGCGGTAGCACGATGTCGCGGAAAAAGCGCATCGGCGAGGCACCGTCGATACGCGCCGCTTCAATCAGCTCGTCCGGCAGGGTCATAAAGAACTGACGGAACAGGAAGGTGGCGGTGGCCGAGGCCATCAGCGGCAGGGTTAGGCCCGCGTAGCTGTCGAGCATGCCGAGGTTAGCGATCACCTCCACCGTCGGGAAGATACGCACTTCTACCGGTAGCATCAGGGTGATGAAAATCATCCAGAAGAAGAGGTTACGCAGCGGAAAGCGGAACCAGACGATGGCGAAGGCCGAGAGCATCGAGACGGTGATTTTGCCCACCGTAATGCCAAACGCCATGATGAAGCTGTTGAGCATCATCAGCCAGAACGGCGCGCTGTTGGCGCCCACGCCCTGGGTCCAGATGGTCCTCATGTTTTCTAGCAGATGCGTGCCGGGGATCAGCGTCATTGGCGTATCAAACACCGCTTTGGTGTCCAGCGTGGCGGCCACAAAGGCCACGTACAGCGGGAAAAGAATAACGACGATCCCCAGAATCAACATGGTATGGCTGAAAATCGTCAGCCCACGACGGTTCTCAATCATTGGTAGCGCACCTTACTTTCAACATATCGGAACTGCACCACCGTCAGGAGGATGACGAGGAACATGAGCACGACGGACTGGGCGGCGGAGGCCGAGAGATCCAGGCCGGCGAAGCCTTCGCGATAGATCTTATAAATCAGGGTGGTGGTGGCCTGTACCGGGCCGCCTGCGGTGGCGGCGTCGATCACCGGGAAGGTGTCGAAGAAGGCGTAGACCAGATTGACCACCAGCAGGAAGAAACTCACCGGCGCGATTAGCGGCAGGGCAAGACGAAAGAAGCGGCGTACCGGGCCTGCACCATCAATGGCGGCGGCTTCTACCAGCGATCGCGGAATAGATTGCAGCGCGGCGAAGAAGAACAGGAAGTTGTAGCTGATCTGCTTCCATACCGAGGCGAAGACCACCAGGAACATCGCCTGACCGCTGTTCTGCGCATGGTTCCAGTCATAGCCGAGCTCTGCCAGGAAGTGGGTAATCAGCCCGCGCCCGGGATTAAACAGGAAGATCCACAGCACGGCGGCCACGGCAGGCGCCACGGCGTAGGGGAGCAGCATCAGGGTTTGATAGAGGCGGCTACCGCGCACCACGTAATCCACCAGCGCAGCGAAGAACAGCGAGACGAGCAGGCCGCTGACGGTAACCAGCGCGCTGAATTTCATCGTTGTCCAGAATGCGTCGAGGTAGTAGGTGTCGTGCCAGAGGGCAGCGAAATTATCCAGGCCAACAAACTGGCTGGAGAGCCCGAACGGATCGACGCTTTGTACCGAGTACCAGAGCGCTTCGCCCGCAGGCCAGATAAAGAAGATAACGGTGATAACCAGCTGCGGCGCGACCAGCAGATAGGGTAGCCAGCGGGAGCGGAACACCGGACGGGATGAGGACATAGTTTAGCTCAGGTAGTTTTTCACCCCTCACCCTAACCCTCTCCCCAAAGGGGAGAGGGGACGATGACACCCTCTCCCCTATGGGGAGAGGGCCGGGGTGAGGGGATGAGTTTTAATTACGACTTCGTCGACTGTTCAAAGCGGCGCAGCAGCTGGTTCCCGCGCTCTACCGCAGAATCCAGCGCCTGCTGTGGCGTTTTCTTCCCGGTCCAGACGCTTTCCAGCTCTTCATCCACGATGGTACGGATCTGCGGCATGTTGCCCAGACGCAGACCTTTGGTGAACGGCAACGGCGGCTTGTTCAGCATCTGACGCGTGGCGATATCCGCCCCTGGGTTCTTCTCATAGAAACCCTGCTCGCGGGTCAGGTCGTAGGCGGCTTTGGTGATCGGCAGGTAGCCGGTCTTCTGGTGCCATTCGGCCGCATTTTCTGGCTTCGCCAGGAAGTCGAGGAACTCGGCCACGCCCTTGTAGGTGCCGTTATCTTTACCCTGCATGACCCACAGGCTCGCCCCGCCGATGATGGCGTTCTGCGGCGCACCCTTCACGTCGGCGTCGTAAGGCATCATGCCCACGCCGTAGTTGAATTTGGCGTAGTGACGGATGTCCGCCAGCGAGCCGGAGGAGGCGGTAGTGATAGCGCAGTCACCGCTGTAGAACTTCTCGGTGGATTCGTCTTTACGGCCGAAGTAGCTGAAGTCACCCTTCTTGTTCAGATCGGCAAGCAGCGCGATGTGTTTTACCTGCTCTGGCTTGTTGAACTCCAGCACTGCGTCGGTGCCGTCGAAGCCGTTGTTTTTGGTCGCCACCGGCAGGCCGTGCCAGGCGCTGAAGTTTTCAATCTGGATCCAGCCCTGCCAGCCGCTGGCGTAGCCGCACTTCATCCCTGCAGCTTTCAGCTTCGCAGTGTACTCGGCGAGATCCTGCCAGGTTTTTGGCGGCTGCTCCGGGTCTAAACCGGCTTTCTTAAAGGCGTCTTTGTTGTAGTACAGCACCGGGGTAGAGCTGTTGAACGGCTGAGACAGCAGGTGGCCGGTTTTGGAATCGGTGTAGTAACCGGAAACCGTCGGCACGAACTGGGATTCGTCGAAGTTGATGCCCGCGTCTTTAAACACTTCGTAGACCGGTTTGATGGCTTTCGAGGCCATCATGGTGGCGGTGCCCACTTCATACACCTGCAGCAGGGCCGGTGCGTTGCCGGTACGGAAGGCGGCGATGCCCGCGCTCAGGCTCTGCTCGTAGTTACCTTTGTACACCGGCACAATTTTGTAATCCGGGTGGGTGTCATTGAAACGCTGCGCCAGGGAGTCTACTTCTTTACCCAACTCCCCTTCCATGGAATGCCAGAATGGAATGGTAGTGACAGCCATTGCGTTCGTCGCAAAAGCCAGACCGATTGCCAGACCCAAAGCTGTGTGTCGTAACGATGTCATTGTCATCTCTCTTATTGTGCCGGATGCGCGATATCACGCGTTTTGTGCTCGCGAGGTAACATGACATGCTCGAATGACAGAAAAATAACTGTTTGTTTACAGATAGGTTACAACAAGACGTCAGGGGGATGATGGTTGTGTGAAGGGGATCGGTGCGGTTTGATGCCCTCACCCCGGCCCTCTCCCACGGGGAGAGGGAGAAAACACTAAAAAAGCAACGTGTGTTGCCTTTTTGCTTTTGCCTTGTGCGGTCTGATGCCCTCACCCCGGCCCTCTCCCACGGGGAGAGGGAGCAAACACTAAAAAAGGCAACGTACGTTGCCTTTTTGCTTTTGCCTTGTGCGGTCTGATGCCCTCACCCCAGCCCTCTCCCACGGGGAGAGGGAGCAAACACTAAAAAAGGCAACGTGCGTTGCCTTTTTGCTTTTACCTTGGTCTGGTACTTACCCACGCGAAGAGAAGGCTTCGGGCTAACAACGTAGACGCTGGACAACCTCGTCAAGCGTCAAACGCCCTGCCGCTGCCTCAACGGTCATATCCACATAATCGGGATTGGCCTTTAACGAAATACCATTACGTTTGAGAAACAGCAGGGTAATAAACAAAGCCGTTCGCTTATTGCCGTCATTGAAGATGTGACCGCGAGAGATAGCCAGCAGGTGCATCGCCGCCAGCATCCAGACATCGGTAACGCCTTCGTATTCGTACTTATTCAGCACGCGGTACAGCAGGGCTTCCGCCCGGCCTGGATCCGGCATTCCCGCAACGCCCGGCGTCACGCTAAGCAGCTTGTCGTGAAACAGCACTATCTCTTCCGCTGAGATAAATTGCAGCGTCATTTATCAGCCAGCTCCCTGATTTCGCTGCCATGAATACCCATGATGGCGTCAAACTCTGCGTCGAGCTTTGCCGTCTGATAGCGCTCAAACTCTTCCATACTGATGATCACCGCAGACTTATGACCACGACGTGAAATAGTGACTGGCGTTCCTGCTGCCGCGGACTCGAGCGCGGAGGCAAGATTCTGCCGGGCTTCGCTATAGTTCATTGTACGCATAGAGCCTCCTTTTAAGTACAGGTTTATTGTACAGGTAAGGCGTACAAAAAAGGAGCCAGATGGCTCCTTTTTAAAAGATGAATCTCTCAACCGCCCAAATACGCACTTCGCACGGCTTCGTTCGCCAGCAGCGCGTCGCCGGTATCGGACAGCACCACGCGGCCGTTCTCCAGCACGTAGCCGCGGTCGGCGAGCTTCAGCGCCTGGTTGGCGTTCTGCTCGACGAGGAAGATGGTCATCCCCTCTTTGCGCAGCTGTTCGATGGTGTCGAAAATCTGCTGGATAATGATCGGCGCAAGGCCGAGCGAGGGTTCGTCAAGCAACAGCAAACGCGGCTGGCTCATCAGCGCGCGACCAATCGCCAGCATCTGCTGTTCACCGCCGGACATGGTGCCGGCACGCTGCACGCGACGCTCCCACAGACGCGGGAAGAGTTCGTATACCCATTTGATGCGGGTCTGAAACTGGTCGCGGTGGGCGAAGAAACCGCCCATCGCCAGGTTCTCTTCCACCGTCATGCGCGAGAAGACGCGGCGCCCTTCCGGAACAATCGCCACCGCTTCGCGCATGATTTTGGCGGTCTGCCAGTCGGTAATCTCTTTGCCGTCGAACACAATCTGCCCGCTGCTGGCGCGCGGGTCGCCGCACAGGGTGCCGAGCAGCGTGGTTTTACCCGCGCCGTTGGCCCCAATCAGGGTGACGATTTCGCCCTGATTAATGTGCAGGCTAACATCGTGCAGCGCCTGGATCTTACCGTAGTGCGCATTGACCTTGTCGAACGTTAACATCGCTTTTTCCATCTTATGCCTCACCCAGGTATGCGCGGATCACGTCCGGGTTGTTGCGGATCTCTTCCGGCGTGCCGTTGGCCAGCGGTGTGCCCTGGTTTACCACGTAGATACGGTCAGAAATGCCCATCACCAGCTTCATATCGTGTTCGATAAGCAGGATGGTGGTGTCGTGATGATCGCGCAGCTCAGCAATCAGCTCGTCCAGCTCTTTGGTCTCTTTCGGGTTGAGGCCAGCGGCCGGTTCGTCGAGCATCAGAATTTCCGGCTGGGTCACCATGCAGCGGACAATCTCCAGACGACGCTGATCGCCGTAGGCCAGGTTACTCGCCTGGCGGTTAGCGTGCTGCAGCAGACCGATACGATCCAGCCAGGTAGCGGCGCGGTCGAGCGCTTCTTCCTGCGCGCGGCGGAAGGCCGGGGTTTTCAGCAGGCCGGAGAAGAGGCCAGTTTTAAGCTGCTGATGTTGCGCCACCAGCAGGTTTTCAATCACCGTCATTTCACGGAACAGGCGCACGTGCTGGAAGGTACGCACTACGCCCATGCGGGCAATCTGCTGGCCCGGCAGCCCTTCCAGGTGCTGCTCGCGCAGCATGATGGTGCCGCCCGTCGGCTTATAGAAGCCGGTCAGGCAGTTAAAGACCGTGGTCTTTCCTGCGCCGTTCGGGCCAATCAGGGAGACGATCTCTTTCTTGTGCAGATCCAGATTCACATTGTTGACGGCCAGCAGGCCGCCAAAACGCATCATCAGACCGTTAACGGATAATAATGGCTGACTCATGCCTGCTCTCCTTTCGCTTCCGCACGCTTAAGCTTCAACTGCGGACGGGTCATCGGCAGCAAGCCCTGCGGACGCCAGATCATCATCAGCACCATCAAACCACCCAGCATCAGCATGCTGTATTCGTTAAAGTCGCGCATCAGCTCGCGGGAGACCACCAGCAGGACGGCTGCAAGAATAACGGCGAACTGCGATCCCATCCCGCCCAGCACCACAATCGCCAGCACAAAGGCAGATTCGGCAAAGGTGAAGGATTCCGGGCTGACGAAGCCCTGACGCGCGGCAAACAGCGTTCCGGCAAAGCCGGCAAACGCGGCGCTGATGGTGAACGCGGTCAGCTTGATGCGGGTCGGGTTCAGACCCAGCGAGCGACAGGCGATCTCATCTTCACGCAGCGCTTCCCACGCGCGGCCCAGCGGCATGCGCAGCAGACGGTTAATCACGAACAGGGTGATGACCACCAGCAGCAACGCCACCAGATAGAGCCAAATCACGCGGTCGGACGGATCGTACTTAATGCCAAAGAAGTTGCTGAAGGTGTCCCAGCCGCCTTCGCGGGCGGTGCGGCTGAACTCCAGGCCGAAGAAGGTCGGTTTCGGGATCTGGCTGATACCGTTCGGGCCGCCGGTCACTTCGGTGTTGTTGAGCAGCAGGATACGGACGATTTCACCGAAGCCTAAGGTCACAATCGCCAGATAGTCGCCGCGCAGGCGCAGGACCGGGAAGCCAAGCAGGAATCCCGCAGCAGCCGAGACCAGCCCTGCCAGCGGCAGGCAGGTCCAGAAGCCGAGGCCGTAATAGTGGTTCAGCAGCGCAAAGGTGTAGGCGCCGATGGCGTAGAAACCGCCGTAGCCCAGCACCAGCAGGCCCGACAGGCCCACCACCACGTTCAGACCGAGACCGAGGATTACGTAAATCATGGTCAGGGTGGCGATATCCACCGTGCCACGAGAGACCACGAACGGCCACGCTACCGCGGCCACCAGCAGCGCCACGAGGAACAGCTTCTGCTTAACGGTCGAGCCGTCGATTGCCGGCAGCACGAATTTCGGCCCTGAGACGTTTTTCAACGTCTTCTGGAAAATCGGGCGCAGCAGCTGGAAGAAGAAGACCACCGCCGTGCCGATAAATACCCACTGCCAGCGAATGTCAGCCGCGGAATCCACGACCAGTTTGGTGCCACTCAGCTCCAGCTGGACGCCCATAAAGACGCCCGCCAGCACGAAGAACATGGCGGCAGAGAGCAGCGCCATCGCGAAATGCATCGGTTTCATACTTTCTCTACCTCCGGACGGCCCAGAATACCGGTAGGCATCACCAGCAGCACCAGAATCAGCAGGGCGAACGACACCACGTCTTTATATTCTGTACTCAGGTACGCCGAAGAGAGCGCTTCCGCCACGCCGAGGATCAGGCCGCCAATCATCGCGCCCGGGATACTGCCGATACCGCCCAGTACCGCTGCGGTGAAGGCCTTCATCCCGGCCATAAAGCCGATGTAAGGGTTGATTACGCCGTAGAACTGGCCGAGCAGGACACCCGCCACGGCAGCCATTGCCGCGCCGATCACGAAGGTCAGGGCGATCACGCGGTCGGTGTTAATCCCAAGCAGGCTCGCCATCTTCAAATCTTCCGCGCAGGCGCGGCAGGCGCGTCCCATGCGGGAGTAGCGGATAAAAATGGTCAGGGCGAGCATCGCCAGGAAGGTCACGATCCAGATCACCAGCTGCATGGTGGTGATAGAGGCAGAGAAGTTCTCGCTGGCCCCCACAATCCACTGGCCGTTGAACAGGCTTGGCAGCGCCACATCGCGCGAACCTTCGGTCAGGCTGACGTAGTTTTGCAGGAAAATGGACATCCCGATGGCGGAGATCAGCGCAATCAGGCGTTTGGAGCTGCGCACCGGCCGGTAGGCGACGCGCTCGATGCTCCAGCCGTAGGCGCTGGCGATCACAATCGCGCCGACAAACCCGGCGGCGACCAGCAGCCAGCTGCTGTCGATGCCCATCATCATTAGCGCGGCGATGATCATAAAGGAGACGTAACTACCGATCATGTACACCTCGCCGTGGGCGAAGTTGATCATGCCGATAATGCCGTAAACCATGGTGTAGCCGATAGCGATCAGCGCGTAGGTGCTTCCCAGCGTGACGCCGTTAAACATCTGCTGCAGGAAATAGAGAAACTGCTCGGACATATGCAAACCTTTTTATACCCGCCCGGAGAGCCGGGCGGTGGGATAATTATTTGGCGGCCGAAGACGAACCATCGGCGTGCCACTTAAAGACACCAAACTCAAATCCCTTCAGATCGCCTTTCTCATCCCAGTTCAGCGGCCCAATCACGGTGTTCGCCCCGTGTGCTTTTAAATCTTTCACCAGATCCAGCGGCTCTTTGCTGCCGGTACGCTCCAGCGCCGTGGTCAGAGACTGCACGGCGGCATAGGTGATCCAGACATACGGACCACTTGGATCTTTTTTCTGCGCCTTGAGCGCATCCACGATAGCTTTGTTTGCCGGATCCTGGTCATAGCGTTTTGGCATCGTGACCAGCATGCCTTCGCCCGCATCGCCCGCGATGTTAGAGAGGGAGGCGTTGCCCACCCCCTCTGGCCCCATAAACTGGGTTTTCAGACCGGTAGCGCGCGCCTGGCGCAGCATCTGACCCATTTCCGGGTAGTAGCCGCCGTAATAGACGAAGTCGATGTTCTCTTTTTGCAGGCGGGCAATCAGCGCGGAGAAGTCTTTCTCACCGGCGGTAATGCCATCGAAGAAGACCACGTTCGCATTGCCTTTTTTCAGGCCGTCCTGCACGGAGCGCGCCAGCCCTTCTCCATACTGCTGCTTATCGTGAATGATGGCGATGCGCTTTGGCTTAACGGTCTCGAGAATGTATTTGGCGGCGGTCGGCCCCTGAGAGGAGTCGAGCCCGGCGGTACGCATAATGTGCTCATAGCCGCGCTGGGTCAGCTCCGGGTTAGTGGCGCCCGGGGTGATCATCAGAATGCCTTCATCTTCGTAGATATCAGACGCCGGCTGAGTTGAAGAGGAGCAGAGGTGACCAATCACGTACTGGATACCATCGTTAACCACTTTGTTGGCTACGGCGACGGCCTGTTTAGGGTCGCAGGCATCGTCATACTCGACGGCAACCAGTTTGTCGCCTTTGATACCGCCTTTAGCGTTGATATCCTGGATAGCCTGACGCGCGCCGTTAAACTCCATATCACCCCACTGGGCAACAGGACCGGACAGCGCGCCTACCACGGCAACTTTAATCTCTTCCGCTATCGCTGCCTGCGAAATTGCCAGTGCAACCATCCCCGCGATTAATGCTTTCGCGTTCCTTTTCATCTGTGAATCCCCATTCGTGACGTGATGTTTATATTTTGTTTTATTATGGTTAAAAAGCATTCTGTACTTTTAATGAACAACGCTATTTTTACCAGTGCCTTTAATGGTTTAGCGCAGTTTTTTGGCAAAAACCAGACTAAAATCTCTATTTTTCAGGCGATTAAGCAAAGATAATATTCTGAAATTAGTCGGAGATAAACAAATAAAAGTGGAGTTTGCAGCATAAAATAACGGTACAAAGCGCGGAATAAAACGCTGCCTTACAGGGTAATATTCTGCTTATTTTTCGATCCCTGCGTTTTATCCCTACCCATGCGACTGCTAAAAAAGTAATCACCTGGATAATGGATTAAAAAAGAGGACGCCGGTCAGGATATAAATTGAGTACACTGCCCCTACTTTTTAAATGTGGACATGCTGCTAATGAAACTGACTATCATTCGTCTGGTGACCTTTAGCGACCAGGATCATATCGACCTGGGCAAAATCTGGCCGGAATACTCCCCCTCTTCTCTGAACGTTGATGACACCCATCGTATTTACGCTGCCCGTTTTAACGAACGTCTGCTGGCCGCCGTTCGCGTAACCCTGAGCGGTACGCAGGGCGCGCTGGACTCGCTACGCGTGCGTGACGTGACCCGCCGTCGTGGCGTGGGGCAGTATTTGATTGAAGAGGTGATCCGCGATAACCCGAGCGTGACGTCATGGTGGATGGCGGATGTCGGTGTGGAGGACCGCGGCGTGATGGCGGCATTTATGCAGGCGTTAGGGTTTACGGCGCAGACCAATGGGTGGGAGAAGCGCTAGATTTTTGCGGTTAGGTATGTGCGGCCTGATACCCTCACCCCGGCCCTCTCCCACAGGGAGAGGGAGAAAGGCGGTTCCGGCACTCCCTCTCAGCGAGCGGGTGAAAAGCCCCCACCGAACAGTTCCCTCTCCCCATGGGAGAGGGTTAGGGTTAGGGCATCAAACCGCATCAAACAGTCCCCTCTCCCCGTGGGAGAGGGTTAGGGTGAGGGCATCCAACCGCACCAGTCTTACTTAGCGTCGGTCGCCGTGCCGTTCGCATGCCAATCAAACACGCCGAACTCGAAGCCCTTCAGGTCGCCCTTCTCATCCCATGACAGCGGCCCCATTACGGTTTCAACAGAGTTCGCTTTCAGCCAGGTAGCAATCTCAGCCGGATCGGCGGACTGGTTCAGACCCGCCTGCAGAGACTGCAGCGCCGCGTAGGTAGTCCAGACGAACGCGCCGCTTGGATCCTGTTTCTTCGCCTTGATCGCATCTACGATCGGTTTGTTCGCAGGCACCTGGTCGTAGTTCTTCGGCTTGGTCACCAGCAGACCTTCGGCAGACTCACCCGCAATGTTAGACAGGGAGACGTTCGCAACCCCTTCCGGACCCATAAACTGGGTTTTCAGACCGGCAGCGCGTGCCTGACGCAGGATCTGGCCCATCTCCGGGTGATAACCACCGTAGTAGACGAAATCGATATTCTCTTTCTTCAGACGCGCCACCAGCGTAGAGAAGTCTTTCTCACCGGCGGTAATACCATCAAAAAAGACCACGTTGGCGTTGGCTTTTTTCAGGTTATCCTGCACCGCGCGCGCCAGGCCTTCACCGTACTGCTGTTTGTCGTGAACGATAGCGATACGCTGTGGCTTCACTTTTTCCAGAATGTATTTCGCCGCGGTTGGCCCCTGGTCGGAGTCCAGACCGGTGGTACGCAGGGTCAGTTTGTAACCACGTGAAGTCAGCTCCGGTGCGGTAGCTGCCGGGGTAATCATCAGAATGCCTTCGTCTTCGTAGATATCAGACGCAGGCTGCGTGGATGAGGAGCACAGGTGGCCGATAACGTATTTAATCCCATCGTTGACCACTTTGTTCGCTACCGCGACCGCTTGTTTCGGGTCACAGGCGTCATCATATTTTACGATCTGCAGTTTTTCGCCTTTGATGCCGCCTTTGGCATTAATGTCTGCAACCGCCTGCTCTGCGCCCGTAAACTCCTGATCGCCGTACTGTGCTACCGGGCCGGACATGGCGCCCACAACCGCCACTTTGATATCTGCCTGGGCCATGGTGCTGAATGCCAGCGCGATACATCCTGCCAGTAACGCTTTACCCTTCATGTTCATCCTGAGAATCCCCATTGTTATGGTTTTTGCAATTGTTGTGATGTTGTTGTGCGGCACATTATTTTTCTTATCGGCATAAGAAAAGCATATGATAGTTATATTTTGGTGTGCTGCCGGTGCCAAAGCAGCATACTCTGCTAAAACATACCCCATTTTCATGGATATGGAATAGCTAATTTGAAATGAATATATGATAAACCCGGCAGTTTTTTCTGCCGGGTAAAAGGCTTTAACGTGTCAGCGCCGCAGAAATAATATCGAGCGCTTTACGGAACTGAGCTTCGGGAAGGGTAAGCGGATAGAGGAAACGAATCACGTTGCCATACACGCCGCAACTTAGCAGCAGTAGCCCCTCTTTCAGGGCGCGCTCCTGGACCTGCCGCGTAAATTCCGGCGAGGGCTGTCCGGTTTGCGGGTCGTTGAACTCCACCGCCACCATTGAGCCCTGAGCACGGATATCGGCGATATAAGGGCAACTCTCTTTGGCGTTGTTCAGCACTTCCACCAGATGATGGCCGAGATGCGCCGCACGTGCGCAGAGATCCTCTTCATCGATCACGTCCAGCACCGCATGGGCTGCAGCAATCGCCAGCGGATTACCCGCATAGGTGCCGCCCAGCCCACCGGGCGCGGGGGCGTCCATCACCTCTGCGCGCCCCGAGACCGCCGAGAGCGGCATCCCGCCCGCCAGGCTTTTCGCCATGGTGATGAGATCCGCCTTCACGCGGTGATGTTCCATTGAGAAGAGTTTGCCGGTACGGGCAAAGCCCGTTTGGACTTCATCGGCAATCAGCAAAATGCCGTGGTTATCGCAGATGGCGCGCAGCCCCAGCATAAAATCTTCGGGGGCCACGTTGAACCCGCCTTCGCCCTGCACCGGTTCAATGATGATGGCTGCCACCTGATCCGGGGCGATGTCGGTTTTAAACAGGCGTTCCACGCTGTGCAGCGCCTCAGCGGTGCTTACCCCGTGCAGTTCGTTGGGAAATTGCGCATGGTAGACCGAGCCGGGGAAAGGGCCGAATCCCAGTTTATAGGGTGCCACTTTGCCCGTGAGGGCCATGGTCATAAAGGTGCGGCCATGGAAGGCACCGCCAAAGGTGATAAGGCCTGGACGACGGGTCCAGGCGCGGGCGATCTTCACCGCATTTTCAACCGCTTCTGCGCCGGTTGAGAAGAAGGCGGTTTTGGCTGGCCCGTCGATCGGCACGCGGGCATTAATGCGCTCTGCGAGGGCGACATAGCCTTCGTACGGGACAATCTGGTAGGCGGTATGCGTAAAGGTGTGAAGCTGTTTTTCGATGGCGGCGATGACTTTTGGATGACGATGGCCAGTGTTCAGCACCGCGATCCCGGCGGCGAAGTCGATGTATTCGTTGCCTTCCACGTCCCACACCGTGGCGTTTTCGGCTTTATCGGCATAGAAGTTACACATCACCCCAATGCCGTGCGGCGTGGCCTGCAAGCGCCGGTCATTCAGTTCTTTGTTGTTCACCTTATCCCCCTGAGGATCGCATGCGTAGCGCATCAGTAAGTGTTTGCCAGGGGGTAAAATTTCGCCAGAGCGGGCGTTAAAAAAACAGAGCCCCCGGATTCACATCCAGGGGCTTTTATCCTTCATATTTCAAGCCGCAGGTGCGTTGGCTGCTCTCGTTCACCCGAATCACTTTCTCATGTAAGCTCATCGGGATTCACTCATTTGCCGCCTTCCTGCAGCCTGAACTATTTCGGCTAAACGGGGACTTCGCAGAAATTACGCTTCAATAGCGGCGCGAAGTTTTTTCATGGCGTTCTTTTCAAGCTGACGCACACGTTCAGCGGAGACGCCGTAGCGGTCGGCCAGCTCCTGCAGGGTGGACTTGTTGTCTTCGTCCAGCCAGCGGGCACGGATAATATCCTGGCTACGCTCGTCGAGGCCTTCCATCGCAAAGCTCAGCTTGTTGGCAGCCTGATCTTCCCAGTTATCCTCTTCAATGCCGTCAGCAAAGTTAGAGGTTTTATCCTGTAGATACAGAACCGGTGCCATCGGCTGGCTGTCGGACGCATCGTCGTCGGAAGACATGTCAAAGGTCATGTCCTGGGCGGCCATACGGGATTCCATCTCACGCACGTCTTTACTGGTTACACCCAGCTCGCGCGCCACCATTTCCACTTCATCCTGATTAAACCAGCCCAGACGCTGCTTGGTTTTACGCAGGTTAAAGAAGAGTTTGCGTTGCGCTTTCGTCGTGGCGACCTTCACGATACGCCAGTTACGCAGTACGTATTCGTGAATTTCCGCTTTGATCCAGTGCACGGCGAAGGAGACCAGTCGCACACCCACTTCCGGGTTAAAGCGACGTACAGCCTTCATCAGGCCAATGTTACCTTCCTGAATCAAGTCCGCCTGCGGCAGGCCGTAGCCCGAGTAATTACGAGCAACGTGAACAACAAAGCGCAGGTGAGACAGGATCAGCGTCTTAGCTGCTTCCAGATCGCCCTGGTAATGCAGCTTTTCAGCAAGCTCCTTTTCTTCCTCGGCCGTTAACATCGGCCAGGTGTTCGCAGCCCGGATGTAAGACTCCAGGTTACCAACAGGGGCTAAAGCTAAAGTTTGCATTTCTTTGGTCATTCATTCCTCTCAATATGATCTCTTCTGGTCCAGGTTATCCCCATCAGGCAATAACCATGCCAAAGCGTTTGAGCAACGAGAATAGCATCCACTCTTGTATCAGACAGTGATTTTATCCACAAGTTCCAGGCGCAACGGTGAATAAATTACGCACAAATTGTGACATGGAGATGATACTGCGGGGAAGAGACAACAGGGAGCTCTTTCCCTGCAGAGCGACAACTCGGTGCAGGGAAAGATTATATCACGCTTTTATTATTCCGGAGTAAAGCGACGTAAATGTTGGACGGTAGCAAGCCAGGCTGCGACCCACCCAATCATTGAGCAAACCAGCAGTAATAACAGGCACTCATCGAACCCTAAGCCACTGATATCAAACTTAGTTCCGAAAACCTGCGCCACTTCAGTAACGGCAGAAGAGAGCCGCATCACCAAAATTTCTGACAATATCAGTGAAAGAAATGCGCCGGTAAAACCGAGTAGCGCCCCGCCGTAGAGGAATGGACGCAGGATAAAGCCATCCGTTGCGCCGATCAGCTTTTGCACGTTGATGGTATCGCGACGGGCAAAGATGCTCAGACGGACGCTGTTACCAATGACGAGGAACACCGCCGCGACCATTAGCACGCCAATCATTGCCGCCACGCGCCCCACCAGCCCGGTAAGCGCCGCCAGGCGCGCGAACCAGCTATCGTCCATGCGCACTTCATCGATTCCGTTAATGCGGGAAACCCGGTCACGCAACGTGTTCAACGAATCCGTGCCCTGGAAATCGATTTTCGGGATCACCACCGCCACGGCGGGTAACGGGTTCTCTTCCAGCATATCCAGCGCGCCACCAAAGCCAGACCAGTTACGGAACTCCCCCAGCGCTTCTTCACGCGAAAGGTAGTTAACCTTCTCTACCCCCTGCTCGGCCTGGATCTGCCCCACAACCTGCGCCGCAGCGTTGTCGTCGAGCGCTTTATCAAGGTAGACGGTGATTTGCGGCGATGGGTAATACTGCGACGCCGCCTGGTTTACGTTTTTGTAGACCATGTAGCAGACGCTGGGCAGCGTCAGGGAGATGGCAATCACCATCACCGTGAGGAAGGTCGCCAGCGGCTTGCTCTTCAGATCCTGCAGTGCGCCCTGGAAGGCGTAGCGAACCTGCTCGTTAAAGACGTTAGTTTTTCGCGAGTTTGGTTTCGGGGCGGCTTTCGCACGTCTCGGTTGATTGCGATTGCCGTCACCTCCGCTATGCGGTTTGCGGAAACGGTCGAATTTGCTGCCAAACTGGCGGATCTGGTTGATTGCGTCGCGCTTATTCACCAAGGCCTCCGTGCAGGTGCCCGTCGCTGAGCGTCAGCATGCGGTACGAACGACGGGAGATAAGGCCCAAATCGTGCGTCGCCATCAATACCGTCACCCCAACGCGGTTAAACTCCTCAAACAGACGCAAAATCCCTTCGGAGAGGGCTTCGTCCAGGTTTCCGGTCGGTTCATCCGCCAGCAGAACGGCAGGCTTGTTCACCACCGCCCGGGCGATGCCCACGCGCTGCTGTTCACCGCCGGAAAGCTGAATCGGAAAGTTCTTCGCTTTGTCCAGCAGCCCAACCTTGTCCAGCGCCGCAGAGACGCGACGACGGATATCATCATAGCTGGCCCCGGCAATAATCAGCGGGATCGCCACGTTATCGAAAACGGTGCGATCCATCAGCAGATGGTGATCCTGGAAAATCATGCCGATCTGACGACGCAGAAACGGCACTTCACGGTTTTTCAGACGGCTAATATCGTGGCCGCTAAACCAGATTTTCCCGGCGCTTGGCCGTTCGATCCCACAGATCAGCTTGAGCAGGGTACTTTTCCCCGCGCCGGAATGGCCGGTCAGGAATGCCATCTCGCCCGGCTGCAGGTGGAAGGTAACTCCCTGCAGCGCTTGTCTCCCACCGAGATAGGCCTTGCTGACGTGTTCAAAGCGAATCATTGTTAATCCTCTCGGGCAAATAGTGCCTCAATAAAGTCGTCCGATTTAAACGGACGCAAATCCTCGATACGTTCGCCAACACCAATGTAGCGGATAGGAATACCGAACTGATCTGCCACGGAGAAAATTACCCCGCCTTTTGCGGTGCCGTCCAGTTTTGTCAGCGTAATACCGGTCAACCCTACCGCTTCATGGAACAATTTCGCCTGACTAATGGCGTTCTGTCCGGTGCTGGCGTCAATGGTCAGCATAATTTCATGCGGTGCGTCTTCATCCAGCTTCTTCATGACGCGAACAATCTTCTTCAGCTCTTCCATCAGGTGCGATTTGTTCTGCAAGCGCCCGGCGGTATCGGCAATCAGCACATCCACGTTACGCGCCTTCGCGGCCTGGATGGCGTCGAAGATCACGGAGGCGGAGTCTGCGCCAGTATGCTGAGCAATGACCGGAATGTTGTTGCGCTGGCCCCACACCTGCAGCTGCTCAACCGCGGCCGCACGGAAAGTATCGCCCGCCGCCAGCATCACCGATTTGCCCTGCTGCTCGAACTGACGCGCCAGCTTACCGATGGTGGTGGTTTTCCCTACGCCGTTAACGCCAACCATCAGAATAACAAAGGGCATTTTGCCTTCAATATTAAGCGGTTCGTCAACTTTTGCGAGGATTTCACCCATCTCGTCTTTCAGCAGACCGTACAGCGCTTCAGCATCGCGCAGCTGTTTGCGGTTTGCGCCTTCGGTGAGACTGGCGATGATTTTTCGCGTGGTCTCAACACCGACGTCGGCAATCAGCAGCTGTTCTTCCAGCTCTTCAAACAGATCATCGTCGATTTTTTTGCCGCGGAACAGGCTGATAAATCCGGAACCGAGGTTTTCTTTAGTTTTAAGCAAGCTGCGCTTCAGACGGGCGAAGAACCCCTCTTTCGTCGGTTTTTCTTGCTCCTGCACGGCCTCATCTTCTGGCTGCGCTTCCACTGGCACGATCATGACCGCTTCTTCAGCGGCCTCGGCTGCCAGCGCCTGGGCCTCCAGCTCTTCGTCGGTGAGTTCCGGTTCGCGTTCTGCTTCCTCTTCCACCGCGTCGACAATTTCGACAGTTTCCGCTTCGGCCTGCCACTCTTCGGCTGAGACCGCTTCGGCTTTCACCTCTTCCGGCAGCGGCAGCGCTTCGTGTTCGATAACCGCCTGCGGGGTTGGCTCAACCTTCTTCTCGGTTACCGGCTCTGGTTGTTCGACAGGCTCAACGTCAGGGAGAGGCTCAGGCTCAACCGGCTGCGGTTTTTCGCTCTCCTGTACCTGCTCCGTGACCTCGACAACCTCTTCGGCAAAGGCCTCTGTCTCTTCTTTCGAATGAGCGTGCTCTTCCGCTGCGGGTTCAGCAATCGCTTCTACTGGCGTTTCAGGCTCGGGCTGCGCGTCAACAGCCTGCTGCTCTTCAACCTGCTGTTCGGTTTCCTGCTCTTTCTGCCCAAAGCCCAGCCAGGAAAAGAAGCCACGTTTTTTCTCTTTTGCCATTTGCGACTACACCCCTCGCGGTTAATTTCCGGCGCTATATACATGGAAGCTAAAAAAATGATGAAATAGTTTATCACTTAACTTAACGCACATCACCGCCTGCAAGCGCAGGCCCAATGAGTGACCTGAGCAAAGATATGAAGAAACCCAACCGTGCTGCGGCCGGTCAGATACGTATCATCGGCGGCCAGTGGCGAGGCCGTAAACTTCCGGTGCCGGATAGTCCCGGCCTGCGCCCCACCACCGACCGCGTGCGTGAGACGCTGTTTAACTGGCTGGCACCGTCGATGGCCGATGCCCGTTGCCTGGATTGCTTTGCCGGCAGCGGCGCGCTGGGGCTGGAAGCCCTCTCCCGCTATGCCTCCAGCGCCATTCTGCTGGAGATGGAGCGCGGCGTAGCGCAGCAGCTACAGCAAAACCTTGCAACCCTGAAGGCGAGCCATGCCAAAGTGGTGAATACCAACACGCTCACCTTCCTCGCGCAACCCGGCACGCCGCACGATGTGGTCTTTGTCGATCCGCCGTTTCGTAAAGGGTTGCTGGAAGAGACATTAGCATTACTGGAAAACAACGGCTGGCTGGCAGATAACGCGCTAATCTACGTAGAGAGTGAAGTGGAAAACGGCCTGCCGCCGGTGCCCGTACACTGGGATCTGCACCGGGAAAAAGTGGCCGGTCAGGTGGCTTATCGTCTTTATCACCGACAATCACAAGGAGAGACCGATGCCGGTTCTGATTAATCTGGGGCGTTTGCTGATGCTGGGGGTCTGGGCATTTCTGATCCTCAATCTGGTGCACCCTTTCCCGCGTCCAATGAACATCTTTGTTAACGTAGCGCTGATTTTCACTTCGTTTATGCACGCCCTGCAGATGGTGATGCTGAAAAACGGCCTGCCAAAAGATGGCCCACAAATGACTGCCTGGCAGCAGGTACGGGTCTTTATTTTCGGCGTGTTTGAACTGCTGGTGTGGATGAAGAAGTTTAAGGCGCTGGTGAAGAAGTAAGGTGCGGCCTGATGCCCTCACCCTAACCCTCTCCCACAGGGAGAGGGGACCGATCGAGCATTACTCAGCCCTGAATCCTTCAAACCGCGATCCTTTGTAGCTCAACACCCCCTTCTCCCCCACCGTCAGTTGATGATACTGCTGCGCCTCCAGGCGGAAGGTCATCTCCAGCCCTCCGGTCTGCGGCCTGAAGCTCGCTTCATAGCGCACGGCGGTTCCGGCAGGCGTCACCTGCTGCTGGCGTGAACGGCGATCGTTAATGGGTTTCTCACGTTTATTGCTCACCACCACGCGCTTTTGCAGCAGTGGCGCAGCATCATTATCCGCCTTCTCGCGGCGCTGCTGCACGAAGCGAAACGAGGCGGCAATGACAATAATCGCCACCACGATAATGAAAAAAAGCGGGATCTTGCTCATCAACGCATTCCATCAGATTAGACGGAATTGAGGATACCTTGCCTTCCCCGCATTGCCAAACGCCCGCCCGCGTCACTACACTAAATCAGAAACTGATTATTCAGCCGTAACAGATACAGGGAGTTAATATGCTTTGGTCATTTATCGCTGTCTGTTTTTCCGCATGGCTTTACGTCGATGCGTCTTACCGTGGCCCAGCCTGGCAGCGCTGGTTGTTTAAACCCGTCACGCTGCTGCTTTTATTACTCCTTGCCTGGCAGGCGCCTATGTTCAACGCCGTCAGCTATCTGGTGCTCGCCGGACTGTGCGCCTCGCTGGTGGGTGATGCGTTAACACTTCTTCCACGCCAGCGGCTGCTCTATGCCGTAGGGGCGTTTTTCCTGTCGCATCTGCTCTATACCATCTATTTCGCCAGCCAGATGACGCTCTCCTTCTTCTGGCCGCTACCGCTGGCGCTGCTGGTGATTGGGGCGCTGTTGATTGCCGTGATCTGGACGCGACTGGAGGAGATGCGCTGGCCCGTTTGCACCTTTATCGCCATGACGCTGGTGATGGTCTGGCTGGCGGGTGAACTGTGGTTCTTCCGCCCAACGGCCCCGGCGATGTCAGCCTTCTTCGGCGCGACCCTGCTGCTTATCGGGAATATCGTCTGGCTGGGCAGCCACTATCGTCGCCGTTTCCGGGCTGATAATGCGATTGCTGCCGCCTGCTACTTTGCCGGCCACTTCCTGATCGTGCGTTCGCTCTATATTTAAAAACGCTTGACTCTGGAGTCGACTCCAGAGTGTATGCTGCGGTTAATGAGAAAATTATCATTACCGGAGAGTGCCATGTCGACTCCAGAAACGTCAAAAAAAGTGCCACAATTCTCGGCGCTTAAGCTTACCCCCGCCCAGCCCGAAGTGCCCTGCTGTTGCGTAAGCGCCTGCGAAACAGAAGCGCTAACCCCGCAGACTGAAAGCGGAAAACGTTATAGCTGGGTCGTTAACGGCATGGATTGTGCCGCCTGCGCGCGCAAAGTCGAAAACGCGGTGAAACAGGTGCAGGGGGTCAATCACGTCCAGGTGCTGTTCGCCACGGAAAAGTTGCTGGTCAGCGCCGACAGCGATGTTACTTCCCGGGTTGAGGCCGCCGTCGTCAACGCCGGTTACTCCCTGCGCAGTGAATCCGCCCCGGTCGTACACACCTCCTTCCTGCGGGAAAATCTGCCGCTTATCACGCTGATTGTGCTGATGGCGCTGAGCTGGACGCTGGAGCAGTTTAACCACCCTCTCGGTAACCTGGCCTTTATCGCTACCACGCTGGTGGGACTTTATCCCATCGCCCGTCAGGCGCTACGCCTGATGAAAAGCGGAAGCTGGTTTGCCATCGAAACCCTGATGAGCGTGGCGGCCATAGGTGCCCTGTTTATCGGCGCGACGGCAGAGGCCGCTATGGTGCTGCTGCTGTTTCTGGTGGGTGAACGCCTGGAAGGCTGGGCAGCGAGCCGGGCGCGCAAAGGGGTAAGCGCGTTAATGGCGCTCCGCCCTGAAACCGCCACTCAGGTCGTTAATCACGAACGTAAAACCGTGGCCATCAGTGCGCTACGTCCGGGCGATGTTATCGAAGTGGCCGCAGGCGGGCGCCTGCCCGCCGATGGCGCCCTGCTAAATGCAATGGCAAGTTTCGATGAAAGCGCCCTGACCGGTGAGTCGATTCCGGTAGAACGCAAGACCGGAGAACGAGTTCCGGCGGGGGCAACCAGCGTGGATCGTCTGGTACAGCTTACCGTTCTCTCTGAACCTGGCGACAGCGCCATCGACCGCATTCTGAAGCTCATTGAGGAAGCCGAAGAGCGCCGCGCCCCGGTTGAGCGATTTATCGATCGCTTCAGCCGGATTTATACCCCGGCCATCATGCTGGTCGCCCTGCTGGTGGCCCTTATTCCGCCGCTGTTCTTTGGCGCGCCGTGGCAAGCGTGGATCTACAAGGGGTTAACGCTGCTGCTGATTGGCTGCCCCTGCGCACTGGTGATCTCCACGCCTGCGGCTATTACCTCTGGCCTTGCCGCTGCCGCGCGTCACGGGGCGCTGATTAAAGGCGGTGCCGCGCTGGAACAGCTGAGTCAGGTACAGCACGTCGCCTTCGATAAAACCGGCACGCTGACCGTCGGAAAGCCGCAGGTGACCGGTATCTATCCGCAGGCGAGCAGTGAGAACGAACTGCTTGCGCTGGCGGCGGCCGTTGAGCAAGGTTCCACGCACCCGCTGGCGCAGGCCATTGTTCGTGAAGCTCAATCCCGCGGGCTGACGATCCCGGCGGCAACCGCGCAGCGTGCGCTGCCAGGATCGGGCATTGAAGCCGAGGTCGAAGGTAAAAAGGTCGTGATTATCGCGGCGGGCGGCACCCCTGACGCACAGGCTCAGGCTTTAGAGGAGGCCGGGCAAACGGTTGTGGTTGTGCTGCAGGATGGCGTGACCAAAGGGGTTCTGGCGCTACGCGATACCCTGCGCGAGGATGCGAAACAGGCGGTCGCCGCACTGCATCAGATGGGCATTCAGGGCGTCATCCTCACCGGGGATAACCCACGCGCCGCCGCAGCCATCGCGAACGAACTGGGGCTGGCCTACAGGGCCGGATTACTGCCTGCCGATAAAGTGCGTGCCGTGGCGAAGCTAAAAGAAGATGCCCCACTGGCGATGGTGGGAGATGGCATTAATGATGCCCCGGCGATGAAAGCCGCGACGCTGGGCATCGCGATGGGTAGCGGCACCGACGTGGCGCTGGAGACCGCCGATGCAGCCTTGACCCACAATCGCCTGACCGGGCTGGCGCAGATGATCGCCCTTGCCCGCGCCACCCGCGCCAATATTCGTCAGAACGTCGCTATCGCGCTGGGGCTGAAGGCTATTTTCCTGGTCACAACGCTACTCGGGATAACCGGCCTGTGGCTGGCAGTGCTGGCAGATACCGGGGCGACGGTGCTGGTCACCGCGAACGCGTTACGGCTTTTGCGTCGTCGGTAATACACCCAAATGAATGACGGCCGGGGTGGGTCTACTGCCCCACCCCACCCCACCCCAGCCTTCCTTCACGATGCCTGGGGGCACGGCGTTACTGCATCCCCAGTACGCCCGGTAACCACAATGAGATGGCCGGGATATAGGTCACCATCGCTAATACAATCAAGAGCATGCCGTAGAAGGGCAGCATGGCGCGGACCACGCTTTCGATCTTCTGTTTACTCACCGCGCTGGCAACGAACAGCACGGATCCTACCGGCGGCGTAATCAGCCCGATCCCGAGATTCACCATCATGATCATGCCGAAGTGCACCGGATCAATCCCCAGAGAGTTGGTGACCGGCAGCAGCACCGGCGTCAGGATCAGGATGATCGGTGCCATGTCCATGAGAGTGCCGATCAGCAGCAACATGATATTGAGGTACATCAAAATCACGTATTTGTTGTCCGAGAGCGCGGTAAAGAATTCGGTGATGCGCATCGGCAACTGCATGTAGGTCATCACCGCGCCAAATGCCGCGGCAAAGCCAATCAGGATCATCACAATGGTGACCGTCTTGACCGTGCGGCACATCAGCTTCGGCAGCTCGCTCCATTTATAATCGCGGTAGATAAACATGGTGACGAAGAAGGCCCAGAGGCAGGCCACCGCCGCTGATTCGGTCGCGGTAAAGATCCCGGTCAAAATCCCGCCGAGGATAATCACTACCGTCATCAGTCCCCACAGGGCATCGACAAAAATCTTCAGTGCCTGTTTAAAGGGGATTTTTTCCCCTTTTGGATAGCCGCGTTTATGGGCAAATCCGAGGCAGAGGATCATCAGACTTAATCCCAATAGCAACCCCGGCAAAACGCCTGCGATAAACAGGGTGGCGATAGAAACCGTGCCGCCAGCCGCCAGCGAATAGATCACCGAGTTATGGCTGGGCGGGATTAAAATCGCCTGCACCGACCCGCTGGCCGTGACCGCCGCTGCATATTCTCGCGGATAGCCCTTCTTTTCCATCTCCGGGATCATCACGCTGCCGATAGAGGCGGTATCCGCCACCGACGACCCCGAAATAGCGCCGAAGAAGGTCGAGGCCACAATGTTTACCAGCGACAATCCGCCGCGAATAAACCCGACAAAAATATAGGCGAAGTTCACCAGCCGCCGCGCAATGCCCCCCTCCGCCATGATCGCCCCGGCGAGGATAAAGAACGGGATCGCCAGCAGAGTAAATTTGTTTACCCCGCTGGTTATCTGAATCATCAGCGCTTCCAGCGGCAAATCAATCCACAGCGCCCCGGCAACGGCGCTTAACCCTACGGCAAAGGCCACCGGCATTCCCAGTGCCAGCAGAATGGCGAGGGTGAATAACAAAACAAAAGCGTCCATCGTTCACCCCTTAACTGTGGTTACCGATCATCACGACCGGGCGGTTTTCCTGGGAGCCAAAGAACAGCCGCTCCAGCACAAAGAGAATCAATATTGCCGATCCCACCGGTAGCGGCAGGTAGCTTTCGCCGGAGGTCAGTATGGGAAATTCCGCCACGGGCTGCTCCCAGAGCTCCATGCACAGCAGGTAGCTGTACCAGAAGATGATGAGTGAAATCAGCAGCATCAGAAGATCCACCACCCTGGCGCAGAGCATTTTAAGCCCGGCGGGAAGGCGGTCGGTGAGCATGTTGACCGCGATGTGAGAGCCGGCGCGGTAACCCACCGCCGCGCCGATAAAGGTGAACGTCACCATGCAGATAATGGCAATCGGCTCAGGCCAGGACTCACCGCGGTTGAGCACATAGCGAGAGAAGATGCCGATTGGAATAACAATGGTCATGACCAGCAGCGACAGCCCGGCAATCGCCATCGCCAGCAGGTAGAGACGGTCCATCCACTTCAGGTAGATTTCGGACATACATACTCCGGTTTACTGAACGTCAGCGATGGCTTTCATCAGATCCTGGTGCTTGTCGCCGTACTGGGCGCGCACCGGCTCTGTCGCTTTCACAAAGACCGCTTTATCGATATCGTGGAACTGCACGCCGCCCGCTTTCATTTTCGCCAGCGCCTGATCGTTATATTCTTTCCACAACTTGCGCTGTTCCATCTGAGCTTCGCGGGCCAGGGTCAAAATCTTCTGCTGCTCGTCGGCGCTGAGCTTGTCCCACTTCACTTTCGAGTAGAGCAGCATTTCCGGGGTGATGAAGTGACCGCTCAGGGTGTAGTTCTTGGCAACCGGCATGTAGTTGTGGGCGATATAGGTCGGTGGGTTGTTCTCTGCGCCGTCGATGACGCCGGTCTGCATACCGCTGTAAACCTCACTCACCCCCATCGCGACCGCGTTAGCGCCCATATCTTTCAACGTGGCCAGCGCGACAGGGCTCCCCTGCACGCGAATCTTCAGCCCTTTCAGATCTTCAGGTTTCGCTACCGGGGCCTTGGTGATCAGGTTGCGGGTACCGGAGTCCATCCAGCCGAGGAAGACCAGACGCGATTTCGGATTAGCCGTGAGCTTATCGCCAATCTGCTTGCCGATATCGCCATCAATGACCTTGTGCATATGGTCTTCATCGCGGAAGACGTACGGCAGGGTAAAGACTTCGATATCCGGCAGGATGGCGGCAACCGGCGCCATAGAGACGCGAATCATATCAATGGCCCCCATTTGCGCCTGCTCAATCATCTGTTTTTCATCGCCCAGCACGCCTCCGGGGAAGACTTTAATCTCCAGCTTGCCGTCGGTTTGTTGTTTAAGTTTTTCGCCCATATGCTGTACCGCCACCACGTTCGGGTAGCCCTCGGGATGCACATCGGCAGCTTTAATGGTTTGAGCAGAGACGGATGCAGCAACGGCAGACAGACACAGCGCGGCCAGCAACGGCTTGAGGGTCGTTTTCATCGAGTCAACTCCAGGGTAGTGAGGTAAGCGTTAAAACGTTGTTTTAGTTTTCCGCTTAAAAACTAGACTACGCCCTGAAAAGCGAAGGTGAAGCGCCTCACAAAAACGCTTAATTTTGAAACGATGGTTTGAAAATGTGATGGGCGTTCTGCCGGGAGGCAGTCACGCCCTGTCGGGCGAGAGGGCTACTGGCCTTTACGGATGAGGTAGCGGTACGGCAGCGCGCCGGTATCTTGTGCCACCAGCTGGTGTTCCATAAAGGTACAAAAGCCAGGAATATCGCGGGTTGTCGCCGGGTCGTCAGCGATGATCAGCAACGTTTCGCCGGTCTGCATGTTACGCACGGTTTTGCGCACCATCATTACCGGCTCCGGACAACGCAGGCCCTGGGCATCAAGGGTGTGGTCTGGGGTAGAAAACAGATCGGTCATCTTCATCTCGTTCACAGAAAAACGGCAGTAGTTTACGCCGCGTTTCAGGCAAAGCAAACCAGGTTAACGATTGCGTGAAAATTAGCCATTGCAAACGCCTGTCAAAGCAGTATCATGCGGCGGCTTTATTGGGTTCCCTCACCCCAAATATTAATCAAAAAGGTACAATATGAACTCCTTTACACAATCGCAGCGCGTCAAAGCGTTGTTCTGGCTTTCGCTTTTTCATTTGCTGGTGATTACCTCCAGTAACTACCTGGTGCAGCTCCCCATCTCCATTTTTGGTTTCCACACCACCTGGGGCGCATTCAGTTTCCCGTTTATCTTCCTGGCAACCGACCTTACCGTGCGGATCTTTGGCGCGCCGCTGGCACGTCGCATTATTTTCGCGGTGATGCTGCCTGCGCTGTTTATCTCATATGTGATCTCCTCCCTGTTTTATATGGGAAGCTGGCAGGGCTTTGGCGCGCTGGCGCACTTTAACCTGTTTGTGGCGCGTATCGCCGCCGCCAGCTTTATGGCCTATGCGCTGGGGCAGATCCTCGACGTGCACGTCTTTAACCGCCTGCGGCAGAGTCGTCGCTGGTGGCTGGCTCCCACCGCCTCCACGCTGTTTGGCAATGTGAGCGATACGCTGGCCTTCTTCTTTATCGCCTTCTGGCGTAGCCCGGATGCGTTTATGGCGCAGCACTGGATGGAAATCGCGCTGGTGGATTACGCCTTTAAAGTGCTTATCAGCCTGGTATTCTTCCTGCCGATGTATGGTGTATTGCTGAATATGTGTATGAAAAAGCTGGCAGATAAATCTGAAATCTCGGCATTGCAGGCAGGGTAAAGGTTCCCCAGAGCAGTTGTGATAAGATGGAAGAATGAGCCGTTATGGCCGTTTATCGAAAGGAAGAAGTTAATGCGCAATCTGGTTAAATATGTCGGGATTGGCCTGCTGGTAATGGGGCTTGCAGCTTGTGACAACAGCGATACCAAATCTGCCGCTCAGGCCGCGTCTGCTGAAAGCAACGCAACGAGCCAGCCGATCAGCCTGATGGATGGCAAACTCAGTTTCTCTCTGCCGGCGGACATGACCGATCAGAGCGGTAAACTGGGCACCCAGAGCAACAATATGCACGTTTATTCCGACGCGACGGGGCAAAAAGCCGTGATCGTGATTGTCGGCGACGACACCTCAGAAGATCTGGGCGTGCTGGCGAAGCGCCTTGAAGATCAACAGCGTACCCGTGACCCGCAGTTGCAGGTGGTGACCAACAAGTCCATTGAACTGAAAGGCCACAAGCTGCAGCAGCTGGATAGCATTATCTCGGCCAAAGGCCAGACCGCGTACTCATCCGTGGTGCTCGGCAAGGTCGATAACAAACTGCTGACTCTGCAGATTACGCTGCCTGCCGACGATCAGCAGAAAGCGCAAACTGCCGCTGAAAATATCATTAACACTCTCGTGATTCAGTAATCCATCACGTTGAAGTGGCCTCCGGCGCTGGCGTCGGGGGCCTTTTTTTTAGCCGCCAGGTCAATAATAACGCCACCGTGACCAGCCCCGCCGCCGCAAGATAAATCACTGGCACCCCTGCCCATGCCATCACCAGTCCGGCCAGCGGCCCGGTGATCCCGAGCGACATATCCATAAACACCGTATAGGTCGCCAGCGCTGCGCCCTGGTTTTGCTGCGGCACGGCCTTCACCGCCACCACGCCCAGCGCCGGGAAGACCAGCGAAAAACCAGCCCCCGCCAGGAAAACGCCAATTTTCGCGACCCACGGCTCGTTAGCGATCCCGGTCAGCAGCAGGCCGATAATTTCCACGGCAAAGCAGATCATCGCCACGTTCAGCCCGCCCAGGCGGTTAATGCCGTTGGGGAACAACAGGCGGGTGCCGACAAACGCACAGCTAAACAGCGTTAAGGCAAAGGCGGCACCGTCCCAGCCTTTAGCATCGTAAAACAGGGTGATAAAGGTGGCGATGACGCCAAACCCTGCCGAGGCCAGCGCCAGCGCCATGCCGTAAAGCCAGACGCGTCCCAGCACCGCCCGAAACGGCATCGGTTTTCCTTTGCTGGCTTTCACCTTTGGGCGCGGCAGCGCGAAGAGAATGGCGAGTAACGCCACTCCCATAATCGTGAGTGCCAGCCCCTGCAGGCCAATATAGCGATAGCAGAGCACGCCAAGCGGCGCACCTATCGCCATCGCGCCGTAAGTGACAATCCCGTTCCATGAAATCACCCGGCCAATGTGCGGCGCGCCGACGACGCCAACGCCCCACAGCGTTGAGCCGGTTCCCGCCAGGCTCTGGCCGATACCCAGAATCACGCGCCCCAGGCATAACAGCGCCAGGCTTGCCATCGGCCAGGCGTGGGTCCAGTCGGCCAGCAGGTAGCTCACGCCGCTGAGAAAACAACCGCACAATCCCAATACCACAATGCTCTTTGGCCCGAAAAGATCGGCGTACCGGCCCGCGTGCGGGCGGCTCATCAGGGTGGCAAAGTATTGCAAGCTGATCACCAGCCCCGCCCAGAATGCGCTAAAACCCATGGTTTCATGGACATAACCTGGCAGTACCGCAAGCGGCAGGCCGATGGTGAGGTAGCTGGCAAAGTTAAAAATAACGACAGAGACAATACGCAGATTGAGGCGCAATCCGCTCAGCGCCAGTTCGGCGGCAGGTTCGGGCATGGATATCACCAGGATTTTTACAACAGTGTTTCACTATTACCACGTCAGGGGCAGAAAATCAGCAGCGACTTTTCAGAATATCAGCGTCTAACGAAGCGTCTGCCGCGCACTACACTCTATATGCATACAACAAAAGGAATCGTCATGACGCCCACGCCTCCCGATAAAGCAGGACTTCACATTTTACTCAAGCTGGCCTGCCTGGTGGTGATACTGGCCGGGATCCACGCCGCGGCGGATATCCTTGTCCAGCTCTTGCTGGCGCTCTTCTTCGCAATTGTCCTTAACCCTCTGGTGACCTGGTTTTTACGGCGCGGGGTCAGTCGCCCAATCGCCATTACCATTGTGGTGGTGGTAATGCTGATTGTCCTTATCGCCCTCTTCGGCGTACTGGCGGCCTCGATGAATGAATTTGTCGCAATGCTGCCAAAATACAACCGGGAATTGACGCGCAAACTGGTGGATTTACAGCAGATGATGCCTTTTCTTAACCTGCACATTTCGCCAGAACGCATGCTGCAGCGAATGGATTCTGAGAAGGTGATGACCTTCGCCACCGCATTCATGACCCAACTTTCCGGGGCGATGGCGAGCATTGTGCTGCTGGTGATGACGGTCGTCTTTATGCTTTTCGAGGTGCGCCACGTCCCCTATAAAATGCGCTTTGCCCTGCACAATCCGCAGATCCACATTGCCGGCCTGCACCGCGCCCTGAAGGGAGTGTCGCACTATCTGGCGCTGAAAACGTTACTGAGCCTGTGGACGGGAGCCATCGTCTGGCTGGGGCTCGCGCTACTGGACGTCCAGTTTGCACTGATGTGGGGTGTGCTGGCCTTTCTGCTTAATTATGTTCCCAATATTGGCGCTGTCCTCTCCGCCGGGCCGCCCATGATCCAGGCCTTTTTGTTCAATGGTTTTTACGAATGCATGATGGTCGGTGCACTTTTCCTGGTGGTACACATGGTGCTGGGAAATATTGTCGAACCCCGCATGATGGGCCACCGTCTGGGGATGTCGACGATGGTGGTCTTCTTGTCGTTATTAGTCTGGGGCTGGCTGCTGGGGCCGGTCGGCATGTTGCTTTCCGTACCGCTCACCAGCGTCTGTAAAATCTGGATGGAGACGACTCAGGGCGGCAGCAAGCTGGCAATCTTGCTGGGCCCAGGCAGACCAAAAAGCCGGCTACCCGGATGACAAAATGTCCAAAATCCTACCAAACAGAGTAGGTTAAATACCTTAACAGCACCTGTAGTATATGTGCCGCTTTTAACAAAGCGGCATTTTTCATTCTCTGCGTCTTTTCCCCTTCAGGGTGGCTGAATAACGCCCGCAAAAGTCCGGAATTAATGCTTATTTAAAGCAAATTAAAAGTGCAAAATTCAATGGCCGATTTTTTCTTGATCGCGGATATTACTTTTAACCGTCATCAGGAAATAATAGCCAGACTAAAGGGTTACGTAGATAACCGTAGTCTCTTTAACATGTTTTAAATATGTGAGTGTTATTGGCTTAAATCGTTATTACTGATATGGAGTTGTTGATGAAAAAAATTATTAAATGGGTTGCTGCTATTACTATTATGGGTGCGCTGGCAGGCTGTGCGCGTACCGCGCCTATCGTAGAAGTGAACTCTGTTGTGAGCGCCGGTCATACCGCTGCGCAGGTGAAAAACGCCATTCTGAAAGCGGGTCTTCAGCGTGAATGGATCATGACCGAAGCCGGTCCTGGCGTCATTAAAGGCCGTCTGCAGGCCCGCGACCACTCCGCAGATATTAAAGTAACCTATTCTGCATCAAGCTACTCTATTCATTATGAAAACAGCATGAACCTGAAGGCTGCGGACGGTAAAATCCATAAGAATTATAACCGCTGGGTACGTAATCTCGACAAAGATATTCAGCTGAATCTCTCTGCCGGTGCAGCACTGTAATTTTTATTAAAGTCGGGCTGTCATGGCCCGATAATATCTTTTTGCCAGTGAAAGGTTACGCAATCCATGTACGAAAAGGACTCCCTCAGCGCGCTTGATGCCATCACGGAAGCGCAACGTATCGCCTTTGCGCCAATGCTGTTTCAAACTGCCCTTTGTCTGCGTAACTCGGGTGTACTTTCCTGGCTGGATAAACAAGGTAAACGCGGCTCTCACCTCGATGAAATAGTGGCAAATAGCACCCTGAATGAATATGCGGTAAGCGTATTACTGGATATGGGATTAAGCGGACGCATCGTTACCCATCATGATGGCGTCTATTATCTCGCCAAAGTCGGTCATTTTTTGCTGCATGATAAAATGACCCGCGTAAATATGGATTTCACGCAGGACGTCTGTTATCAGGGGTTATTTAATCTTTCAGACTCCCTCGAACAGGGTAAACCGTCCGGGTTATCGGTATTCGGTGAATGGCCAACCATCTATCCGGCATTATCTCAGCTGCCCGATCAGGCGAAAGCGAGCTGGTTCGCGTTCGATCACTACTACTCAGACGCCGCGTTTGACGCCGCGCTACCGCATATATTCGCAAGCAAGCCGACAAAATTGTACGATGTAGGCGGCAATACTGGAAAATGGGCATTGCGCTGCTGCGGTTATGATGAAAATGTGGCGGTCACGCTGCTCGATCTGCCCCAGCAAATCGCACTGGCGCAGGAAAATGTCGCAAAAGCAGGCTTTTCTCATCGCATTGGCTTCCATGCTGTCGATATGCTTAGCGATGCGCCATTGCCAGGGGAAGCCGATATCTGGTGGATGAGCCAGTTCCTCGACTGCTTCTCACCCGACCAGATTGTCACCATGCTGGGCAACGTCGCGAATGTGATGAAGCCAGGCGCCAGACTGTGCATTATGGAGCTGTTCTGGGATGCGCAAAAATTTGAAGCCGCATCGTTTAGCCTGAACGCCACATCGCTCTATTTTACCTGCATGGCAAACGGCAACAGCCGCTTCTATAGCGCTGAAAAATTTTACCACTACCTGGAGACCGCCGGTTTCCACGTAGAGCAACGTCTGGATAATCTTGGTTTGGGTCACACCTTACTGATTTGTCAGAAAAATGAACATTAAACAGCCCCGGCTGTTCTGACGTTTGTATCGTCATTTGATTACAGGTTTATCGCGGACGCGCGTAGATGAAATTTGCACTTACTCTTCTTGACTGGCAGGCCAGAGCGCCAGGTCTTTGCGATGCCGCACAGTGGCAGGCATGGTCACAGGGGTCGATTATTCTCGACCCCGCCGCGCCCCTACCCAGACTCACCGACCTGCCGATGATGACCGCCCGTCGTCTCAACTCAGGCAGCAAACTGGCCGTTGATTGTGGGCTGGCGATGCTGCGTAAACACGCTATCGATGCCGTTGTCTATACCAGCCGCCACGGCGAGCTGGAGCGCAATTACCGTATCCTGCATGCACTGGCGACGGACCAGGCGGTCTCCCCCACTGATTTCGCCATGTCGGTGCATAATTCCGCGGTGGGCAACCTGACCATCGCTGCCCGTCAGCCTATTGTCTCCTCGTCGATCTCTGCCGGGCAGGATACGTTCCAGCAGGGTTTATGCGAAGTGCTGAGCCTGCTGCAGGCCGGTTATTCCCGGGTTCTGCTGGTGGATTTTGACGGCGCACTGCCCGAGTTTTATCATCCGGCACTGCCTGCGCAGATGCCGACCTGGCCCTACGCGCTGGCGCTGGTCTTTGAGGCGGGTGAAACCCTCCACTGCGCAACCCGCAGCGGCAGTATCGGCGACGAGCCGCCTCTCCCGCAAAGCCTGCTGTTCCTGCAAGGTTACCTGCGCGAAGAGCGCGCGTTTGTAGTTCCCGGAGAACGCCTGCTATGGGAATGGGCGCGCGCATGACCCGGCTGGTTGCAAAAATAAACTGGGCGTGGCGCCTGGTAATGACCGGTTTCTGCTTCGCGCTTTTTGGCGTAGGGGGGTTACTGCTGTCGCTGGTGTGGTTCAACCTGCTCCTCGTGGTTCAGCGCGATCGCGCCCGTCGTCGCCGTCTGGCGCGCCGCAGCATCGCCGCCAGTTTCCGCTTCTTTTTAACCGTAGCCCGCACCCTTGGCGTGCTGGATTATCGCATCGATAACCTCGAGGCTTTGCGTAATGAGCGTGGCTGCCTGGTCGTGGCTAACCACCCGACGCTGATCGATTACGTTATCCTCGCCTCGGTGATGCCCGAAACGGACTGTCTGGTGAAGAGCGCATTACTGCGCAATCCCTTCGTCAGCGGCGTGATCCGCGCAGCGGATTACCTGGTTAACAGCGAAGCCGAAACGCTGTTAAGTGCCAGCCAGCAGCGGCTGAATCAGGGCGATACCCTATTAATCTTCCCGGAAGGCACGCGCACGCGCTTCGGGGAAGCCATCACGCTGCAGCGTGGTGCGGCGAACATCGCCGTACGTTGCGGCAGTGATATGCGGGTGGTGCTTATCCACTGCAGCGAGCATCTGCTCGATAAAAAAAGCCGGTGGTATGACGTACCGCCGCATAAGCCCTTTTTCACGGTTGATGTCCGTGAACGGGTAAACGCCCATGATTTTTACGATGCGGCCCAACAAGAACCGGCGCTGGCGGCACGCCAGTTAAACCGGCATCTACAGCAACGTTTAACATCAGGTCTTCAATCTTTGGCAGGAATTAATGATGCAAGCGCTCTATCTTGAAATTAAAAATCTAATTATCTCCACCCTGAACCTGGATGAACTCTCCGCCGACGATATCGACACCGAGGCGGCCCTGTTCGGTGATGGTCTGGGTCTGGATTCCATCGACGCCCTTGAGCTTGGCCTGGCGGTCAAAAACCAGTACGGCGTGGTGTTATCAGCGGAAAGCGAAGAGATGCGTCAGCACTTCTTCTCCGTTGCCACGCTGGCATCCTTCATTCATGCTCAACGCGCCTGAGACAGCCCCCATGACTCAACAAGACACGATTTACCAGGAAGTCTCAGCACTTCTGATCAAACTGTTTGAAATTGAACCACAAGCGATCACCCCTGACGCGCGTCTGTATGAAGACCTGGAGCTGGACAGCATCGACGCCGTCGACATGATCGTTCACCTGCAGAAAAAGACCGGTAAAAAAATCAAACCGGAAACCTTCAAATCGGTACGCACCGTTCAGGATGTTGTGGACGCCGTCGCCCAACTGCTGCACGAAGAGTAAAACCGGGTGCGTGGCGCGATCCCGCTGATAACGGGACTAATGCTGCTCGCCTGGCCCTTCCTGATTGGCTTTGGCTTGACGCATAACAGCCTGCACTGGCTACTGCCGCTGATGGCACTGGTGCTGATACTGCGTCTGCGCCAGGCGCGGCAAAACGCCGGGCCAATGCGCTACGTGGTGCAGAGCGTTGCGCTGGCCGGTATTGCCCTGTGTGCCGCCAGTTACTTGCTCAAAGCCCATCAATGGTTATTGCTCTATCCGGTGGTCGTGAATCTCGTGATGCTGGCTGTATTCGGCGGATCATTATGGACCGCAATGCCGCTGGTAGAACGACTGGCGCGGCTACGCGAGCCGCTGCTGCCCCCGGAAGGGGTACGTTATACCCGTGTCGTCACCCGGGTCTGGTGCGGTTTTTTCATTTTTAACGGCAGCATCGCGCTGTTTACCGTACTGCGCGGCGATATGCAGCTATGGACGCTCTGGAATGGCATGATTGCTTATATTCTGATGGGCTCGCTTATGGCAACCGAGTGGCTGGTGCGTCAACGGGTAATAAAAAAAGAGAACCATAATGAATGACCCCCTTCCGCTAGGTCAGTGGCTGGATGCCCCACGACCGGAAAATACACCTATTGCCTGGCTGGATGATCGCACCTGGACCCTGGGGAAGCTGCGCTATGACGTTGCGACGTTAACGCAGCAACTGCGCCAGCAGGAAGGTGAGCGCTGGGCGCTCTGCTTTGAAAACAGTTATCTCTTTATCGTCGCGTTACTGGCCGCACTGCACGCGGGTAAAACGCCGGTGATACCGGGGCACAGCCGTGTCTCACTGCTCGCCGAGCAACAGGCGTTGTTCAATGGCGTACTCAGCGATCAGAGCCTCGATTTCGCGGGTCGCCTGCTGGTCGTGACCTCGTCCGATTGCAGCCTGTCCGACTGGACACCGCTACCCGCCATTGCTGAGGGCAGCTACGTCGAGCTGTTCACTTCCGGCTCTACCGGCGCACCGCGTCAGGTTATTAAGCCCGTAGCAAGCCTCGATCGGGAGGCCAGAATGCTCGCCGCCCGTTTCGGCGAAAGGCTCAGCGGCTGTCGCGTGGTGGCATCCGTGGTGCCACAGCATCTGTATGGTCTGACGTTCCGTATCTTCTTGCCGATGACGCTGGGGCTGCCGCTGCATGCCGCCATGCTCTACTACGCAGAACAACTGGCTGCACTGCCTCCTACTCATCGCTATATCTTTATCAGTAGCCCTGCCTTCCTGAAACGGCTGGACACGGCGCTGACGCCG
Source organism: Leclercia sp. UBA7405 (assembly GCF_037152215.1). NCBI lineage: Bacteria > Pseudomonadati > Pseudomonadota > Gammaproteobacteria > Enterobacterales > Enterobacteriaceae > Leclercia > Leclercia sp. UBA7405. The sequence goes on along the minus strand of NZ_JBBCMR010000005.1, from coordinate 60,923 downwards.
CCGCCGGTCGCGATGGTTCTCTCAGCGGGCGGCGTGCTGCCGTGGGAAGAGGTGAGTGAAACCCACCGCTGGCTGAACATCTGGCCTGACGAAATCTATGGCAGTACCGAAACCGGCATCATCGCCTGGCGCCATCGCGATGCCGACGCGCGCCCCTGGCTGCCCTTTCCGGGGGTGAAACTTATTCCGGAAGCGGAGGCGTGTCGCGTCACCTCGCCGTTAATTCCCGAGCCGGCGGGCCTGCTGCTGGATGACATTCTTCACTTTGACGATAACGGCCTGTTCCGTCTGGCGGGACGCCGTGGTCGGGTGGTCAAAATCGAAGAGAAACGCATCTCGCTGAACGAGGTCGAGCAGCGTCTGCTGGCGCTGGAAGGTATCTGCGAAGCGGCCGCGTTGCCGGTCTCTCGCGGCGGACGCCAGGGCGTTGGGGTACTGCTGGTTCTTAACGACGAGGCTCGCCAGCGCTGGCAACAGCAGGGCAGCAAGACGCAGGAGTTTGCCTGGCGTCGGGCGCTACTGCCGTGGCTGGAACCTGTCGCCATCCCCCGCTACTGGCGCATCATCGATGAAATGCCCGTCAACAGCATGAACAAGCGTGTCTACGCGCAGTTACAGGAGTTATTTCATGAAAATCCATGAAATCGAGCGCCGCCAGGCACAGCCACAACATCTTGAGATTGTCCTGCACCTTGACCCGAGCCTGTTCTGGTTTCAGGGCCATTTTGCCGTGCAGCCGCTGCTGCCCGGCGTGGCCCAGCTCGACTGGGTGATGCACTACGCTATCACGCTGCTGGCGCCTGACTATCGTTTTCACAGTATTCAGAATGTCAAATTCCAGGCGCCGCTGCTGCCTGAAACCACCGTGACGCTCATCCTCGACTGGAACAGCGAGCGTCAGATGCTGAGCTTCAGTTACCAGCGCCACGACGGCGAAGCGCGCCACACCGCCAGCAGCGGGAAGATCCGTTTATGTCGGTAACCTTTCGTCCCTGTGTGCTGATCCCCTGCTATAACCACGGCGCGATGATGGCGAAGGTGCTGGCGCGCCTGGCGCCCAACGGCCTGCCCTGCTTTGTGGTCGATGACGGCAGTGAGGAGAGTACCCGGCAGACGCTTGAAGCGCTGGCGGCGCAAAATAGCCATGTCACGCTGATTCGGCTGCCGGAGAACGCCGGCAAAGGCGCGGCGGTGATCCACGGGCTGGAAGCCTGTTCTCGTGCCGGGTTTACCCATGCCGTCCAGGTGGATGCCGACGGGCAGCATGCCATTGAAGATATCCCGGCGTTGCTGGCACTGGCAGCGCGTCACCCAACGGCGCTTATCTCCGGACAGCCCATCTATGACGAGTCGATTCCCCGATCGCGCCTGTATGGCCGCTGGATCACCCACGTCTGGGTCTGGATTGAAACGCTCTCTTTACAGCTAAAAGACAGCATGTGCGGGTTTCGCGTCTATCCGGTGGCTCCGACCCTGCAGCTGGCAGAGCGGGTTACGCTCGGCAAACGGATGGATTTTGATACCGAAGTGATGGTGCGCCTCTACTGGCAGGGGAATACCAGCTATTTCCTGCCGACCCGGGTGACCTATCCGCACGACGGTATCTCCCACTTCGATGCCCTGAAAGATAACGTCCGCATCTCGCTGATGCACACCCGGCTGTTTTTCGGCATGCTGCCGCGCATCCCCTCTCTGCTGTTCCGTCGGCGCGACGCGCACTGGGCGCAGCAGGAGGAGGTTAAAGGGCTGTGGGGTATGCGCCTGATGCTGCGCGTCTGGCAACTGCTGGGACGCACAGCCTTTACCGCCCTGCTGTGGCCGGTGATTGCCGTCTACTGGCTTACCGCCCGGCCAGCCCGACAGGCCTCGCAGGCGTGGATCCGCCGCGTAGAGCAGCAGCTGGCCGTACGTCATTTGCCAAAACCCGCCCGCCTGAACAGCTTTTTCCACTTTATGCGTTTCGGTAACGCCATGCTGGATAAAGTCGCCAGCTGGCGCGGTGAATTGACCTTACAAAAGGATGTGGTTTTCGCCCCCGGCGCGCGTGAAGCGCTGAACATGGATGCCCCGGAAGGCAAACTCCTGCTGGCATCCCATCTGGGTGATGTGGAAGCCTGCCGCGCGATGGCGCAGATGGAGGGCAGCAAAACCATTAACGCGCTGGTATTCAGCGACAATGCTCAGCGTTTTAAACAGATTATGGCGGAGATGGCGCCACAGGCCGGGCTAAACCTGATGCCGGTAACGGATATCGGGCCGGAAACCGCCATTGCTCTGAAAGAGAAGCTCGAACGCGGCGAATGGGTGGCGATCGTCGGCGATCGTATTGCGGTCAATCCCCAGCGCGGCGGCGACTGGCGCGTCGTCTGGAGCCAGTTTATGGGCCAGCCCGCGCCGTTTCCACAGGGACCCTTTATTCTCGCCTCGATCCTGCGTTGCCCGGTGGTGCTGATCTACGCCTTACGCCAGCACGACAAATTGCATATCCACTGTGAGCCGTTCGCCGATCCGTTGATTCTCCCCCGCGGTGAGCGCCAGCAGGCATTGCAGCAGACGGTCGATCGCTATGCGCAACGCCTTGAGCATTACGCGCTGCAATCCCCGCTCGACTGGTTTAATTTTTTCGATTTCTGGCATCTGCCGGATGCCAAAGAGAAGGAGTAAAGGGTGCTGACCGATCCCCGCTTTACCGCTGAAGTAGAGATAACCATACCGTTTCACGATGTCGATATGATGGGCGTGGTCTGGCATGGCAACTATTTTCGCTATTTTGAGATTGCCCGCGAAGCGCTACTGAATCAGTTCGATTACGGCTATCGCCAGATGAAAGCCTCCGGCTATGTCTGGCCGGTGGTGGATACCCGGGTGAAATACCGCGATGCCGTTACCTTCGAGCAGCGGATTCGCGTGCGTGCCCAGATTGAAGAGTTTGAGAACCGTCTGCGCATCGCCTATCAGATTTTTGACGCGCAAACCGGCAAACGGACCACCACCGGCTACACCATCCAGGTGGCGGTAGAAGAGGCGACCCGCGAAATGTGCTTCGTCAGCCCGGCCATTTTATTTGAACGTATGGGAGTCACGCCATGAAGTGGTTACCGCTGCTTGCCCTGCTGATCAGCCCCCTCGTCAGTGCCGTTACGCTGGACGAACTGCAGCAGCGCTTTACCGAACAACCGGTGGTGCGCGCGCACTTCGATCAGACCCGCACCATCAAGGATCTGCCCCAGCCGCTGCGCTCGCAGGGGGAGATGCTGATCGCCCGCGATCACGGCCTGCTCTGGGATCAAAAAAACCCCTTCCCGATGATGCTGCTGCTGGACGACAAACGAATGGTGCAGGTAATTAACGGCCAGCCGCCGCAGACCGTCACCGCTGAAAATAACCCGCAGATGTTCCAGTTTAACCACCTGCTGCGCGCCCTGTTCCAGGCGGACCGCAAGGTGCTGGAAGAGAACTTCCGCATCGCTTTCAACGATCTCGGCAACGGGCGCTGGTCGCTGGTGTTAACCCCAACGACGACCCCGCTGGACAAAATTTTCAGCACGCTGGATCTGGGCGGTGCCACCTTTCTGGAGTCGATTCGTCTGAACGATAAGCAGGGCGATCGTACCGATATCACCCTTTCTCAACATCAACTGACGCCTGCCAGCCTGACCGATGACGAACGCCAACGCTTTGCCGCACCGTAAATCCCTGCGCCCGGCGCTGGCCTGGGCCGCACTCTGCCTGGTGCTGCTGGTCATGCTGTTGTCGCTGCTGCCCGGCGCGCGGCTCAACAGCAGCGTGCTGGCGATGCTGCCCAAACAGACGCTGGGGGCGATCCCGCCGGCGCTGAATGACGGCTTCATGCAGCGCCTCGACCGCCAACTGGTGTGGCTGGTCAGCCCCGGCAAACAGCCCGATCCCAGGGCTGCACAGCAGTGGCTGAACCTGCTGCAGCGGTCATCGGCGCTGAACGAGGTAAAAGGCCCCATGGACGCCGCCGGGCAGAAAGCCTGGGGGGCTTTTTTCTGGCAGCACCGTAATGGGCTGATAGACAGCGCCACCCGCGCCCGCCTGCAAAACGGCGGCGAGGCCCAGGCGCAGTGGATCCTCTCTCAGCTCTACTCGGCTTTTTCCGGCGTGAGCGGTAAAGAGTTGCAAAACGATCCGCTGATGCTGATGCGCGGCTCCCAGCTTGCGCTGGCGCAAAACAGCCAGAAGCTGCGCCTGATGGACGGCTGGCTAGTGACCCAGGACGCCGTCGGTAATTACTGGTATCTGCTGCATGGCGAGCTGGCCGGTTCGTCGTTTGATATGCAGCAGACCCACCAGCTGGTCACCACCCTGCATGACCTGGAAGAGAAGCTGAAAGGCCAGTATCCGCAGGCACAGTTGCTCTCGCGCGGCACGGTCTTTTACAGCGACTATGCCAGCCAGCAGGCCAAACGTGATGTCTCCACGCTCGGGGTAGCTACCCTCCTTGGCGTGATTCTGCTGATCGTGGCGGTGTTTCGCTCTCTGCGTCCGCTCTTGCTGTGCCTGATCTCCATTGGCGTCGGCGCGCTGGCAGGAACAGTGATCACGCTACTGCTCTTTGGCGAGCTGCATCTGATGACGCTGGTCATGAGTATGAGCATTATTGGTATCTCGGCGGATTACACCCTCTACTATCTGACCGAGCGGATGGTACACGGCGAGCATGACTCCCCCTGGCAGAGCCTGGCAAAAGTGCGTAACGCGCTGCTGCTGGCGCTGCTGACCACCGTGGCGGCTTACCTGATCATGATGTTGGCCCCCTTCCCGGCCATTCGCCAGATGGCGGTGTTCGCCGCCGTGGGGCTGAGCGCCTCCTGCCTGACGGTGATTTTCTGGCATCCGTGGCTTTGCCGCGGCCTGCCGGTATGTCCGGTTCCGGCGATGGTGTTGATGCTGCGCTGGCTGGCCGCGTGGCGCCGCAATAACAAACTCTCCGTAGGGCTGCCGATCGCGCTGGCGCTGGTCTCCGTCGTCGGTATAGCGACGCTTCACGTGGATGATGACATCTCCCAGCTGCAGGCGTTGCCACAGTCGATTCTGGCGCAGGAGAAAAGCATCACCGCGTTGACCGGACAGAGCGTGGATCAGAAATGGTTTGTGGTGCATGGCGCCACTGCACAGCAGACGCTGGAGCGTCTGGAAGCCTTTACGCCGGCGCTTGCGGCGGCGAAGACGGCGGGTGAGATTTCAGGCTACCGCACCCTTCCCCTCAACTCGCTGGCGCGACAGAAGCGCGATCTCGCGCTGTTGCAACAGGCCGCCCCGGCCGTCACCAACGTGCTGAATGGGGCGGGGCTGGCCACGGTTAGCCCGGATTTGAGCGCCATGCCCGTGCGGGTGGACGAGTGGCTTAACAGCCCGGCCAGCGAAGGCTGGCGCTTACTGTGGCTGACGCTGCCCAACGGTGAAAGCGGAGTGCTGGTGCCGGTGGATGGTGTGAAAGAGAGCGCCGCGCTGGACCAGCTCGCCAGCCAACATCCGGGCGTGGTGTGGGTCGACAGAAAAGCCAGTTTCGACACGCTTTTTGCGCTCTATCGCGCCGTGTTAACCGGGCTGCTGTTGGTGGCGCTGGGGGTGATTGCCTGCGGCGCGATGCTGCGTCTTGGCTGGCGTAAGGGGTTGATAAGCCTGGTGCCGTCGCTACTCTCGCTCGGCTGCGGCCTGGCGGCGCTTTCCGCGACGGGCCACCCGGTAAACCTCTTCTCGTTACTGGCGCTGGTGCTGGTGCTGGGAATCGGGGTTAACTACACCCTCTTCTTCAGTAATCCGCGCGGCACGCCGCTGACCTCCATGCTGGCGATTGTGCTGGCGATGATGACGACATTACTTACCCTCGGGATGCTGGTCTTTAGCGCCACGCAGGCGATCAGCAGCTTTGGCATTGTGCTGGTGAGCGGGATCTTTACCGCCTTCCTGCTTGCCCCGCTGGCGATGCCAACGAAAAAAGAGAGAAAACGATGATGACCTGGTTATTCCGCGCCGCCGCACTGGCCGCCGCGCTGCTGCTGGCGGGCTGTAGCCACTCCACAGACTCTGCCGAGGGTTCGCGCCCGCAGGCCTGGCTGCAACCCGGCACCAAAGTCACGCTGCCCGCGCCGGGCATTACGCCTGCGGTAAGCGCCCAACAGCTGCTAACCGGTACGTTCAACGGCCAGAGCCAGTCGTTGCTGGTGATGCTAAACGCCGATGCCCATAAGGTTACCCTCGCCGGGCTCTCGTCGGTAGGCATTCGTCTGTTCCTCGCCACCTACGACGAAAACGGGATCCACACCGAGCAGTCCATCGTGGTGCCACAGTTACCGCCCGCCAGCCAGGTGCTGGCCGACGTGATGCTGAGCCACTGGCCGCTCAGCGCCTGGCAGCCACAACTGCCAAAGGGCTGGACGCTACAGGACAAAGGCGATCGCCGTGAACTGCGCAATGCCAGCGGTAAGCTGGTGACGGAGATTGTCTACCTGCAACGTAAAGGTAAGCGCGAGCCAATCAGCATTGAGCAGCACGTGTTCAAATACCACATCACCATTCAATATCTGGGTGACTGAGATGATCTACATATCTGCCGTTGGCATGGTCAACGCGCTGGGTAATAACCCCGACGAGATTGCGGCTAACCTGATCCGCGGCATCGCTCCCGGCATGCACACCCGCGCAGGATGGCTTCAGGGACAGGATGCCATACTGGGCGGCGTGGAGGGCGAATTGCCCCCCATACCGGACGACTTTGCGCCGCACCGCACCCGTAATAATCAACTTCTGCTGGCGGCGCTGGCGCAAATCCAGCCTGCCGTCGACGATGCTATTGCCCGCGTCGGTCGTGACCGCGTGGCGGTGATCCTCGGCACCAGCACATCCGGGCTGGATGAGGGCGATGAGCATGTGCGTCTGTCACTCAACGGTGAGGCCAGCCTTCGCTGGCAGTACTCGCAGCAGGAGTTGGGCGATCCTTCCCGCTTTCTCGCAAACTGGCTGGCGCTGGAAGGGCCTGCCTATACCCTCTCTACTGCCTGCTCCTCCAGCGCCAGAGCTATCATCAGCGGGCGTCGCCTGATCGAGGCAGGACTGGTGGATGTTGCCATTGTCGGCGGGGCCGATACGCTAAGCCGCATGCCGGTGAATGGTTTTAACAGCCTGGAGTCGTTCTCGCCCACGCTGTGCGAGCCTTTTGGTCGCGATCGCCACGGCATCACCATTGGCGAAGCGGCTGGCCTGATGGTGCTCACCCGCGAGCCGCAGCCGGTGGCCCTGCTGGGGACGGGTGAATCGAGCGACGCGTACCATATTTCTGCGCCGCATCCGCAGGGTGAAGGCGCTATTCGCGCCATTCAGCAGGCGCTGAACGATGCCGGACTGACGACTGCAGACGTGGGCTACATCAACCTTCACGGTACCGCCACGCCGCTCAACGATCAGATTGAGTCGCAGGTGGTCCATGATCTCTTTTCCGACAGCGTGCCCTGCAGCTCAACGAAACATCTGACCGGGCACACCCTGGGCGCGGCGGGCATTACCGAAGCCGCCCTCAGCTGGCTGATCCTTACCCGCGACCTGCCGCTGCCGGCGCAAGACTTTAGCCGCTACGCCCCCGATCCCACCTTACCGGCGTGCGGCCTGCTGCACCATGCGGTCGCGCTCGAGAAACCGGTGATTTTGTCCAACTCGTTCGCCTTTGGCGGCAACAATGCCAGCATCCTGCTGGGGAGAGTGTCATGAGTTATCTATTGCCGGTGGACTATCTGCCGCACGACGCGCCCATGCTGCTGCTTGAAACGGTGGAACAGGTCACCGACGAGTCTGCCGTCTGCCGCGTCACGGTAAATCACACAGGGGTACTGGCCCCGTTTCTGAATGCCGATGGTGCCTTACCGGGCTGGTATGCCCTGGAGCTAATGGCGCAGACCGTTGGCGTCTGGTCCGGCTGGCATCGTCAGCAGCAGGGGCAAAGCACCATTTCGCTCGGTATGGTACTGGGCGCCCGTGAGCTGGTGTGCGCCGCGGGCCTGTTTGCCGCCGGTCAAGAGCTGGCTGTCACGGTCAAACTGCTGATGCTGGATGAGCGGTTCGGCAGTTTTGAATGCACCATCACTGCGGGCGAGGCGTTGCTGGCCACGGGCCGGGTCAATACCTTTCAGCCTACACAGGAAGAGTTAACATCACTATTCAGTCAGGGAGCACGCACATGAGTCGTTCCGTTCTGGTCACCGGAGCCAGTAAAGGCATTGGGCGGGCTATCGCCCTGAAACTTGCCGCCGATGGGTTTACCGTTGGCGTGCATTACCACCGCGACGATGCTGGCGCGCAGCAGACGCTGGAAGCCATCCAGCAGGCGGGCGGCAGTGGCCGTGTTCTCTCCTTTGACGTGGGTAATCGCGAACAGTGTCGCGACGTACTGGAACGCGAGATCGACACCTTTGGTGCCTGGTACGGCGTGGTCAGCAACGCCGGGATCACTCGTGATGGCGCCTTCCCGGCGCTAAGCGAAGATGACTGGGACAGCGTGATCCACACTAACCTCGACAGTTTTTACAACGTTATTCACCCCTGCATTATGCCGATGATTGGTACCCGCCGCGGAGGGCGCATTATCACGCTATCGTCAGTTTCCGGCGTGATGGGCAACCGTGGCCAGGTCAACTACAGCGCGGCCAAGGCGGGGATTATCGGGGCCACAAAAGCCCTGGCCATTGAGCTGGCGAAACGAAAAATCACCGTCAACTGCATTGCCCCTGGGCTGATTGATACCGGGATGATCGAGATGGAAGAGACCGCACTCAAAGAGGCGATGTCCCTCATCCCCATGAAACGTATGGGCCAGGCGGATGAAGTTGCCGGGCTGGCCAGTTATTTGATGTCAGACATTGCGGGCTATGTTACCCGCCAGGTCATTTCCATTAACGGAGGGATGCTATGACGCGTCGCGTAGTGATTACAGGCATGGGCGGCGTCACCGCCTTTGGTGAGACCTGGCAGTCGGTCTCGGCTCGCCTGCAGGCCTATGAGAATGCGGTACGCAAAATGCCGGAGTGGCAGGTTTACGCGGGTCTGCACACCCTGCTTGGCGCCCCCATTGACGATTTCACGCTACCGGAGCACTACACCCGTAAGCGTATCCGCGCCATGGGCCGCGTGTCGCTGATGTCGACCCGCGCCACCGAACTGGCGCTTGAGCAGGCAGGTCTGATTGGCGATGCGGTGCTGACCAACGGGGAGACCGGCATTGCCTATGGCTCCTCAACCGGCAGTACCGGTCCGGTGAGCGAGTTCGCCACCATGCTGACCGAAAAGCACACCAATAATATTACCGGCACCACCTACGTGCAGATGATGCCGCACACCACGGCGGTCAATACCGGGCTGTTCTTTGGCCTGCGCGGCCGCGTGATCCCCACCTCCAGCGCCTGCACCTCCGGCAGCCAGGCTATTGGCTACGCGTGGGAAGCGATTCGTCACGGTTACCAGACGGTGATGGTCGCAGGCGGCGCCGAAGAGTTGTGCCCCTCTGAGGCGGCGGTCTTCGACACCCTGTTCGCCACCAGCCAGCGCAACGACGCGCCCAAAACGACACCCTCCCCCTTTGATGCCTCGCGCGACGGTCTGGTGATCGGCGAAGGGGCAGGTACGCTGATTCTGGAGGAGCTGGAGCACGCCAAAGCGCGCGGAGCGACGATTTACGGCGAGATCGTTGGCTTTGCCACCAACTGCGACGCCGCGCATATCACCCAGCCGCAGAAAGAGACGATGCAGATTTGCATGGAGCAGTCGCTGAAAATGGCAGGCTTAAGCCCGCTGGATATGGGGTATATCTCAGCCCACGGCACCGCGACCGATCGGGGAGATATGGCTGAAAGTCTGGCAACGGCTGCTATTTATGGGGATAACGTGCCGATTTCGTCGTTAAAAAGCTATTTTGGCCACACGCTGGGGGCCTGCGGCGCGCTGGAAGCCTGGATGAGTTTGCAGATGATGCGTGAAGGTTGGTTCGCGCCGACGCTCAATTTAAGAGAACCGGATGAGCAATGCGGCGCATTAGATTATATTATGGGTGAAGCCCGTCATATTGATTGCGAGTATCTGCAAAGCAATAATTTCGCCTTTGGCGGCATTAATACTTCTCTTATCATCAAACGCTGGGCTTAACCTATGTACCAGTTTTTACTGGGAAAGATTTCAACACTAAGCGCCGATCCTCTGGCATCAGCGCTGTCAGACCAGGCGCCGCAAGGCGCACGTCATGCAGCCTGGCTGGCGGGCAGGACGCTGCTCACCCGGGCATTATCCCCTGCCCCATTACCGGAGATTGTCTTTGGCGAACAGGGAAAGCCTGCGTTCGTCGATGCCAAACCCTTCTGGTTCAATCTGAGCCACAGCGGTGATGATATCGCCTTGCTGCTGAGTGACGAAGGCGAAGTGGGCTGTGATATCGAAGTGGTGCGCCCACGCGATAACTGGCAGGCACTGGCCAATGCCGTCTTTAGCGTGGCCGAACACCGGGAGCTAGAAGAGGAAGCGCCAGAGGCAAAACTGTCTGCTTTCTGGCGCATCTGGACGCGCAAAGAGGCGATTGTGAAGCAGCGCGGCGGCAGCGCCTGGCAGATTGTCAGCGTGGATAGCACCTACCATTCCGCCCTGAGCGTTAGCCACTTCCAGTACGGTGCACTCAGTCTCGCCGTCTGTACGCCTACCCCCTTCCCCCTGCATGATGGAGCGCTACAGGTCGTATAGCGCGCTTTATTTCAGGTTCGCTGGAAAGTCTGCCGGCAGCTCGCTGGCAGCACAGGCGATCACCGCATCGTTATCCGCCCCGCAGTCGCGAACAAAGGTGATAGTCGCGAACTCATCGATCACTTCCGTCGGATAGGCCGGGCCCGCTTCACGGTATTCGGCCATCAGCGGCAGGTGGTCGTTCTGGAAGCAGACGGTTTTTTCCGGGTTATTCATCACCCAACGCGGGAAGAAGATCGTGCCGTGGAACAGTTTATCCCCGAGGTTCACTATCAGGCTTACGTCAGTACCGGTCGGTTCAGTCCAGGAAATTTTATAAATACTCTCGCCGACGCGGACAATGTAAGCATGTTGGTCTTTTACCCAGCGATTCGCCACGATCCCGCTATGAATACGGTAGTCGAGGGTATGGTCGTTTTTGACATAAATCTCGTAGTTCCAGCCGTTATCATAGGTATAAACCAGATGTTTACCGACGAAACCGCTCAAATCAAATTTATCAAACTGGCTCATAATGATTCTCCTCTGTTTCAATGAGGTCATCTTACGCCTGCAAAAATTGGATGAATAACGCTATGATTTAATCAAATTCATTCAAAAATTAGATAGGTTATGCATAAAACGACCCTTGAACAGTGGGCCCTGCTTGAACGCGTGATTGCGTTAGGCAGCTTTGCGCGGGCCGCCGAAGAGACTCACCGCAGCCAGTCTTCCGTCAGCTACAATCTAGCACTCTTACAAGAGCGGCTGGGCGTGGCTCTGCTGGTACAGGAGGGCCGTCGGGCCGTGCTGACGCCCGAAGGCGAACTGCTGCTAAAACAGGTGAAACCGTTGCTGAAGGCCTTCACCTGGCTGGAAAACCACGCCACAACGCTACGAAACGGGATGCGCACCCGGCTGGATCTGGTGGTAGACAGCATCTTCCCTCGCCGCCATCTTTTTGCCATTCTGCGTCAGTTTCAACAACGCTACCCGCAAACCCAGGTCCATCTGACCGAAATTCTCGAAAACGCCGGCGAGGCGATGGCCGAAAGCGAAGCCGACGTGATGGTCTTAACCCGTCGTCAGGATGTGACCGGGCGCGGCGAGTGGCTCATGAATATTGATTTTGTGGCCGTGGCGCATCGGGACCACCCACTGTTTGCCCTTGACGCGCCGCTCAATGATGAGATGCTGCGTCCGTGGCCTCTTATCCAGATAGCGGGACAGGACCATGCCGCCCCTGCGGGTGGTGAAGCCTGGACCTTCTCGACCATCGATGCCGCCATCGAAGCGGTGATGTACCAGGTGGGATATGGCTGGTTGCCAGAAGAGCGCATCCAGCCGCAGCTGGAAAGCGGCGTTTTGAAGGTACTCCCCCTGAGCCACGGCTTACGCCGCGCCACGCCGCTTCATCTGATCGTGAAACGCACCCTCACCCCGCTCGATGAACAGGTCGATACCTTACTGCGCCTCTTCAGCCAGCCGTCATAACGCTGAACTGCTACGCTTATGGGTCTGAACTTCAATCATGACAAGGAGCAGACCGTGAAAATTGATCTTACGGGGAAAGTGGCGCTGGTAACGGCTTCTACCGGTGGAATTGGCTTCGCCATTGCCAGAGGACTGGCCGAAAGCGGTGCCGAAGTGATCATCAATGGCCGCAGTACCGAATCAGTCAACAAGGGGATTCAGCAGTTACAGCAGGTGATACCCGGCGTAACGGTACGTGCGGCGGTTGCTGATCTGAGCACCCAGGAAGGGGTAGAGGCGGTTCTGCGGACGGCATCGAACGTTGATATTCTGGTCAATAACGCCGGCATTTACGGCCCGCAGGATTTCTATGCAACCGACGATGAAACCTGGGATCGCTACTGGCAGACCAACGTGATGTCTGGCGTGCGTCTTTCACGCGCCCTGCTGCCCGGCATGGTGCGCAAGGGCTGGGGCCGGGTGGTGTTTATCTCCTCCGAGTCCGCCTGCAATATTCCGGCAGATATGATCCATTACGGGGTGAGCAAAACGGCGCAGCTGTCGCTGGCGCGCGGGCTGGCGAAATTTGTGGCCGGTAGCGGCGTAACGGTCAACAGCGTGCTGCCAGGGCCGACGCTCTCTGACGGCTTTGCCGACATGATGAAAGATGAGATCGAGAAGACCGGCAAATCGCTCGAAACGCTGGCGAAAGAGTTTGTGATGGCCAACCGTCCCAGCTCCGTGATTCAGCGTGCCGCCACGGTAGAGGAAGTGGCGAACATGGTGGTGTATGTCTGCTCGCAGCAGGCTTCGGCCACCTCCGGCGCGGCGCTGCGCGTGGACGGCGGCGTAGTGGATGACATTATCTGATCCTGAGCGCAATCGGGCTGTAAAAAACGCCCGTCGGTTTAAGAAATAGTCGGTTAAAACAGGTAAACTGACGGGCAGAAACTTTTCTATCGCTAAGACGTAGTTATGACCAATATGATTGCCGACGAGACCACGGCAAAGTCCACCGTGCTCTCTGTCTTCGACTTTGATGGAACATTAACCCATCACGACAGCTTTATTCCCTTCCTGCGCTTTGCTTTTGGCAAACGCTATTTTGCGGGTCGCCTGGTGCGCATGGCGCTGCCCACGCTCCACTGTGTGCGCCGCAAACTGACCCGCGATGAACTGAAAGAGGTGTTAATCAAAACCTTCCTCACCGGGGTAGATGAACACTGGTTACGTCAGCAGGCGGAAGCATTTTGTGAAAAGTACTGGAAAAAGCTGATGCGTCCGCAGGGCGTGCTGGCGGTTGCCGCGGAAGTGAACGCTGGCGCTGAGGTGACGATCTGCTCTGCCTCTCCGGCGCTGGTATTGCAGCCGTGGGCCGACAAGCTCGGTATTAAACTGATTGGCACCCAGCTGGAAGTGAAAGAGGGCAAGCTGACCGGAAAGATTACCGGCCACAATTGCCGCTGTGCACAGAAGGTCGCCAGACTGGAGAAGGTATATGGCGATCTCACCCAGTACCATCTGCGCGCCTGGGGCGATACCCGTGGCGATCACGAGCTGCTGGCTGCGGCGCAAGATCCGCACTGGCGGCACTTCCATCCGGCGCGCGCGCGCAGGAATTCGCCCATCAAAAATTAAGCTCCTTTTGGGCAGAGACGAAAACGGCAACCCAGAGGTTGCCGTTTTGCGTTTAACTTGCGTTCCGTTTCCCGGGGAACAACAGACTCGCCACAATACCGAGCGCCAGTACCCCCAGTACCACAAACAGGCTGGCGGTTGCCCCAATGCCATAGCCGTGATGCCAGAAATGGTCGGTGGCGTTAAGTCCCAGCTTAAAGGCCACGAAGAACAGCAGCAGCACCACCGCTTTTTCCAGGTGCACCAGATACTGCTTCAACGCTTCCAGCACAAAGTAGAGCGTACGCAGGCCGAGGATGGCAAACATCATGGCGCTGTAAATAATCAGCGGTTCGCGGCTTACGGCGATAATGGCCGGCACCGAATCGAACGCAAACATCACATCGGAAAGCTCAACAACTGCCACACAAAGCAGCAGCGGCGTGGCATAGCGCTTCGCCTTCTTCACGCGTCCGACCATCACCTCCTGGTTTTCCGGTTTTTCCAGTTCAGCATCCACCTCTTTCTGCGTCAGAAGAAACTTGTGGCTGCTGATCTTTGGCCAGACGGGATAGAAGCGTTTCACCAGACGGTAGGCCAGATGGTTGGAATAATCTTCCACTTCATCCTGCTCTTCGCCACGTTTAAGCATCATTACCGCCGTCCAGGCAACGATGAGTGCAAAAACCACCTCCACGTAGGGCCCCAGGCTCAACAGGCTGGTGCCGATTGCCACGAAGATCCCACGGAACACGATCGCCCCTAACACGCCCCAGTAGAGCACGCGGTGGCGATACTTATCCGGCACGCCGAACCAGGCGAAGATTGCCATCATCACAAACAGGTTATCGACCGAGAGAACCTCCTCGAGGGCATAACCGGTGAGGAACAGACTGGCCATTTCCGCGCCGTGGTGAACATAGAGAAAACCGGCGAAGGCCATCGCCATCATGACCCAGAAGATGGACCACATCGCGGCGCTTTTTAACGAGATCGGTTTGTCGTGACGGTGCATGAAGAGGTCGATAAACATCGCCCCGACAGCCATCACAACAAAGACAACAACGGTTTCCGTAGGGAAACCGAGATGAGCAGATGCCATATACAACCCTTTTTGAGAACCAGACACACCATGCAGCAAAGAAAAGGGCGGACCGTTAAATGGTCTCTTTACCCTTAATAAAATAAAAATCCCGCTCGGGGGCGGGAATTCACTACCCTGCATCATTCAAGCTGCAGACTAAAACGCTTGTGCTGGCCTTAAAAGACAAGCTCCGGGGAGGAGCCGGGTAACAAAGCCAACGCAGCTGCAGCTTGAAGGATAACGGGTATATTTTATCTCACAACGGGGCGTCTGGCAGGTTTTACTTTTCCGCCAGCGCCTGCGCGCAGGCCCAGGCGCTGGCCCATGCCCACTGGAAATTGTAACCGCCCAGCCAGCCGGTAACGTCCATCACTTCGCCAATAAAGTAGAGGCCTGGCACATTACGGGCTTCCATCGTTCTGGAAGAGAGTTCATGGGTGTCTACGCCGCCGAGGGTAACTTCTGCGGTGCGATAGCCTTCGGTGCCGTTAGGCTGCACTCGCCACTGCGTAAGGGTATCGACAAGCGTTTGTTGATCGCGGCTGTTGAGCTGTTTTAACGTGGTATCAGGAATCTGGCCCAACAAGATCAGGCACTCCACCAGCCGTTTCGGCAAGTGAATGGCAAGGGTATTTTTGAGGCTCTGATTCGGATGCGCCGCACGCTGCTCATCGAGAAACGCCGCCAGGTCGCACTCCGGCAGCAGGTTCACCGTTACGAACTCTCCGGGCAGCCAGTAGCTGGAAATTTGTAATACCGCCGGACCGGAAAGACCACGGTGGGTAAAGAGCAGATTTTCACGAAAAACGGTGCCGTCTTCGGCGGTGATCACCGACGGCACCGAAACGCCAGAGAGGGTTTGCAACTGCTCGAGCAGCGGCTTATGGAGAGTAAACGGCACCAGCCCGGCGCGGGTCGGTAAAACTTTCAGGCCAAACTGCTCAGCGATTTTGTAACCAAATGGCGACGCCCCCAGCCCCGGCATCGACAGGCCGCCGCTGGCAATGACCAGACTCGCCGCCTGAACGGTTTCACCGTTCAGTTGCAGGGTGTAGCCCTGCTCATCGCGGGTTACTTCTAACACTTCGGTACGTAAACGGAGAGTAACGCCGCCTTTATTACACTCAGCGACTAACATATCGACAATCTGCTGCGCAGAATCGTCGCAAAACAGCTGACCGAGCGTTTTTTCATGCCAGGCGATATTATGTTTACCTACAAGGTCGATAAAGTCCCATTGGGTGTAGCGCGCCAGGGCAGATTTGCAAAAATGACGGTTCTGGCTGAGATAGGCAGCAGGCTCAACATAAAGGTTAGTAAAATTGCAGCGGCCACCGCCTGACATCAGGATTTTACGCCCAGGTTTTTTGCCATTGTCCAGCAGCAAAATGCGACGCCCTGCCTGTCCGGCCATTGCCGCACAGAACATTCCCGCCGCACCGGCACCAATAATGATGGCATCAAACCTTTCCACGTCTTAATCCTCCAGATTCACAGGGCGCGAATTGTAAAGTTTCGTCGGTGGCCCTACCAGCGTTAATAACCTGATTTTTATTCATTTCGTTGAAATGTAATAAAATATTGTTTTAGTGCTACGCTTAATTCAGTCAGTAAATCAAAAAAAAGCTATATTTCACTTTGCCCGTTGCGCATTTGTCCTGGATAATGCGCCGCGTTCATGTCCCCAAGATGGCGTAACGTCCTATGCTACATTTGTTTGCTGGCCTGGATCTGCATACCGGGCTTTTATTATTGCTTGCTCTGGCATTTGTTTTGTTCTACGAAGCGATTAACGGCTTCCATGACACGGCGAACGCAGTGGCAACGGTTATCTATACACGTGCTATGCGCTCGCAGGTTGCGGTTGTCATGGCGGCGGTGGCTAACTTCTTTGGCGTTCTGCTTGGAGGTCTGAGTGTAGCTTACGCAATCGTGCATATGCTGCCAACGGATCTCCTGTTGAACGTCAGCTCCGGCCATGGCCTTGCCATGGTATTCTCCCTGCTGTTTGCCGCAATTATCTGGAACCTCGGTACCTGGTATTTTGGCCTGCCAGCCTCCAGTTCACATACCCTGATTGGCGCGATTATCGGTATTGGTTTAACCAATGCACTGATGACGGGCACCTCGGTGGTGGACGCGCTGAACATCCCCAAAGTCGTGGGTATTTTCGGCTCCCTGATTATCTCTCCTATCGTTGGTCTGGTGGTCGCAGGTGGCTTGATTTTCCTGCTGCGTCGTTACTGGAGCGGCACCAAAAAACGGGCCCGTATCCACCTGACGCCGGCCGAGCGTGAAAAGAAAGATGGCAAGAAAAAGCCACCATTCTGGACACGTATCGCCCTGATCATTTCTGCCATCGGCGTTGCGTTCTCTCACGGCGCTAACGACGGTCAGAAAGGTATTGGTCTGGTGATGCTGGTCCTGATTGGCGTGGCACCGGCGGGCTTTGTGGTGAATATGAACGCCACGGGCTACGAAATCACCCGTACGCGCGATGCGGTCAACAACGTGGAAACCTTCTTCCAGCAGCGTCCTGAGCTGCTGAAACAAGCGACCGGCGTGGATCAGTTAATCCCTTCTCCGGACGCGGGGGCAACTACGGCACCGGGTGAGTTCCACTGCCACCCGGCTAACGCGGTAAGCGCGCTGGAACGGGCGAAAGGCATGCTGACGGATGTCGAAAGCTACGACAAACTCTCTGTCGAGCAACGTAGCCAGCTGCGCCGCATTATGCTGTGCATCTCCGACGTGACCGACAAAGTGGGCAAGCTGCCTGACGTGAACGCTGACGATAAACGTCTGCTGAAGAAACTGAAAGGCGACATGCTGAACACTATCGAATACGCGCCAATCTGGATCATCATGGCGGTCGCGTTAGCGTTGGGCGTGGGTACGATGATTGGCTGGCGCCGCGTGGCGACCACAATCGGCGAGAAGATCGGTAAGAAAGGCATGACCTATGCGCAAGGGATGTCCGCGCAGATGACCGCCGCCGTTTCTATCGGTCTGGCGAGTTATACCGGTATGCCGGTCTCTACAACCCACGTACTCTCTTCGTCCGTGGCAGGTACCATGATCGTTGATGGCGGCGGTTTGCAGCGCAAAACCGTGACCAACATCCTGATGGCCTGGGTGTTTACCCTTCCGGCGTCTATCCTGCTCTCTGGCGGTCTGTACTGGATCTCTCTGCAGTTCCTCTAATCGCAGGCAGAGACAAAAAAAGCGGGTCAGGAAACTGACCCGCTTTTTTTATGGCTGTCGGTTTACAGAAAACCTTACAACCCTAAGAAAATCCTGAACATTTTTTGTACATCATTGCCCATGAAGAGTATTTATCATTCCGGTCAGGATATCTTGTTGATGGGTGCGGGATGGGCTCAGGGAAGAGCAGGAACCTCAAAACCCGAATGGGGAAAATGGTACGAAAAACCACCTTACGGTGACGATCCGACAGACCAGCGTAATATTCGAGAAGGGATAAATTATGCCATTCAGAGCGGCTATTAGATGGCTTCATCGATTTACCACACTGGCGCTGCTCATTATGGTTATCGGATTCGCATGGCTAAACCAGAAGCCCAATCCGCGAACCAGCGATAAACTTCTCCGTACATATGAGATTTCAAATAGCGTCTGGCTTTATATGACTGTGAACAACCAGGGAGGCGCAACCGTACCTACGATTTATCGATATTATTTGTCGCAGCCGTTACAGGGTAAAAACGCTGACATTGTCCAGGAGCTAGCGACAAAATCGCCAGTTCTGGAAGGGACAGGCAGCATTTCTGAAGCGCGGATAAACGATAAAGGTGAGGTAGCCATTACCTACAGTGGCCACGTGTTTTCTTTGCATGAAAACGTATCTGAACTTCGGTTCACGATAAAACCATCATCTTAGGAATAAAGGCGAGGTCACCCCCGCCTTTCCTGCGTTCAGTGCCAGATCATCAACGCAATCATACTCACCACCACCAGGCCACACAGCGCACTGGTTAAAATGAACTGACGACGCAGGCGCTCGCAGCGCCGGATAAACTCTTCATCATGATGATCGCGGTAACGCTGGTAGTAGATATACCCCACCAGACGCATCTGTTTGCTGGGCTGTCCATGCGAGGTGAAGAACCCTCCACCGTCCACATACTGATAAAGCAATGGATCGCAACCACGAAGAACGACCAGTAGCGCGCGTAGCGATGAGAAGTAGCGCGCCATATTTACGATGCAAACTACACATAACGCCCAAAATAATGCGACGGTGCTAATCATACCTCCTCCCCGGCGACACGCCCACGAAGCAACGCTTCGGGACTACCGCTCCCCGATACCCTGACAGACCGCTCAGTGAAAGAGTCACACGAAACCGGACGGGTTAACGTTTTAATATCCGACCGGCTTAATCAATAGTGTAGGAGATCCGTTAATTTTTTTGCCACAAGGTTAATCGTTATCAACACCAATGCTTGAAAAATTTGTTCAACTGGGCCGTAATGAGAGCAGGTAGACAGCGGCTGAATGCGCTGGTCATCGATCACTTAAGGAAGGAGTAACACTATGGCTTACAAACATATTCTTATCGCAGTCGATCTCTCCCCGGAGAGCAAAGTGCTGGTCGATAAAGCCGTATCCATGGCACGTCCGTATAATGCGAAAGTTTCCCTGATTCACGTCGACGTTAACTACTCCGATCTCTATACCGGCCTTATCGATGTCAATCTCGGGGATATGCAGAAGCGTATTTCTGAAGAGACTCACCACGCCCTGAGCGAGCTTTCAACGAATGCGGGTTACCCGATTACCGAGACCCTGAGCGGTAGCGGCGACCTCGGTCAGGTGCTGGTTGATGCGATTAAGAAATACGATATGGACCTGGTGGTTTGCGGTCATCATCAGGACTTCTGGAGCAAGCTGATGTCTTCCGCGCGCCAGCTGATCAATACCGTGCACGTGGATATGCTGATTGTTCCGCTGCGTGACGAAGAAGACGAGTAAATAAAACGTTTGCCCCTCTCCCACAGGAGAGGGAATGATCGAGCCCCTCTCCCCGTGGGAGAGGGGTTGAGGTGAGGCCATCAGACCGCACTATACGTCCGGCGTACCAGAATAAATATCAAACCGATGCCCTTTCGTGGTCACCGCGTTGGTGGTCGCCACATCCGCCAGCGGCGGTGCGTAGTCCGGGCGTTTCACCACCACACGCTTTGTCGCCAGCAGCCGGGCAGGTGCCAACAGCCCATCCGCATCCAGATCCGGTCCCACCAGCGACTGAAACACCCGCATCTCTTTCTTCACCAGCGCACTTTTCTGCTTATGCGGGAACATTGGGTCGAGATAGACCACCTGCGGGCGTGGTGCGATATCAGTCAGCGCCGTCAGGCTGGAGGCGTGGATCAATTGCAGGCGCTCTTGCAGCCATGGGCCAATCTCCGGGTCCGCATAGCCGCGCGCTAATCCGTCGTCCAGCAATGCTGCCACTACCGGGTTACGCTCCAGCATTCGCACTCGACAGCCCACCGAGGCCAGCACAAACGCATCGCGTCCTAGCCCTGCCGTGGCATCCACCACGTCCGGCAGATAACTGCCTTTGATGCCGACCGCTTTGGCAACCGCTTCGCCGCGACCGCCGCCAAATTTGCGCCGGTGCGCCATCGCCCCGCCGACAAAATCGACAAATATGCCGCCGAGCTTCGGTTCGTCGCGCTTGCGCAGTTCCAGATGCGTTGTCGTCATTACCAGCGCCATCGGGTTTTCATCATCGTGCTCCAGCCCCCAGCGGGCGGCCAGAACAGATAAGGCGCCGTCTCCGGCGCCTGTTTCATCGAGCAAACAAATTTTCACTGCGGCAATTAACCCTTAATACCGTAATGCTCCAACATCGCATCCAGCTGCGGCTCACGGCCACGGAAGCGTTTGAACAGCTCCATCGGCTCTTCGGAACCGCCACGGGTCAGGATGTTGTCGAGGAACGACTGCCCGGTTTCGCGGTTGAAAATCCCCTCTTCTTCAAAGCGGGAGTAGGCATCCGCCGCCAGCACGTCGGCCCACAGGTAGCTGTAGTAACCCGCTGCGTAGCCGCCCGCAAAGATGTGGCTGAACGCGTGCGGGAAGCGACCCCAGGTTGGCCCCGGAATAACGGCGACCTGCTTTTTAATCTCGGCCAGCGTTTCAAGGATTTTCGCCCCCTGCTCCGGGCTGAACTCGGCGTGCAGACGGAAATCGAACAGGCCGAACTCCAGCTGGCGCAGAATAAACATCGCCGCCTGGTAGTTTTTCGCCGCCAGCATTTTATCCAGCAGTTCTTTCGGCAGCGGTTCGCCGGTCTCATAATGGCCGGAGATAAATGCCAGCGCGTCCGGCTCCCAGCACCAGTTTTCCATAAACTGGCTCGGCAGCTCGACCGCATCCCACGGCACACCGCTGATACCGGCGACACCCGCGGTTTCGATGCGGGTCAGCATGTGGTGCAGACCGTGACCGAACTCGTGGAACAGGGTGATCACTTCATCGTGGGTAAAGAGCGCCGGTTTGCCGCTCACCGGACGGTTGAAGTTACAGGTCAGGTAGGCAACCGGCTTCTGCAGAGTACCGTCCGCTTTACGCATCTGGCCCACGCAGTCATCCATCCACGCCCCGCCGCGCTTGTTTTCACGCGCATAGAGATCGAGGTAGAAGCTGCCGCGCAGTTCATTTTTCTCGTCATACAGCTCGAAGAAACGCACATCCGGATGCCAGACGTCGATATCTTTGCGCTCTTTGGCCGTGATGCCGTAGATACGCTGCACCACTTCGAACAGGCCATTGACGGCTTTGTTTTCCGGGAAGTACGGGCGCAGCTGCTCATCGCTGATGCTGTAGAGATGCTGTTTCTGTTTTTCGCTGTAGTAAGCGATGTCCCACGGCTGCAGTTCGTCCACGCCGAACTCCGCTTTCGCGAAGGCGCGCAGCTGGGCCAGCTCTTTCTCACCCTGCGGACGGGCGCGTTTGGCGAGATCGGTCAGGAAGTCCAGCACCTGCTGCGGGTTCTCCGCCATTTTGGTGGCGAGAGATTTGTCGGCATAGCTTTCAAAGCCCAGCAGCTGCGCCAGCTCGTGACGCAGGGCAAGGATTTCGGCCATCACCGGGCTGTTATCCCATTTACCGGCATTCGGCCCCTGATCGGACGCACGCGTGCTGTAGGCGCGGTACATCTCTTCACGCAGAGCCTGGTTGTCGCAGTAGGTCATCACTGGCAGGTAGCTCGGGATATCCAGCGTCAGCAGGAACCCTTCCTGCTCTTTCGCTTCGGCCTGGGCTTTTGCTGCGGCCAGCGCGCTTTCCGGCATCCCCGCCAGCTCCGCTTCGTCGGTAATCAGCTTCGTCCAGCCCATGGTGGCATCGAGCACGTTGTTGCTGTACTGGTTACCCAGCTCGGACAGACGGGCGGCGATTTCGCCATAGCGTTGTTGTTTCTCTTTTGGCAACCCGATACCGGACAGTTCAAAATCACGCAGGGCATTATCGACCGATTTTTTCTGGGCGGTATTCATGGCGGCGTAATGGTCGCCGTCGCGCAGGTCGCGGTAGGCTTTATACAGCCCTTCGTGCTGACCGACCCAGGTGCTGTACTCGGAGAGCAGCGGCAGGGTTTGTTCATAGGCTTCGCGCAGTTCCGGGCTGTTTTTCACCGAGTTCAGGTGGCTCACCGGCGAGAAAATGCGCCCCAGCACGTCGTCCACCTCGGCCAGCGGCTGACACAGATTTTCCCAGGTGTACGGCCCGCCCTGCGCCACCACGCTCTCTACCGCTGCGCGGCAGTTGCCCAGCGCTTCGGTAACGGCAGGCACCACATGCTCAGGGAGAATTTTAGAAAATGGCGGCAGGGAAAAAGGCGTCAGTAATGGATTGGTCATAAACGCTGTCCTGTTAAATAGAGTAAGTGAAGCGCGCATCCGGCGCTGTGCATATGGGTCAGTAATGGGGGTAAGTGTAGAGGATTTCAATACCGGGCGTTGCGCTTTCGCGGCGGTGGCGACTTTTCTGTATACTGTGGCGATACGCTTTTTTTTACCTGATGGAACACCTTTACCCATGCTCAGTTATCGCCATAGCTTCCACGCGGGCAACCACGCCGACGTCCTTAAACACACTGTTCAGAGCTTGATCATTGAAGCGCTGAAAGAGAAAGACAAACCCTTTCTCTATCTGGACACCCATGCCGGCGCGGGCCGCTATCAACTGAGCGGCGAACATGCCGAGCGCACCGGTGAATATCTGGAAGGTATTGCCCGCATCTGGCAGCAGGACGACCTGCCTGCCGAGCTGGAGCCCTATATCGGCGTGGTTAATCATTTCAACCGCAACGGCCAGCTGCGCTACTACCCCGGTTCCCCGCTGATTGCCCGCCAGTTGCTGCGCGAGCAGGACAGCCTGCAGTTGACTGAGCTGCACCCGAGCGACTTCCCGCTGCTGCGCTCTGAATTCCAGAAAGACAACCGCGCCCGGGTAGATAAGGCTGATGGCTATCAGCAACTGAAGGCTAAACTGCCGCCGGTCTCCCGTCGCGGTCTGGTGCTGATCGACCCGCCGTACGAAATTAAAACCGATTATCAGGCGGTGGTAACCGGCATCAACGAAGGTTACAAACGCTTTGCCACCGGCACCTACGCCCTGTGGTATCCGGTGGTATTGCGCGCGCAAATCAAGCGCATGATCAAAGACCTCGAAGCGACCGGCATCCGCAAAATCCTGCAAATTGAGCTGGCCGTCCGTCCGGACAGCGATCAACGCGGTATGACTGCCTCCGGCATGATTGTCATTAACCCGCCGTGGAAGCTCGAAGCGCAGATGAATAACGTGCTGCCGTGGCTGCACAAAACCCTGGTGCCAGCGGGAACCGGCCACGCCACCGTCAGTTGGATCGTGCCGGAGTAATTGCAGGCATCGGTGGAAACTATTGATTTCAGGTATACAATCGCGCCAACCAGATATTAAGGATAAGACTCATGAGCAAGCATTATGACTACATCGCCATTGGCGGCGGCAGCGGCGGCATCGCCTCTATTAACCGTGCGGCCATGTATGGCCAGAAGTGTGCGCTGATTGAAGCCAAAGAGTTAGGCGGCACCTGCGTAAACGTGGGTTGTGTACCGAAGAAAGTGATGTGGCACGCGGCGCAGATCCGCGAAGCTATCCATATGTATGGCCCGGATTATGGCTTTGACACGACCCTTAACCATTTCGACTGGGATAAGTTGATCGCCAGCCGTACCGCCTACATCGACCGTATTCACACCTCGTACGATAACGTGCTGGGCAAGAACAACGTTGACGTGATCCGCGGTTTCGCCCGCTTTGTGGATGCAAAAACGATTGAAGTGAACGGCGAGACGATCACCGCCGATCATATCCTGATCGCCACCGGCGGCCGTCCGAGCCACCCGAACATTCCGGGCGTGGAGTACGGTATCGACTCTGACGGCTTCTTCGAACTGCCTGCTCTGCCTAAGCGCGTTGCCGTTGTCGGTGCGGGCTACATCGCCGTTGAGTTGGCTGGCGTAATTAACGGCCTGGGCGCAGAAGCGCACCTGTTCGTGCGTAAACATGCGCCGCTGCGCAGCTTCGACCCGCTGATCGTTGAGACCCTGGTCGAAGTGATGAACGCGGAAGGGCCAACCCTGCACACCAATGCCGTACCGAAAGCGGTAGTGAAAAATGCCGACGGTAGCCTGACGCTGGAGCTTGAAGATGGCCGTAGCCAGACCGTAGATTGCCTGATCTGGGCAATTGGTCGCGAACCCGCCAATGACAACTTCAATCTGGCGGTAACCGGCGTTAAAACCGATGAAAGAGGTTACATCGTTGTCGATAAATTCCAGAACACCAGCGTATCGGGCATCTACGCCGTTGGCGATAACACCGGCGCGGTTGAGCTGACGCCGGTTGCCGTTGCGGCGGGCCGTCGCCTCTCCGAGCGTCTGTTTAACAACAAGCCGGACGAGCATCTGGATTACAGCAATATCCCGACCGTGGTCTTCAGCCATCCGCCTATCGGCACCGTTGGCTTAACCGAGCCGCAGGCGCGCGAGCAGTATGGTGACGAGCAGGTCAAAGTCTACAAATCGTCGTTTACTGCCATGTACACGGCGGTCACCTCTCATCGCCAGCCTTGCCGTATGAAGCTGGTTTGTGTTGGTCCGGAAGAGAAAATCGTCGGCATTCACGGTATTGGTTTCGGCATGGACGAGATCCTGCAGGGCTTCGCGGTGGCGCTGAAGATGGGCGCAACCAAGAAAGACTTTGATAACACCGTTGCGATTCACCCGACGGCGGCGGAAGAGTTCGTTACCATGCGCTGATTGTTTGCGCAGGAGAGTGCTTTACCCAAACTGGCCGCGCAACGGCCAGTTTTTTTTTTGGCGTGATGAAATAAAAGATAACGCATCATCCTTGTGGGCTGCCACAGGGGATGGGGAGATCACGTCCCCTCCTTTGCCCCGTCTTCTCCACCTGCTGCCAGGTTGCTAACAGCGTTAATCCACTTTCCCTCCGGGTAAAGCGGGTGACGTTAGCGGCAAAGGCACGCCTCATGGACTTATGTACAAACGGTAACAAAATAGCCCGTTGTCGGCCAGGGAGTTGGCTAATCTTAAAAGGCGCTAAGCCGTACCCTTCAGAAAATAATTTAAGACTGAGTAGAGAACATGCATCTGAAAATTACCGCGACGTTTATGTCGAAGATACACCTCGTCCTGGCCCTCGCCTGGACCATACTGACGATACCTACCCTGCTGTGGTGGAAAAACAGCATCCTGTGGGTGTCACTAATGAGTATCTATGCGATTGTGATTTCGCATCTCGCCGCGTACAGTGCCGCACATGCAGAAAAAGCGGCCAGTAAGGCGCTGGGCGAGAGCGCTAACGCGAACCAGAAAGCCAGTCATACCGCAGCCACGGTTCATGAGAATGCGCGACAACGAATGCTCTGATTTTTCATTCCCCGCTTAACGTCCTTAAAATACCTTTTAACGTTGTAAATTCATTGGGTTAATATGTTTTTTGCGCGTCGTTAGCGGGGAAAAAAGCGTGATCAACCGCACACTTCGCACCGCATTCACCGAAGCGAATGTCTACGCTTAAAAGACGACCGGGAAAAACCCGTATTTGTTACGACAAAACCGGAGGTCCACACCACCATGTTCAACCAGAAATTACAGGCAGCAGAGGTTATCGAGTTCGAGATTGCGGAAGAGATTCGCTACGAAACCGATCCCTGCGAGTTAAAACTGGATGAGATGATTGAGGCGGAGCCGGAACCGGAAATGATCGAGGGGTTGCCCGCATCTGATGCGCTGACCCCGGCCGATCGTTACCTTGAATTGTTTGAGCACGTTCAGTCGACGCGACTCTTTGCAGACAGCAAAACGTTCCCCGACTGCGCGCCAAAGATGGATCCGCTGGATATCCTTATCCGCTACCGTAAAGTCAGACGCCACCGGGACTTTAACCTGCGCCAGTTTGTGGAGAACCACTTCTGGCTGCCGGAAGACTACAGCAAAGAGTACATCTCTGACCCTGGTCTGTCCCTGAAAGAGCACATTGATAACCTGTGGCCGGTGCTGACGCGCGAGCCGCAGGATCATATCCCGTGGTCATCACTACTGGTATTGCCGCAGGCCTATATCGTGCCTGGCGGCCGTTTCAGCGAAACCTACTACTGGGACTCCTATTTCTCCATGCTGGGGCTGGCCGAGAGCGGCCGCAACGATCTGCTGAAATGTATGGCGGATAACTTTGCGTGGTTGATTGAGCGCTACGGTCACATTCCGAACGGCAACCGTACCTACTACTTGAGCCGCTCCCAGCCGCCGGTCTTCGCCCTGATGGTCGAGCTGTTCGAAGAGGACGGCGTGCGCGGCGCGAAGCGCTATCTGGACCACCTGAAGATGGAATACGCGTTCTGGATGGACGGCGCCGAGTCGCTGCTGCTCAACCAGGCTTATCGTAGCGCAGTGCGTATGCCGGACGGCTCTCTGCTCAACCGCTACTGGGATGACCGTGACACTCCGCGCGATGAATCCTGGATCGAAGACGTGGAAACGGCCCGCCACTCTGGCCGTCCGCCGAACGAAGTTTATCGCGACTTGCGCGCCGGGGCGGCTTCGGGCTGGGACTACTCCTCCCGCTGGCTGCGCGATCCGTCACGGCTGGCGAGCATCCGCACGACGCAGTTTATCCCTATCGACCTGAACGCGTTCCTCTTCAAGCTGGAGAGCGCCATCGCCAATATTTCGGCGTCGAAAGGGGATAAAGAGACCGCAGAGATTTTCCATCAGAAGGCGAGCGATCGTCGCGCGGCGGTGAACCGTTATCTGTGGGATGAAGAGACGGGCTGCTACCGTGACTACGACTGGCGACGCGAGGAGATGGCCCTGTTCTCTGCAGCCAGCATCGTGCCGCTGTACGTAGGAATGTCGACGCATGAGCAGGCCGAACGTTTGTCCGATGCCGTAAAAGCGCGTCTGCTGACGCCAGGCGGCATCATGGCCACGGAGTATGAGACCGGCGAACAGTGGGACAAACCCAACGGCTGGGCCCCGCTGCAGTGGATGGCGATCCAGGGGTTCAAACAGTACGGCAACGACTCGCTCGGCGATGAAATTGCCTGGAGCTGGCTGCAAACGGTGAACCACTATTACAAGGAGCACCACAAGCTGATTGAGAAGTACCACATCGCCAGCAGTACGCCCCGTGAAGGTGGCGGGGGGGAGTACCCGCTGCAGGATGGCTTTGGCTGGACAAACGGCGTGATTCGTCGCCTGATTGGGCTATATGGGGAGCCGTAGCTCCCCTCAGCGCGCTAGCGAATCACTTCATAAATTTCCGTCTGGATACCCTGCCACTTTTTGCTGCTGGCATCCGGCTGCGCCTGCGCCCGGCGGGTGGCCTGCTCAACCTCGTAACGTTGACGCGCCACTACCGCCGGCACGGTGCAAAAGGCCTGTAGCCAGGTTTTGCGCGTGCTCGTGAGCTTCTCGCCGGATGACATGGCATGGCTCAGGGTAGTGATAAATCGCCGACAGGGCTTCTGCTCCGTCATTTGCAGGCGATAGCGCATCAACATCTCCAGTACGGCAACGTTACCCGCCGAGTGCGCCTGCTCAGTCCAGGAGACTTTCCAGTCCATCCCCCCTTTCAGAAAGAGCTGCACCACGCGGGCATCATTACGATCGATGGCCGAACGGAAGTTGTTCTCATCCCAGGTGATGCCCATCCGCGTCAGCGTGTCCCGCGATGAAGGGGTGTCACGCATATCTTCGGGCTGCTGGGTCTGAACGACCACTTCCGCGGCCCGGGGCTGCGAATCGCCAACGAAGAGCCAGACGCCCCCTGCCAGCATCGCCAGCACCATGACCCCTACAGCCCCCCAGAGCAGCCCGGAGATAAGCTGATCGCGCTGCTCCGGCGTGCGCTCTGCCCGTCGCTGCGGTTTATCGATATTCTCACCAATTTCATCGCTATCGCCGCCGGCCGCCTTGTTTTTCTGCTGCGCATGCTCCCAGAAGCGGTGCAGGTCGTTGGTCTCCACCGCCAGCAAGGCTGCCGGATTAACCCGGGTACGCCCCTGCTCAAAGGCACGCTGCACCGGGCTGGCAATCTGGTCGTAGTAGCTGTCCATTAAGACAATCTGTGCCGGGGTCAAGGCCTCTCCGGCCAGCAGCATATTACGGATCTGGCGTATATCGTCGAGGAAGGTTTGCAGCGTTTTTCGCGGCTCCACCAGCAGGGTGAGATGGTGCTGATCGCTGAAAAGCGCAGCGTAATAGCGGGAAAACTCCTTTTTATCCACGACCATCAGCGCCAGCTCGCTGAATTTCATGCCGCTCAGCACATCGTTGCGTTCGCCCTGTCGTAGCCAGCGTCGAACCTGATCGGCGCTGAACAGGGTTTTCAGGTGATTGTTCAGACGCGTAGGATCGGGCCAGGCTTTCAGCACCAGCGCTTTCAGCATCATCTCGACTGCGCGCACCTGCTTTTGCGCCTGCAGCTGTTGCGCCTCATCCGCCGGGGCAAGCTCGGTACTGTAGGTCAGCAGGGGCTGTTGCTGGCGCACATGCTCAAGGGCCGTGACAAAACGCGTCGCCGCAATCAGCTGGTTGTCGCTGACATCCTGTCCACTCTCATACTGTGGTACACGCTGTTGCAGCAGACGCAGCTGGAGCGTGAAGTTCGACATTTCAGCGTCGTTCAGGTGTAGCCGCTTCGCCACCGCCGCCCAACCGCCCAGGCCGAGGCGCGCGTTATCCAGCTGTTCCAGAAACCAGCGGGGATCCTTGCCTTCCGATACATGCACTTTCAGGAGCAGCAGGATCTCCACCGACGCCTGACGAATGATACCCAGACAGTGTTCAAACTGTTCCCGGACGTGATGCGTTTTGCTGAGGGTCATCATTTTCCTTTCCGTAAAATGAAAACAGATATGAGGTCGTCTCTGTGCGACTTTTTTCTTTTATTTATACAGGTTTAACCATACCTGAGAATCTATGGTATTACAGTGACAGCCGTATAATCATTAACACAATTTATGGGATAAGCCTGATGCCGGTACTGCATACCCCGCGTTTAACCTGCTCGCCGCTGGGCGAAGCGGATTGGTCCTTTTTCCTGGCGCTTCAGCAAGACCCGGACGTGATGCGCTACGTTGCAGATAACCGCCCGGAAACGGCGATCCGGGAGGCCTTTGAATCCCGCCTGCCCGAGTGGACGCCTGGCAGCGCGCACTGGTTATGCTTGCTGGTTCGGGACACCCTCAGCCAGACGCCACTGGGCGTAACGGGATATCTGCATCATGAAGAGGATATTGCCGAGGTGGGATTCTTATTCGCCCCGCAGGCGCAGGGTCTGGGATATGGCTTTGAATCGTTAAAAGCGGTGTGTGATTTTGCCTTTAACGAGGGGGGAATTCGCCGGTTAACTGCCACCGTGACGGCCGGAAACCTGCCCTCCAGGCGGCTGCTGGAGAAGCAGGGTTTTGTGCTGGAAGGCGAGCTGCGAGAAAATTATCATTTGGCTGGCCGGTGGCATAATGACTGGCTGTTTGGCCTGCTGAAAAAAGAGTATCAGCAGGCGTAACCGGCTTACAGGAACATACCGCCCGAGACTTCAATGCGCTGGGCGTTCATCCAGCCCAGCTCATCGCTGAGCAGCGCGGCGATAGCGTCACCAATATCATCCGGCAGACCTACGCGCCCCAACGCGGTTTGCGCGGCGATCTGCTGATTAAGCTCGGCATTATCACGTACCATGCCGCCACCGAAATCAGTTTCAATCGCCCCTGGCGCGATGATATTGGCGCTAATGCCGCGTTCCCCCAGCTCTTTCGCCTGATAGCGGGTTAACACCTCCATCGCCCCTTTCATCGCTGCATAGATGCTGGACCCGGGGAGCGCAAAGCGTGCCAGCCCGGAAGAGACGTTCAAAATTCGTCCCCCGTCTCTCATCAGTGGCAGGAGACGCTGCGTCAGGAAAAACGGACCTTTTAAATGGATGTTCATGACGTTATCAAATTGCGCTTCGCTGGTTTCAACATAGGGGGCATATAAACCCACCCCAGCATTGTTCAATAAATAGTCGAAGCTGTCGCGCTGCCAGTGCTGCCTGAGGGTCTCCCCGACCTGCTGAGCAAAATGTTCGAAGCCGGCAACTTCGCCGACGTTCAGCTGTAACGCTGCGGCTTTCACCCCTTTTTGCTCAATTTCGCGAACAACATCGAGCGCTTCCTGTTGGCTGCTATTCCAGGTGAGGATAATTCCGACACCTTTCGCAGCCAGCTTCAGCGCCGCGTTTTTTCCCAATCCCCGGCTGCCGCCAGTCACAATGGCTATACGTTCACTCATAAGAAACCTCGTTTCGGCTGTTGTGGTCGTTGAGAAAGAGCTTATTAGGTGATAGAAAATCAATAAAGGTAGCCAGTAACGCTTTACTGTTTCAATTTGAACAACAATGAGCGCAACCTATGGATAAAATTCACGCAATGCAGCTCTTCATCCGCGTCGCGGAACTGGAGAGTTTTTCTCGCGCAGCGGACTCTTTAGGCCTGCCTAAAGGGAGCGTATCTCGGCAAATCCAGGCGCTGGAGAACGGGCTTGGTACGCAATTGCTGCACCGGACAACCCGCCGCGTCAGCCTTACGCAGGACGGAATGGTCTATTACGAGCGGGCAAAAGATCTGCTGGCAAACCTCGACGAACTGGATGGTCTTTTTTTGCTCGACCCTGCCAGCATCAGCGGACGACTGCGGGTAGATATGCCGGTGGCCATTGCACGAAATTTAGTCATCCCGCGACTGCCCCAGTTTTTACAGCAGTATCCCGGTATCGAACTGGAGTTGAGCAGTAGTGACCGTCTGGTGGATGTGATTCGGGAAGGATTCGACTGCGTGGTGCGCGTCGGCACTCTGAAAGATTCTGGTCTTATTGCACGCCCGCTGGGCAAACTGTCAGTCATCAACTGCGCCAGCCCCGATTATCTGACGCGTTTTGGCTATCCCGAGACGCTGGACGATTTAGCCTCTCACGCGGTGGTGCATTATGCGCTCAATCTGGGGAGTCGGCCGCAGGGCTTTGAATATTATGACGGTGAGAGCACCCGCTGGGTTAAAACTGGCGGCATCCTGACGGTGAACAGTACCGAAACCTATCACGCCTCCGCTCTGGCGGGTCTGGGGATTATTCAGGTGCCACGCGTCGGGGCTCGCGACGCGCTGCGCGCCAAAAAGCTGCTGGAGATCCTGCCACAATATCGTCCTAGCCCGATGCCGGTTTCGCTAATTTATCCCCACCGCCGCAACCTCTCCCGCCGGGTTCGCCTGTTTATGGAGTGGCTAACAGAATTAATGAAGGCGTACGTAGACTAGACTGAATCTGTACCCGTGATACTTCACGCGGCCCAGGCATTGGCCTTTGATTCGCTCTCCCGAACCTTAGCCGCCGGGGCCGTGGCAAGCAGCATGAATTATTTAGGGTATATAATTTCAGGAACATCCTGCGTACCGAAAAGGAAAACGTCACCGATGCCGGACAACAACCAGCAACGCCCTGTACAGGAACTGGATTACGAACCAGTCAAAAAAATGGACACCACCCCGCCTTCCGCGGCATCAGAAAACGTGGAAGTGACAAGCCACGATGTAAGCAGTGCGGGAAGCCTGGTCGAAAAAGCGAAGCTGCTGGTTCAGCTCGTACAGCAGCGCCCAATGATTGCCCACATCCTGCGGGCCACCGAGCGATTTAACGATCGGCTGGGTAATCAGTTTGGCGCCGCCATTACCTACTTCTCGTTTTTATCGATGATTCCCATCCTGATGGTCTCCTTTGCGGCAGCAGGCTTTGTGCTCGCGTCGCATCCGACCCTGCTGCAGGATATCTTCGGTAAAATCTTGATGAACGTTAGCGATCCGACGCTCGCCTCCACCCTGAAAAGCACCATTAATACTGCGATCCAGCAGCGCACCACGGTAGGGATTGTCGGGCTATTGATTGCACTCTACTCGGGTATTAACTGGATGGGGAACCTGCGCGAGGCGATCCGCGCTCAGTCGCGTGACGTCTGGGAGCGCACGCCGCAGGACCAGGAGAAAATCTGGCTGAAATACTTCCGCGATTTTATCTCGCTGATTGGCCTGCTGGTGGCGCTGATTGTCACTCTCTCTATCACCTCGGTGGCCGGTTCGGCACAGCAGATGATTATCTCAGCGCTCTATCTTGATAATATCGAGTGGCTAAAACCCGCGTGGCGACTGATTGGATTAGCTATTTCAATCCTGGCGAACTATCTGCTCTTCTTCTGGATCTTCTGGCGCCTGCCACGCCATCGGCCCCGTCGTAAGGCGTTGATGCGGGGTACGCTGATTGCCGCTATCGGTTTTGAGATCATCAAAATCGTGATGACCTATACGCTGCCTTCGCTGGTGAAATCCCCCTCTGGCGCCGCCTTTGGTTCGGTGCTGGGGCTGATGGCATTCTTCTACTTCTTTGCGCGTCTGACCCTGTTCTGCGCAGCGTGGATCGCCACCGCCGAGTACAAAGATGACCGGCGAATGCCGGGCAAAACCCACCGCTAATGACATCATCGGGCTGAATAAAAACGCAAAATTTCAGCCCGATTCATCATTTCAGCATATAAATCCAGCCTGTAACTTTTATTTAACCAAAAACCAGTTTTTTCCACCAAGTTTAAATTTATGTGAAGCATTTCATAGAAGCTATTTTAGCAGGCTGAACATTATCCCCTTTTTGCTGCTTTTTTGCCCTTCCGCCGGGTTTGTTACAGATTGAAATGTCGCTTTTGCTGTGCGTAATATGGCCGTTCGTTCGCCAAAAATAAGAAAAGTTTATGCAGGCCACAACCACAACTCTCGATTCACAACAGGAAAACGCCCCGGTTAACTCACGTAACAAAGTCGTTGTCGCCTCTCTGATTGGCACCGCCATCGAGTTTTTCGACTTCTACATTTACGCGACCGCTGCGGTTATCGTCTTTCCACATATCTTCTTCCCGCAGGGCGACCCGACCGCCGCGACGCTGCAGTCCCTGGCGACCTTTGCCATCGCCTTTGTGGCGCGGCCGATTGGTTCCGCGCTCTTTGGTCACTTTGGTGACCGTATTGGCCGCAAAGTCACGCTGGTTGCTTCGCTGCTGACCATGGGGATCTCTACCGTCGCCATCGGCCTGCTGCCCACTTACGAGACCATCGGCATTCTGGCGCCGGTGTTGCTGGCGCTGGCGCGTTTTGGCCAGGGTTTGGGTCTGGGCGGTGAATGGGGCGGCGCGGCGCTGCTGGCCACCGAGAACGCCCCCGCGCGTAAACGTGCACTGTACGGCTCCTTCCCGCAGCTGGGTGCCCCCATTGGCTTCTTCTTTGCTAACGGGACCTTCCTGCTGCTCTCCTGGCTGCTGAATGATGAGCAGTTTATGAGCTGGGGCTGGCGTATTCCGTTTATTTTCTCTGCCGTGCTGGTGCTGATTGGCCTGTATGTGCGTGTCTCGCTGCACGAGACGCCGGTATTCGCCAAAGTCGCAGCGGCCAAAAAGCAGGTAAAAGTGCCGATGGGTACCCTGCTGACCAAACACGTCCGCGTGACCGTGCTCGGCACCTTTATCATGCTGGCAACTTATACCCTGTTCTATATCATGACCGTCTACTCCATGACCTACAGCACCGCGCCTGCGCCGGTCGGCCTGGGGCTGCCGCGTAATGAAGTGCTGTGGATGTTGATGATGGCGGTGATTGGCTTTGGCGTGATGGTGCCTATCGCCGGCCTGCTGGCGGATAAATTTGGCCGCCGCGCGAGCATGATCACCATCACCTCGCTGATTATCCTGTTTGCGCTGTTCGTCTTCCCGCCGCTGCTGGGTTCCGGTAGCCCGGCGCTGGTGATGGCCTACCTGCTGATTGGCCTGAGCCTGATGGGGTTGACCTTTGGCCCGATGGGTGCGCTTCTGCCTGAGTTGTTCCCGACTGAAGTGCGTTATACCGGTGCCTCGTTCTCCTATAACGTCTCGTCGATTCTGGGGGCTTCCGTGGCGCCCTACATCGCCACCTGGTTACAGGCAAACTACGGTCTGTTCTACGTGGGTGTCTACCTGGCCGCGATGGCAGCTCTGACGCTGATTGCCTTGCTGCTGACGCACGAAACGCGGCATCAGTCGCTGTAAACGTAAAACGGCAACCTGTGGGTTGCCGTTTTTTTTACGTCCTGCGCCTTACTTTTTCATCTGTGCCAGTATATTCCGACACTGATTCGCATCCCCTTCAGACGGCGAAATCAACGCCAGCAGCGCCGCCGCCGGCGTTACCAGCGTTGCCAGCGCCGCGGCCACCGCACCACGGGCAATCAACGGCCCGGCTTTCACCCCCGCATCCGGATTTTTAAAGGTTCCGCGTACGTACAGCGGCGAGCGCAGCGTAACGATACGGATGCCCTTACTTTCCGGATTGATGGTGAGGTCGAGCTGCTCAGAGGCCATGCTGGCGGTGCCCGTCACATTGATGACCGCATTCTCCGTATCGAAGGCGAAGATCTGCGGTCGGGCAACGCCGTTGGCCAGATCGATATTGGCCGCCGCGCAGTTCACCCGCACTTCATCATCGCCAAAAATCTGACCAATGATAAAGTTGCCCACATTCAGGCCGAGGATCTCCATCAGGTTACGGCTGATCAGTCCATCGTTCATCAGCAGCTTCAGGTTACCGTTGCCGTTACCCAGCAGAGCAGCCACGGAATTACCGGTACCGCGGATCTCAGCATCACCGTTCATTTCACCGAGGGTTTTCTGCATTAATTCGACGTCAGGCATCAGCTCTTTTAACTTCAGCCGCCGCGCCTGAATATCTGCCCGCCCACGCATAGGGCTCTTATCCCCTTCCAGATGAATATTTGATGAGATGGTTCCGCCCGCCATGCCGAACTTCAGCGGCTGCAGGCGCAGGTCGGCATTTTTCAACAGGATATGGGTCGAGAGATCGCTAATGGGCAGGCTGCTGCCATGTTCAATACGGCGGCCTTTGAAACGCACATCGGCATCCATCACATCCCATTTATCTGTTTCAAAACGATCGTTTGGTAGCACCTTGCCGGCAGGCTGAGCGCTTTTCTCACCCTTTTTCTGCTCGGCGCGTTTCGCGCGCTCGGCACCCTTGCCCGAATCCACCCCGATCAGCGGGCCCAGGTCGGCGAGGCGCAGCTGCCGGGACTCCAGATCCCCTTCAAGCTTCGGCCGCGGCTTGCCGGTGGTGTAGGTTAGCGAGCCGTGGATATCACTGTCGCCGATGCGGCCATTAAAGTCGCGATAGTCATAGACCGACGACTTTTCGGTATCAATTTTCGCGACCAGATGACCGTCGGTTTCAAACGGTGGAGTATCGGGCAGCAGCACGCCAGTCAGCTCATAGAGCTCGCCCAGCGAATCCCCGGCAAATTTCAGCTGGAGATCAACACCACCCATTTTCATCGGGTCGTTTACCGTGCCAACGAAGGCCACCCGCGTATTGCCAGAGCGGAAATCAGCCTGTACCGGGAACGGCGTGCCTTCGCTTCGCAGGGCCAGCATACCGCCAATTTTACCCTTGCCGCTTAAAGGCTGGTCGTTGTAGCGCCCTTCCGCCTTCAGGCCAAAGACGTAATCACCGACCTTATCTTTTTTGCCTTTGTTCCCCGTCACTTCGCTAAAGGGCAACGGTTTACCCAGCGGATCGACAAAGATCTCAATATCTGCCTTCGTCACCGCATCGTTGATATCGATCCGTCCGCGATCGAAGAGGATATTATCCAGGCGGAAAGACCAGGAGGACGGTTTGGCGTTGGGATCTTTTTCTTCGTCACTCCCCGCCAGATCAAAGGTCCAGTTGTTCTTTTTTTCCGACAGACGGATCAGCCGGGCATCCGGCTGTTGCAACTTGATCCACGGTAGATAGACCGTTTTAGTGAACAGCGCCAGCGGCGCCAGCGTGGCCTCTACGCGCGGCAGATGCACCATGGTAATTTCGGGGATATCCGGCGGGTTGCCGAGGATGATGTCGTTAGCATGGATGTGTGGCCATGGAACCCAGCTGCGCCAGCCGGTTTCCTCTTTCTGGCGCTCCCACACTACGCCCAAATCACCACGAATGGCGAAGGGCCGGTTTAACTCAGTCGAGACTTTCTGGTTGATGGTCGGTTTGAGGCGATTCCAGTCAAACGTCGCAATAATGACGATTATCACCACAATCAACAACAAGAAGATCCCTAGCGACCAGGTGATTATCTTTGTTGTCTTGGT
This sequence comes from Leclercia sp. UBA7405, assembly GCF_037152215.1. NCBI lineage: Bacteria > Pseudomonadati > Pseudomonadota > Gammaproteobacteria > Enterobacterales > Enterobacteriaceae > Leclercia > Leclercia sp. UBA7405. The sequence goes on along the minus strand of NZ_JBBCMR010000005.1, from coordinate 24,232 downwards.
CATTCCGCACTCCCTTTTTCGCTTGCCTTTCTAGAATATAGCGCAGGCAACGGGAAAGCGGCGGCTGCGTCCGGTAATAGCGCGTCATTCACGCACTATTATGGGAAGCAGCCAAAACCTACAGAGTAAGGATGACGTTTTCGAGCGTGTCCATCGGGACGGGGCGGGAGAGGAAGTAACCCTGCGCAGCAGCGGCCGGAGAGCTTTGCACGTCTCGCCACTCTTCCAGCGTCTCGATGCCCTCGACAATGACCCCCTGGCAGTAGCGGTTCATCAGCTGAAGCAACAGGGTGAACAGGTTTCGCCCTTCCGGTGTTTGGCGCAGCATGATGAAGAGATCGCGCGCCACTTTGATGTAGTCATAGCGCACTTCGCTCAGAGCCGAGAAGTTGGCCATACCGGTACCGAAGTCGTCCAGCCACAGCGGAGCAAACTCGCACATTGCAGCGAAGGTCGAATCTTGCGGTAAGCGTATATGCTCAACCAGCTCAAAGCGGATCCACGGCAGCGTAGCGATGAGCTGCTTTAACGTCTCATCCTGACGCACCGCCATCAGCGTAGGGCCATCGACGTTTACCGAGGCGAGGATCTTATGCTGCATGAAAAAGGGCTGCTTTTCCGCCAGCATGGTGAGCTGTTCTTCCAGCACATCCAGACGTTTGCGCACCGGAATTTCCGCAAAGTAGCGATCCGGCGCGATACGCTGATCGGGCGTTGACGGATGCGTCACGATGGTCAGGATCTCAACGGCCATCAGCGTGCCATCAATGCGATAGATGGGCTGCCAGGTGTAAGCGCGCTCACATTGCAGCCAGTAGCGATGCTCCTGCAAGTTCTCAATACTTGCCTGAGGAACAACTAGCCGCTGGATATCCTGCTGTAACTTCATTTCAGATGTCCTGTTGAATGGGAGATGAGCTGACGGGACTCGTCAAAGGTTATCGGCGCAGGAGATAAGAACTTTAAGGCTGGTTGCAGGCGAAAATGAAATTCTGATGACAGAAACTGAAGCGGAACCTGTTCCAGTTCAAAAAAATAATGGAACGTCGTTTTAATATGGTTGACCACTAAACGGTGCCAGAGCACACTACCTCTAATTTCACTCTTCAGGTTCAAGATTATGTCCAAAAAGATTGCCGTCATTGGCGAATGCATGATTGAACTCTCCCAAAAAGGCGCGGAAGTGAGCCGCGGCTTTGGTGGCGATACATTGAACACATCGGTCTACATTGCCCGTCAGGTCTCTCCTGATGCGCTGTCAGTGAACTATGTCACGGCACTGGGTACCGATAATTTCAGCCAGCAGATGCTGGAGAGCTGGCAGGCGGAGAACGTCGATACCTCCCTGACTCAGCGCATGGAAAATCGTCTGCCTGGCCTCTACTACATCGAAACCGACAGCACTGGCGAGCGTACCTTTTACTACTGGCGCAATGAAGCGGCGGCGAAATTCTGGCTGGAGAGCGAGGACGCGGCGCGCATTTGCGAAGAGCTGGCTACGTTCGACTATCTCTATCTGAGCGGCATCAGCCTCGCCATCCTGAGCCAGGGCAGCCGTGATAAGCTGCTCTCTCTGCTGCGTGAATGTCGTGCTAATGGTGGCAAAGTGATCTTCGATAACAACTACCGTCCACGTCTGTGGGCCAGCCGCGAAGAGACGCAGCAGGTCTACTCCCAGATGCTGCAATGTACCGATATCGCCTTCTTAACCCTCGACGACGAAGATGCGTTGTGGGGCGAAAAGCCGGTGGATGAGGTGATTGCCCGGACGCAGGCGGCAGGCGTCTCTGAGGTGGTGATCAAGCGCGGTGCCGATTCCTGTCTGGTCGCGGTTGCCGGCCAGCCGGTTATCGACGTTCCGGCAGTGAAGCTGGCGAAGGAAAAAGTAATTGATACCACGGCCGCGGGCGATTCATTCAGCGCCGGTTATCTGGCCGTACGCCTGACAGGCGGCACGCCGGAAGCGGCAGCCCAGCGCGGCCACCTCACCGCCAGTACGGTGATTCAGTATCGCGGGGCGATTATTCCCCGTGAGGCGATGCCGCACTAAAAAACGGCTACCCTGGGTTGTAATGCCGATCGGTTAAGCAATCCGGTATTTCTATGTCACTGAAGTAGAAAGGTTCCGTTCACTAAGGCATCTCTGCTTTTTGTCGGCCACTCTGCGGCCTGACCGGGGCACGGGTGTTGACTCCCCGCTGAAATCGGCGAACCGGAGACCGGATGACAAGGGCTGGACGCCAGGGATGGCGGCCAGAGGCGAAGCGAGACAGGGATGTCGAGTTGAGCCGACCGCAGGCAAGAGGTCGGGAGGTGAGCGCAGTGCGAAGCACCGATTTCGTTGCGGGGCCGCGGGGATTGACAAGGGGGACCCGGCGGTCCCCCTTGTCACGTTCACGGGTGGTGTAATGCCATATTCTGCTGAACATGAGGTGAACGGAACAATTCCACCGCGCTTAACCGATCGGCATTACCACCGTTTATCTTTGCGCGAACGCGCCCACCTTACTGCGCCTGCGGAATATCCGTCACGTCCTGATGATCGCCAGAAACAACGGGAGCCGCACTCTGCGCAGGCACCATAATATTACTCCAGGTTTCTTGCAGCTCTTTCATGTTGTACTCAGGCTCGCCCTTCGGCTGCAGCAGAATCAGTGCCATATCCTGTGAAAGCTGCGAACGCAGATCCTGGTTTAGCATCTCCACCGTCAGGCCGCTCAGGAAGTCCTGGCGCAGTTTCTGATACTGCTCCGGCGCGATATCCACCACCTGGTTTTGCAGGGAGCGAATACGCTGACTGATAAGGATATCGGTATCTGTGCGCGCATAGGTGGCAAACAGCTTTTGCAGCTCAAGGCCCTTTTGCGCCACCAGCGCGTTAAACTCTTCTACCGGCAGCCCGTTGTCACGTACCTTCGCCAGCTCTTTCGCCACCACCGCCATATTCGCGTTCAGCTTATCGTTCGGCGACTCAACGTTAATGGCGCACTGCGCACGCTGGAACAGTACCCGGCAATCAAAGCCCAGACCGATATCTTTAGTGTTGTTCTTGCTAAGCGTCTGCTGAACATGCCAGAACAGCGCTTCACGGGCTAAATCTGCACGCCAGTAACGCAGCAGGGCTGCGGATTCCCGAATAGGCTGCCACGGGCCATCCCACATGATTGAGAGACGATCCTGACGCACTGTGTCGGTCATGATGCTGACAGGTTCGGCACGCAGCGGCGACAAGGTCGGCACTGGCGCCGGCGTATGGCGTTTACCTTTCAGTTCGCCGAAGGTTTTATTGATCTGCTCTACTACCGCACGGGCGTCGACGTTACCCACCACAATCAGGGTCATCGCATCCGGGGTGTACCAGTTCTGGTAGAAAGATTTAACCTGTTCAATATCAACCGGCTGCTTCAGCGGCTCCGCCGGATCGTGGCCGAGCAGCGTTGATCCCTTGAGGCGATAGCGCCACCAGCCCTCTTTGGTATCCGCCGGCCAGGTGGCAACCATGTCACTGTTGCTCAGCGCATAGTTAACGGTTTCAGGGGTAATGGAGACGTTGCCTGCGGTATCAGAGAGCCAGGTGAGCGCCTCTTTGAGCAAATCATTACGGTTGTTCGGCAAGCTGAGGTTAAACATGGTGTAGTCATAAGAGACCACGGCAGGCGGGAGTGGGCGTTTCGGGTCGATGCCCTGTTGCCACAGTGAACGCACCTGCACAGCCTGCAGGCTGCCGCTTTGGGTCAGCGCCAGCCGGGGGATAAAGTGGCTAAAGCCGGTCTGCTGCGTGCTTTCCGTCAGGGAGCCCGTATTTACCGAGAGGCGGATTTCAATCCGATCGCTGGGACGCTGAGGCGTCGAGAGGACCTGCCACTGGAAGCCGTTCGCCAGCGTCCCCTGTTGCCATGCAGGATCGGGCTGGAGCGCATCAGCGTGCACGTAACTGGCTGCTGCCATCATCAGCAAACCGCCGGTTAAGAGTCGAATTTTTGTGCCCTGCATGTGAACCCCTGATCAACATTCCTGGTTAAAAAGAGTGCTACACGCCCTGGAGCACTCTAAAGACGATATTCAAAACACTCCGATTAGACCGCGCGTTAAGCGAAACGTCACGGCATGAAGTGAAATATACCCGAAAAAAATCTTGTCGAATTATGACAGGTATGAGGGGCCATTATGCGCAGGAGCCCGCACTCCGACAAGGGAATGCGGGCCTGAGAGCAGATTTTAGGAGGATAAACCGTGCGTTTTGCCGTCTGGCGCACGATTATTGAGGGTATCGTCGAGCTTTTTATGATCCAGCTCTTTCACCCACTTCGCGACCACGATGGTCGCTACCCCGTTACCGACCAGGTTAGTCAGCGCACGAGCTTCAGACATAAAGCGGTCAATACCGAGGATCAGCGCCAGCCCCGCCACCGGCAGATGACCCACCGCTGAAATGGTCGCCGCCAGGACGATGAAGCCGCTTCCCGTCACCCCGGCCGCCCCTTTCGAAGAGAGCAGCAACACGACCAGCAGCGTGATTTGATGGAAAATATCCATGTGGCTGTTGGTCGCCTGAGCGATAAATACCGCGGCCATGGTCAGGTAAATCGAGGTGCCATCCAGGTTAAAAGAGTAGCCCGTCGGAATGACCAGCCCCACCACCGATTTGCGGCAGCCCAGCTTCTCCATTTTATCGAGCATACGTGGCAGCGCCGACTCGGACGAGGAGGTACCCAGCACGATGAGCAGCTCTTCGCGGATATAGCGGATGAACTTAAAGATATTGAAGCCGGTGGCCTTTGCAATACTCCCCAGCACCACCACTACAAACAGAATACAGGTGATATAGAAGCAGATGATCAGCTGGCCCAACTGTACCAGGGTGCCCACGCCATATTTACCGATGGTAAACGCCATCGCCCCGAAGGCCCCGATAGGTGCCAGACGCATAATCATATTGATAATGCCGAAGATGACCTGAGAGAAGCTTTCAATCACATTAAAAATCAGCTGCCCTTTGCTTCCCAGGCGATGCAACGCAAAGCCAAACATCACGGCAAACAGCAGTACCTGCAAAATGTTACCGCTGGCAAAAGCGCCAATGACGCTGCCGGGAATTACATCCAGAAGGAAGGCCACCACACCCTGATCTTTTGCCTGATCGGCGTAGACGGCGACCGCTTTGGCATCGAGCGTAGAGGGGTCTACGTTCATGCCGGCGCCGGGCTGCACCACGTTCACGATAATCAGGCCGATAATCAGCGCCAGGGTGCTGACCACCTCAAAATAGAGCAGCGCGACCGCGCCAGTGCGACCGACCGCCTTCATGCTTTCCATGCCCGCGATACCGGTCACCACGGTACAGAAGATAACCGGGGCAATAACCATCTTGATGAGCTTAACAAACGCATCGCCTAGCGGTTTCATCTGCGCGCCCAGTTCAGGGTAGTAATGGCCCAGCAGAATGCCGATAGCAATCGCAGTCAGCACCTGAAAGTAGAGACTTTTGAAGAGTGAGGTTTTCATATGATGTCCTTGGGAAGAAAAACCACAGGCACTATAGGGGTAATAATTACCTGCGGATTTAAAATACCACCCGGCTCTCAGGACAGATACAGACTCAGATCAGAAATGAAACACAAATGTTAAAAAGTTTGAGCTGGCTCGCACAAGCCAGCAACATTTTAATTCAACGCGGGGGTGTCATGGGGAGAAAGGTAATGCGCTTCAAAGAGATCGCGTGGAACGGCACGGGCGAAGAGATAACCCTGCCCATACTTCACGCCAGCCTCTGCCAGCCAGTCGCGCTGAGCCTCGGTTTCGACCCCTTCGGCAATCACGTCCAGCGTCAGGCTTTGCGCCATCTGAATAATGGCCTGCACCATGCTGCTGTCGTCCGGTAAACCTTCCACAAAGGTCTTGTCGATCTTCAGCACGTCCACCGGCAGCGTTTTCATATGCTGCAGCTGACGCAGCCCCGCATACCCCATACCGAAATCATCAAGCGCGATACGTACCCCGGCATTGCGCAGCGGACGCAGAATCGCCACCGCTTCGTTCGGGTCGTCGATACGGCGACTTTCCGTTACCTCAAGAATCAGGGTGTCAGGCTGGATTTGATAGCGATGAATCAACTCCAGCAGCTCTGAAACCATCGTCGGGTGCATCAATTGCAGCGCAGAGAGATTGACCGACAGCGGCAGGGTAATACCACGAGCCTGCCAGGCTGAGAGCAGCCGGCAAGACTCCTCCAGCACCCAGTGGCCCACCGTCACCATCAGCCCACAGTTTTCAATACGTTCGATTAACCCTTCCGGCAGCTCCCAGGAGCCGTCCGGTTGCTGCATACGCAGTAGCGCTTCGGCGCTTTTTACCCGGCCCGTACTCAGTTCAACCTGCGGCTGCAGCCAGATGGCAAACTGATGATTATCCAGCGCGTTAAGGATATCGCTCTCTTCCGTCAGGCGCTGCTGCGCCTTTTCCATCTCTTCGGGTTCGAAGAACTGGATTTGGTTTTTACCCTTGCGACGCGCAGCAAAGGCGGCGGAGAAGGCCCGGCTGTAAAGTTGCTCGGCGCTCTGATCGCCGTAATACATGGCAATGCCAATGCTGGCGCTGGGGCGCAGCTGGATGCTCTGAACCGGCAACCGCTCGTTAATGACAGTGAGCACTTGCTGACCTAACGTGATGGCATGCCATGGCTCCTTCACGCCATGGGCGATAATCACGAAGTCGTACCCCGTGACCTGAGAGAGCACCATCCGCGGGGAGAGGACGGATTTCATCTTTTCCACCAGCGTGAGCAGCAACATCTCGCGCTGACTCTCTTTCAACACCCCGGCGGTGTCCTGCAAGGTTTCACAGGCCACGACCATCAACGCCGTCGTCTGCTGGCGGGCGACCGTCTGCTCCAGCAGACCCATCAGGAACGCTTTGTTCGGTAAATCCGATACCGGGAAGCGGGTCGCATTGCAGTTCATCTCGTCATACTGACGCAAAATCCGCTGTTGATTGATGTTGTAGCTGCGGACCAGCATGCCGATCTCGTCGTCATGATGCAGGCGCGGCAACGGCAGCTGGTGACCCACCTGATACTCTCCCGGTAGATCATTGAGTTCCCGGGCCAGACGGCGTAGCGGATGCACAATCAGTCGGTTAATACACCAGGTCAATGCCACCGTCAGCATCAGCGTCAACAGTAAGTAAGCAGTCACTAACGTTGATAGCCAGCTCATCACAAATTTAAACATGCGATAAGAGTCTGACTGGAGCACCAGATAAGCCAGCGGCTGCGGATTTGCCGGGCGTTCCAGCGAATAGATGGGGAGCGAGATTTGCACCGGCAGTTCGACCATTCGCATTACCATCATCGGCACCGGACGCTCAGGGATAAAGCGCATACGCAGCGCCTGGAACTGATTAGGCAACACCACATCCGCCCGGCTGACGACGCCGGCCGGCTGGATCCCTTTAAGGATGGTTTCTGCTTCCGGGATATCCCCTTTCAGGATGGCCGCAGAGAGCGGTTCACGAACCGAACGGGCAATGCTTTCAAGTTGCGTAGCCGTGTTGTAGCGATTCTGCTGAATGGAATGAACCAACAGAATGACGCAAAAGATGAAAACAAACACCATAGTGACGGCGGAAACCATCGCCATTTGTTTGATAGTTAATGAACGGCTGACACGCAAAATGACTCTCCAGAGAACACGACACGCGGGGTAATCAGATGTGACCCCGCTGCCGCCTGAGTATACCCCATCGCAATCGATTTAAGAGAGGCTAACAAAACGATTAAGGTTATTCTGGTTACCATTCCGCATAAGGCATAAGCGGCTGCGGTGGTATGTCCATGTCACCCTGCCAACCTGCGGCGGAGTAGCGTACATACATCAGCGCATGGCTTGGGGTGTAATCCTTCGCCTCCTGAATATCGACCCCCAGCCCAACAAACCAGTTGGAGGTGACACGACGTTCAATAATAGCCCGGGCGGTATAACCGGTACCGCTGCTGCTGCTTCCCTCTTCCGGCTCACTGCGATCACCGTATCTGCCTGGTTCAACCGGGATCAGGCTCTGAATCGGGTAGCGCTTACCGTCATTGCTTTTCGAGTGTGACCAGGAGACCGAGCCACCCAGCTCCCAGGACCAGTTCTCGGTACGCTTACGCCAGTTGATGGGCAGCGCGAAGGAGACATACTGTTGTGGGCTGTAGTAGCCGCCCTGTCCCAGCGTGTACTCGCTCAGGTCTTTATCGTAATGCCAGAGCATATTGCTAAGGCCGACGGTCAGGCGCTCGTTATTGGCATTGATGAGTTTGTAGTAGTAGCCGGTCATCCAGCGCACGCGCCAGTTGTCCGCCACGTTCTCGCCGGTCAGGGAATCGGCATTCAGACTAGACCAGATCCCATTCGCCTCACCCTTGTCGTAGCTGACGCTGACCCCGCCCCCGGTAGAACGTACACCGCCCCAGGTTTTATGGGTATTGGGATCAACCTGTCCGGCAAAGGCCAGCATGGAGCTGGAGACCGGGCGACGGTGCGCGTTAACCGTATAGCCCAGCGGACCGATATCGCTGCTATAGCTGATACCGCCAACAACATCGACGACCTCGAAGCCCATCGGTGTGGTACCGATGTCCATCGCCCATGTACTGTTTTCCCAGCCCACCGCGACGCTGGCGCCATCCGCCGTCTGGCTGGTGTGACCATAGCATGGCGTACTGGCACAGGTGCCCCACTTCGGATTAAAAGATCCATTGCTTGCGGTAGAGAACGAGCCTGCGTCCATATTGACCATGTCCGTACGGAAGAACATCCGGCCGTCGGAAAGCGGTGCGTCGACGTGCAGCATGGTGGTATGGGCTTTAAGGTCAGAGTAGCCCCCCGTACCGCTGGAGCCCCAGTACTCGTGCTGCAGGGTGACGTTAACATCCTGCTGACGATAGAGATCGCCCGCGTCGCTACGTACGCCGCGCTTCAGCCAGTCATCGCGCTCATCATTGCGCGTCAGGCGGGTGAAAGTGTCGTTATCCCCCGGACGAGTCGGGGTGATCCCCGAGGCCACCATCGTATCTTTGTAAGTCTCAAGCGCCGCCTTTGGCTGACCGTTCGCCGCCTGGAAACGGGCCGCGTCACGCAGTACCAGCGCACTCTCCATCGACGGCGGCTGCGATTTCGCCTGCGGAATGAGGCGGCTAAAAGTCTGTTGCGCCGTGTCGGTATTACCCAGCCCTGCCTGGGCCAGCGCGATACGACGCTGCATATTGATAGAAGGGGGCTCGCCCTGCGGCGTGGCAGGCAGCGTCGCCAGCGTGGCCTGGGCTGCAGACTTGTCGCCCGCGGCGATGTGCGCTTCCGTCAGGCCAAGTATCGCATCGGCATTTTGCGGCTCGCGTTTTAGCACCGTTTCATAGGCTGCTTTTGCCGCCGCCGTATCGCCGCGCTGCTGTGCCCAGTCGGCCAGGATCAGATCAATACGCGTCGAAGGTGGCTGCTGACGTAGCAACTCCTCCGCCTCCCGCTCCTTGCCACTGTCACGCAGGCGGTTCGCGGTCTCCAGCACCTGGTTGCCCTGCAGACGATCGCCCAGTTCGCGGATGTTATCGTTCCACTGACTCTGGGGCAGCGTATTCAGGTGTGCCAGCGCGGCACGATCCTGATCGTTGCCCGAGAGATAAAGTCCGTAGGCGTAAACCTGCTCCGGATCGCCCGGCTTCTGCGAGGCCAGGTTGCGCATCAGCGTATCGGCCTGGCTTCGCTGACCGCTGCTGTAAAGATCGCGTGACAGCCGGTAGGTGATCCAGACATTGCCCGGATCCATCGCCAGTCGGCGGCGCTGGATCTCCGCCGCCTGAGCATAATTACCCTGATTTTCGAGTTGCTCGGCCTGCTGGGCCAGCTTCTCGTTGCTCAGGCTGCGTTCAATATCATCGATACTGCGGCGCTGGCTGGCAGAGAGCGATTGTATAAACTGGGTCGCTTTTTCCGGTGATTCGGCGCGATAGAGGTTGGCCAGCCCACGCACCGCGTTGCTGTTGCCGCTGTCCATGCGCAGCGCCTGACGGTAGTAGCGCTCGGCGCTGGCACTGTCTTTACGCGCCATGGCCGCATCCCCCAGCCCTAATATGGCATAGCTGTCGGTATTATCCGTGTTGCGCGCTTGCTGGTAATAGCGTTCGGCCTGGCCTGGGTTATTGGCTTTCAGCGCCGCGTCGCCCTGCTGGATCAGCAGCCAGTAGCGGTTAACCTTGAGCAAACTGTCCCACTTGTCGCGGTTTTCACTTTGCGGATCGAGCGCGATCGCTTTCTCGAACTGCGCCACCGCCCTGGCACGATCGCCTTTCTGGGAGTAAGCCTGGCCGAGAGCGCCTACCGCTTCACTGTCCGCATGATTCGCGCTGACCGCCTGCTGCAACTCTGACACAGCCCGCTCGCCCTGACCCGCCTCAACGGCGGCCAGCCCCTGCGCCTTCGCACGGAACGCCGGGTCGGAAAGCTGTTGCTGCTGCTGCGCCAGTTGGGTACGCGCTAACTCCACGCTATCCCCTTCACTGAACACCTGCAGATAATCCTGTAAGGCTTTTACGCTGGCATCACTGACCGGCGTGTCTTTAATTTGTTGATACCAGATAGACGACGCGGCGTTACGCCCGCTGTTGGAGTTCGCCATCTGACGCAGCACGGCGAAGCCCTCATCACGACGCCCACTCTGAAAAAGAAGCTGGGCCAGTGAGTTCTGTAGCTGGCTATCGCCGGGGCGGCTGGCATTGATGCTCTTAAGCTGGTTGATCGCCTCATTGCGACGGGCAGGCACCTTCGCCACCAGCGTCCAGTACTCGGTGGCGATATCGCCATCCGGCGGGCTGCCAGCAAACAGCTTGTCGTAGGCGGCAATCCCTTCGGCGGTATGGCCGGTAGTGGCCAGCAGACGGGCCTGCTGCAGCGCCTGACGTCCGTCAGGGCTGGAGAGAGACATGCTGCTGCGCGACGATTTATAAGCTTCTGAGGTTGGCGCCATCGTCTTCAGGCGGTCCAGCTCTTTTTGCGCGCCGGTGGTGTCGCCCTGGCGCAGCAAATAGCGGAAGCGTGCGGCCATCACGTCCGGGTTGTTCGGGTCAATCAGTTCGAGGCGATCCAGCGACTGGCGAACCAGGTCTTCGCGCTGCGTGGACTCGCCCAGCCGTACCTGCTCAAGCAGCTGTTTTTGCTGTGGGGAGTTCACCGCCTGCGCGGCCGGCAGTAAGGCCAGACCGAGCGATAAACTGAGTAAACTTATTGTGAACTTGCGCATTCCTGGCCCCAGTCAGGTAGTAATTCACCTTTCACGGTGAAACGAAAACGATGCTGATCCCAGCCTTGTCCAAAGAGGGTCAGTACGTAGCTGTAATAAGCGTCATCGCCAGGAAAGTTGTCTGCTACACGCTGACGCTGCGCGGCTTGTGCATCGCGATTTTGCAAGAAAGGCAGCAGCGCAGCGGAGAAGCCCACCGGGCCCTGTCCGGTCAGTTTACCCGTGGCGACATCCACTTTTTCCGGCGGTATCCCTTTTTTAGCGGTAAGGGTTGCCATCGGTTTCAGCCGTGCCAACAACCGCGCTTTTTGCGGATCGCTGTCGTGCATCATGCCCACCCACAGCCAGACGCGAATAGCGTCATAGCTGCTGACGAGCGTTTTCTCTGGCTTGAGCTGCCAGCCGCCGTTTTTTTGATAACGTACCCAGTCGGGTGAAAATCCTTTCGGCGCAGTTTCCAGGAGCAGGCGCAGGTTGGTCTCCCGCAGCGTGCTCCAGGGCGCGCCAAAGCGAGTAAAATATTGTGCCAGCTGAGGCGGCAGATAACTTGGGTTGAAGCGCCACAGATTCTGTTCCGCAAAACCCACTTTGCCCGGCAGCAGCATGTAGCCCAGACCCGGCACCTTCACCACCTCTTCACGAACGATGAGCTTTAATAGCGCCCGCCCGGTATCGGTGTAAGTTTGCTCCTTCCACAGACGACCGGCCTCCAGCAGCGACCAGGCGATCCAGATATCAGCGTCCGAGGCGGAGTTGGGGTCGAGCACCTGCCAGCTGTCGGGGGCTTTTTTACCCCATAGCCAGGCAGGAAGCTGCGTATTTAGCGCGCCCTTCGCCAGGTTATCCTGCGTCCAGCGCAGGATTTGGTCGAAGGTTTTACGGTCATTGGCGGCTAGGGCAAAGAACAGCGCGTAGCTTTGACCCTCCGACGTGGTAATGCTACGGGCATCGCTGGGATCGATAACCCGTCCATCTTCGCTGATATAAGCCTGTTTGAACCGATCCCAGGCCGGCCAGTTGCAGGCGGCCTGAAGATTCCACGCGGTCAGCATAAACAGCGCCAACAAACCGTAGCGAAATCCCTTCATCACGGTTTACTCATGATCCGGATCGAGACGACGACGGCTGAAGATGCGCAGCAGACGCCACAACACCCAGGCCAGCAGCACGACGCTTATCGCGGCGAAGATCGCCAGCAACACCGGATGGTTTGACAGGGCATACCAGACGCGCTCAAACCACGGCAGATGACCGACGTAGTAGATATCCCCCACGCGCAGGCTATTGACGCCAGACTCACGGATGATCGATACCGAGCCAAACATCGCCGCACGTTTGCCGCTGTCGTTCATGGCCTGGTTCAGCAGTTCATAGCCGCGCGGGCTGTCTGCCAGCAGGGCAATCACGCTGCGTTGGTCGTTATACGGCGACTGGAACCCCACAACGGCGGCCATTGGGCCGGTGGAAGAGACTTCCGCGCGGGCGTTAGCCTGACGGTCGCTCTCATCCGGCATAATGCTCGGTAAAGAACTTTCGCGCAGCGGGGTGTTCACCCAGGCTTCTGTCGCTTGCACCAGCAGATCAACGCGCTTGTCATCTTTTAACGCATCCGGAATCGCCCCTACCAGCAGGATATCGGCATCTTTACCCTGCAACTGGCTGGCATCGCTGGTTAGCGTGAAGTTTAGCGCCGGGAACCCGGTTTGCGCACCGACGGAGCCCATGGCATCCAGCAGCGTCGTCAGTTGGCCTTCGTTCGGATCTTTCGGCGTTACCACGATCGATTCCGAGAGGTCAGCCATACGGCTGAACGGGAAGCTGGCGTTGGCGAATGCGCGCAGATCCGGCATGGCAAGGAAGTGGTAATACTTCGAGAAGTCGATGGTGGAGTCATCGCCAATGACCACATGGTTCTGTACTGGCTGGAAGGTAATACAGTTTTCAACCGTACCACCCGGCATCGGGTTCATGTACTGGAAATCAAAGCGCAACTGGTTTACCGCACCCAGCTTCAGCGCCGGAATCGAAACATCCGTTTTACCGTCCAGCAGCCCTTGCAGAACCGGCAGACGCAGCAGAAGACGATTCGCATCCTGCGTACTGGTCAGCGCGAAGGATTGCAGGAACTGGTTGTTCAGGCTGATATCCATCCGCGAACTGTCTTTCACCGGCGGCGCGGTGTAGCGGTAGTTCAGATTCATGTCGATGCCGTTGCTGCGCAGCAGATAGAGATCCGGCGGCAGATTTAACGACAGACTAATGGATGAGGGCTGCAAACCGGTGGCCTGCAGCTGCTCTTCATAGGTTTTCAGTTCGCCAAAGGTGACCGCGCGATCGGTACGCACCCAGTTTGGCGCATCGTATGGCTTACGCGGCAGCAGCGGTTTCACATCGTTAATCACCACGCTATTACCACGGAACAGCACGTTGCCTTGCGCCAGCCCTTTCGCCGCCTGCAGCAGGTCTTTGTCATCACGACCCATTACCACCAGCAGCTTCACGTACGGGTTGTTGGGATGGCTCATCATCTCGATGGTCGGCGCTTTCACCTCCGGATGATCGCGCAGGAACGCCGGACGGCTGGCGTTCGTGGCGAAGACGATCGCGTTGGTGTCTGGCAGTTTGTCATAGATGACCGGGAAACTTTGGCCGCGCCAGCCGCTGCGAGAGCCGAACCAGGAGGCGACAATCGATGCCGCTTTTTGCTGTTCGATTTCCGGCGCACCGGCAAAGACCATCGGTAAGTTCAGCGGGCGATTGTCGCGCGGGTCAAAGAACGGCACCGGGAAGCGCGAAAGATCGTTAGCCACCGCCAGCGACTGATAGGTCAGATCCAGCGAGCTACTACGCCCCACGTCCATCCACAGCGTACTGCTGGCCGGGTTTTCACAGACGTCACGATAGTGGCCAACAAATTCCAGCCGCACGCGGTTGAAGTCACTGATAAACAGCGGGTTGATCGGCAACTGCGCCAGGGTTTTCTTGCCTAGCTGCTCTTTGGTCACCGGCAGGACGCCCATCAGTTCATCGTTCAGATAAACCTTCAGCTGTGACTGTACCGGCAACAGCGAGGGAGAGGGGGTGTATTCAAGGTTCAACAACGCTTTAGAAACGACTTCGTCGCTGCGCATGCCGAACTCGATACCGCCGTTCGGGTTAATACCGCGCAACACCATGCTACCCGGCGGTGGCGCGATCTGAGCGAAGGAGAGCTTCACATCGCGTGACGGGGCGCTGTCGGCGACAATCGGCGCATCGGCACCCTGCACGCCAGGCATGACCCGGCCTACTGGCGCGTCCGACGGCGGTAGCGTCTGGCCCGTTGTAGGTTGATTCGGGATCACCGCTTCCGTTTGCCCCGGCGCGGCGGTGGCTGCCGGCTCAGCGGGGGCTGCGACAACAGGTACCGTTGGCGCAGGAGTCGTCTCCGGTGCCGCCGAGACCATAAAGGAGGGGAGCGCACTCATCCCGACCGCCACTGCACTAATCCATGATAGTTTTCTTTTCATCGCATTATCATCATTGTTGAGCCATAACCGGGTCTGCTTGCTGTACCGCCTCGCCACGCTCAGGACGGCGAGGAACAAACGACACAACCCAGGAAACCAGCGAAGTAATTGACCGGAAAATCACTTTCACGGACGATGGAGCAAATTCGGCAAGGTGGCGATAGCCACGGAAACCCAGTTTCAGAATATCCAGCAGGCTCTCCAGCGGTTTATCTTCCGGGAAGCTGTCCTGCCAGAGCGCCCAGGTATCGGCACGGGCGAAGGTACACTGCACAAAATCGATATGCTGCTTTTTCGTCAGCGGCATCAACTGCAGACCCACTTCGTTGCCCAGTACGCGCACCACCTGGGTTGGGAAAACATACTCTTGCTGGCCACGCTTAAGCAGAAGATTAGCCTTCTGCCCTTCCAGCACCTGCGCCTGGCCGTGGATCTTGATGCCCAGGCCGCCGTCAGAGAAGTCGTGTACGGTACAGGAGAAGAGGTGACCGTCTTCACGGGCGATAGCAGCCGGCATGGCGATTTCGACGCGATGGGCGCGACGCACCTGCTTACTTTCCACCGAAACCGCCACCGCGCCGCCGAGAATGATCAGGTTGTAGAAGACCCACGCCATACTCACAAACACGGTCAGCACTTCGTTCTCAGGCCCGGTGTAATAGCGCCAGACACCGGCGATGATACCGACAATGTTAAGCAGCACCAGGAAGATGTAAGGCCGGGAGATCACCCAGTCCACATACTCCTCTTCCACCAGCCCGCCTTTCGCCGTAACGTTGAATTTCCCTTTATGCGGGTTGATCAGTGCCACCATGGTTGGCGGGGCGATATACCAGGCGAGTACGGTCTCGTAGATTTCACTCCAGAACGAGTGGCGATACTTGCCCTGAATGCGCGAGTTGGTCAGGCTGGCGTGAATCATGTGCGGCAGTACAAACAGCGCGATCATGATCGCCGGGGCGTAAATGATGTAGGCATGCAGCAGCAGGAAGGCCAGCGGCGCCGTCAGGAAGATAAGGCGCGGGATCCCCGATAAGAAGTGGAACATGGCGTTTAAATAGCAAAGACGCTGCCCCCACTTAAGCCCTTTGCCAAACAACGGGTTATCAAGACGGAAGATCTGTACCATGCCGCGCGCCCAGCGAATACGCTGACCGATATGCGCAGAGAGCGACTCTGTCGCCAGCCCGGCAGCCTGCGGAATACGCATATAGGCGGAGGTGTAACCCCGACGGTGCAAGCGCAGGGAGGTGTGCGCATCTTCGGTTACCGTTTCTACCGCAATGCCGCCAATTTCATCCAGCGGTTTACGGCGAATCACCGCACACGAGCCGCAGAAGAAGGTGGCATCCCACATGTCGTTACCGTCTTGCACCAGCCCGTAAAACAGCGTGCCCTCATTCGGCGTCTTGCGGAACCGGCCAAGGTTGCGCTCGAACGGATCGGGTGAGAAGAAGTGGTGCGGCGTCTGCATCATCGCCAGTTTGGTATCCTTCAGGAACCAGCCCATGGTCATCTGCAGGAATGAGCGTGTGGGGACATGGTCGCAGTCGAAAATCGAAACAAATTCGCCTTTGGCATACTTAAGCGCGTTATTGATGTTGCCCGCTTTCGCATGTTCGTGGGTGGTACGAGCGATATAATTCACCCCTACGCTGTCGGCAAACTGTTTGAACTCTTCGCGCCCGCCATCATCCAGGATCCAGATCTGGAGCTTGTCTTTCGGCCAGTCGATACCCAGCGATGCGTAAATGGTGTTTTTCACCACGCTCAAATCTTCGTTATAGGTCGGCACAAAGATATCTACGCTCGGCCAGACGCGGGTATCTTTTGGCAGCGGTACCGGCTGACGGTTTAGTGGCCAGATTACCTGGAAATAGCCCAGCACCAGTACTACCCAGGCATAGGTTTCAGCAAACAGCAGGATCAGGCCGCACACCAGACTGACCGGGTCGTTCCAGTTGAGGGTGGAGGTGTAACGCCACCAGATGTAACGGCAGGAGACGGTCAGCGACAGCACAATCAGCATTAACGCAGAGAAGCGCCCAGGAATGCGGCGCACCAGCAACGCTACGCCCCATAGCAGGATCAGGAAGATAAACTGCGCCATCGGGTTAAAGGGCTGGGTAATGCAAACCAGGGCCAAAATCAGCGAGAAGAAGACCACCACACCGAGAATAAAGCGACGCAGCCGCGGGTGCAGATGTCCCAGCTCCTTTTGGGAATCAAGATGGCTGGTGTTGTTATGCAGGCGAGTGGGTAGATGGTCCAGCCACTGGTGATAACGCCCGCGCAGGGTTTTAAAGCGCGACATGCTGCCCCAGCGCGACGACGCTTTCTCTTTGCGTCCCGAGGTCGCCAGCAACCAGATGGCCTGAAGGGCATAACGCGCCGGGTCCAGCGGACGCGGACGGTCAGGGTCGATATGCGGATACAGTTCATTATGCCGGGCACGAATACGCTGCCAGCGCGGGTGTTCAAGAGGAATAAAAAGCCAGGCCAAAATCATCCACAAACAGCCAAGAGCAGCACTGAAGGGAGAGGCGCCGTGCAGACGGTAATTACGGTAACGCTCGCTCAGACGCGCTCGTACCGGCGGAATAAGCAGTAAGGCGCCCAGGCGATTCATGGGGTGCTCCCGGTGGCGATTTTGTCACCGTTAAAGTTCAGCAGACACCAGTTCGCCAGGATCATCATCTCTTCGGCGGCCAGCGAGTCGCTACGGTATTCCCCGAGCGGCTGCTTCGACGCCATGCACTCAACCATCGCTTCATCGCGATGCAGCACCATCGGCAGCAGACGACGTTGACTCTGCAGCCACACCTGGTAGAGATCGTCCTGCAGCTGGCTGCCGATGCGCAGATCGTTGATCAGAATACGCGCGCCAACCGGCAAAGATTGCTGGTGCAGGCGGATATGGCAGTTAGTGTCTGGCTTGACGATAGCCAGCGTGTGATCGCAAAGCTCCACCAGCGCGCGCGTCAGCGGCGAGTGACCATGAGGCAAGTCGATCAAAATCCATTGATAATGGCTATGCGCTTTTAAAGTCTGTAACGCAGTGGTGAACTGCCCCAGCGTCTCATACAGGCTATATTCATTTTCCCGTTCGCTGTCGGTCAGTTGACCGAAAGGCAGCACGTCCAGCTGCGACGTGTAGCGTTGCCCGGCATCACGCCAGTCCGTACCATCCAGCAGTGCTCTACCCCAACCGCCGGTATGGCTGAAATCGACATTAAACGACATGCGCAACAAATTATCGGCGCAGGCGTCTACCACCAGCACCGATTCACCTAATAACTGTAATGACCAGCCAAGCGCCGCCGTAATTGATGTGGTACCCACACCACCGCGCACGCCTTGCAATCCAACTATGGCCATTCACGGCTCCCTTATTTTTGTTGAGCAAATTCGGCCAATAACGGCCAACGTCGAATCGCTGCAGCCAATTGTTCACGTTGCGAAATATCGGTGTAGTCAATTTCTGGCAATGAAAAAGCCTGGCTGAGTGCCAGAAAGTCATTTTGAAAGGTGTATCCGAGGCCGGAGTCCAGCGTCGTATTTACGGGTTCATTGTTAGACATTCACGTCTCATCCCATTGAGGAAATTCTAATGCTCAGATGTAGCCAGGCGTCCTGCCAGAGAAATTTCATTTACATGCTAAATCTGATGTTCTTTAATTTCAATGTTAGGTTTATTTCTTCGCTTTCGCTAGTAAACTGAATACAGACAAATTAGTGGCAAAGAGGGACATCGTGAACCCCATTTTTTCTATTGGCATCCAGTCATTATGGGATGAATTGCGGCATATGCCAGCAGGCGGTGTCTGGTGGATCAACACCGATCGCGACGAAGACGCAATACATCTCCTTAATCAAACAGTTTCTGCTCAGGATGCGCGCGCCAAAGTCGCGGTTATTACGATGGGCGACGATCCTAAATCGATTGTCAGGCTGGAGGAAAATGGCGGCCCGGATACGGTTCGTCTATTTTCCATGCCGGAAACAGAGAAGGGTCTCTACTTTTTGCCGCGTGACATCCAGTGCAACCTAGATCCCGATCACTATTTAATAGTCCTTAAATGTACAAATAACGCCTGGTTAAATATTCCGGTTGATAAATTGCGCGGCTGGCTGGAAAAAATGAATAAATGGGCGCGCTTTTACAATTGTACCCTTTTGGTTCTGAGTCCGGGTACGAATAATGACAAGCAATTCTCATTATTAATGGGGGAATACCGTTCGCTGTTCGGCCTTGCCAGTCTGCGCTATCAAACCGACATTCATCTTTACGATGTTGCGTTCTGGTGCAATGAAAAAGGGGTCAGTGCTCGTCAGCAATTAACGCTTTCCCGTCAGGGTAATGCCTGGCACCTTACGCAGCAGGAAGAGGCGGTAGTGCAGCCTCGCAGCGATGAGAAACGGATCCTCAGTAACGTCTCGGTACTGGAAGGCGCACCGCCGCTGTCAGAACACTGGTCGTTATTTGAGAACAACGAAGCGTTATTCAACGAAGCCCGCTCCACCCAGGCGGCAACCATCATCTTTTCGCTGACTCAGAACAACCAAATTGATGCCATTGCGCGGCAGATCCACACGCTACGCCGCCAACGTGGTAGCGCCCTGAAAATCGTAGTGCGTGAAAATCTCACCAGCCTGCGCGCCACCGATGAGCGCCTGCTGCTGGGCTGCGGTGCGAATATGGTTATTCCGTGGAATGCCCCGCTCTCCCGTTGCCTGACGCTTATTGAAAGTATTCAGGGCCAGCAGTTCAGCCGCCACGTGCCGGAAGATATTTCAACACTGCTCTCCATGACCCAGCCTATGAAGCTACGCGGCTTCCAGAAATGGGATACCTTCTGCGACGCGGTAGGCAATATGATGAGCAACACGCTGCTGCCTGCTGATAATAAAGGGGTGATGGTGGCGCTGCGTCCGGTTCCAGGCATTCGCGTCGAGCAGGCGCTGACGTTGTGCCGTCCAAATCGTACCGGGGATATCATGACCATCGGTGATAACCGGCTGGTCCTGTTCTTATCATTCTGCCGGATAAACGATCTTGATACTGCCCTGAACCATATCTTCCCGCTGCCTACCGGCGATATCTTCTCTAACCGGGTGGTCTGGTTTGAAGATAACCAGATCGCCGCGGAGATTATGCAGATGCGCGCCGTTAAACCTGAACAGTGGAACAAACCGCTGCCGCTGGAGACCGATATCAAACCGATCCTTAACGCCACGCACGATGGTCATGCCTGGCGGCGCATTCCGCATCCGCTACGCTTACTGGATGATGCCGTGGAGAACCCATCATGATGAACGTCAGCGATATCATCCAGCTCGTGGTGCTCTGTGCGCTCATCTTCTTCCCGCTAGGGTATTACACGCGCCATTATTCACGACGGATCCGTGATGCGGCGCGAATTGTTTTTAGTAAGCCTCGCTATGTTAAACCCGCCGGTACGCTGAACAGAGCGTCGCAACAGGGCAAACCGAAAAAATGACAAATTCTTCTTATACGACTTCGGCGCCTTCGCCGCTCTGGCAGTACTGGCGCGGCCTTTCTGGCTGGAACTTTTACTTTTTGGTGAAGTTCGCTCTGCTATGGGCGGGATACCTGAATTTCCATCCCCTGCCGAACCTGGTCTTTATGGCCTTCCTGCTGATGCCGATCCCGAAGTATCGTCTGCATCGCCTGCGCCACTGGGTGGCGATCCCCATCGGCTTCGCCCTCTTCTGGCATGACACCTGGCTGCCGGGTCCACAGAGTATTATGAGCCAGGGTTCTCAGGTTGCAGGCTTTAGCGCTGACTATATGCTCGACCTGGTGACACGTTTTATTAACCTGCAGATGATTGGCGCGCTGTTTGTGCTCTTTATCGCATGGCTGTTCTTGTCACAGTGGATCCGCGTTACGGTGTTTGTTGTCGCCATCATGATCTGGCTGAACGTGCTGACCATTGCCGGCCCAGCCCTTACCCTGTGGCCAGGCGGCCAACCCACTACCACCGTCACCACCGACGGCGCTTCGGTAGCCCCAACGGTAGCGGCAGCAGGTAACACCGCCGTGGTGGGTGATATACCGGCTCAGACGGCACCGCCGACGACGGCCAATCTCAATGCCTGGCTGTCTACGTTCTATAATGCCGAAGAAAAACGCCAGACCAAATTCCCGGACGCACTGCCAGCCGATGCCCAGCCGTTTGAACTGCTGGTTATCAATATCTGCTCCCTGTCGTGGGCAGATGTGGAAGCCGCAGGGCTAATGTCGCATCCGTTGTGGTCGCACTTTGATATCCAGTTCAAGGATTTCAACTCCGCCACCTCTTACAGCGGCCCGGCGGCCATTCGTCTGCTGCGTGCCAGCTGCGGTCAGCCGTCGCATAAAAATCTCTACCAGCCAGCCGGTAACCAGTGCTATCTCTTCGATAATCTGGAGAAACTGGGCTTCACGCAGCATCTGATGCTGGGCCACAACGGCGTGTTCGGTGGATTCCTGAAAGAAGTGCAGGAAAACGGCGGCATGCACGCGCCGCTGATGGATCAGAAAGGGCTGCCGGTGACCTTGCTGGGCTTCGACGGTTCGCCAGTGTATGACGACACCGCGGTGCTTGAGCGCTGGATGCAGACCATTGAGAAAGACCAGAACCCGCGCAGTGCGACTTTCTATAACACCCTGCCGCTGCATGATGGGAACCACTTCCCTGGCGTGAGCAAAGTGGCGGATTACAAGCTGCGTGCCCAGAAATTGTTTGATGAACTGGATGCCTTCTTCACTCAACTGGAGAAGTCCGGGCGCAAAGTGATGGTGGTAGTGGTACCCGAGCACGGCGGTGCGCTGAAGGGCGATAAGATGCAGGTTTCTGGCCTGCGCGATATCCCGAGCCCCTCAATTACTAACGTGCCGGCCGGGGTGAAATTCTTCGGTATGAAAGCCCCACATCAGGGTGGAGCGATTGAGATCACCCAGCCTACAAGCTACCTGGCCATCTCTGAACTGGTAGCCCGCGCGGTGGACGGCAAAATCTTCGTTGAAGATAACGTTAACTGGGATCAGTACATCAAGGATCTGCCGCAAACGGCAAAAGTGTCTGAAAACGCCAATGCGGTGGTCATTCAGTATCAGAACAAGCCGTATGTCCGTCTGAATGCCGGTGACTGGGTGCCTTACCCGCAGTAATCTACGGTTTCCCCTCTCTTACGAGAGAGGGGAAGTGCATTGCCTTACTACTCCGCGCTACGAAGCGAGATTTCGCCGCCCATCCAGGGTTTGATCACCCCATCCTGTTCAAGCAGCAGTGCCCCCTGTGCATCGATACCGCGGGAGGTGCCAAACACCTCTTTATCGCCAATAATCAATTTCACCGGTCGATTAATAAAGTTATCCAGCTTTTCCCAGCGCGCCAGGAACGGTGTCAAACCATCCTGTTCAAAGCTGAGCAGCGATGTCCGCAACTCTTTGATCATCTGCACCGCCAGGGTATTGCGATCAATATTCACTCCCGCCTCATGCAGGTTGATCCAGCCCTGATTTACCACATCGCTCTGTACCGTACGCATAATCATGTTAATGCCAGCGCCAATCACGATGTGGGCCGCATCGCCGGTTTTGGCGGTCATTTCCACTAAAATACCCGCCAGTTTCCGATCGTTCAGGTAGAGATCGTTTGGCCATTTAACACGCACTTTATCTGCGCCCAGCGACTGCAGAACCTCGGCCATCACGATACCGATGACCAGACTTAGTCCCATGGCGGCAGCCGGTCCTTGCTCCAGACGCCAGTACATAGAGAGATAGAGATTAGCGCCAAAGGGTGAAAACCATTTACGCCCGCGACGACCGCGGCCCGCCTGCTGGTATTCAGCCACACAGCTATCGCCAGAGTTCAGCTCGCCAATTCTGTCCAGCAGATATTGGTTAGTGGAGTCGATGACCGGCAGTACGGCAACCTTCCCCTCCTCTAACTGACCCTGGATGAGATTCTGATCCAGTAACTGGATGGGCTCCGGCAGACTATAGCCTTTACCCGGAACAGTGAAGACATCCACGCCCCAGTCGCGTAAGGTCTGAACATGCTTGTTAATCGCCGCCCGGCTCATACCCAGGCGCTCGCCAAGTTGCTCGCCAGAGTGAAAATCGCCATCGGCCAGAATAGAGATTAACGTCAAGGGAATTGTATTGTCTTTCACGCGATCGTCTCCACCGCATTTACTTCGCCGTGGGCGCCAATGAAGCGAACTTCAGGCTCCAGCCAGACGTTAAATTTTTCGCCAACGCGCAGACGAACCTGATGTGCCAGTTGCACAACATCGTCGCTGGTCGCTCTGTTTTCGTTGATCAATACCAGTGCCTGCTGGCGATGGACTGCGGCTCCGCCGTAAGTGGTACCCTTAAGCTGACATTGATCGATCAGCCAGCCCGCGGCCAGCTTCACGCTACCATCCGCCTGGGGATAGTGCGGTGCAGCGGGCCACTGTGCGAGCAGTGCGTTTGCCACCTCAGCGGTGACAACCGGATTTTTGAAGAAGCTACCGGCATTGCCCTGCTGTTTAGGATCGGGAAGTTTGCTCATGCGCATATGACAAACCGCATCAAAAATTTGCCGCGGGGTGACGGTCGCAGGATCGAGACGGGTTAAGTCGCCATAAGAGAGTACCGGCTGCCAGTGTTTCGTCAGCTGAAGTCCCACCGCCACGATCACAAACTTGTCCTGATACTCATGTTTGAAAATACTGTCACGGTAACCAAAGCGACACTGCTCTGCGGTTAAACGCAGCGCTTTCCCGGTCGCCAGTTCAATGCAGTCCACGTATTCGCAGACATGCTTAAGCTCGATGCCATAAGCACCGATATTCTGAATAGGAGATGAACCCGCACAGCCAGGGATCAGGGCCAGATTTTCCAGACCAGCCATGCCGTTATCAAGGGTAAATTGCACCAGATTGTGCCAGTTTTCGCCGGCGCCCACGTGCAGACGCCAACGCTCTGGCGTCTCTTCAACGTCAATCCCGGAAATGCGATTAATAATTACCGTACCTGAATAATCTTCCAGGAACAGTACGTTACTGCCTTCGCCCAGAATGAGAACAGGTTGGTTTTGTTGCGTTGCGTGATTCCATGCCGCCAGCAGTTGTTGAGAGTCAGTGGCCTGCACGATCTGTAAGGCATTTCGGTCAATACCGAAGGTATTCCAGGGCTTAAGGGAGTGATTCATAGAGGCTATCCAGATGCAAAAACCGGGATAGTTTACCGTATCTGCGATGGGTTAGGGGGATATCTTTGTGTGCAGGTTCGTAGATGCAAAAACGCAAAAAGCCCATCCTTCCGGATGGGCTCTTCACTTATTTGATGCCTGGCAGTTCCCTACTCTCGCATGGGGAGACCCCACACTACCATCGGCGCTACGGCGTTTCACTTCTGAGTTCGGCATGGGGTCAGGTGGGACCACCGCGCT
>NZ_JBBCMR010000004.1:0-227544 GCF_037152215.1 Leclercia sp. UBA7405 | reverse complement strand
CTTTGAGTGCCCACACAGATTGTCTGATAAATTGTTAAAGAGCAGTGCAACGCGGCTTTCAGCTCACCGTTGCGAGGTGGCGTATATTACGCTTTCCTCTTTCAGAGTCAAGCGTTTATTTTCGCTTTTCTCTGCTGGCGTTCATCTCTGAACCCCGCTAACCCGGCGGCCTGTAAGCCGTTGTTCCGTGTCAGTGGAGGCGCATTATAGGGAGTTCTTCGGCGGTGACAAGAGTAAATTTGAAAAAAGTTTCTGACCGTGTTTTTTTTCACCAGATTGACCATTCCAGCGCCAGTAATTGCGCTATTTGCTGTTTTTGCCACCATAATCACACTGCTGATGGCATACTCAATAGCATGAGAAATTAAGGAATATGCGTTATGCCATTAAGCGCACAGCAGCTGGCGGCCCAAAAAAACCTCTCTTATATGCTGGCAGAGAAGCTAGCCCAGCGAATTTTGACGGGTGTCTATGCGCCAGGAACGATTCTCCCGGGGGAACTGGAACTCGGTGAACAGTTTGGCGTTAGTCGTACCGCCGTTCGGGAAGCCGTAAAGACATTAACCGCAAAGGGCATGGTATTACCTCGCCCGCGTATCGGTACGCGCGTATTGCCGCAAAGTAACTGGAACTTCCTCGATCAGGAATTGCTCTCCTGGTGGATGACCGAACAAAACTTTAATCAGGTTATTGAGTATTTCCTTGTTATGCGCAGCAGCCTGGAGCCTCAGGCTTGCTTGCTGGCCGCAACGCAGGGAACGGCAGAGCAGAAAGCACGTCTGAATACATTGATGGCAGAGATGGTGGAACTGAAGAGGAAGTTTAATCGTGAACGCTGGATTGAAGTGGATATGGCCTGGCATGAACATGTCTACGAGATGAGCGGCAACCCCTTCCTGACCTCGTTCGCTTCGCTGTTCCACTCGATCTATCACACCTATTTCACCTCTATTACCCAGGATGAAGTGGTGAAGCTGGATTTACACCAGGCCATTGTCGACGCCATTCTCGAGAGCGATGGGCCGCGAGCCCTGAGCGCCAGTCAGGCATTACTTGCCGCACCAGCCAGGTAGAGGACAATGAATGACCATTAAAAAAGCGCGCAGTATGGCCGGCCTGCCGTGGATAGCGGCGATGGCCTTCTTTATGCAGGCGCTCGATGCCACCATCCTTAACACCGCGCTTCCCGCCATTGCCGAAAGTCTGAATCGCTCTCCACTGGCGATGCAGTCAGCCATTATCAGTTATACCCTGACGGTGGCGATGTTGATCCCGGTTAGCGGCTGGCTAGCCGACCGTTTCGGTACGCAGCGTGTCTTTATGGTGGCGGTATCGCTGTTCACACTGGGATCGCTGGCTTGCGCGCTCTCAGGATCGTTAACTGAACTGGTTATCTTCCGTGTGCTTCAGGGCGTTGGCGGGGCGATGATGATGCCTGTCGCGCGTCTGGCACTCTTACGGGCCTATCCACGCAGTGAATTGTTGCCGGTACTGAATTTCGTGACGATGCCAGGGCTGGTTGGGCCGATACTGGGCCCGGTGCTGGGCGGCGTGTTTGTGACCTGGGCGAGCTGGCACTGGATATTCTTGATTAACATTCCTATCGGAATTGCCGGGCTCCTTTACGCCCGTAAGTGCATGCCCAACTTCACCACGCCGCGGCGGAAGTTTGATATGCGCGGTTTCTTCCTGTTTGGCCTGAGCCTTGTGCTCTTCTCGAGCGGAATGGAGCTTTTTGGCGAAAAGATTGTTGCCAGTGGGTTAGCGCTGTCGGTCATCTTCAGTGGGGTTGTGCTTTTTCTTCTTTATATACGTCACGCGCGTCGTCATCCCACACCGCTCATATCACTCTCTCTGTTCAACACCCGTACCTTTTCAGTCGGCATTGCCGGAAATATCGCTTCACGTCTCGGTACCGGTTGTGTGCCGTTTCTGATGCCGTTGATGCTGCAGGTAGGTTTTGGATACCCGGCGCTTATCGCGGGCTGCATGATGGCCCCTACGGCAGTGGGATCGATTCTGGCTAAGTCAGGTGTGACGCAAGTACTGCGCCGGTTGGGTTACCGTAAAACCCTGGTAGGCGTCACCATCTTCATTGGCGTGATGATTGCGCAATTTTCACTGCAGTCTGCGGCGCTGCCGGTGTGGATGCTGATCTTGCCATTGTTTGTATTGGGGATGGCGATGTCGACGCAGTTTACCTCGATGAATACTATCACCCTCGCGGATCTCACCGATGAAAACGCCAGCAGCGGTAACAGCGTGCTGGCCGTGGCGCAGCAACTCTCAATCAGTCTGGGCGTTGCGGTTAGTGCGGCAGTTCTGCGGTTCTATGAAGGTTTCGACGGTTCTAATACCGTCGAGCAATTCCACTATACCTTTTTAACGATGGGAGCCTTAACGGTGGTCTCGGCGCTGGTCTTTATGTTGTTGAAGCCGAAAGATGGCAGCAACATGATTAAAGAGCGTCACAAACCTAAACCGACCCCCGTTCCATCAGAACAGGAGTAAGCTGCAGCCGCTGTTGCTGCAGCGCGGGTTGCGCCATTCGATGGATCAGCACGTCAATGGCCAGCTCTCCCAGTTCATCTTTAGGTTGATGAATGGTAGTGAGCGGCGGTGTCATATAGCGCGCCAGTTCGATGTCGTCGTAACCCACAATGGCAATGTCGTCCGGCACGCGAAGTCCCGCCTGATATAACGCCTGATAAGCCCCAACCGCCATAGCATCGTTGCCAATAAATACTGCCTGCGGCCGCTCTGCTTTTTGCAGCAGCGTCTGCATCGCCTCGTAACCCCCGCTGAACTCAAAATCGCCGGTAATTTGATAGCCATCCGGGACGGGTAAACCTGCACGCGCCATGGCGACCAGAAAACCCTCCAGGCGCAGGCGTGCCGGCGTTTTATCCAGCGGCCCGGTTATGCAGGCGATGCGGGTATGGCCTTTATCGATAAGATGCTGGGTCGCCATGTCGCCCCCCAGCAGGGAGTTATCCTGAATCAGATCGCTGGTGCCGTCGAACGGCGCCCAGTCCATCATTACCGTCGGAACGGAAGGGTAGCGTTGGATAATCTCCTTCGACGGCTGATGCGTTTCGGTGCATAGCAGCAGTAACCCATCGACGCGTTTCTGCATCAGCGTTTCCAGATTACTGTTCATACGTTGCTCGTCACCTTCGGTATTACACAGCACGAGGCTATAGCCCCGTTCAAAGCAGCTGCGCTCTACGCCGCGAACAAGTTCCGAATAAAAGGGGTTGGTACTGGCGGTAATAAGCATACCGATGGTGCGCGTCTGGTTGAGCTTAAGACTGCGCGCCAGCGCCGAAGGCGCATAGTTGAGTTCTTTGACTGCAGCTTCAACTTTCTCCCTGATCGCCTCACTGACGAAACGATCCTTATTGATAACGTGGGAGACAGTGGAAGTAGAAACGCCCGCCATGCGGGCGACATCTTTCATTGTAGCCAAGCATTACCCCTGTTGACTTAAGAAGTCATCAATCTCGTTACGCCACGGAACGGAAGGCTGAGCACCTTTACGGGTTACCGCAATTGCGGCAGCGGCATGTGCAAAGCGGATGGCATCGTCCAGAGATGAGCCTTCCAGCAGCGCGGTCACCAGCGCGCCGTTAAAGGTATCGCCCGCGGCAATGGTATCGATCGCTTTCACGCGGAATCCAGCCACGCGACGACCTTCCCCCTTGACGCTGGCCCACACGCCGCGACTGCCAAGCGTGATGATAACGGTTTCGATGCCTTTATCATGTAACGCCTTTGCCGCACGCGCCGCGTCGTCGTCGTTTTCAACGCGAATGCCCGTCAGCTTTTCCGCTTCGGTTTCGTTAGGAGTGATGATATCCACCAGCGCCAGTAGCTCGTCTGATAATACACGGGCCGGCGCAGGATTAAGTACGACAGTGGTATGATTTTCATGCGCAATTTTCGCGGCTTCAAGTACGCTTTCTACCGGCGACTCCAGCTGCATAAGCAGAGCCTGAGCGCCTGCAATAATGTCACGCTGCGCCTCCACCCTTTCGGTGGTCAGCTGGGCGTTTGCGCCCGCATGAATACCGATAACATTCTCACCTTCGCCGTTGACGAAAATTAACGCCACCCCGGTAGACTCGCCTTTGACCACACTGATCGGCGTAATATCGATATTGTCGCGTTGCAGCTGCTGACAAACGCGCTCGCCAGTATCGTCATCGCCCGTACAGGCAATAAACGCAATGCTGGCACCGCTGCGCCCGGCGGCAACGGCCTGATTGGCACCTTTACCACCAAATGCAACCTGATACTGGTTACCGGTTACGGTTTCGCCTGGGGAGGGGAATGAATCAAGGTTAAGAATGTGATCGGCATTAATACTGCCAAGGACGACGAGCTTACCTGCGGTTTTCATAATTGAGTGTCCATCTGAGAGCGCCACCGGGGTGACCCGGTGGCGTATGCCACACTTTTCTTTATATGTTGTCCTTCAGGCAGCCTGTTACTGCCTGAGCTGCATATTACTGCTTGATGACCAGTTTCAGGTCAACGGGATATTTGGCCTGAACTTTTTCGCCCTTCAGCACTTTGTCAGCAGTCTGCACGCCAGTAACGCCGATCTGCTCAGGCAGCTGAGCAATGGTCGCAGCCAGTTTGCCATCATTTACCGCTTTTTCACCATCAGGCGTGCCGTCAAATCCAACCACCATCACATCTGATTTACCTGCGGTCTGCAATGCACGCAGCGCGCCCAGAGCCATTTCATCGTTCTGAGCAAATACCGCTTTAACATCCGGATGCGCGGTCAGCAGGTTCTGCATGACGTTCAGACCCTTAGTGCGGTCGAAGTCAGCGGGCTGGCTCGCCAGGACGTTAAATTTGTGGGCAGCAACGGCCTGCTGGAAGCCTTCACCACGCTCACGGGCAGCAGAGGTACCGGCGATACCCTGCAGTTCGATCACTTTCGCGCCTTCACCCGCTTTCTTCGCGATGTAGTCACCGGCAATCTTGCCACCCAGAACGTTGTCAGAGGCGATATGGCTTACCACTTCACCTTTGCTTGCCTGACGGTCAAGGGTAATGACCGGGATGTTAGCCTGGTTAGCCATCTTCACGGCGTTACCTACCGCGTCGGAATCGGTTGGGTTGATCAGCAGAATTTTAGTACCGCGAACGGTCAAGTCCTGAACGTTAGCCAGCTCTTTCGCCGGGTTATTCTGGGAGTCCAGAACCACCAGGTTATAGCCCAGTTTGTCTGCTTCTTTCTGTGCGCCATCCTTCAGGGAGACGAAGAACGGGTTATTCAGCGTAGAGATGACCAGCGCGATGGTGTCTTTCGCCATTGCGTTCGCACTCACGGTTGCGCTCAGTGCTACAGCAGAAACCAGGGTAGCCAGTTTTTTCATGTTCATATCAGAGATGTCCTGTAGTGTCGTCAGTTACTGTTTTTTGTTGTCTACCAGTACCGCCAGCAAAATCACCACTGCTTTAACGATCATCTGGTAATAGGAGGAAACACCTAGCAAATTCAAACCATTATTCAGGAAACCGAGGATCAATGCGCCGATCAGGGTCCCAACAATACGACCTTTACCACCCGCGAGGCTGGTACCGCCCAGCACGACTGCCGCAATGGCATCCAGCTCATAGCCCGTACCCGCCGTCGGCTGTGCCGAGGAGAGACGCGCCACTTCGATAATGCCTGCCAAAGACGCCAGCAGGCCGGACAGAGAGTAAACGATAATTTTGACTTTATTAACGCTGATACCGGACAGGCGCGTTGCCGCTTCGTTCCCCCCCAGGGCATAGATATAACGGCCCAGGCGGGTATGGTGCAGCATGTACCACGCCGCCAGGAAGACAAACCCCATGATCCAGACCGGGGTCGGAATGCCCAGCGGACGGCCAATACCAAACCAGCCAAACAGATCGGCGTTGTCGGTAAAGCCGGTATTTACCGGACTACCATTGGTATAAACCATGGTGACACCACGCAGCAGCAGCATCATAACCAGCGTGGCGATAAACGCCTGGACGCGGCCTTTGGCCACAATCACACCGGTTACCGCACCAATTGCCGCGCCGGCAGCCAGTGCAGCGGCCACGGCCACCAGCGCATTAACTTCAACGCCAACAATCGACGCAGCGATGGCGCCGGTTAGCGCCAGCAGAGAACCGACGGACAGGTCGATCCCCGATGTTAAGATCACCAGCGTCATCCCGACCGCCATAATGGCGTTCACAGATGTCTGCTGAAGGATATTGAACAGGTTATTAACGGTAAAAAAGTTCGGGCTCATGGTAGAGACAATCGCGATCAGCACCAGCAGGGCAATCAGCGATTTTTGTTCCATCAACCATGCCTTAGTGAAATAACGGCGACCAGAAACAGCCTGGGTAGTCATCTTCTTACTCCTGATTCACGCGATTAAGCTTGCCCACAGCGGCAGCCATCAGAACTTCCTGGGTGGCCTGCTCGCGAGTGAATTCACCGCCGAGATGCCCTTCGTGCATAACAATAATGCGATCGCTCATGCCTAATACTTCTGGCATCTCGGAAGAGACCAGAATGATGCTCAGGCCATCGGCCTTGAACTGGTTAATGAGCTGATAGATCTCTTTTTTCGCCCCAACGTCTACACCACGGGTTGGCTCATCGAGGATGAGAACCTTCGGGCGCGTCATCAGGCCGCGGGCAATGGCCACTTTCTGCTGGTTACCACCGGATAACAGGCCAATCGCCTGATCCATCGATGGCGTTTTCACATTAAAGAGGCGCATAAAATCGCTGACCGCCTGCTGCTCGTCTTTATGTTTCACGCTACCGCCGCTACGGCTGAAGTAACGCAGCGCGGTTAAAGACATGTTCTCTTTAACCGACATACCGAGCACCAGACCGTCACGTTTACGATCTTCAGAAATGTAGACGATGCCGTTTGCCAGTCCATCCTGCGGTGAACGGGTGACCACTTCATGACCATCAAGCGTCACATAACCGCTGGTACGGGGCAGCGCTCCGTAGAGGACTTTCATGAGTTCGGTACGCCCGGCACCCATTAGCCCTGCCACGCCGAGAATCTCACCCTGACGCAGCGTAAAGCTCACATCGCTCACTCCAGGGCCGCAGAGATTATCCACCTTCAGACGCAGCGCACCCGGTGCTTTATCGAGACGGGGATATTGATCTTCCAGCTTACGTCCCACCATCATTTCAATCAGCGTATCTTCGTTGAGCGTCGCCACTTCACGTTCGGCAATAAACTGCCCGTCACGGAAGACAGTCACGTCATCGCAAATCTCGAAGATCTCTTTCATGCGGTGTGAGATATAGACCACGCCGCGCCCCTGCGCTTTTAGCTCGCGGATAACGCGGAACAGGGATTCGGTTTCGGTATCAGTGAGCGCATCGGTCGGTTCATCCATAACGATAACCTTCGACTCGAAGCTCAACACCTTGGCGATTTCCACCATCTGTTGATCGCCAATGGAGAGGTCGCCTACCAGCCGGTCGCTCTTAAAGCGCAGGTTGAGCTTCGCCAGCAGCTTATCGGCTTCGGCATACATGGTTTTCCAGTCAATTTTGCCAAAGCGATTAACAAATTCGCGGCCCAGGAAGATGTTCTCCGCAATGGTGAGTTGCGGGATCAGGTTCAGCTCCTGGTGGATAATGCCGATACCGGCTTCCTGCGAGGATTTGGGACCCGTAAAGGTCGTCTCCTGGCCCAGCCACAGCAGCGAACCGGCATCGCGTTGATAGATACCGGTAAGCACTTTCATCATGGTGGATTTGCCGGCGCCGTTTTCACCCACCAGCGCCATCACGCGTCCGGCGTAAACATTTAGCGCCGCGCCGGAGAGGGCCTTTACGCCCGGGAACGACTTATCGATCCCTTTGAGTTGCAATAATGCGTCCATGATGGCCTCAGAAGGTGACGCCAGCACAGAGAATGATATTCGCATACGGGGAACACTCCCCGCTGCGAATCACCGCCTGACTGTCTGCGGTTTGTTGTTTGAACTGTTCGTGCGTTGTGTAACGAATTTCTATGGTGTTTCCCTGGTGTTGTTGCAGTTGCTCAATGTGGCTGAGCAACGTTTCGTGGAGTTGCGGATTATTTTGTTTAATCTCCGTCGCGAGAATGGCCGCCTCAACCTGCATCTCCGCCGTCACCACTTCCAGTACCTGCATAAACGAGGGCACACCCTGCGTTAATGCCATATCAATACGGGTTGTGCTACGGGGAACCGGTAAGCCTGCATCGCAAACCACCAGCGTATCGGTATGCCCAAGCCGGGAAATAACCGATGAGATATCTGCGTTAAGTACGGTGCCTTTCTTCATTTTTTTGCTCCACTAGCGAAACGTTTCGCTGAAGTGAGTTTAATCTGAGGCGTGTTCAGAAAACCATCATGACGTAGCAGAATTGTGATCGGCTTCGAAACGTTTCGCTAACCTAAACTGGCGGGATAAAAAAGAAGACGCCCGGCGGGGAGATCGCCGGGCGGAGGGGTTAAATCTCGACCTGTGTACCTAACTCTATGACGCGATTGGGCGGAATTTCAAACTGGTCAGGCGCACGCAGCGCGTTACGTTGCAGAATGAGATACAGCTTGCCGCGTAAACGTAGATACCACGGGCGTTTACCGATAATCAGCGATTCGTGCGACATGAAGAACGAGGTCTCCATCATCCGGCAGCTAAGTCCCTCCAGACCGCAGCGGTGGAACACCTCTTCGACGTTTGGCGTTTCGCGCCAGCCGTAGCTCGCCACTACGCGCCAGAAGGTCGGCGAGAGCTGCTCAATCTGCACGCGACGCACGTTATGCACGTAAGGGGCATCTTCAGTACGCAGTGTCAGCAGGATGACCCGCTCATGCAGCACCTTGTTGTGCTTGAGATTGTGCATCAGGGCAAACGGGATCACATTTAATGCGCGTGACATATATACCGCGGTACCTGGCACTCGCACCGGCGGGGATTTCTCCAGCGAGGCAATCATCGCCTCAAGGGAATTACCGTGTTCGTGCATGCGACGCAGCAGCCGGAAACGCTCGCTCTTCCAGGTGGTCATCACAATAAACATCACCAGACCCAGCGTCAGCGGCAACCAGCCACCGGAGACAATCTTATCGAGGTTGGCCGAGAACAGCGGTACGTCGATGCAGAGGAAAGCCACCAGGATGATGGCGACGAGGAATTTGTTCCAGTGCCAGTTGCGATAAGCCACCGTAGTAGAAAGAATCGAGGTCAGCACCATGGTGCCGGTGACGGCGATACCGTAAGCCGCGGCCAGATTGCTGGAGTGTTCGAAGCTAACAATAACGATAACTACCGCAAAGTAGAGCAGCCAGTTAATGAAAGGGATGTAAATCTGTCCGGACTCCATTTCAGAGGTATGGATAATCCGCATCGGAGAGAGGTAGCCCAGACGAACGGCCTGACGGGTCAGAGAGAAGACGCCTGATATCACCGCCTGCGAGGCGATCACCGTCGCCAGGGTGGCGATGAACAGCATCGGCACCAGCGCCCACTCCGGTGCCAGCAGGAAGAACGGGTTTTTAATCGCTTCCGGGTTCTTCAGCAACAGCGCGCCCTGACCAAAGTAGTTAAGCACCAGCGAGGGCAGCACGACCGAGAACCATGCGAGGCGAATCGGCAATTTACCGAAGTGGCCCATATCCGCATAGAGTGCTTCCACGCCAGTAATAGAGAGCACCACCGCGCCCAGCGCGACAAAGGAGACGGTTTTATACTCCATGAAGAAGTGGACCGCCCAGGCAGGATTCAGCGCCTGCAGCACTTCCGGGTTGGCGATAATACCGCGCAGGCCCAGCACCGCCAGAATCAGGAACCACGCCAGCATAATCGGGGCAAAAAGCTTACCCACCAGCCCGGTTCCGTGCTTCTGAATCGCAAATAGCAGTGTTAACACCAGAATCGAGAGCGGCACAATCCAGGTATCAAGCTCCGGCGCGATAATCTCCAGCCCCTCGATGGCGGACATCACCGATATCGCCGGGGTTATCACCACCTCGCCATAAAAGAAACTGCCGCCTATCAGGCCGATGATGACCAGAAACGAGGTCATTTTTGGCGAGGTATTACGCCCGGCCAGAGACATCAGGGTCAGGATCCCGCCTTCACCGGCGTTATCCGCGCGCATGACGAACGACAGGTATTTAATAGAAACAACACAGATGAGAAGCCAGAAAATCAGGGATAAAAAACCGAACACAGCGTCACGTTCAACGCCAAAACCAAACTGACCGGACAAACATTCGCGTAGCGTATAAAGCGGGCTGGTGCCAATATCACCGTAGACAACCCCGATCGCCGCAAGCGTGATTGCGGGTAATGATTGCTTATTCTCAGTGCTCATAGACTAGTCTTTTCGTTGATATAACAAATGTGTGCTTAGTCCCTTGGCCCACAAAAAGGCGCACAGTATGCACGATTCATTGCAAAATCGTACCCCTAAATGCAGTCCGCTTAACGTAACGCAAAGAAAATAGCGCCGCACTTCAGTCTATTACCAGCGCATGACGAAACGTCTATACTCGCTTCAACTAGCCGGATCCACGGCGAAAGGATGCAGAATAATTATGGCTCACACTCATTTATTAGCAGAAAGAATTTCTCGTCTAAGCAGTGCGTTAGAAAAAGGGCTGTTCGAACGTAGCCACGCCATTCGGCTCTGTTTACTGGCAGCACTGAGCGGTGAAAGCGTCTTTCTACTTGGCCCACCGGGCATTGCCAAAAGCCTGATCGCCCGCCGTCTGAAGTTTGCTTTTCAGCATGCCCGGGCATTCGAATACCTGATGACGCGCTTCTCCACGCCGGAAGAGGTATTCGGTCCCCTCTCCATTCAGGCGTTAAAAGATGAAGGGCGGTATGAACGACTGACTACAGGATATCTGCCCGAAGCGGAAATCGTTTTTCTTGATGAGATATGGAAAGCCGGTCCGGCGATCCTGAATACCTTGCTTACCGCCATTAACGAACGCCGCTTCCGTAACGGTGCCCACGAAGAGAAGATCCCCATGCGCTTGCTGGTGGCCGCATCGAATGAGCTGCCAGAGGCTGACAGCAGCCTGGAAGCGCTGTATGACCGTATGCTGATTCGCCTGTGGCTCGACAAGGTTCAGGATAAGGCCAATTTCCGCTCGTTGCTGATTAGCCAGCAGGATGAAAATGACAACCCGGTTCCCGCCGGGCTGCAGGTTACCGATGAAGAGTACCAGCAGTGGCAAGGAGAGATCGGCAAAATCACCCTGCCGGATGCGGTCTTTGACCTGATCTTTATGTTACGTCAGCAACTGGATAACCTGTCTGGCGCGCCGTACGTGTCGGATCGCCGCTGGAAAAAAGCGATCCGCTTGCTGCAGGCCAGCGCCTTCTTTAGCGGCCGCGATGCGGTCGCGCCTATCGACCTCATTCTGTTGAAAGATTGTCTCTGGCACGACGCGAATGGCATGAATCTGATGCAGCAACAGCTGGAAGTATTGATGACCGGGCATGCCTGGGGTCAGCAGGAGATGCTCAACCAGCTCGGTGCCATATCGCAACGACGCATTCAGTTGCAGCAGCAACAGAGTGATAAAACAGCACTACGCGTCAGCCGACAGAGCGGCATGTTTGCCCGTAAACCGCACTACGAGCTGCCCGAGGAGCTGAGCGAGACCACGCTGACACTGTTACTCCAGCAGCCGCTCAAACTGCACGATATGCAGGTGATTCATGTCACTATCGAGCGCGAGCCTCTGGCCCAGTGGCTTAGCAAGGGTGGCGAAATCCGCGGCAAACTCAACGGCATTGGCTTTGCTCAGCCGTTGAACATGGAGGTGGACGGCAGTCTGCATCTGGTGATCCGCGACGTGAGTCTTCAGGGATCGCGCCTTGCGCTGCCCGGCAGCACCTCTGACAGCGTTCCCGACGAAATCACCCAGCAGCTGGAAGCGCTGGATAACGCCTGGCACCAGCAACATACGCGCTTTAGCGAGCAGCAAAAATGTCTGTTTATTCACAGCGACTGGTTAGGTCGTATCGAAGCCAGTCTGCAGGATGTAGGCGCGCAGATTAAACAGGCGCGTCAATGCTAACGCTGGATACCTTAAATATCATGCTGGCTGTGGGCGAAGAGGGGTTAATTGAGGAACTCGTTGTTGCGCTACTCGCCTCACCTCAGCTGGCGATCTTTTTTGAAAAGTTTCCCAAATTAAAAACAGCCATTACCGACGATCTTCCCCGCTGGCGAGAAGGATTGCGAAAGCGGATGAAGGACACGCGCGTTCCGCCCGAGCTGACTGAAGAGGTGATGTGCTATCAGCAAAGCCAGCTGCTCTCCACCCCGCAGCTGATTGTCCAGCTTCCGCAGATCCTGACTCTCCTGGATAACGTCCATTCGCCATTCGCAAGCCAGGCCCGACAGCTGGTGGCGGATAACGCCACCTTTACGCCTGCGCTCCACACGCTGTTCCTCCAGCGTTGGCGCCTGAGCTTAGTGGTGCAGGCCACGACGCTTAATCAGCAATTGCTGGAGGAAGAGCGCGAACAATTACTCAGTGAAGTGCATGAACGTATGACCCTGGCTGGCGCGCTGGAGCCGGTACTGGTCGAGAATGACAACGCCGCTGGTCGGCTATGGGACATGAGTGCAGGTCAGCTTAAACGCGGCGACTATCAGTTGATTGTCCGCTACGGCGATTTTCTTACGCAGCAACCCGAACTGATGCAGCTGGCGGAACAGCTGGGGCGCTCCAGAGAGGCCAAATCAGTTCCAAAGAAAGACGCGCCGATGGAGACCTTCCGTACCCTGGTACGTGAACCGGCCACCGTGCCAGAACAGGTCGACGGGCTGCAACAGAGCGATGATATCCTGCGGCTGTTACCGCCTGAGCTGGCCACGCTGGGTATCACCGAACTGGAGTATGAGTTTTATCGACGGCTGGTGGAAAAACAGCTTCTCACTTATCGGCTACACGGTGAGGCCTGGCGGGAGAAGGTGAGTCAGCGACCGGTTGTGCATCAGGATTTTGATGAACAGCCGCGCGGTCCGTTTATCGTCTGTGTAGATACCTCGGGTTCGATGGGGGGCTTTAATGAGCAGTGCGCCAAGGCATTTTGTCTGGCGCTGATGCGGGTTGCCCTCGCCGATCGTCGCCGCTGCTTTATTATGCTCTTCTCCAGCGAAGTGGTGGGCTATGAACTGACAGGCCCGGAGGGGATAGAGCAGGCGATCCGCTTTCTCAGCCAGCGCTTTCGCGGCGGCACGGATCTCGCCAGCTGTTTTCGCGCCATTATCGAGCGCATGCAGGGCGGGGAGTGGTACGATGCGGACGCCGTGGTGATTTCTGACTTTATAGCCCAGCGATTGCCGGAAGAGGTGGTAAACAAAGTGAAGGTGTTGCAGCAGGTGCACCAGCATCGGTTCCATGCCGTAGCGATGTCGGCACATGGAAAACCCGGCATCATGCGCATCTTCGATCATATCTGGCGCTTTGATACCGGGTTACGTAGCCGCCTGCTTCGACGCTGGCGGCGTTAATTAAAGAAGGGCGTCGATGCTTTCACGCACCTGCTGTGGCCAGACACCGCACTGAACCTGGCCGATATGCGACAGCTGTAATAACAGCATCGTCAAACGTGACTGACCGATACCGCCACCAATCGTCTGCGGCATTTCACCGCGCAGCAGCGCCTGATGCCACTCCAGCTGCAGGCGATCTTCATCACCCGTAATAGAAAGCTGACGCTTCAGGGCTTCTGCATCGACACGGATCCCCATTGAAGAGAGTTCAAACGCATCTTCAAGGATAGGGTTCCACACCAGAATATCGCCGTTCAGACCCGCAAAACCGCTCTCGCTTTCACTGCTCCAGTCATCGTAGTCCGGGGCACGTACATCGTGGCGCTGACCATCGGACAGCTTGCCGCCGATACCAATCAGGAATACGGCACCCAACTCTTTAGCAATGGCACGCTCACGGCCTTTGGCATCCAGATCCGGATAACGGGTCAGAAGATCCTGGCTGTGAACGAACTGGATCGTCTCCGGCAGGAACGGGGTCAGCCCAAACTCTTTGTTCACGGCCGCTTCGGTCGCTTTGATCCCGGCGTAGATAGCTTCAACCGTGGATTTCAGCGTGCGGGTATGACGCTCGCCATCCCCCATGACACGTTCCCAGTCCCACTGGTCAACGTAGACAGAGTGAATAGCAGTAAGACGGTCTTCATCGGGGCGAAGGGCTTTCATGTGCGTGTAAAGCCCTTCGCCCGCGCTGAAGTCGTGTTGTCCCAGGGTTTGACGCTTCCACTTCGCCAGTGAATGAACCACTTCGAACTGGGCGTCTGGCAGTGTTTTCACTTTAACCTGAACCGCTTTTTCGCAACCAGACAGGTTATCTTGCGTCCCATCGCCCACACGGCTGAGGATAGGTGCCTGCACTTCTATCAGGCCCAGCCTCTCTTCCAACTGGCGGGAAAAGTGGGATTTAACGAAACTGATCTGGCGTTGTTTTGCGATGTATGCGGTTTTCATATTTATACTCCTGCGTCCTGTTGCAATTGATTAAGCAACAAAAAACGCCGCCATACAATAATCCAACAATAAAATGCCAACTACACTTTTGATTCGTTAAAATAAGACGCTAAAATAGAGCAAATCAGCAATCTACATAAGAAAAACCTATGGAAAATTATCAGATCGACAATCTGGACCGGGGCATCCTGGAAGCGTTAATGGCCAATGCCCGCACCGCCTATGCTGAGCTGGCCAAACAATTTGGCGTCAGTCCAGGTACCATCCATGTGCGCGTAGAGAAGATGAAGCAGGCGGGCATTATTACCGGCGCCCATATTGATGTCAGCCCTAAGCAGCTGGGCTACGACGTCTGCTGCTTTATTGGCATCATACTGAAGAGCGCGAAAGACTATCCTTCGGCGCTGGCCAGGCTGAACGCGCTGGATGAAGTCACCGAGGCGTACTACACCACAGGCCATTACAGCATCTTTATAAAAGTAATGTGCCGATCGATCGATGCCCTGCAGCAGGTACTTATCAACAAGATCCAAACAATCGATGAAATCCAGTCCACCGAAACCTTGATCTCCCTGCAGAACCCGATCATGCGTACCATCCGCCCCTGATCGGGAAAAATTATTCCCACATTTTCCACAGGTAGATCCCAGCTCGCTCACAGCGTACAATGTTTCCCTCTTTATATGAGCGAGCGATCCATGGCAGACATTACTCTTATCAGCGGTAGCACCCTTGGCGGTGCAGAATATGTTGCAGAGCACCTGGCTGAAAAGCTGGAAGAGGCCGGTTTTTCTACTGAAACCCTGCACGGGCCGTTGCTGGAGGATCTCTCTGTGGAGGGGATCTGGCTGTTGATCACCTCGACCCATGGTGCGGGCGATCTCCCCGATAACCTCCAGCCCCTTTACGATGAACTGCAGGAACAGCAGCCAGACCTCTCCGGCGTGCGTTTCGGTTCAATTGGTATTGGCAGCCGCGAATATGACACCTTCTGTGGTGCGGTGGACAAAGTTGATGCCGCATTTACCGCCTGTGGGGCAAAACAGATTGGCGAAACGCTGAAGATCAACGTCCTCGATCATGACATTCCGGAAGATCCAGCCGAAGAATGGTTGGGTAAATGGAAAAATTTACTCAAAAACGATTAAAGATCGCGCGAACAGATGTGGATAACTCTGGTTAAAAGCTTGGATTAACCCGTAGTTATCCCACTAACAACCTTCGATTACTTTTTGTGCTGTGTATAACATCGCGATCTGATCCCAGCTTATACGTCGTAGGATCACCGATCATTCACAGCAAACGATCCTCTCTAACCGCATGATCTTATTTGTGAGATCCGGCTTATCCACAAGATCCGGCGATCCTAATAAGAGATCACAATAGAACAGATCTCTAAAGAAAGAGATCTTCTTTTTAATAGCCCAGGATCCCAGTGCTTTCTCGAAAGACTAAAGTTGAGTAGAATCCTCGGCCCGGGCTTCAATCCATTTTCAAACCGCTTTATGCGAGGCAGACCACCATGTTTTATCAGGATCCTTTTGACGTCATCATCATTGGCGGGGGTCATGCAGGCACTGAGGCCGCGATGGCCGCAGCGCGAATGGGTCAACAGACCCTGCTTTTGACACACAATATCGACACGCTGGGACAGATGTCCTGCAATCCGGCGATTGGCGGCATTGGGAAAGGACACCTGGTAAAAGAAGTGGATGCGCTTGGCGGCCTGATGGCAAAAGCGATCGATCAGGCCGGCATTCAGTTTAGGATACTAAACGCAAGCAAAGGCCCAGCCGTCCGTGCGACCCGTGCTCAGGCAGACCGCGTGCTCTACCGTCAGGCGGTACGCACTGCGCTGGAGAATCAACCGAACCTGATGATCTTCCAGCAGGCGGTTGAGGATCTGATTGTGGAAAACGATCGTGTCGTCGGTGCCGTAACCCAGATGGGGCTGAAATTCCGCGCGAAATCCGTGGTACTGACCGTGGGCACCTTCCTGGATGGCAAAATTCATATTGGAATGGATAACTACAGCGGTGGCCGTGCTGGCGATCCGCCGTCCATTTCGTTGTCGCGCCGTCTGCGTGAGCTGCCGTTGCGCGTTAATCGCCTGAAAACGGGGACACCGCCGCGTATTGACGCTCGTACCATCGATTTCAGCGTACTGGCGCAACAGCATGGTGATAACCCGATGCCGGTCTTCTCGTTCATGGGCAATGCGGCTCAACACCCGCAGCAGGTGCCGTGCTATATCACGCACACTAATGAAAAAACCCACGACGTGATCCGTAATAACCTTGATCGTAGCCCGATGTATGCCGGTGTGATCGAAGGGATCGGCCCGCGCTACTGCCCGTCGATCGAAGACAAGGTCATGCGCTTCGCCGATCGTAACCAACACCAGATCTTCCTCGAACCGGAAGGGCTGACCTCCAACGAAATTTACCCGAACGGTATCTCCACCAGCCTGCCGTTCGATGTACAGATGCAGATTGTGCGCTCCATGCAGGGCATGGAAAACGCGAAGATTGTGCGTCCTGGCTACGCCATTGAGTACGATTTCTTCGATCCGCGCGACCTGAAACCTACCCTCGAGAGCAAATACATCGAGGGGCTGTTCTTTGCCGGCCAGATCAATGGGACCACCGGTTACGAAGAGGCTGCCGCTCAGGGGTTACTGGCCGGTCTCAACGCCGCCCGTTTCTCCGCCGAAAAAGAGGGCTGGGCTCCGCGTCGCGATCAGGCATACCTTGGCGTGCTGGTAGACGATCTCTGTACGCTCGGAACCAAAGAGCCGTACCGCATGTTTACCTCCCGAGCGGAATACCGCCTGATGCTGCGTGAAGACAACGCTGACCTGCGTCTGACCGAAATGGGCCGTGAACTGGGACTGGTGGATGACGAACGCTGGGCGCGCTTCAACGAGAAACTGGAGCGCATCGAAACCGAACGTCAGCGCCTGAAATCGACCTGGGTGAATCCGCTCTCTGACTCAGCTGCTGAAGTGAACGCTCACTTAACTGCGCCACTCTCCAGAGAGGCCAGCGCAGAAGATCTGCTGCGTCGTCCAGAGATGACTTACGCACAGCTGATGCAGATGACGCCGTTCGCACCGGGCCTGGCAGATGCCGAAGCGGCCGAGCAGGTAGAAATTCAGGTGAAATACGAAGGCTATATCGCTCGCCAGCAGGACGAGATTGAAAAACAGCAGCGCAACGAAAACACCTTGCTGCCTGCCGTCCTGGATTACCGCCAGGTTACCGGTCTTTCCAACGAAGTGATCGCCAAGCTGAACGATCACAAGCCGGTCTCAATCGGTCAGGCATCGCGTATCTCTGGCGTGACGCCGGCTGCGATCTCAATTCTGCTGGTCTGGCTGAAAAAACAGGGTATGCTGCGCCGCAGTGCTTAAGATTTGTAAAATTGCCCGGTAAGGCTACGCTTACCGGGCGGATCGAACTTTACAGCAGAGGGAGCTGGCCTCCCTCTGACTGCATCTCAACAGGTATTCACCGTGCTTAACAAACTCTCTCGTCTGCTGGATGAAGCAGGTATTTCGCTCACCGATCACCAGAAAAATCAGCTGGTGGCCTATGTCGACATGCTGAACAAATGGAACAAAGCGTACAACCTGACCTCCGTACGCGACCCCAACGAGATGCTGGTACGTCATATCCTCGACAGTATCGTGGTGGCTCCCCATCTGGAAGGGGCGCGTTTTATCGATGTCGGTACCGGTCCGGGTCTGCCTGGCATTCCATTATCCATTGTGCGCCCTGAGTGCCAGTTCACGTTGCTGGATAGCCTTGGCAAGCGCGTGCGCTTCCTCAAACAGGTGCAGCATGAGCTGAAGCTGGAAAACATTACTCCTGTACAGAGCAGGGTAGAGGAGTTTCCGGCCGAGCCGCCGTTCGATGGGGTGATTAGCCGTGCCTTTGCTTCCCTGAATGATATGGTGAGCTGGTGTCATCACTTGCCGGGCGAGCAGGGGCGTTTTTATGCGCTGAAAGGGGTGATGCCGGAAGAGGAGATTGCGCTGTTGCCGTCGAAATACGCTGTCGAGAAGAGTGTGAAATTAAAGGTACCGCAGCTCACCGGAGAGCGTCATTTGGTGATAATTAAGCCAAACAATATTTAAAATATTAATAAAAAATGTGGAATTTGTGCTGTTCTTTGGGTGTTAAAAAGGCAGGCGTCATTCGAGAACAGGTCTGCCTTAATTTAACCTTGCTGTTACCGTGGATTTTCTTGCCGTTAACTATGGCATGTAGTTAACCAAAAATATAATCAACAGCGAAAGTATCAGCAGGCTAAAAGTCAAAAAAGGTCACTACGCTTAATGTTAAATATTTATTAAGAATGTCAATAAAAGGTTTTTATTGTGTACTGGTCTGTTTTAAAAATAGTTGGGTAAATTCGCCTTTATTTTCAGAAAGATGAATTAAAGCGTTTTAATTGTTTGATTTAAACGACCTTATCGTAAATGTGTATTTTGTGATCCCGTGCACGCTTTATCACCAACGTTTGCGCGCTGTTTGCAGTTTTGTATCCGCACAGGCTGTTTGTGGAAAAGTTAATAAATAGCGCTGGGGAAAAATATTTAAACATTTATTCACCTTTTCGCTACTTATTGTTTGAAATCACGGGGCCGCA
Organism: Leclercia sp. UBA7405; assembly: GCF_037152215.1. Classification (NCBI taxonomy): domain Bacteria; kingdom Pseudomonadati; phylum Pseudomonadota; class Gammaproteobacteria; order Enterobacterales; family Enterobacteriaceae; genus Leclercia; species Leclercia sp. UBA7405. Next base: position 208,366 of record NZ_JBBCMR010000004.1, on the reverse strand, counting down.
CCGTATAATTTGTCCGCTTTTTGATGCTTGACTCTGAGCCTCAAAGAACGTTTTATACGACACGCGGCATACCTCGAAGGGAGCAGGAGTAAATACGTGATGTCTGTGTCGCTCTTGAGTCGAAACGTTGCTCGTAAGCTTCTGTTCATTCAGTTTCTGGCCGTGATAGCAAGTGGATTGCTGTTCAGCCTTAAAGACCCCTTCTGGGGCATCTCTGCGTTAAGTGGAGGTTTGGCGGTGGTTCTGCCAAACATGCTGTTTATGATTTTTGCCTGGCGTCATCAGGCGCATACACCTGCCAAAGGCCGCATGGCCTGGTCCTTCGCTCTGGGCGAAGTGTGTAAGGTGTTGCTGACCTTTGCCCTCCTGGTGGTGGCGCTGGCTGTTTTTAAAGTGGTATTTCTGCCGCTGATAGTGACGTGGGTTTTGGTGCTGGTGGTACAAATTCTGGCGCCAGCTGTAATCAATAACAAAGGGTAAAAGGCATCATGGCTTCAGAAAATATGACGCCGCAGGATTACATAGGTCACCATCTGAACAACCTTCAGATCGACCTGCGTACATTCTCGCTGGTGGATCCGCATAACCCCCCGGCCACCTTCTGGACGATTAATATCGACTCCATGTTCTTCTCGGTGGTACTGGGTCTGTTGTTCCTGGCCATTTTCCGTGGCGTAGCGAAACGCGCGACCAGCGGTGTTCCCGGGAAATTCCAGACTTTCATCGAAATGATCATTGGCTTCGTCCATGGCAGCGTCAAAGACATGTACCACGGTAAGAGCAAGGTTATTGCTCCGCTGGCACTGACCGTCTTTGTGTGGGTCTTCCTGATGAACCTGATGGACCTGCTGCCGATCGACCTGCTGCCGTTTATCGGCGAGCACATCTTCGGCCTGCCAGCCCTGCGTGTGGTTCCGTCTGCTGACGTGAACATCACCCTGTCTATGGCGCTGGGCGTGTTCATCCTGATTCTTTTCTACAGCATCAAAATGAAAGGTGTAGGCGGCTTCGTGAAAGAGCTTACCCTGCAGCCGTTCAACCACTGGGCGTTCATTCCAATCAACTTGATTCTGGAAGGCGTTAGCCTGCTGTCCAAACCGATCTCTCTCGGTCTGCGACTGTTCGGCAACATGTATGCGGGTGAGCTGATTTTCATTCTGATCGCGGGTCTTCTGCCGTGGTGGTCACAGTGGGTTCTGAATGTGCCATGGGCCATTTTCCACATCCTGATTATTACGCTGCAAGCCTTTATCTTCATGGTTCTGACGATCGTCTATCTGTCGATGGCGTCTGAAGAGCACTGATTTTTTTACCAACACTACTACGTTTTAACTGAAACAAACTGGAGACTGTCATGGAAAACCTGAATATGGATCTGCTGTACATGGCTGCCGCTGTGATGATGGGTCTGGCGGCGATCGGTGCTGCGATCGGTATCGGCATCCTCGGGGGTAAATTCCTGGAAGGCGCAGCGCGTCAGCCGGATCTGATTCCTCTGCTGCGTACTCAGTTCTTTATCGTTATGGGTCTGGTGGATGCTATCCCGATGATCGCTGTAGGTCTGGGTCTGTACGTGATGTTTGCTGTCGCGTAGTAAGCAGTATTAAACACCCTAAGCCACAGTTGTAAATTTAAAGAGGTATTGTGCTGTGAACATGAACGCAACAATCCTCGGCCAGGCCATCGCGTTTGTTATCTTTGTCTGGTTCTGCATGAAGTATGTATGGCCGCCTTTAATGGCTGCCATCGAAAAACGTCAGAAAGAAATTGCTGACGGTCTGGCTTCTGCAGAACGCGCTAAGAAAGATTTGGACCTTGCACAGGCCAACGCGACCGACCAGCTGAAAAAAGCGAAAGCGGAAGCCCAGGTAATCATCGAGCAGGCGAACAAACGTCGTTCTCAGATCCTGGACGAAGCAAAAGCTGAAGCAGAACAGGAACGCACTAAAATCGTGACGCAAGCGCAGGCTGAAATTGAAGCCGAGCGTAAACGTGCTCGCGAAGAACTGCGTAAGCAGGTTGCGATTCTGGCTGTTGCTGGCGCCGAGAAGATCATCGAACGTTCCGTGGATGAAGCTGCTAATAGCGACATCGTGGATAAACTTGTCGCTGAACTGTAAGGAGGGAGGGGCTGATGTCTGAATTTGTTACGGTAGCTCGCCCCTACGCCAAAGCAGCTTTTGACTTTGCTGTCGAACACCAAAATGTCGATCGCTGGCAGAACATGCTGGCGTTTGCCGCCGAGGTAACGAAAAACGAACAAATGGCAGAGATGCTTTCTGGGGCTATGGCACCAGAAACCCTCGCCGCGTCGTTCATCGCCGTCTGTGGTGAGCAGCTGGATGACAATGGCCAGAACCTGATTAAGGTCATGGCTGAAAACGGTCGTCTGCGTGTGCTCCCGGATGTTCTCGAGCAGTTTGTGCACTTACGTGCCCTCAGTGAAGCCACCGCCGAAGTTGAAGTCACCTCGGCGAACGAACTGAGTGAAGAACAGCTTGCGAAAATCACTGCCGCGATGGAAAAACGTCTGTCACGCAAAGTTAAGCTGAATTGCAAAATCGATAAGTCTGTAATGGCAGGCGTAATCATCCGTGCGGGTGATATGGTCATTGATGGTAGCGTACGCGGCCGTCTTGAGCGCCTTGCAGACGTCTTGCAGTCTTAAGGGGACTGGAGCATGCAACTGAATTCCACCGAAATCAGCGAACTGATCAAGCAGCGCATTGCTCAGTTCAATGTTGTGAGCGAAGCTCATAACGAAGGTACTATTGTTTCTGTAAGTGACGGTGTTATCCGCATTCACGGCCTGGCCGATTGTATGCAGGGTGAGATGATTTCCCTGCCGGGTAACCGTTACGCAATCGCACTGAACCTGGAGCGCGACTCCGTAGGTGCAGTTGTGATGGGTCCATACGCTGACCTCGCCGAAGGCATGAAGGTTAAGTGTACTGGCCGTATTCTGGAAGTGCCGGTTGGCCGTGGCATGCTGGGTCGCGTTGTAAACACCCTGGGTGCGCCAATCGACGGTAAAGGTCCGGTTGATAACGATGGCTTCTCGCCAATCGAAGTTATCGCTCCGGGCGTTATCGATCGTCAGTCTGTTGATCAGCCTGTTCAGACGGGTTACAAATCCGTTGATGCCATGATCCCAATCGGTCGTGGTCAGCGTGAACTGATCATCGGCGACCGTCAGACCGGTAAAACCGCGATGGCTATCGACGCCATCATCAACCAGCGCGATTCCGGCATCAAATGTGTGTACGTCGCTATCGGTCAGAAAGCTTCCACCATCTCTAACGTGGTGCGTAAGCTGGAAGAGCACGGTGCGCTGGCTAACACCATCGTTGTTGTTGCAACCGCGTCTGAATCCGCAGCACTGCAATACCTGGCACCATACGCCGGTTGCGCAATGGGCGAATACTTCCGTGACCGCGGTGAAGATGCGCTGATCGTATACGATGACCTGTCTAAACAGGCTGTTGCTTACCGTCAGGTTTCCCTGCTGCTCCGTCGTCCACCAGGACGTGAAGCATTCCCGGGCGACGTGTTTTACCTCCACTCCCGTCTGCTGGAGCGCGCATCCCGCGTTAACGCGGAATACGTTGAGAACTTCACTAAAGGTGAAGTGAAAGGTCAAACCGGCTCCCTGACCGCTCTGCCGATTATCGAAACCCAGGCGGGTGACGTTTCTGCGTTCGTTCCGACCAACGTAATTTCCATTACCGATGGTCAGATCTTCCTGGAAACCAACCTGTTTAACTCCGGTATTCGTCCGGCAGTTAACCCGGGTATCTCCGTATCCCGTGTAGGTGGTGCAGCTCAGACCAAGATCATCAAGAAACTGTCCGGTGGTATCCGTACCGCGCTGGCACAGTATCGTGAACTTGCAGCGTTCTCCCAGTTTGCATCTGACCTTGACGATGCAACCCGTAAACAGCTTGACCACGGTCAGAAAGTGACCGAACTGCTGAAACAGAAACAGTATGCCCCGATGTCAGTTGCACAGCAGGGCCTGGTACTGTTCGCAGCAGAACGTGGTTATCTGGCGGATGTAGAACTGGCGAAAATCGGTAGCTTCGAAGCCGCTCTGCTGGCTTTCGCTGACCGTGACCACGCTCCGCTGATGCAAGAGATCAACCAGTCCGGTGGCTATAACGACGAAATCGAAGGCAAGCTGAAAAGCCTGCTCGATTCCTTCAAAGCAACCCAGTCCTGGTAACGTCTGGCGGTCTGTCTTAGGGCAGACCGCAAGGCATTGAGGAGAAGCTCATGGCCGGCGCAAAAGAGATACGTAGTAAGATCGCAAGCGTCCAGAACACGCAGAAGATCACTAAAGCGATGGAGATGGTCGCCGCTTCCAAAATGCGTAAATCGCAGGATCGCATGGCGGCCAGCCGTCCTTATGCAGATACCATGCGCAAAGTGATTGGTCACCTTGCAAACGGGAATCTGGAATATAAGCACCCTTACCTGGAAGAACGCGACGTTAAGCGCGTGGGCTACCTGGTGGTGTCTACCGACCGTGGTTTGTGTGGTGGCTTGAACATCAACCTGTTCAAAAAACTGCTGGCGGATATGAAAGCATGGACCGAAAAAGGCGTTCAGAGCGATATCGCGATGATCGGCTCCAAAGGTGTGTCTTTCTTTAATTCCGTGGGTGGCAATATTGTCGCTCAGGTGACCGGTATGGGTGATAACCCGTCCCTGTCCGAACTGATCGGTCCGGTAAAAGTGATGCTGCAGGCCTACGATGAAGGCCGTCTGGACAGACTGTACATCGTAAATAACAAATTTATTAACACCATGTCTCAGGTTCCAACCCTCACGCAGCTGCTGCCTTTGCCGGCATCAGAAGATGACGAGTTGAAACAAAAAGCCTGGGATTACCTGTACGAACCGGATCCGAAACCGCTGCTGGATACCCTGCTGCGTCGTTACGTTGAATCACAGGTTTATCAGGGCGTGGTAGAAAACCTGGCCAGCGAGCAGGCCGCACGTATGGTGGCGATGAAAGCCGCTACCGACAATGGCGGCAGCCTGATTAAAGAGCTGCAGTTGGTTTACAACAAAGCTCGTCAGGCCAGCATTACTCAGGAACTCACCGAGATCGTCGGTGGTGCATCCGCGGTATAACCAGGTTAATTCGTAGAGGATTCAAGATGGCTACTGGAAAAATTGTCCAGGTAATCGGCGCCGTAGTTGACGTCGAATTCCCTCAGGATGCCGTACCGCGCGTGTACGATGCTCTTGAGGTTCAGAATGGTAACGAGAGCCTGGTGCTGGAAGTTCAGCAGCAGCTCGGCGGCGGTATCGTACGTACCATCGCCATGGGTTCTTCTGACGGTCTGCGTCGTGGTCTGGAAGTGAAAGACCTTGAGCACCCGATCGAAGTCCCGGTAGGTAAAGCTACACTGGGTCGTATCATGAACGTATTGGGTCAACCAATCGACATGAAAGGCGACATCGGTGAAGAAGAGCGTTGGGCTATCCACCGCGCAGCACCTTCCTACGAAGAGCTGTCCAGCTCTCAGGAACTGCTGGAAACCGGTATCAAAGTTATCGACCTGATGTGTCCGTTTGCGAAGGGCGGTAAAGTTGGTCTGTTCGGTGGTGCGGGTGTAGGTAAAACCGTAAACATGATGGAGCTGATCCGTAACATCGCGATCGAACACTCCGGTTACTCCGTGTTTGCGGGTGTAGGTGAGCGTACTCGTGAGGGTAACGACTTCTACCACGAAATGACCGACTCCAACGTTCTGGACAAAGTATCCCTGGTTTATGGCCAGATGAACGAGCCACCAGGAAACCGTCTGCGCGTTGCGCTGACCGGCCTGACCATGGCTGAGAAGTTCCGTGACGAAGGTCGTGACGTTCTGCTGTTCGTAGACAACATCTACCGTTACACCCTCGCCGGTACTGAAGTATCTGCACTGCTGGGTCGTATGCCATCAGCGGTAGGCTACCAGCCAACCCTGGCGGAAGAGATGGGTGTTCTGCAGGAACGTATCACCTCTACCAAAACCGGTTCTATCACCTCCGTTCAGGCGGTATACGTACCAGCGGATGACTTGACTGACCCATCCCCAGCCACCACCTTTGCGCACTTAGATGCAACCGTGGTACTGAGCCGTCAGATCGCGTCTCTGGGTATCTACCCGGCCGTTGACCCGCTGGACTCCACCAGCCGTCAATTGGATCCACTGGTTGTTGGCCAGGAACACTACGACACCGCGCGTGGCGTACAGTCCCTGCTGCAGCGTTACCAGGAACTGAAAGACATCATCGCCATCCTCGGTATGGATGAACTGTCTGAAGAAGACAAACTGGTGGTAGCACGTGCGCGTAAGATCCAGCGCTTCCTGTCCCAGCCGTTCTTCGTAGCAGAAGTATTCACCGGTTCTCCGGGTAAATACGTTCCGCTGAAAGATACCATCCGTGGCTTTAAAGGCATCATGGAAGGCGAATACGATCACCTGCCGGAGCAGGCGTTCTACATGGTTGGTTCCATCGACGAAGCCGTGGAAAAAGCCAAAAAACTTTAACGCCTTAATCGGAGGGTGATATGGCAATGACTTACCACCTGGACGTCGTCAGCGCAGAGCAACAAATGTTCTCTGGTCTGGTCGAGAAAATCCAGGTAACGGGCAGTGAAGGTGAACTGGGTATTTTCCCGGGTCACGCACCGCTGCTCACCGCCATTAAGCCTGGTATGATCCGCATCGTTAAACAGTTCGGTCATGAAGAGTTTATCTATCTGTCCGGCGGCATTCTTGAAGTGCAGCCTGGTAGCGTGACCGTTCTGGCTGATACCGCTATTCGTGGCCAGGATCTCGACGAAGCGCGAGCTCTGGAATCGAAACGTAAAGCGGAAGAGCACATTAAGAGCTCTCATGGTGACGTGGATTACGCACAGGCATCAGCGGAGCTGGCCAAAGCGATCGCGAAACTGCGTGTTATCGAGTTGACCAAAAAAGCGATGTAACACCGGCTTGAAAAGTGAAAAGCCAGTCTGGTATCCAGGCTGGCTTTTTTTATGGTTTCGTTTCGGTAAAAATGAAACTGAAATGTCGTTTTATTATTTTGTGATTTACATCACAAAAATGTTGATCGGTTAAAAAATGAGGCGTAGACTCCTTTTTTGTGAAGTGTGTCACAAAATAAACCTCAATAAATCAGGATACCATCATGAAACTGATCAACAAAATCATCGCTCTCTTCAGCAACATGAACGTCTCTTTCGGTACGTTCAACCACTAATCTGCTGAATGCCGAGTGGCGCTGCGCTTACCGTTGTGTGATAAGCGATGCGCCATCTGGCAGCGCCTCACCCACGCTGTTCACGCTTTTTCCTTTTTCAATAAAATAGTTCGTCTCATCGATATTACCCACCACTGCATCGTCATACTGCCCCGGCTGTGTGCGCACTGACTTGTTACCTTTGAATACTCCCTGTGTTGACGCATCGCCGTAAGGACTGGGGCGGAAGATAAAGTTGAATCGGTGGTTATCAACGGCCAGGTTATTCTCCACCACTAACTGGCCCGGGTTGAAGTTATCGGTAAATCCATCCAGATGATTCCCTTCCGCTTTACTGTTACGAATCTCGTGTGCCACCGGCTGCCCTTCCCCGCCGAGCTTAAAGCCATTGCTGGTGTTATTGCGGGCAATTGAATTCTCGATCACCACAACGCCATTAGCCCCGTCTTCGATTTTATTAAACAGGTCAAAGCCGTCGTCGATATTGTCGTGGGAATAGCAGTTTTCCAGGCGGTTCCCCTCTCCGACCCGCATTTTCACGGCAAAGCCATCAGCATTGATTTTGCCCGGATCTTCATTGGCAAAAGATTCCGCGTTGACGACCCGGTTATAGCTGGCCCAAAGCGGACGGCCAATCTTTTCCGGGGAAGAGATTTGAATGCCGGTGTCGTCGTTACGGTATGCCGTGACCCCTTCAATCAGGTTGTAGCTACCCTGTATGCGCAGGCTTTTAGCGGTAACATCAATCCCTTTGATATGCCAGTAGCTGGCGTCCAGCAGCAGCCCGTGCAGAACGGCTTTACCCTCCGCCTCGAGCGTCTTCACCTGCTCAGCGCTGCCGCTGGCGGAGAGTGGAATTTCACTACGGGGGTAGTCACCCGCGGCAAGCGTAATCTTGCCGCCAGGGGCGAGCAGGCTTATGGCGGTGGCGAAATCCATTGGCGAGGCAAGCGTCCCTTTCCCGTCAGCTTTGCCCTCCGGTGCGACATAGAGATGTGAAGCCTTGATGCCGGTGACCTTCTCAACGGAGAAGCGCTGCTCTACGGCTTCGCCGCGGGTGGGGGTGAAGGTGAGGCTGAATAGGTTACTCTCTTTTAGAGTCGCTGGCGCGGAGTACATCTCTCCGGCTTTAACCGGTTTTTCGTTACCGATCACCACTTCGTTCTGGCGCAGGGTAAAAGCACCGTCATAGTTGGCTCGGGCCTGCACCTGATAGTGCTCTTGTGCGCTTTTGCTGGCCGAATGGATCTGCACGACTACCGGTTGCGCTTTGGCCTGCCAGGGCTTACTGGCGACGCTATGCGCAGCGGAAGTGGTCAGCGAGGCATTGGATACGGTAATTTTGGCATTACGCGAGGCAAAAAAGCCGACGTAATAGTGGTCCTGATTCTGTACCGAGATCAGGTCTGCGCGCGGAACACTTTTACTCACCCATTCGTCGCTACCGACAGGTGACCAGGCGGTGATAAAGCCGTCGTTAGTACGTTGTAGCTTCAGGCGAAACTCTGGCGTCTGGTTGAGATCGACCTCCTCTTTATAGCTCTGTTTCACAATGGCCGCACCGGCATTTCCCCAGGGCTGCGAGATCCCCTCGCGGGTGATTGCCTGAAGCTTTATCCGATGATGATCTTTTTTATCCTGCGTCATAATGGCATTCATGACCAGGTTCGAGGCGGCCGGAAATTCTTCATAGCCCTCTTTCAGCGGTTGCTGGCGGGGCACACCAATAACATCACGCACCAGCAGGCCAGCACCCTCCTGCGCGGCGGGTTTTGCGCCATTCTCCGGCCCAAACTGATCAACTCTCACCGTTGCCTGCAGAGTAAAGTTTTCGCTGCTGGGAAGCTCAGTGTAGAAAAAGGTGAGTCCATCATGGGAATTGGCAATTTTGCCGCCCCGGCTCTCAATCACAACGGGTTTAGACAGATCAGCAGCATCCTCCGGCTCGAGAATTTTACCATCGATAGTGACATCATTAACGCCCACCTTTTCCGGCAAAACATTCGAGGAGAAATTGACGTCTGTGGACTGGCCGAACGCAATTGCTCGCCAGACCTGCGGCTGCTCCGCCGCGTTAACAGCACAGGCGCTGCAGATCATTAAGGCCAGAGGTAATTTATAATTCATTTTTATTCTCCTGAGTGATAATTGAGCGCCATTATCATCAGGATGAAACACCGTTTCTTTTTTCTTTGTCACATTATTGGATAATTAAAACGATGTTTTGTTTTTGACCGATCTTTATTTTTGCGGCGAAAAAATAGCTAACCTGTTGTGTGAACAAGAGAGTTCCAGCAATGACGCTATTTTCCGGACGAAAAGTGATTTACTCTGCCCTGAAAAGTATCTTCAAATAGCCCGTATTGACTGATGTTGTGCGTTTTACCGCCGCTCCATTTTTTGGCGCAAAATATGTAGAATTTTCAACGTCAAAGGGTTTTACTTCTCACTCAAATTACAGTCAGGACGTGTATGTTGAACAATGCGATGAGCGTGGTCATCCTTGCCGCTGGTAAAGGCACCCGCATGTATTCCGATCTTCCGAAGGTGCTGCATACCCTTGCAGGGAAAGCGATGGTGCAGCATGTCATTGATGCCGCTAACGAAATGGGTGCCGACCAGGTTCATCTTGTTTACGGTCACGGCGCCGATATGCTGAAACAGACCCTCAGTGACGACAAACTGAACTGGGTGCTGCAGGCTGAGCAACTGGGAACCGGCCATGCGATGCAGCAGGCTGCGCCGTTCTTTGCTGACGACGAAGATATTCTGATGCTTTACGGCGACGTGCCGCTGATTTCCGTTGAGACGCTTACCCGCCTGCGTGATGCTAAACCGCAGGGCGGCATTGGCCTCCTTACCGTTAAGCTTGATGATCCAACCGGCTACGGCCGCATCACCCGCGAAAACGGCACTGTCACCGGTATTGTTGAACATAAAGATGCCACAGAAGCGCAGCGTAAAATTCAGGAAATCAATACCGGTATCCTGATTGCCAACGGCGCGGATATGAAGCGCTGGCTATCGAAGCTGAACAATAATAACGCCCAGGGTGAGTTCTACATCACCGATATCATTGCGCTGGCGCATCAGGAAGGCCGCGAAATCGCCGCCGTCCACCCGGATCGCTTAAGTGAAGTGGAGGGCGTGAACAACCGCCTGCAACTCTCCCGCCTGGAACGCGTTTATCAGGCTGAGCAGGCTGAAAAGCTGCTGCTCGCAGGCGTTATGCTGCGCGACCCTTCGCGTTTCGATCTGCGCGGTGAACTGAACCACGGGCGCGACGTTGAAATTGATACTAACGTTATTCTGGAAGGGAAGGTCACTCTCGGCCATCGCGTTAAAATTGGCGCAGGCTGCGTGATCAAAAACAGCGTGATCGGCGACGACTGTGAAATCAGCCCGTACAGCGTGGTGGAAGATGCCAACCTGGCCGCTGCCTGCACCATCGGGCCGTTTGCACGTCTGCGCCCTGGTGCGGAGCTGCTGGAAGGCGCCCACGTGGGTAACTTCGTTGAAATGAAAAAGGCGCGCCTGGGCAAAGGCTCCAAGGCGGGCCATTTGACCTATCTGGGCGATGCGGAAATTGGCGATAACGTCAATATCGGCGCGGGTACCATCACCTGTAACTATGATGGCGCCAATAAATTCAAAACCATCATCGGCGACGATGTATTTGTAGGCTCGGATTCACAGCTGGTCGCGCCGGTGACCATTGGCAAAGGCGTGACCATTGCCGCCGGTACCACGGTAACCCGCGATGTAGCGGATGACGAACTGGTATTAAGCCGCGTGCCACAGGTGCACAAAAAGGGCTGGAAACGCCCGGTGAAGAAAAAGTAATTACTCCGCATTTTAACCCTCTCTCCTCAGGGGAGAGGGATGATTCGATGCGGTGTGTCGGGTGAGGAGATAAATATATATCCCCCCCAATAGCAGTACCTATAACAATAACCCCACTCTCTACAAGGCTCGGGGCGCCCGTAAAACGGGCAACAACAGGTCAGCGACAACGCATGGCATAACGCCATAATCAGGAAATTTAACTATGTGTGGAATTGTTGGCGCAGTCGCGCAGCGTGATATTGCTGAAATCCTTCTCGAAGGATTACGTCGTCTGGAATACCGTGGTTACGACTCTGCCGGTCTGGCAGTGGTCGATGCAGAAGGTCACATGACCCGTCTGCGCCGCCTCGGTAAAGTACAAATGCTGGCACAGGCCGCGGAAGAACATCCGCTGCATGGCGGCACAGGTATTGCTCACACCCGTTGGGCGACCCACGGCGAGCCCTCTGAAGGCAATGCGCACCCGCATGTCTCTGAACATATCGTGGTGGTGCATAACGGCATCATAGAAAACCACGAACCGCTGCGTGAAGAGCTGAAAGCGCGCGGTTATACCTTCGTCTCTGAAACTGACACCGAAGTCATTGCCCACCTGGTACATTGGGAACTGGCACAGGGCGGTACGCTGCGTGAAGCGGTACTGCGCGCTATTCCTCAACTGCGTGGCGCTTACGGCACGGTGATCATGGATTCCCGCGATCCGTCCACGCTGCTGGCGGCTCGCTCCGGCAGCCCGATGGTTATCGGCCTGGGCATGGGTGAAAACTTCATTGCTTCCGACCAGCTGGCCCTGTTGCCGGTGACCCGTCGCTTTATCTTCCTCGAAGAGGGTGACATCGCGGAAGTGACACGCCGTAGTGTGACCGTATTCGACACCAAAGGCGTACAGGTTAAACGCGCTGAGATCGAATCTAACCTGCAGTATGACGCGGGCGACAAGGGCGCGTATCGTCACTACATGCAGAAAGAGATCTACGAGCAGCCAAACGCCATCAAAAACACTTTGACCGGGCGTATCAGCCACGGTGAAGTGGATCTGAGCGAACTGGGGGCCAATGCCAATGAGATGCTGGCGAAAGTTGAGCATATCCAGATCGTGGCCTGCGGGACCTCTTACAACTCCGGTATGGTTTCTCGCTACTGGTTCGAATCGCTGGCCGGTGTGCCTTGTGATGTGGAGATCGCTTCCGAATTCCGCTATCGCAAATCGGCCGTACGCAAAAACAGCCTGATGATCACCCTGTCTCAGTCCGGTGAGACCGCCGATACACTCGCGGCGCTGCGCCTGTCGAAAGAGCTGGGCTATCTCGGTTCGCTGGCAATCTGCAACGTTCCGGGCTCGTCCCTGGTGCGTGAATCCGATCTGGCGCTGATGACCAAAGCGGGCACCGAAATCGGCGTGGCCTCTACCAAGGCCTTTACCACCCAACTGACCGTTCTGCTGATGCTAGTGGCGAAACTGGCGCGTCTGAAAGGCCAGGATGCTTCTGTTGAGCACGACATCGTTCACGGTCTGCAGGCGTTGCCGAGCCGTATCGAGCAGATGCTGTCGCAGGATAAGCGTATCGAAGCGCTGGCTGAAGATTTCTCCGACAAACATCACGCACTGTTCCTGGGGCGTGGCGATCAGTATCCCATTGCGCTGGAAGGTGCATTGAAGCTGAAAGAGATCTCCTACATCCATGCAGAAGCCTACGCAGCAGGCGAGCTGAAACACGGTCCGCTGGCGCTGATTGATGCTGATATGCCGGTTATCGTTGTCGCACCTAACAATGAACTGCTGGAAAAACTGAAGTCCAACATCGAAGAAGTGCGCGCCCGTGGTGGCCAGCTGTATGTCTTCGCCGATCAGGATGCCGGTTTTGTGAGTAACGACAACATGCACATCATTGAGATGCCGCATGTGGAAGAGGTCATTGCACCTATCTTCTACACCGTGCCGCTGCAGCTTCTGTCTTATCACGTCGCGCTGATTAAAGGCACCGACGTTGACCAGCCACGTAACCTGGCGAAGTCGGTTACTGTCGAGTAATACCTCCAGGCTCCACCTTTGGGTGGAGCTTTTCTCCCCGTTTTTTTCTTCTTGTGATGATGACAACCTGTCATCTTCAGCTATTTTTTGAGTGTCATAGAAAGAAAATTTTTCTGCAATCTTACTGTCAAAAAACCCATCAAATTACTGATAATAAAGAGTTATCTGTTTTAGATTAAAGTGAAATTTTCACTGTAATAAAACTGTCATAATTCGGACATTTATCTGTCACCTGTTTGTCCTATTTTGCTCCTCGTAGCCACTAAACAACGATTTACCAAAATCTTGCAGGAGACATTATGAAAGTTATGCGTACCACTGTCGCAACTGTTGTCGCCGCGACCTTATCGATGAGCGCGTTCTCTGTGTTCGCAGAGGCAAGCCTGACTGGTGCTGGTGCAACCTTCCCTGCGCCGGTGTATGCCAAATGGGCTGATACTTACCAGAAAGAGACTGGTAATAAGGTGAACTACCAGGGTATCGGCTCCTCCGGTGGCGTTAAACAAATTACCGCGAATACCGTTGATTTCGGCGCATCAGACGCTCCGCTGTCTGATGAGAAACTGAACCAGGAAGGTCTGTTCCAGTTCCCGACCGTTATCGGCGGTGTTGTGCTGGCCGTGAATATCCCGGGCCTGAAGTCTGGCGAGCTGGTGCTGGATGGTAAAACGCTGGGTGATATCTACCTCGGCAAAATCAAAAAATGGGATGACGAAGCCATCACTAAACTGAACCCGGGCGTGAAACTGCCTTCGCAGAACATCGCTGTGGTTCGTCGTGCTGACGGTTCCGGTACCTCCTTCGTCTTCACCAGCTACCTGGCGAAAGTGAACGAAGAGTGGAAATCCAAAGTAGGTTCTGGCTCTACCGTGAACTGGCCGACCGGTCTGGGCGGTAAAGGTAACGACGGTATCGCCGCGTTCGTACAGCGTCTGCCAGGCTCAATCGGCTACGTAGAGTACGCGTACGCGAAGCAGAACAACCTGGCTTACACCAAGCTGGTTTCTGCTGACGGCAAACCGGTGAGCCCGACCGAAGAGACCTTTGCTAACGCAGCAAAAGGCGCTGACTGGAGCAAATCCTTCGCACAGGATCTGACAAACCAGAAAGGTGACGAAGCCTGGCCAATCACCTCCACGACCTTCATTCTGGTTCATAAAGATCAGAAGAAACCTGAACAAGGCACAGAAGTGCTGAAGTTCTTCGACTGGGCATACAAAAACGGCGGCAAACAGGCTAATGACCTTGATTACGCCAGCCTGCCGGACAGCGTAGTTGAGCAGATTCGTGCTGCATGGAAAACTAACGTGAAAGATAGCAGCGGTAAAGCGCTGTACTAACAGGATATTTTTGACGAAGATGGCGGGGGCGCAAGCGCCCGCCATCTTTCGTGAAACGACGTTAACAGAAGAGTAATTTATGGCTGCAACCAAGCCTGCTTTTAATCCTCCGGGAAAAAAAGGCGACATGATCTTCAGCGCGCTAGTAAAACTGGCTGCGCTGATTGTGCTATTGCTGCTGGGCGGCATTATCGTGTCTCTGATTTTCTCCTCCTGGCCGAGTATTCAGAAATTCGGTTTCTCCTTCCTGTGGACCAAAGAGTGGGATGCGCCAAACGAAGTCTTTGGTGCGCTGGTACCCATTTACGGTACCCTGGTGACCTCGCTCATTGCCCTGCTGATTGCAGTTCCGGTGAGTTTTGGTATCGCCCTGTTCCTGACGGAGCTGGCACCTGGCTGGCTGCGACGTCCGCTTGGTATCGCCATTGAACTGCTGGCGGCCATTCCGAGTATCGTATACGGCATGTGGGGCCTGTTTATCTTTGCGCCGCTGTTCGCCACATACTTCCAGGAGCCGGTAGGGAATGTGCTCTCTGCCATTCCGTTTGTAGGCGCGCTGTTCTCAGGCCCGGCGTTCGGTATCGGTATTTTGGCTGCAGGCGTGATCCTCGCCATCATGATTATTCCGTACATTGCGGCGGTTATGCGCGATGTCTTCGAACAAACCCCGGTGATGATGAAAGAGTCGGCCTACGGGATCGGCTGTACCACCTGGGAAGTTATCTGGCGCATCGTTCTTCCGTTCACCAAAAATGGGGTGATCGGGGGCATCATGTTGGGCCTGGGGCGTGCGCTGGGCGAAACCATGGCGGTGACCTTTATCATTGGTAACACCTACCAGCTCGATAGCGTCTCACTTTATATGCCGGGTAACAGCATTACTTCTGCGCTGGCGAACGAATTCGCCGAAGCGGAATCGGGGCTGCACGTTGCGGCGCTGATGGAACTGGGTCTGATTCTGTTTGTTATCACCTTCATTGTTCTGGCGATTTCTAAGCTGATGATTATGCGTCTCGCTAAAAATGAGGGGGCACGCTAATGGCGACTCTCGAAATGCAAAACACCGCTGAGCTGGCGGAATCCCGCCGCAAAATGCAGGCCAGACGCCGCACGAAGAACCGCATTGCGCTGACGCTCTCCATGGGGACGATGGCATTCGGTCTGTTCTGGCTGGTCTGGATTCTTTTCTCCACCGTGGTACGCGGTATCGATGGAATGTCGCTGGCGCTGTTCACCGAGATGACCCCGCCACCAAACACGGCGGGCGGTGGGCTGGCAAACGCCCTGGCGGGCAGTGGCCTGCTGATCCTCTGGGCGACGGTCTTTGGTACGCCGCTGGGCATCATGGCGGGGATTTATCTGGCGGAGTACGGCCGTAAATCCTGGCTGGCTGAAGTCATTCGCTTCATCAATGACATCCTGCTGTCTGCGCCCTCTATCGTCGTCGGTCTGTTTGTTTATACCGTAGTGGTGGCACAGATGGAGCACTTCTCCGGCTGGGCTGGCGTGATTGCGCTGGCGCTGCTGCAGGTGCCTATCGTCATTCGAACCACCGAGAACATGTTGAAACTGGTGCCGGACAGCCTGCGTGAAGCGGCTTACGCGCTGGGAACGCCAAAGTGGAAAATGATCTCCGCGATTACGTTGAAAGCGTCTGTCTCCGGGATCATGACCGGTATCCTGCTGGCCGTTGCCCGTATCGCCGGTGAAACCGCCCCGCTGCTGTTTACGTCTCTCTCCAACCAGTTCTGGAGCACGGACATGATGCAGCCGATCGCCAACCTGCCGGTGACGATCTTTAAATTTGCGATGAGCCCATTCGTAGAATGGCAGCAGCTGGCCTGGGCCGGGGTGCTGATCATCACGCTTTGCGTACTGTTGCTGAACATTCTGGCGCGCGTCATTTTCGCGAAGAAGAAACACGGTTAATTTTTTACGGCGCGGCACACCGCGGCGCCGAATAAGGAAAAGAGTCAATGAGTATGGTTGATACTGCCCCGGGTAAGATTCAGGTTCGTGATTTGAACTTCTACTACGGCAAATTCCATGCACTGAAGAATATCAACCTGGATATCGCCAAGAACCAGGTTACGGCATTCATCGGTCCGTCTGGCTGTGGGAAATCCACGTTGCTGCGTACCTTTAACAAGATGTATTCGCTCTACCCAGAGCAGCGCGCTGAAGGCGAAATCATCCTGGACGGCGAAAACATCCTGACGCATGCCCAGGATATCGCCCTGCTGCGCGCAAAAGTGGGCATGGTATTCCAGAAGCCGACCCCGTTCCCGATGTCGATTTATGACAACATCGCCTTTGGCGTGCGCCTGTTTGAGAAACTCTCCCGTGCCGATATGGACGAGCGTGTTCAGTGGGCCTTGACCAAGGCCGCATTGTGGAACGAAACCAAAGATAAGTTGCACCAGAGCGGGTACTCTCTCTCCGGTGGTCAGCAGCAGCGTCTGTGCATCGCCCGCGGTATCGCTATTCGCCCGGACGTATTGCTGCTGGACGAGCCGTGCTCGGCGCTGGACCCTATTTCAACCGGGCGTATTGAAGAGCTGATCACCGAGCTGAAGCAGGATTACACCGTGGTGATCGTGACCCACAACATGCAGCAGGCTGCGCGTTGTTCCGACCATACGGCGTTTATGTACCTGGGCGAGTTGATTGAGTTCAGCGATACGGACGCGCTGTTCACCCGCCCCGCGAAGAAACAAACTGAAGATTATATTACTGGCCGCTACGGTTGATTTGGAGTGAACCATGGACAACCTCAATCTTAATAAACATATTTCCGGCCAGTTCAACGCAGAGCTGGAAAGCATCCGCACCCAGGTGATGACCATGGGCGGTATGGTGGAACAGCAGCTGACCGATGCCATCACGGCGATGCACAACCAGGACAGCGAGCTGGCGAAGCGCGTTATTGCTGGCGATCAGAACGTCAACATGATGGAAGTGGCCATCGACGAGGCCTGCGTGCGCATTATTGCCAAGCGTCAGCCAACGGCGAGCGACCTGCGTCTGGTGATGGCGATCATCAAAACTATTGCCGAGCTGGAACGTATTGGCGACGTGGCGGATAAAATCTGCCGCACCGCGCTGGAGAAGTTCTCCCAGCAGCATCAGCCGCTGCTGGTGAGCCTGGAGTCGCTGGGCCGCCACACCGTGCAGATGCTGCACGACGTGCTGGACGCCTTTGCACGTATGGATCTGGACGAAGCAGTACGTATCTACCGCGAAGATAAGAAAGTCGACCAGGAGTATGAGGGCATTGTGCGTCAGCTGATGACCTACATGATGGAAGACTCCCGCACCATTCCCAGCGTTCTGACCGCGCTGTTCTGTGCTCGCTCTATTGAGCGTATCGGCGACCGTTGTCAGAACATCTGTGAATACATCTTCTACTTCGTGAAGGGGCAGGACTTCCGTCACGTAGGCGGAGATGAGCTGGATAAGATGCTGGCGGGTAAAGATCCGAAAGAGTAATATTATTAACGCCAGCAAAGCTGGCGTTATATTTTTATAGAATCCATTCCCCATATAAATAACACCTGATCTATTTTTTGCCGGTGCGCGAATTAATTAGGCGTTAGTCACATTTTACCCTCCCCTGAATTGTTTTTATTTTTGCTCTGGAATAAAAAAGAGCGGCGCAGTTGTGTCATCAGACGCTATTTTTAGTTAATACCTTAAACATTGATAACTGGATTGTTACCGTCAACGTACGGGCAAAACCTGAAAGAGGTCCTCTCTGCATAGAGGTGCCTTTTTCAGGTTTTTTTTATTTCCCGGCGGCGGTTAAAGGATGAACAAATGGAATTAGCCGAAAAAATTGTCACAGGCGTAGGGGGCAAAGAAAATATTCTGAGCTTGCTTCATTGTGCAACCCGCCTGCGTTTCAGATTAAAAGAGAGAGATAAAGCTACGCCTGAGATCTTAAAAAATACGCCGGGTATCATCATGGTCGTTGAAAGCGCCGGTCAGTTTCAGGTCGTGATTGGCAATCATGTCCATGATGTTTATAACGCTATCAATGCCCTTATCGGGGAGAAAGCACCCGCCAGTATGGACACGGCGACGGGCAACCTTATTAATCGTTTTATTTATACGGTATCCAGTATTTTTACCCCGTTAATAGGCGTGATGGCGGCAACCGGCATACTGAAAGGGGCCCTGGCAGCCGGGGTGGTCTTTGATGTGTTAACAGAGCAGAGCGGGACTTATCGCATTCTGTTCAGCGCCAGCGATGCCCTGTTCTACTTTTTCCCGGTTATTCTGGGCTATACGGCCGGTAAACAATTTGGCGGTAATCCTTTTGTCTCGATGGCCATTGGTGGCGCATTAATACATCCCACCATCATTCAGTCTCTGGGAAGTGCGGCGGCTACGCCACATGAATTTATGGGTTTACCCGTTACGTTTATCAATTATAGCGCTTCCGTCATCCCCATAATCTTCTCAGCCTGGTTTTGTGGCGTCGTAGAGAAACGCCTTAATAAGTGGCTCCCTTCATCAATGAAAAATTTCGTCACGCCGCTTCTTTGTCTGATGGTGACGACCCCTCTGGCCTTTCTGGTTATTGGGCCACTCGCCACCTGGATAAGTAACGGCATTGCACAGGGTTATTTGGCGCTCTACGGCTTTGCTCCGGGGGTTGCTGGCATCGTTATGGGCGGATTATGGCAAGTGTTTGTCATGTTTGGCCTGCACTGGGGGCTGGTGCCGTTATGCATTAATAACTTCACGGTGCTGGGATATGACTCGCTCCTGCCTTTGCTGGTGCCAGCCATTCTTGCGCAGGTTGGCGCTGCGCTGGCCATGTTCTGCTTTGAACGCGACCCGCAAAAGAGAGTGGTTGCCGGATCGGCTGCAATCACCGGGCTCTTTGGTATCACCGAACCGGCCGTTTATGGCGTTAATTTACCGCGCAAATATCCCTTTTATATCGCCTGTGTCAGTGGCGCCTGCGGAGGGCTGTTGGTCGGGCTCGCGCAAACCAAAGCCTGGTCTTTTGGGATGCCAGGCATCTTCACCTTTATGCAAATTCTTCCCCCCGGCGGGGTGGATTATAGCGTCTGGGCTTGTTTGTTGGGTTCAGCCCTCGCTCTCGCCGCGGCTTTTATTGCCTCTTTGCTCTTTTGCTATTTCGCGGATAAGGCATCCGCCGTCGCTTAATTCATTTGAAAAAGGAATTCATTATGTTCAGGAGAAATATCATAGCCTCTGCGCTTGTCATGATACTGCCGGGTTTGAGCTGGGCGGGCTCATTGACGGTCGAACAACGCCTGGAGATGCTTGAAAAAGCGTTAAAGGAGACGCAGGCCGAATTACAGCATTACAAAAATCAGGCCGTCCCCGTTCAGGTCGCCGATAAACCGGCGAAAAAGCCGGCCACCGTGCTGGTGAAAAATGAGAGCAAAGATGTATCTGCTATCACCATGAAGGATTTCAGTAAGTTTGTTAAAGATGAGATTGGCTTTAGCTATAACGGCTATTTCCGTTCCGGCTGGGGCAGTGCGTCTCACGGCTCGCCCAAATCCTGGGCCATTGGCTCTCTCGGGCGACTGGGTAATGAATATACCGGCTGGTTTGATTTACAGCTGAAACAGCGTGTCTGGTATGAGGGCAACAAACGTGTCGATGCGATCGTTATGCTGGATGGCAACGTCAGTCAGCAGTACTCCACCGGCTGGTTTGGTGACAATGCGGGTGGCGAAAACTATTTACAGTTCTCCGACATGTACGTCACCACGCAGGGTTTCCTGCCATTTGCGCCGGAAGCCGACTTCTGGGTGGGTAAACATGGCGCACCGAAAATCGAAATCCAGATGCTGGACTGGAAAACACAGCGTACGGATGCTGCCGCAGGGGTGGGGCTGGAAAACTGGAAAGTGGGCCCCGGCAAGGTGGATATTGCGCTGGTGCGTGAAGATGTGGATGACTACGACCGCGATCTGAATAACAAACAGCAAATCAATACCAATACCGTCGACCTTCGCTATAAAGAGCTCCCTCTGTGGGAAGACGCCACGCTGATGCTCAGCGGGCGCTATGTGGCGGGTAATCAGAGCGCCAGCGAGAAAAGTAATCAGGATAATAATGGCTATTACCGCTGGAAAGACACCTGGATGGTGGGCAGTACCCTCACGCAGAAACTCTCTGACGGCGGCTTTAATGAGTTTTCGCTGCTGGTTGCGAATAACTCCATAGCCAGCAGTTTTTCACGTTATGCGGGCTCCAGCCCGTTCACCACGAATAATGGCCGTTACTATGGTGACCATACTAACGGGACAGCTGTCCGTCTGGCCTCACAGGGAGAGATGTATCTCGGCGATAAGGTGATTGTCGCCAATGCGCTGGTCTACTCCTTCGGCAACGATGTCTACAGCTATGAAACGGGTGCCCACAGCGATTTTGATTCGATACGTGCCGTTGTCCGTCCGGCCTGGATCTGGGATAACTTCAACCAGACCGGCGTAGAGCTCGGTTACTTCAGACAGAAAAATACCGATCTGAACGGCAAGAACTATTACGAGTCGGGTTATAAAACCACGCTGTTCCACACCTTTAAAGTCAACACCAGCATGTTGACCTCCCGTCCCGAAATCCGTTTTTACGGCACCTACATTAAAGCGGATGAGACCGATTTAGATTACTTCACTTTCGAAGACCAAAAACAGGACCAGTTTGCGCTCGGTGCGCAGGCTGAAATCTGGTGGTAACAGGCTACTTAACAAGGATGAGACTGATGAACAAAATGAAGACCGCTTTATCCATCATTACGCTTTCAGTTTGCTTCGCTCAGCAACTTTATGCGATGCCGCTACCTGCGATGCCGGATCCCGCGCAGCCCGTGAACCGGTTTGTTACGCAGGTGAATGCGGATAATTCCATTACCTTTCGCTATTTTGCACCACAGGCAAAAAGCGTCTCTGTGGTGGTGGGCATACCTACGCCAGAGAGCATCCACCCCATGACCAAAGACAGTACCGGTTTATGGAGCTGGCGCGGGCCGGTGATGGAGCCCAATTTGTATGAGTATTTTTTCAACGTTGACGGCGTGCGCAGTATCGATACCGGCACGGCGATGACCAAGCCGCAGCGCCAGGTTAACACCAGCATGGTGCTGGTGCCTGGTAGCATGCTGGATACCAATCCGGTACCGCATGGTGATCTGATAACGCTGACCTACCACTCGGATGCGTTGAAATCAGAACGGCAGCTCTTTGTCTGGACGCCGCCAGGCTATAGCGGTCAGGGTGACCCGCTACCGGTGCTCTATTTTTATCACGGGTTTGGCGATACGGTGCGTTCCGCGGTCGACCAGGGGCGTATCGCGCAGATCATGGACAATTTGTTAGCGAAAGGAGCAATTAAACCGATGCTGGTGGTGGTACCGGATACGGAAACGGACGCAGAGGGCATCGTTCCTGAAACCTTTGTGCCCGCTGAACGGCGGAAAGTGTTCTACCCCCTGAATGCTAAAGCCGCTGACCAGGAGCTGATGACCGACATCATTCCATTAATCAGCAAGCGCTTTCATGTACGAAACGATGCCGAAGGGCGCGCGCTCGCCGGGCTCTCCCAGGGAGGATACCAGGCGCTCGTCTCTGCCCTTAACCACCCCGACAGTTTCGGCTGGCTTGCATCTTTTAGTGGCGTGACCACCACCACGGTGCCTGATGCAGGCGTTAGCGCACGCCTGGATGACCCGACCTCGATTAATCAACAGCTACATAATTTTACCCTGGCGGTGGGCAGCAAGGATGACGTGACCGGGAAGGATATCGCCGGGCTGAAGGCCGAGCTGGAAAAGCGGAATATCCGTTTTGAATACCATGAGTATCCGGGGCTTAACCATGAAATGGATGTCTGGCGCCCGGCCTATGCGCAATTCGTGCAGACAGTATTCAAATAACTTTTGGATCAGGATGATCACATGAAACTTATATTGACCGACGATTACGAACAGATGAGCCATGCAGCCGCGCAACATCTCCTGAGCTATATGACCAGACCGGGCCGGGTGAATCTGGCCATCACCGCCGGGAAGACCCCGAAACGCATGTATGAGCTGTTAATCCCGATGATGAAGAGCAAGCAGGGGATAAATAGCCATTTTTACAACTTCGACGAGATCCCTTTTCGCGGCAAAACAGGCGATGGCGTGACAATCACCAATCTGCGTCGTCTCTTTTTTACCCCGGCGCAGATAGAGGAATCCCGCATCCACCCGCTGACGGTTGAAAACTATCAGCAGCACGACGCCACTCTGGCCGCAGAGGGGGGGCTTGATCTGGTGGTGATGGGGCTGGGGGCTGACGGCCATTTTTGCGGGAACCTCCCCGGAACGACCCACTTCCATGAGATGACCACCAAAGTGGCGATTGAAGGGGAGATGGTCGCGATGGTGGCTCATGGCGAACTGGGGGGTGATTTTTCGCTGGTACCGGATTGTTATGTCACGATGGGGCCAAAAAGCATTATGGCTGCGAGAAATCTACTGCTTATCGTCAATGGCGCAGCGAAGGCGCAGGCGTTAAAAGGGGCGCTGGAAGGGCCAGTGAGCGAGCGCCTGCCTGCATCGGTGTTGCAGCTTCACGCCTCGCTGACGGTTATTGCAGATAATGCCGCCGCCGCGGCGCTCTCGTCCAACGCCTGAGCAACGCTAAAGCTCCGCCGCGGCCTGCGGCGGAGCTGATCTTAACGGGTGATATGCCAGCCGCGCGCTTTCCACAGGCCGGGCAATTCTGCCAGATCGGTAAAGGTGGTCACCTTAGGATGGTGGATCGGCTTGTTATGCGGGTCGGCACAGAAGTAAAACACCTCCATCCCCGCATCAATCCCTGATTGCGCGCCCGCGGAGGAGTCATCCACCAGAATGCAGTTTTCCACGTTCACATTCATCGCTTTTGCCGCGTGAAACATCAGGGCCGGATCGGGCTTCCAGCGCTGAATATCGTAACCGCTGAACAGTTTTTCCGGGAAGTGGTGCAGCATCTCTAGCTTACCGAGTGAATGCTGCATTTTGCTGACCGGGCCGTTAGAAACCACGCACATTGGCACGGTCATCGCCTCCAGCAAGGCGTTTGCGCCTGCGATCACCTCAAGTTCCGCATCGAAAAGGCGTGCGACCTCGGCGCGGTAAACCGGTTCGAGATCGGCTTTCGCCAGATCAACGCCGTGCTCAGTATTAATAATGTCGATAATTTCGTAGAGCTTAACGCCTTTAAAGCGTTTAAAAATCTCGTCGAGATCGAGCGTAATGCCAAACTCCTGGAACATGGCGACATACGCACGGGCGCAAATGACCTCACTGTCGACCAGCGTACCGTCGCAGTCGAAAAATACCGCTTCAATCTGAGACATGCCTTTCCCTTTTTAACAGGTTTAACGTTTACGTACTGATTGTTTGTGGCACGCAATCGTTGCCGTATAAGCAAAATCAATGAAAAAAAGTACGCCACAAACACCCCTATTGTCGCATTTTGGTATAGGATAGCGACGGATTTTCCCTCCCTGTTCGGAAATAGATGATGAGTCAACAACATACTACCCAGGCATCTGGCAAGGGTCTGCTTGAGCGCGTGTTTAAACTGCGCGAGCACGGTACAACGGCGCGCACCGAAGTGATCGCGGGTTTTACCACCTTCCTGACAATGGTCTATATCGTTTTTGTTAACCCGCAAATTCTGGGCGTGGCTGGCATGGATACCAGCGCCGTCTTCGTTACCACCTGTCTGATCGCCGCGTTCGGCAGCATTTTAATGGGGCTGTTCGCCAACCTGCCGGTTGCGCTGGCTCCGGCGATGGGTCTGAACGCATTCTTCGCCTTCGTCGTGGTTCAGGCCATGGGCTTGCCATGGCAGGTCGGTATGGGTGCGATTTTCTGGGGCGCAGTCGGTCTGTTGCTGCTGACCATTTTCCGCGTACGTTACTGGATGATTGCCAATATCCCGGTGAGCCTGCGCGTGGGCATCACCAGCGGTATCGGTCTGTTTATCGGGATGATGGGGCTGAAAAATGCTGGCGTGATCGTGGCGAACCCGGAAACCCTGGTCAGTATCGGTAACCTGACCTCCCACAGCGTGCTGCTGGGCATCCTGGGCTTCTTTATCATCGCTATTCTGGCGTCCCGTAACATTCATGCTGCGGTACTGGTTTCGATCATCGTAACCACGCTGCTGGGCTGGATGCTGGGCGACGTGCACTACAGCGGCATCATCTCTGCGCCGCCGAGCGTCAGCACCGTGGTCGGTCACGTGGATCTGGCCGGCTCCCTGAATCTGGGTCTGGCAGGCGTGATCTTCTCCTTTATGCTGGTGAACCTGTTCGACTCCTCCGGTACCCTGATTGGCGTGACCGATAAAGCGGGCCTGGCAGATGAGAAAGGCAAATTCCCGCGCATGAAGCAGGCACTGTTCGTGGATAGCGTCTCCTCGGTAACCGGCTCTTTTATCGGTACCTCTTCTGTTACCGCTTACATTGAGTCCTCTTCAGGCGTGTCTGTGGGCGGTCGTACTGGCCTGACAGCGGTTGTTGTGGGTCTGCTGTTCCTGCTGGTTATCTTCCTTTCGCCGCTGGCGGGGATGGTTCCGCCGTATGCGGCCGCAGGTGCGCTGATTTACGTGGGCGTACTGATGACCTCCAGCCTGTCGCGCGTGAAGTGGGACGACCTTACCGAAGCAGTACCGGCGTTTATTACCGCGGTAATGATGCCGTTCAGCTTCTCGATTACCGAAGGTATCGCGCTGGGCTTTATCTCTTACTGTGTGATGAAGGCGGGCACCGGACGTTTCCGTGAAATTAGCCCGTGTGTGATCGTGGTAGCGCTGCTGTTCGTGCTGAAGATTGTCTTTATCGATGCAAAATAAACAGCAAGCTCGTTTCTAAACGGGCTTGCTGGTTTGTGTCCTCTCCCGGCGGGAGAGGACATCAGGCTGTGCTTACGCCTTCACCCGCTTGATGTAATCACCAAACGCGGTCAACTGCCCCGAGAGATGGTCCAGCGTGCTCTGGTCAATCACTTCACCTGTTTGTGGGTCGACCTTGTTCTGAATCACGCCGCCCATAAATTCCGGTTTGTTCATGACCATTGCGTCGAGGAACACCAGGATCTGACGCAGATGGTACTGGCAGCGCGCGCCGCCGATGGCACCCATCGAGCTGGTCTGGATCAGCACCGGTTTACCCGCCAGCGGCTGTTCCGGCAGACGAGAGAGCCAGTCGATCGCATTTTTTAATCCACCCGGTACCGAGTAGTTATATTCCGGGGTCACAATCACCACCCCATCTGCCTGGCGAATCTGTTCAGCCAGCGCTTCAACGCTTTGCGGGAACCCCTCTTCTTGCTGCACATCGGCATCGTACAGCGGGATATCCCCAATAGACGGCAGGGCGTCGACCGTCATCCCCTCTGGCGCCAGTTTCGGCAGCGTACGGGCAACCATCCCGTTAAATGAACCTTTGCGCAGGCTTCCCAGTAACGTAACAACTTTCAACGTATCAGACATGATTACTCCTGTTTCATCATGATGGCCCTGGACGGGTCAGCTAAGGGTAAATGCTTTCTCTGCGGGTAAACTGGTTAATCTCATCAGACGCGTGGCGGGTTCGTTGGCACGCTCGGGAACGTCCGCCAGGCTATTCCAGCCATGCTTGCTGTCAAATTCCCAGATATTCAAACGCTCAATCGCGGGCGTAACGGCGAGAGACCAGATCAGCACATCTTCTGCGTCGCTGAGGGCCTCTACAAGCGTTGCCTGGGTGGCGCGAAGTCGTCCGGAACCTGGAAGCAATTGTAGCAGCCGGGCATCGTCAGAGGCGCATCCGCAGAGTTTACGGATACTCTGGCGCAGGGTAATAAGCTGCGCCTTGGCTTCATTGGGATCGTTTTGATTACGCACCCACAGCAGTTCATTGCTGGATAACGGATAGGTGTCGTGGGCATGCGGCCCGCCGTGGAAGCCACGAATAGCGCGCTGCAGTTCCATATCCAGACCACAATCGCCCTCTGTCGTGAGCGCTACACCGACAATATTCCCCGTATAGGCGATGGAAAAACGAGGCAGTTCAGGGTTGGCAAATACAGGGCGCCCCTCCGGCAGGGTGATGATATCCGGTAGCTCAGTGGTGCCGTAAAGCATAAACAGCAGTTCGGCGAGCAGCGCTCTTGAGGCGATAAAACGTGAGCGGCGATGTTCCGGCAGTATCCGTGCTTCATCATGACAGGCGGGGGAGAGCCTGGTAGAGACAAGATGTCCCTGGGTAAGTATCCCTCTAGCAAAGTGCGTTGCCATTTTTCGCTCCGTGATAATGGTTTGTGCCTGGTTAAACGGTTACATCATTATCGCTTAACTCTTCCTCAGTTTTAATCCGTAAAGTTGATTATTAGAAGTCCCGACACCGAACTTTACATTTTCAGATATAAAAATCGGATTCCTCGCGCAATGAATCACGATAGAGGGCCTTGATCGTCTCTTTAAGCCAGATGATTTTCGGGTTATGGCTGTTACGTTTGTGCCAGATAAGCGTAAAGGGCACGGTAAGTTTTTCCGCCATCGCTTCGTCGATAGGGATCGGACGCGTCACCAGCTTACGCTGGTGGAGATGATTATAGTGCCGGCAGTAGTGCGGCGCGGTCGCAATGTAGTCATGGTGCGGCTGCGCAGCCATAAACATCGACTGCTCAAACCCCGGCAGGCTCATAGCGATATTGCGCGTCAGCCCCATCTCATTTAACACCTCGTCCAGCGCCCAAGTGTCGCTACGCTCCCAAAAGATACTGATATGGGGGTAGCGGAGAAACGTCTCGAGATTCCACTCCTCCTGAAGCGCCGGATGGCCCTCACGCAGGTAGACGCAGGGGCGGTCGGAAAAGAGAATTTCATGGTCGATAAACCACGGCAGCAATTTCAACAGTTCGCGGGAGCGAGGATGGGTTTCGCGACCGGTAAAGCCGATATCCACTTCACCCCGGGTTATGGCATCCAGCGAGTCGTAGTCCCAGTGGCGCATACGCACCGAGGCCTGGGGGTAGCGCTGGTTTATCCTGTCCAGTAGCGCGTTAAAGCGGATCAACATTAACGGCGTTTCTGCCGCCAGTTCAAACTTCATCCCCCCCGGGGAGTCATTGTGTGACTTGTCGAGGATCTGATTGCCTATCTGCATCCAGTCGGCAAGATCGTGCTCCAGGCTTACCGTCAGCGGCGTTGGCAGTAACCCGAGCGGGGTTTTCACAAATAACGGATCATCGAACCAGGCGCGCAGCTTTGCCAGCGCTTTGCTGACCGCGGACGGCGTGATATTCATTCGCTTCGCCGCCCGGGTAACGCTTCGCTCCTGCAACAACAGTTGCAGGGTGAGTAACAGATTAAGATCCAGACTGCTGAGGGGCTTCTTCATAATGGGCTATGGGCCGAATCGCCAGAAGGAGAACAATGCAGAGAATGCTACAGCCAATCAGAATCCCGATCAGCATATTCAGCGCATTAAGGCCGAGCACGGCGGCGAGCCAAATCCACAGCGACGAGCCGCACACCTGCGCGATACCTAATACTGAACTGGCCACGCCTGCCCGCAACGAAAAGGGTCCTAACGCCTGACTCATCGCTACGCCAAAGCCGACGGAGAAACCTGCGCAAATCAGCGTAATGCCCGCCAACATCAAAGAGTGCGAACTTGCCGATGCGAGCAGCACGCCTGCGGCCAGGAACAGTACCTGTGAAGTCAACATCAGGGTGCGCTGGCTAAAGATATTTAGCGCAAAAGGAGTAGAGAAGGAGACGGCCATACTTACCAGCGCGGTAGAGGCCATCACTGTAGAGTATTCGCCGCGATCAAAGCCCATGGTTTCCATCAGCAATACCGGGGAAACGTTTACATAGGTCAGGATCACCGCCACGCTGAGGGTCGTGACCAGCAGTCTGCTAATAAAAAATCGGTTTAGCAGTTTTTCCGCCGGATGGAAGGTAGTCCCCGTCCGGGAGTGTTGTGAACCCGGGTGGGTCTCTTTCAATACCGCAATAGAGAGGAGGAAGACCAACATCCCCATTATCGCCATGGTCCAGAACAGGCTTTGCCAGGGCAATTTGAGCATAATCAGATAACCGATGACCGGCGCCAGTACCGGAATAATGCAGGTAATGCCGTTAAGCATCGAGAGCACTTTCGCACGGCGCTGGGCGCTTAACGTATCGCGCAGAATAGCAAACGCCACCACGTAGCAGCCGCCAGCGCCGACGCCCTGAATGAAGCGTCCGATCAGGAAGAGGGTGCTTTCTTGCGCTTGTGAACAGAGTACTGACGCGAGGGCAAAAATCACGGCGCCGGTAATCGCCACGGGCTGACGTCCTGCTTTATCGGCAATTTTCCCGGCAAACACCATTGAGGAGGCCATTCCCGCGAGGTAGGCCGAAAAGGCAATGTGCAACTGCGCTTCACTGGCCCCCAGGTCGCGGGCGATATGCGGCAAACCGACCAGATACATATCAATGCCAGACGGATAAAGCAGAACCAGTGCAAAGCTACAAAACAGAAAACGAGCCATAGATCCCCCATAGATGCAGGCAAGCAGAATAGGGGTTGGGAAGGGGATAAGCGAGTTGCCATTTGGACAAAGGTGATTTCCTGTCAGGAAAGCCACCCGGGCGGGTGGCGTAGACAACGAGCGCGGACGTTAACCGAAGCGTGGCAAAACGTTAAAGGTGCTGCCGAACCAGCAGAGAATAACCGCAATACCAAACAGAATGACCAGCCCCGGAATAAACAGCCCTCCCCAGACGGTGAAGGTTTTTTCGGGAAACTTTTTTCTCGCTTTTAATGCCAGCACGGCAGGAACAATCACGGCCCAGATGGTTGCGCACAAACCCGCACCGCCAATGCCATAGATAAAGCCATTCGGGAAGATGAGATAGAGAATGGCGGGGGGCAGAAAGGTTAACAAAACCGTTTTCAGGCGTCCGACAGGAGAGTTATCGATGTTAAAGAGATCGGCAAGATAGTCGAACAGCCCCAGGGTGACGCCGAAGAAAGAGCTGGCGACCGCGAGGTTAGAGAAGACCAGCAGGCAAAATTCGATCACGCCGTGCTGTCGGGTGCCGAGGAATGATTTCACCAGCGAATCGACATTGCCGCCTGAAGAGATAATCTCGTTAAAGCTCTCGCGGGTAATATTGCCCATCGTGCAGTACAACCAGAACAGATAAATGAACAGGGCCAACAGCGAGCCAAAGACAATGCTTTTAATCAGTTTATCTTTTCGTTTGCCGTAGCAGATGATTAAGCTGGGTATATTGCCATGAAAACCAAACGACGCCAGACAGACCGGCAAGGCCATAAAAATATAGGGGAAATAGGCTGTGTTGCTGGTGGTACTGACATTAATGTCCCGTAAAATGGCGTAGTCCACCTGGAAGAAAAACGACCCAAAAACAATAATAAACGCAATGATCTTAATCCCCAGGAAAAGCGAGGTAATACGGCTGGCCGCCAGGGAACTGACCCATAATACCGCCGCAACAAAGATCGCTGTACCTATCCCTACGAGGCGCGGATTAACATGCGTCCCCTGGTTCATGGCAATGGTTTCGCTAATGATCGCGCCATTGGCAGAGATATACGCATAAGTAAGAATATACAGAACAAAGGCGACCGTGAAGCCACTCACCACATTCCATTTATTGCCAATGAGATCTTTGGTGATGGTATTAAAGCTGGAACCGACAGGATAATTTAAATTGGCCTCTAACAGTAATAATCCTGAGTGAAGCATTGAAAACCAGGCAATGATTAAAATAAATGCGCCCCAAAAAAACCACGAGCCTGCTAAATCCACGGGTAAAGCAAACATTCCCCCGCCAATAACCGTACCTGCTATTACCATGACACCCCAAAACGAGGAGTGTTTAGTCTTCAAACTGTTATCCATGGTGCACCCATTAATTATGGTTAGCCTGATGTTGTTGGTGTGTAATGAATTCCGGGTGACTAACAGGGCGTTAGTCACCCGGAAGGTGCGGGTTAAACTTCTTTCAGTTTGGCAGTGAAGTGACGTAAAACTTTCGGTTCGTAGGTGAAGGTTAACCCCTTAATATTGCTGGCGTTCTCTTTCACATGTTTAAAGGCTTCGACAATAAAGTCCATGTGCGTCTGTGTGTAGGTCGCGCGTGGAATGGTTAAACGCAGTAACTCTGCCGGGCAGGGCAGCTGTTTGCCGGTTTTAGGATCGCGGCCTAACAAAAACGACCCGATTTCTACCGCCCGAATGCCCGCCACCTTATAGAGCTCGCAGGCTAACGCCTGTGCCGGGAACTGTTCAGCCGGAATATGCGGCAGTAGTTTTCCTGCATCAACAAATGCCGCATGCCCTCCCGCCTGCTGACACACTACACCGATGGCTTCCAGGCCATCGACCAGGTATTGCACCTGATTGATACGGTACGCCAGCCAGTCCGGATTCATGCCATCATGCAGACCGACGGCCAGGCGCTCCATCGCACCGCCTTCAAGGCCACCGTAGGTCGGGAAGCCTTCCTGCACCACGCAAAGGGTTCGGCATTCGGTATAGACGTCGAAGAAGCGGTCATCCTTAATACACAGCAGGCCGCCCATGGGCACCATCGCGTCTTTTTTGGCCGACATCGCCAGCATATCGGCATATTTATAGGTTTCACGGGTAATGTCTGAAATGCTCCAGTCGCGGTATTCCGCTTCACGCTTCTGGATAAAGTAGGCGTTCTCCGCGAAGCGCGCGGAGTCCATTACCACCGGAATGTCATATTTTTGCGCGATGGCGTACATCGCCTTCAGGTTGGCCAGCGAGACCGGCTGGCCGCCGGCGGAGTTGCTGGTAATGGTTGCGACGATATAAGGCACATTATTGGCGCCCACCTCCTGAATGCCGCGCTCCAGTCCTTCGAGGTCAAAGTTGCCTTTAAAATCGTAACGAATACCGGTATCAAACGCCTCTTTGATATAGACGTTACGCACCGTGCAGCCATTAATCTGGCTATGGCCCTGAGTCGTATCAAAGAAATAGTTGGAGAACGCGACCATTTTGCTGCGGTCCAGCCCTTTTTCCTGCTCGCGTTTTTTGATCAAGACCGGAATGTAAATCTGTTCAGCGCCCCGTCCCTGGTGAGTCGGGATAGTGTATTGATAGCCAAAAATGGTTTTCACCGCATCGGAGAGCGCGTAATAACTGCGGCTGCCGCTGTAGGCTTCGTCCCCACGTAACATAGCGGCCTGCATATTTTGTGTGACTGCCCCGGTACCGCTGTCGGTCAGCAGGTCAATAAAGACATCTTCGCTATCAAGCAGAAACGGGTTCATGCCCGATTCAACAATGGCATTTTCCCGGTGCTCGCGGGTGGTGCGTTTCACTGGCTCAATAACACGAATACGGAAAGGCTCAGGTAAATGTTTGAAGTTTTCCATTTGTTCATCCTTTTTGCACGCAGCGGTGCTGAGGGCTATTTAATAACCCTAAGTACAGAGATGTATATGCCAGCCATCATTTAATGCCGCCTGTGGAAATAAAGCATGCAGACGATCGGAGCTGGCAAGAATATATTGCAGACATACCAAATAAGCAGATTAATAAACCTGGTTAGTTAGCATTTAGCAAAGGACGAGCAAAGGGGGGATTATGGGTGGTGATTGACAATTTTATTGTCAATATTAAACCACTTAGAAGTGATGTATGTATTTAAGATAATCATCATTGATTTATCCTCATTAGACACTCAGCTACATTATTATAATGAGAATAACGGGTCTATCTGCAGGATAATTAATTGTGAGTGTAATCACAGCCACAATAACCTGACGATTACTGTGGCTGTGCAGGGTTATTTCCCGATACAGAAGCTCGAGAAGATGCGGCCCAACAGATCGTCCGAGGAGAACTCCCCGGTGATCTCACTCAGATTCTGCTGCGCCAGGCGCAGCTCTTCCGCCAGCAGCTCACCCGCCCAGGCACCAATCAGCTGCGCTTTCCCCTGAACAAGATGATTCGCCGCCTCTTCCAGCGCCTGCAGGTGACGACGGCGCGCCAGGAAGCCGCCCTCCATGCTGGTATCAAAGCCCATGCTCTGTTTGAGATGGTTACGCAGGTCATCCACGCCTTCGCCGGTACGTGCCGAGAGGCGAATAAGTGAGTGACCATTTACTTCACTCATACCCAGCGTCTCGCCCGTCACATCGGCTTTGTTACGCACAACGGTGATCGGCAGTTTAGCGGGCAGACGGGCGATAAAGTCCGGCCAGATATCTGCGGGATCCACCGCGTCAGTGGTGGTGCCGTCTACCATAAATAGCACGCGGTCAGCCTGCTCAATCTCCTGCCAGGCGCGCTCGATACCGATACGCTCCACTTCGTCGCTGGCATCGCGCAGACCCGCGGTGTCGATAATATGCAGAGGCATGCCGTCGATGTGGATATGCTCGCGCAGTACATCGCGGGTGGTGCCGGCGATATCAGTAACGATGGCAGCCTCACGACCCGCCAGCGCGTTCAGCAGGCTCGATTTACCGGCATTAGGGCGACCGGCAATCACCACCTTCATCCCTTCACGCAGCAGGCTGCCCTGGCGCGCTTCGGCACGCACCGCGTCGAGATCGGTCATCACGCTGTTGAGCTGGGCTTCGATTTTGCCATCGGAAAGGAAGTCGATTTCCTCATCCGGGAAATCAATCGCCGCCTCCACGTAGATCCTGAGGTGAGTAAGTGCTTCCACCAGATGGTTTACGCGGGCAGAAAATGCCCCCTGCAGCGAGTTGAGCGCAGAGCGGGCCGCCTGCTCAGAGCTGGCGTCGATCAGGTCGGCAATCGCCTCGGCCTGCGCCAGATCGAGTTTATCGTTCAGAAAGGCACGCTCAGAAAACTCACCCGGCTTCGCAATGCGCAGGCCCGGCAAGGTCAGAATACGTTTTAACAGTAAATCGAGGATCACCGGGCCGCCGTGGCCCTGAAGTTCGAGCACATCTTCGCCGGTAAAGGAGTTTGGCCCCGGAAACCACAGCGCAATGCCCTGATCCAGCGCGGTACCGTCGCTGTCTTTAAACGGCAAATAATCGGCGTAGCGCGGCTTCGGCAGTTTCCCCAGTACGGCTTCTGCCACCTCGCGCGCCTTTTGGCCGGAGATGCGCAGGATGCCCACACCACCGCGTCCCGGTGGGGTTGCCTGGGCGACGATAGTGTCGTTATGGCTCATGGTTTTTCTCAACTGTGTTGCAATAAAAAAAGGCGGTCATTTGACCGCCCTTATTCTAGCTACTGCTCAACCGAATCAGGAACTTTTCTTTTCGCGGCTATGCAGGCCACGTTTTTCCAGACCACGGTAAATCAGCTGCTGCTGGATAATGGTCACCAGGTTGCTGACGATGTAGTACAGCACCAGACCTGACGGGAACCACAGGAAGAACACGGTGAAGATGACCGGCATGAAGGTCATGATCTTCTGCTGCATCGGGTCGGTCACGGTGGTCGGCGACATCTTCTGGATGAAGAACATCGTCACGCCCATCAGGATCGGCAGGATGTAGTACGGGTCCTGTGCAGACAGGTCATGGATCCACAGGGCGAACGGCGCATGGCGCAGCTCAACGGAACCCATCAGCATGTAGTACAGCGCAAGGAAGATTGGCATCTGAATCAGCAGCGGGAAGCAACCACCCAGCGGGTTCACTTTCTCTGCTTTATACAGGGCCATCATCTCCTGGCTCTGACGCTGTTTGTCATCGCCCAGACGCTCACGCATCGCCGCAATCTTCGGCTGCAGCATGCGCATCTTCGCCATGGAGGTGTACTGCGCTTTAGTCAGCGGGTACATGATGCCACGAACGATAAAGGTGATAACGATGATGGAGAAGCCCCAGTTACCCAGGAAGCTATGGATCCACTTCAGCAGCTTAAACAGCGGCTGAGAGATGAACCACAACCAGCCGTAATCCACGGTCAGATCCAGGTGCGGCGCTACTGCAGCCATTTTGTCCTGAATTTCCGGGCCGACCCACAGGGTGCTCGCCAGCTTACCGGTTTGACCCGGCTGCACCAGAACCGGCTGAGATTTGTAGCCGATAGCTGCAATACCGTTGCCGAGGTTCGCGGTGTAGAAGTTGTTGGTACCGTCGTTATTAGGCACCCACGCCGTTGCGAAATACTGTTGCAGCATCGCAACCCAACCGCCTTTAGCGCTGACGTTCAGGTTCTCGTTATCCGCGATAGTATCGAATTTGTATTTCTCATACTTCGAATCTGGCGTGGAGTACGCTGCGCCACGGAAGGTATGCAGCGCGAAGTTGCTGCTTCCGGTGTCACGATGAGACGGCAGATCGATGGATTGCTTCAGCTGACCAAAGGTCGAGATTTCCAGCGGTTTCTCGCTGGCGTTCTGCACGCTGTAGCCAACGTTCACCGCATACTCACCGCGTTTCAGGGTGAAGGTTTTGGTGAAGGTGTTGCCTGCGGCGTCGGTATAGGTCATCGGGATAGCCAGCTCGTTCTGACCATCAGCCAGCACAAAGGTATCACTCTCGACGTTATACAGTGGACGCGCACCGTTAGCCGGGTTATCCGGGCCATCACGACCGGTCAGACCGCTCTGCGCCTGATAAAGGAACTGCGGTGTGGTTTCCAGTAACTGGAACGGTTCGGTAGACTTCAGCTCTTTTGGGTAGGTCAACAGCAGCGCCTGCTCAACATCACCACCACGGGTGTTGATAGTCAGCTCAAGCACATCGGTCTTAACCGTAATCTGTTTCCCCTGGCCACTGGCCGGTACGCCCTGGTCGGCGGCGCTACCCGCTGCGGTGGTCGTGGTCTGCGTGGTCTGCTGCTGGGGTTGAGGATTTTTATCCTGCTCCCATGCCTGCCAGATCATGAAAGACACGAACAACAAAGCGATGATAAGAAGATTGCGTTGCGAATCCATCGTTAGTGTTCTCTGGTATCAAAGGGTCCGGGGGGGACGGGGTCGTCTCCACCTGGGTGTAAAGGGTGGCATTTTAATACGCGTTTCACCGTCAACCAACTGCCTTTTATCACTCCAAACCTGCGCAATGCCTCAATTCCATAGCTTGAGCATGTCGGTGTGAAACGGCAGTGCGGCCCGAGTAGCGGACTAATCAGGCGTTGATAGACCCTAATGAGGGCTATCAGGACCCGTGAGCCAGGCGACAGTGGCGGCGCCATAATTTTTCCAACGCTTCCGAGAGAGCACGGTTATCGAGGTCGGCAACCCCTTTTTTCGCCACCACCACAAAATCCATCGAAGGGAGTTCATGTTGACGTAAACGGAAGCTTTCACGCGTCAGACGTTTAATCCGGTTGCGTTCATGCGCACGCTTAACGTTTTTCTTGGCGACAGTAAGACCGATACGGGGATGCCCCAGCGAATTTTGGCGGCCGAGGATGGTGATTTGCGGCGTGCCAGCCCGTTGTGGCTGCTGGAAGACGAAAGTGAAATGAGTGGGAGTTAACAAACGTAACTCCCTGGGAAATGCGAGCTTAACCACCAGGGGTTAGCTTTATTACTTGGAAACGGTCAGACGAGCGCGGCCTTTAGCACGACGACGTGCCAGAACCTGACGACCATTTTTAGTAGCCATACGAGCACGGAAGCCGTGAGAACGGTTGCGCTTCAGTACAGACGGTTGAAAAGTGCGTTTCATGGCGATTTCTACCTAAACTTGAATAAATTCAATGGCTTTTTACGATGCCCGAACGAATATCGCACGACGGACGCCGAAGCCATGGGTGATTAAAGAGGCCGGATTGTAATAATTGTACACTCCGGAGTCAATTCTCTTTCCTTATTTCCCGCGTAAATTCACACGATTTATTTCCCGCGTAAATTCACACGATTTCGCATGCAAAATGAACAGCGTTAAACGCGCGGGAAGCCGAGCATTACGCGACGGGTGGAGGATTATACGACCTCACCGGTAAAGCGCAAGGATCGTCCAGGATCTTCGTTAGATCTTTTAAGCAAAAATTTGTCACGACTCAGTAATTTTTCCAATATGCGGCCTAAATCCCGGGGCAGGCTAACCAGGATCGATTACACTTACCCGGTTTCGGATCTTCCTGTGGATAAATCGGGAAGAATCTGTGAGAAACAGAAGATCTCTGGCTCAGTTTAGGCTATGATCCGCGGTCCCGATCGGGATCCCAGCGGTTACGATCGGGTATAAAACCGCAGACAGCGGTTCGCACGTCCCCCTTATGCGCAGGGCTTTTCGACGTGCGTCTACAATCATGACTATTCAATAGCTTTCTTTTTATTGTTCGAGTGGAGTCCGCCGTGTCACTTTCGCTTTGGCAGCAATGTCTTGCCCGATTGCAGGATGAGTTACCAGCCACAGAATTCAGTATGTGGATCCGCCCGTTGCAGGCGGAACTGAGCGATAACACGCTGGCTTTGTATGCGCCAAACCGTTTTGTGCTCGATTGGGTAAGGGACAAGTACCTTAATAATATCAATGGACTGCTAAACGATTTTTGCGGTACCGATGCCCCACAGCTGCGTTTTGAAGTGGGCACCAAGCCGGTCACCCAAACCCTTAAAGAGACCGTTAACGTTGCCGCCCCTGCGCAGGCGACACAGGTCCATCAGCCGCGCGTCGTGCCTGCGGCACGTTCAGGCTGGGATAATGTTCCGGCCCCGGCGGAGCCGACCTACCGTTCCAACGTTAACGTCAAACATACCTTCGATAACTTCGTAGAAGGTAAATCAAACCAGCTGGCCCGTGCGGCAGCCCGTCAGGTAGCGGATAACCCCGGCGGGGCGTATAACCCCCTGTTTTTATATGGCGGTACCGGTCTGGGTAAAACGCACCTGCTGCATGCCGTGGGCAATGGCATCATGGCGCGCAAGCCAAACGCCAAAGTGGTGTATATGCACTCCGAACGCTTCGTTCAGGACATGGTAAAAGCCCTGCAAAACAATGCGATCGAAGAGTTTAAACGCTACTACCGTTCCGTTGATGCCCTGCTGATCGATGACATTCAGTTCTTCGCTAATAAAGAACGATCCCAGGAAGAGTTTTTCCACACCTTCAACGCTCTGCTGGAAGGTAATCAACAGATCATTTTGACCTCGGATCGTTATCCAAAAGAGATCAACGGCGTTGAAGATCGTCTTAAGTCCCGCTTCGGCTGGGGCCTGACCGTGGCGATCGAACCGCCGGAGCTGGAAACCCGTGTGGCGATCCTGATGAAAAAGGCAGATGAAAACGACATTCGCCTGCCGGGTGAAGTGGCATTCTTCATTGCTAAGCGCCTACGCTCTAACGTGCGTGAGCTGGAAGGGGCACTGAACCGCGTCATCGCCAACGCCAACTTTACCGGCCGGGCCATCACCATTGATTTCGTGCGTGAAGCGCTGCGCGATCTGCTGGCGTTGCAGGAAAAACTGGTCACCATCGACAATATTCAGAAGACGGTGGCGGAGTACTACAAAATTAAAGTGGCCGACTTATTGTCGAAACGCCGTTCACGCTCGGTAGCCCGACCTCGCCAGATGGCGATGGCGCTGGCAAAGGAGTTAACCAACCACAGTCTGCCGGAGATCGGCGATGCGTTTGGTGGCCGTGACCACACCACCGTGCTGCACGCTTGTCGTAAAATCGAGCAGCTGCGGGAAGAAAGCCACGACATAAAAGAAGACTTCTCCAATTTAATCAGAACATTATCATCGTGACGCTATGAAATTTACCGTTGAACGTGAACATTTATTAAAGCCGCTACAACAGGTGAGTGGCCCATTAGGCGGCCGCCCGACGCTGCCTATTCTTGGTAACCTGCTGCTGCAGGTCGCAGACGGTACGCTGTCGCTGACCGGCACCGATCTGGAAATGGAGATGGTTGCGCGGGTGACGCTGACTCAGCCGCACGATGCAGGCGCCACCACGGTTCCGGCCCGTAAATTCTTTGATATTTGCCGTGGCTTGCCTGAAGGGGCAGAGATCGCCGTGCAGCTCGAGGGCGACCGCATGCTGGTCCGCTCTGGCCGCAGCCGTTTCTCTCTCTCTACCCTGCCAGCCGCGGACTTCCCGAACCTGGATGACTGGCAGAGCGAAGTGGAATTCACCCTGCCACAGGCGACGATGAAGCGTCTGATTGAAGCCACGCAGTTTTCTATGGCGCATCAGGACGTTCGCTACTACTTAAACGGCATGCTGTTTGAAACCGAAGGGGAAGAGCTGCGTACCGTCGCCACCGACGGACACCGCCTGGCGGTCTGCTCTATGCCAATTGGCGTTAGCCTGCCAAACCATTCGGTGATCGTGCCGCGTAAAGGGGTGATTGAGCTGATGCGCATGCTTGACGGCGGTGATACTCCGCTGCGCGTGCAAATTGGCAGCAATAACATTCGTGCCCACGTGGGGGATTTCGTCTTCACCTCGAAGCTGGTTGATGGGCGTTTCCCGGATTATCGCCGCGTATTGCCGAAGAATCCCGACAAGACGCTGGAAGCGGGCTGCGACAGCCTTAAGCAGGCATTTGCCCGTGCGGCCATTCTCTCCAACGAGAAGTTCCGCGGCGTGCGTCTGTATGTGAGTGAAAACCAGATCAAAATCACCGCGAATAACCCGGAGCAGGAAGAGGCAGAAGAGATTCTGGACGTCACCTACGCCGGCGCAGAGATGGAAATCGGCTTTAACGTTAGCTACGTGCTGGACGTACTGAATGCACTGAAATGCGAGAATGTTCGCATTCTGCTGACCGACTCTGTATCGAGCGTACAGATTGAAGATGCTGCATCCCAGTCCGCTGCTTATGTTGTTATGCCAATGAGACTGTAGTGATAACTATCGGGCTATCTTACTTGCCATTTTCAACCTGGGCTGTGCTCGCCCCTGTCACGTACTGCGTGTACGCGCCAGGGTCTGCGCGCAGTCCGCGTTGAAACTGGCTGCGCCGATTACGCCCTGGCCCGAAGAAATTCAGATATGTCACTGACGCGCCTTTTAATCAAAGATTTCCGTAATATTGAAAATGCGGATCTCGCTTTATCCCCCGGCTTTAACTTCCTGGTTGGCGCAAACGGCAGCGGCAAAACCAGCGTGCTGGAAGCCATCTATACGCTTGGCCACGGTCGGGCGTTTCGCAGCTTGCAAATTGGCCGCGTCATTCGCCACGAGCAAGAGTCCTTTGTTCTGCATGGGCGTCTTCAGGGCGCAGAGCGTGAAACCGCCGTCGGCCTGACCAAAGACAAGCAGGGTGACAGTAAAGTCCGCATTGATGGTACCGACGGGCATAAGGTGGCCGAACTGGCGCTCTTGATGCCGATGCAGCTGATTACGCCCGAGGGGTTTACTTTACTCAACGGCGGCCCCAAATACAGAAGAGCGTTCCTTGACTGGGGATGCTTTCACAATGAAGCGGGATTCTTTAACGCCTGGAGCAATCTCAAGCGTTTGCTCAAGCAGCGCAATGCCGCGCTGCGCCAGGTGACGCGCTACGCCCAACTGCGCCCGTGGGACAAAGAGTTGGTCCCGCTGGCGGAACAAATCAGCACCTGGCGTGCCGAATACAGCGCAGGTATCGCCGAAGATATGGCCGACACCTGCAAACAGTTTTTACCGGAGTTCTCTCTCACCTTCTCCTTCCAGCGTGGCTGGGAGAAAGAGACGGATTATGCCGAGGTGCTGGAGAGAAGCTTCGAGCGCGACCGCCTGCTGACCTATACCGCGCATGGCCCGCATAAAGCGGATTTCCGCATTCGTGCTGACGGTGCGCCGGTAGAAGATACATTATCGCGTGGGCAGCTTAAGCTCCTGATGTGCGCGCTACGGCTGGCACAGGGGGAGTTTCTCACCCGCGAGAGCGGCCGACGCTGCCTGTATCTGATAGATGATTTTGCCTCGGAACTCGACGACGCGCGGCGAGGGCTGCTAGCCAGCCGCTTAAAAGCCACGCAGTCGCAGGTTTTCGTCAGCGCGATTAGCGCTGAACACGTTATGGACATGTCGGACAAAAATTCGAAGATGTTCACCGTGGAAAAGGGTAAAATAACGGATTAACCCAAGAATAAATGAGCGAGAAACGTTGATGTCGAATTCTTATGACTCCTCCAGTATCAAAGTCCTGAAAGGGCTGGATGCGGTGCGTAAGCGCCCGGGTATGTATATCGGCGACACGGATGACGGCACCGGTCTGCACCACATGGTATTCGAGGTGGTAGATAACGCTATCGACGAAGCGCTCGCGGGTCACTGTAAAGACATCGTGGTGACGATCCATGCGGACAACTCCGTATCCGTCACCGATGATGGTCGTGGCATCCCAACCGGTATTCACCCGGAAGAGGGCGTATCTGCTGCGGAAGTTATCATGACCGTTCTGCACGCAGGCGGTAAATTCGATGATAACTCCTATAAAGTCTCCGGCGGCCTGCACGGCGTAGGCGTCTCCGTGGTTAACGCCCTGTCGCAGAAGCTGGAGCTGGTTATCCAGCGTGAAGGCAAAGTTCACCGCCAGATCTATCAGCATGGTGTGCCGGAAGCGCCGCTGGCTGTCACTGGCGATACCGAAAAAACCGGTACCCTGGTGCGTTTCTGGCCGAGCCTGGAAACCTTCACCAACGTCACCGAATTCGAATATGAAATTCTGGCCAAACGCCTGCGTGAGCTGTCGTTCCTGAACTCCGGCGTCTCTATTCGTCTGCGCGACAAACGCGACGGCAAAGAAGACCACTTCCACTATGAAGGCGGTATCAAGGCGTTCGTTGAGTATCTGAACAAGAACAAAACGCCTATTCACCCGAATATCTTCTACTTCTCTACCGAAAAAGACGGTATCGGCGTGGAAGTGGCGCTGCAGTGGAACGACGGTTTCCAGGAAAACATCTACTGCTTCACCAACAACATTCCACAGCGTGACGGCGGTACGCACCTGGCGGGCTTCCGTGCGGCGATGACCCGTACCCTGAACGCCTACATGGACAAAGAAGGCTACAGCAAGAAAGCGAAAGTCAGCGCCACCGGCGACGATGCTCGTGAAGGCCTGATTGCCGTGGTCTCTGTTAAGGTGCCGGATCCGAAGTTCTCCTCTCAGACCAAAGACAAACTGGTCTCCTCTGAGGTGAAATCGGCGGTTGAACAGCAGATGAACGAACTGCTGAGCGACTACCTGCAAGAAAACCCGTCTGACGCGAAAATCGTGGTCGGCAAAATTATCGACGCGGCACGTGCCCGTGAAGCGGCGCGTAAAGCCCGTGAAATGACCCGCCGCAAAGGCGCACTCGACTTAGCAGGCCTGCCGGGCAAACTGGCAGACTGTCAGGAGCGCGACCCGGCGCTGTCCGAACTGTACCTGGTGGAAGGGGACTCCGCGGGCGGTTCTGCGAAGCAGGGCCGTAACCGTAAGAACCAGGCGATCCTGCCGTTGAAGGGGAAAATCCTCAACGTCGAGAAAGCGCGTTTCGACAAGATGCTCTCTTCGCAGGAAGTGGCAACGCTGATTACCGCGCTCGGCTGCGGCATCGGTCGCGACGAATACAATCCGGACAAGCTGCGTTATCACAGCATCATCATCATGACCGATGCGGACGTCGACGGCTCGCACATCCGTACGCTGTTGTTGACCTTCTTCTATCGTCAGATGCCGGAAATCGTTGAACGTGGCCATGTCTACATTGCGCAGCCGCCGCTGTACAAAGTGAAGAAAGGCAAACAGGAACAGTACATCAAAGACGACGAAGCGATGGATCAGTATCAGATCTCTATCGCTCTGGATGGCGCAACGCTGCATGCGAACGCCAGCGCTCCGGCCCTGGCCGGCGAGCCGCTGGAACGTCTGGTGTCCGAGTTCAACGCTGCGCAGAAAATGATTGGCCGTATGGAGCGTCGTTATCCGAAAGCGCTGCTGAAAGAGCTGGTGTATCAGCCAACGCTGACCGAAGCCGATCTGAGCAGCGAGCAGACGGTCAGCCGCTGGGTCAACGCGCTGGTAAGCGAGCTGAACGAGAACGAACAGCACGGTAGCCTGTGGAAATGCGATGTTCAGCAGAACGCTGACCAGCTGTTCGAGCCGATCGTCCGCGTGCGTACCCACGGTGTGGATACCGACTATCCGCTGGAGCACGAGTTTGTGACCGGGCCGGAATACCGTCGCCTCTGCACCCTCGGCGAAAAGCTGCGCGGTCTGATCGAAGACGATGCCTACATCGAACGTGGCGAACGCCGTCAGCCGGTTGCCAGCTTCGAGCAGGCGCTGGAGTGGCTGGTGAAAGAGTCCCGTCGTGGTCTGGCAATTCAGCGTTATAAAGGCCTGGGCGAAATGAACCCGGATCAGCTGTGGGAAACCACTATGGATCCGGAAAGCCGCCGTATGCTGCGCGTTACCGTAAAAGACGCGATTGCAGCGGATCAGCTGTTCACCACCCTGATGGGCGATGCGGTTGAACCCCGTCGTGCCTTTATCGAAGAGAACGCGCTGAAAGCGGCGAATATCGATATCTAAGCTGTTATCCCCCTCACCCTAACCCTCTCCCCATAGGGGAGAGGGGATGTACGGTACCGCCTTTTCTCCCTCGCCCCTGTGGGGAGAGGGCCGGGGTGAGGGGAGATTCTTTGCCTGCAAAAGAGGAATCCCCTCCTCATATCCAATCCCCTTTCTTACCGTGTTTTTTGAGCGGAATCGCGTTAGCATGAGTGCAGACTCATTCAATCCGGGGATCCCATGGCCATCAAACTCATTGCAATCGATATGGACGGCACGCTGCTGCTGCCAGATCACACCATCTCTCCAGCCGTTAAAAATGCGATTGCCGCCGCCCGTGCAAAAGGGGTGAATGTGGTACTGACGACCGGTCGCCCCTATGCCGGTGTGCATAATTACCTGAAAGAGTTGCACATGGATAAACCGGGTGATTACTGCATTACGTATAACGGTGCCCTGGTTCAGAAGGCCGCCGACGGCAGCACCGTCGCCCAGACCGCGTTGAATTATGACGATTACCTCTATCTCGAAAAACTCTCCCGCGAGGTGGGCTCACATTTCCACGCGCTCGATCGCAACACGCTCTACACGGCCAACCGCGATATCAGCTACTACACCGTACACGAATCCTATGTCGCCACTATTCCACTGGTTTTCTGCGAAGCAGAAAAAATGGATCCGCAAACGCAGTTCCTGAAGGTGATGATGATTGATGAGCCAGCCATTCTCGATAAAGCCATCGCCCGCATTCCGGCTGAGGTAAAAGAGAAATACACTGTGCTAAAAAGCGCGCCGTACTTCCTCGAAATCCTCGATAAACGCGTCAATAAAGGCACCGGCGTGAAATCGCTGGCCGATACGCTGGGTATCAAGCCTGAAGAGATCATGACCCTGGGCGATCAGGAAAACGATATTGCGATGATCGAATATGCGGGCATGGGCGTGGCGATGGATAACGCAATCCCATCGGTGAAAGAAGTGGCCAATTTCGTCACCAAATCTAACCTGGAAGACGGCGTTGCCTACGCGATTGAGAAATTTGTCCTGAACTAAGCGTGGCTAAATACATCGGCCCTGGTTATTAACCGGGGCTTTTTTTTGCCCTTAACTTATCGAATTGTTCTTTTTGTGATCCGGATTGTAGTACAACATAAATAGATTGTACTACATTGCAACCACGGTCTTAACGAATTGCATCACGTTTGTACTGCAAAAGTGAGGCGGAATTCAGCGGTCGCGGTAAAGTAGTGATGGACACAAAAATCATAAGGACCCTCCATGACTCTCAATAAAACCGACCGCATTGTCATCACGCTGGGCAGCCAGATTGTGGGTGGCAAATACGTACCCGGCTCGCCGCTTCCTGCAGAGGCGGAGCTATGCGAAGAGTTTGAAACCTCGCGCAACATCATCCG
This sequence comes from Leclercia sp. UBA7405, assembly GCF_037152215.1. Taxonomy (NCBI): domain Bacteria; kingdom Pseudomonadati; phylum Pseudomonadota; class Gammaproteobacteria; order Enterobacterales; family Enterobacteriaceae; genus Leclercia; species Leclercia sp. UBA7405. The sequence goes on along the minus strand of NZ_JBBCMR010000004.1, from coordinate 164,023 downwards.
GGAAGTGTTCCGCTCGCTGATGGCAAAGCGGCTAATTGAAATGAAGCGTTATCGCGGAGCCTTTGTCGCCCCACGTAGTCAGTGGAACTACCTCGATACCGATGTTCTGCAGTGGGTACTGGAAAACGATTATGACCCGCGACTGATTAGTGCCATGAGCGAGGTACGAAACCTCGTAGAACCGGCGATAGCCCGCTGGGCCGCCGAACGCGCCACCTCGGGCGACCTGGCGCAGATTGAGTCGGCGCTGAACGACATGATCGCCAATAACCAGGATCGGGACGCCTTCAACGAAGCGGATATTCGCTACCACGAGGCGGTGCTCCAGTCGGTGCATAACCCGGTGCTACAGCAGCTTAGCGTGGCGATCAGCTCGCTACAGCGCGCGGTATTTGAACGGACCTGGATGGGCGATGAGGCCAACATGCCGAAAACGCTCCAGGAACATAAAGCGCTGTTCGATGCGATACGGCATCAGGACGGCGATGCGGCAGAGCAGGCGGCACTCACGATGATCGCCAGCTCGACACGAAGGTTAAAGGAAATCACATGACATCTCGCTACATCGCTATTGACTGGGGATCGACCAATCTGCGCGCCTGGCTTTATCAGGGTGAGCAGTGCCTGGAAAGCAGGCAATCAGAAGCAGGCGTTACGCGCCTGAACGGTAAATCCCCCGAGGCGGTGTTAGCAGAGGTGACACAAAACTGGCGCGACGGCGCCACGCCAGTGGTAATGGCGGGCATGGTGGGCAGTAACGTAGGCTGGAAAATTGCGCCTTATCTGCCCGTACCGGCTCGTTTCTCCGCCATTGGCGAACAGTTAACGTCCGTTGGCGACAAGATCTGGATTATTCCCGGCTTGTGCGTCTCTCGCGACGATAATCACAACGTCATGCGCGGCGAAGAGACGCAACTGCTCGGCGCGCGCACGCTTTCTCCTTCTTCTGTCTACGTTATGCCCGGTACCCACTGCAAGTGGGTACAAACCGATGCAGAGCAGATCCACGATTTTCGCACCGTGATGACCGGTGAATTACACCATTTGCTCCTTAAGCATTCGCTGGTGGGGGCGGGTTTGCCGGAGCAAGCCCCCTCGCCGGAGGCATTTGCCGCCGGGCTTGCGCGCGGGATCGCTTCTCCTGCCGTTTTGCCGCAACTTTTTGAGGTTCGCGCCTCGCACGTGCTGGGACAACTCCCGCGCGAGCAGGTCAGCGAGTTTCTGTCCGGCCTGCTGATTGGCGCCGAAGTCGCCAGCCTGAGTGAACGCTTCGCCGGGCAGCAGGCCATTACTCTCGTCGCAGGCTCATCGCTGAGCTCACGTTATCGGCAGGCGTTTCACGCCATCGGCCGGGACGTGGCGGTGGTAGAGGGCGACACGGCATTTCAGGCTGGAATAAGGAGCATCGCTCATGCAGTGGCAAACTAACCTTCCCCTTATCGCGATATTGCGCGGCATCACCCCCGACGAGGCGCTGGCGCACGTAGGCGCGGTGATTGAGGCCGGGTTCGACGCGGTGGAAATCCCGCTCAACTCCCCGGAGTGGGAAAAGAGCATCCCGGCCGTCGTCGATGCGTTTGGTGATAAGGCGCTGATTGGCGCAGGCACGGTGCTACAGCCGGAGCAGGTCGACAGGCTGGCGAAAATGGGCTGCAAACTTATCGTCACGCCCAACATCAACCCCGAGGTGATCCGCCGCGCGGTGGGCTACGGCATGACCGTCTGCCCGGGATGTGCAACGGCAACCGAAGCCTTTACCGCTCTCGATGCGGGCGCGCAGGCGCTGAAAATTTTCCCGTCATCGGCTTTTGGCCCGGAGTACATCAAGGCGCTGAAAGCGGTCTTACCCGCCAGCGTACCGGTCCTGGCGGTGGGCGGCGTGACGCCAGAAAACCTGGCGCAGTGGATGAAAGCTGGCTGTGCAGGCGCCGGGCTGGGTAGCGATCTCTATCGCGCCGGACAGACCGTAGAGCGCACCGCACAGCAGGCGGCAGCATTTGTGAAAGCGTATCGAGAGGCAGTGAAATGAAAATAACCAAACTCACCACGTACCGTTTACCGCCGCGTTGGATGTTCCTGAAAATCGAAACCGACGAAGGGGTAGTGGGCTGGGGCGAGCCGGTGATTGAGGGCCGTGTGCGCACCGTCGAGGCCGCTGTGCACGAGCTGGGTGAATACCTGATTGGGCAGGATCCCGCGCGCATTAACGATCTGTGGCAAGTGATGTACCGCGGGGGCTTCTATCGCGGCGGCCCCATTCTGATGAGCGCCATCGCCGGTATCGACCAGGCGCTGTGGGATATCAAAGGGAAAGTGCTGAATGCTCCGGTCTGGCAGCTGATGGGCGGCCTGGTGCGCGACAAAATTAAAGCCTACAGCTGGGTGGGCGGCGACCGTCCTGCCGAAGTCATTGATGGCATCAGAAAGCTGCGCGGGATTGGTTTTGATACCTTCAAGCTCAACGGCTGTGAAGAGATGGGAGTCATCGACAATTCACGTGCGGTAGACCGGGCGGTAAACACCGTGGCGCAGATCCGCGAAGCCTTTGGCAACGACATTGAGTTTGGTCTGGACTTCCACGGCCGCGTCAGCGCGCCAATGGCGAAAATATTAATTAAAGAGCTGGAACAATACCGCCCGCTCTTTATTGAAGAGCCGGTGCTGGCGGAGCAGGCAGAATATTATCCACGGCTGGCGGCGCAAACCGCTATTCCTATCGCTGCAGGGGAACGTATGTTCTCGCGCTTCGAGTTTAAACGCGTACTGGAGGCGGGCGGAATCGCGATCCTGCAGCCGGATCTCTCCCACGCGGGGGGCATCACCGAATGCTACAAAATCGCCGGTATGGCAGAAGCCTACGACGTGGCGCTGGCTCCGCACTGCCCGCTGGGGCCGATTGCGCTGGCAGCCTGTCTGCACGTGGACTTTGTCACCCGCAATGCCGTGTTCCAGGAACAGAGCATGGGGATTCACTATAACAAGGGCGCGGAGCTGCTCGACTTTGTGAAAAATAAAGAAGATTTCAACATGGAAGGCGGCTTCTTCAAACCCTTAATGAAGCCTGGGCTTGGCGTAGAAATAGATGAGGCGCGGGTCAGCGAATTAAGCCGAAATAGCGCAGACTGGCGCAATCCTCTGTGGCGTCAGGAAGATGGTGCGGTTGCCGAATGGTAACACCCTAATAAGTTAATGCGTTTCTCTATATCAATCTTTGCCTTCTGATGGCCGCGATTTGGCCTGAAGAGGGCAAGATGAAGAGGTAATAATCGATGAGCATTGCACTCTATACTTCTACACTCAAAAAACTAAATAGCAAAATAATTCCCTTCGTCATCATTTGTTATTTTGTCGCCAATCTTGATAAAACGAATATTTCTATTGCCGCCTTACAAATGAATGCGGATTTAGGTCTCACAGCCAGTATGTATGGCCTTGGCGTGGGCATGTTCTATATCTCCTACATTATTTTTGAAATTCCCAGTAACATTATTATGACGCGTGTCGGGGCGCGTATCTGGATCGCCAGGATAATGATCACCTGGGGTATTATCAGCGCCGGGATGTCGCTGGTACAAACACCTACTCAGCTCTATGTCATGCGTTTTCTGTTGGGCATGGCGGAGGCAGGGTTTACGCCCGGTATTATTTACTATATCTCCTGCTGGTTCCCTAAGAGCAACCGCGCCCGCGCGATGTCATTCTTCTATATGGGCTCCGTACTGGCCTCCATCATCGGCCTGCCTATCTCGGGATCCATTCTCAATATGCACGGCATTGCTGACATCGCCGGCTGGCGTTGGTTGTTCGCCATTGAAGGCATTCCGGCCATTATCCTGGGGGTGATGGTTTTAGGGTTACTGCCCTCTACGCCTGAGAAAGCCCACTGGTTATCGGGGTCTGAAAAGGAGTGGTTAATTGCTCAGTTAGCGGAAGATAACCGAAGTGTGACGGTGAATGAAAACCACTCCTGGCTGAGCGCGCTAAAAAACAAAGTGGTGCTGTTACTGAGTCTGGTTTGGTTTTTACAGGCCTTCGGCTCTATCGGTATTACGCTATTTTTACCGCTGATTCTTAAAAGTATTGCCAGCGAGCAAAGTAATTTTGTAATCAGCTTGCTCTCTGCGGTGCCGTTTATTTTTGCCTGCCTGTTTATGTATTTGAATGGTCGCCATTCCGATGTAACGAAAGAGCGATCCTTACATATGGGGTTACCTTTAATTCTCGCCGGAATATCGCTCGGGGCCGCTATTTATTCGGGTAACCTGCTGGTCTCCTATATTCTGCTGGTGCTGACGGTCGGTTTTAACTTTGCCCTAACCCCTGTTTTCTGGGCAGTGACAACAGAAAAACTGGCCGGCGTTGCCGCGGCTGCCTCTATTGCATTTATTAATACGATTGCCAATTTCGTTGGATTAGGCCTGCCGCCTGTTTTAGGCAAGATTAAGGATCTGACCAACAGCTATCACTACGGCCTGCTGATTGTGGCCATTGCGCTGATACTAGGGGGGATTATCGGTATCGCCGTCTCTCGCCCGGGTAAAAGCACATCGCTCAAGCAGTCAGCCTCCTCTTCTTTATAAGTGAACGGATAACGATGAAATTGAAAGTTTTGAAACAAGCCTCCCTGCCTGACCAGCTAACGGCAGAACTGGAAAAACGTTACGACGTTTATGAATATGCGGCGCTTAGCGAGGAGGCATTCGCGGACCTGGCCGGACAATTTACCGTGATGATTACTAACGGTGAGGCCGTCGTCACGCGCCAGCTGATCGCAAGCCTGCCTTCTCTGGAACTGATTGCTGTTTTTGGCGTGGGATACGACGGTGTCGATGTGGCGGCTGCGGCGGATCACCATGTGGCCGTCAGCCATACGCCGGGCGTGTTAACGGACGATGTTGCCGATTTGGCGATGGGACTCATGCTGGCGACATCGCGTCAGATCGTTTCTGCTCAGAAGTTTATTGAGGCGGGAAGCTGGCATCAGGGAGGATATCCGTGGACACACAAGGTTTCGGGGGCGCGAGTCGGCATTGTGGGCATGGGGAGAATTGGCCAGGCCATCGCACAACGTTGTGAAGGCTTTGCCATGCACATTGCTTATAGCGATAGCAAAGTTATCCCGGGGCTGAATTATACCCGAATTGAGGACATTGCCACCCTGGCGGCAGAAAGTGATTTCTTGATGATATGTACGCCGGGTAGTGCAAAAAACCAGGCGCTGATTGATGGCCGGGTTCTCGCGGCGCTGGGTGAGAAAGGAATATTGATCAACATTTCGCGTGGTAGCGTAGTGGATGAGCCCGCGCTGATTAACGCGATTGAACAGGGCACCATCGCCGGGGCCGGACTGGATGTGTTCAGTCGCGAGCCGGACGTTCCGCAGGCGTTGCTCCAGCGCGCTAACGTGGTGGTGACGCCACATATGGCCAGCGCGACCTGGAGCACCAGAGAGGCGATGTCCCGGTTAGTGCTGGAAAATGTTTCGGGTTGGGCCAGCAATAAGCGTCTGGTAACCCCCATCCCTGAGCTGGACGCGTAGTCATTTTCCGGCAGATCCATTACTCTGAAGCGCAACTGTCGCTTCAGAGTTTATCCGTTCATGAAACAAGTCACCTTCGCTTCCCGTAATCACCAGCTCACCAATATCAACACCTGGACGCCAGATAGCCAGTGGCTGGCCTTTGACGTACGCCCATCCGGCGCATCGTTCACCGGTGAAACCATCGAGCGGGTAAATATCAGTACGGGCGAGGTTGAGGTGATTTATCGCGCCACAAACGGCGCGCATGTCGGGGTGGTGACCGTTCATCCTGCAGAAGACAAATATGTCTTTATCCATGGCCCGGAAAACCCGGATGCCGACTGGCAGTACGATTTTCACCATCGTCAGGGCGTGGTTGCGCACAATGATCGGGTGGATAATCTCGATGCGATGGATATCACCGCTCCCTACACGCCCGGCGCACTGCGCGGCGGCAGCCATGTCCATGTCTTTAGCCCGAACGGGCAGTTCGTCAGCTTCACCTATAACGACCATGTTCTGCACGAGCGCGACCCAGCGCTTGATTTGCGCAACGTGGGGGTCGCCGCGCCTTTCGGTCCCGTGAACCCACCGGCTACGCATCCCCGGGAATATGCGGGCACCTTCTGGAGCGTGCTGGTCACTCGCACGACGCCGAACCCGCCGCCAGGCAGCGATGCAATCAATCGCGCCTACGAAGAGGGCTGGGTAGGGAACCACGCGCTGGCGTTTATTGGCGATACCCTGTCTGAGAAAGGCGACAAGGTGCCGGAGCTCTTTATTATTGATTTACCGAAAGATGAGCAGGGCTGGAAGCACGCCGGGGATGCACCGCTACAGGGTACGCCAGAGACCCTGCCGGCACCTCCGGCGGGCGTGGTGCAGCGTCGGTTAACCTTTACGCATCAGAACGCGTACCCGGGGCTTGTGAACGCGCCGCGCCACTGGGTGCGTAGCAATCCGCAAGGTACGCAGATTGCCTTTTTAATGCGCGATAACCAGGGAGTGGTGCAACTCTGGCTTCTCTCACCCGAGGGCGGCGAGCCGCGCCAGTTAACCGCGAACCGCAGCGATATTCAGTCGGCCTTCAACTGGCATCCGTCCGGCAACGGGCTGGGATTTGTGCTGGAAAATCGTCTTGCATACTGCGATGCGGTGACGGGGAGCGTGACGTTTTTGACGTCCGATCACGGCAATCCGCCTTCTGCGGATGCCGTGGTCTTTTCACCGAATGGGCGTTATATCGCCTGGATGGAAGAGGCGGAGGGCTTCCGCCAGCTGTGGATCACTGAAACCGGGCGCTGATCAGCGCACGGGCATGGCGGCAGGGGGAATAACCGAGTTGGTGGCCAGCGTCTCCTGCTCGCTTTTTTCAACGCGCGAGCGCACGGAGCTGTCCGTACGGAAGAAATCCCAGGGCAGCAGAAGCGTATCGAATACCGCCGTAAAGGGCATATCCAGAATCACCAGAGATTTGGTGCCCCAGTTGGTGTCATCATCTGACAACATTGTGGCACTGGCTCGCGTGCCGGGATAGGTCCCTTCTTTACCGCCGGTGTGCGACATCACGCTTGAACATCCGCAAAGCAACACCACCGCGCTGAACGTCGTCAACTTTATCAGAACATTTTTCATCATCAGTTTGTCATCATCAATGGCGCGATATGAACCAGCAACCCGGTTTATAACGGGCCATATGCAAATTGAACAGTTGAAAAGCGCCGCTCTGTGGCAGCCATCGCAATTTAACCCTTTGTGCTGCCATCCCAGTCTAAGCCAGTGACAGTAAAGTGCAAAAAAAACTGTTCAGGATCCGCTTGAAATGATCGAAATCAGACCCATTTTAGAGATGTGTCCATGAACAAACGCGCCTGATGGGTGTTTGGGATACCGCAGCCTGTCCATGGTGGAAGGCTACAATTTCTCGCTGATTTCAGGAGTTTTAACTTATGCGTAATTTCGATCTCTCCCCGCTATACCGTTCTGCAATTGGTTTTGACCGCCTGTTCAACCATTTAGAAAATAACCAGAGCCAGAGCAACGGCTACCCTCCTTACAATGTTGAACTGGTTGACGAAAACCACTACCGCATCGCCATTGCCGTCGCCGGTTTTGCAGAGAGCGAACTGGAGATCACCGCCCAGGATAATCTGCTGCTGGTGAAAGGCTCGCATGCGGCCGAACAGAAAGAACGTACCTACCTCTATCAGGGCATCGCCGAGCGTAACTTTGAACGCAAGTTCCAGCTTGCTGAGAACATTCACGTTAAAGGCGCAAATCTGGTCAACGGCCTGCTGTTTATCGAACTGGAACGTGTGATTCCGGAAGAGAAAAAACCGCGTCGTATCGAAATCAACTAATTAGACGGGTCGCCATCGCGGCCCACTCAGAATTGCTTGCCGAACCGGGAGCATAGGCGAATCCGTAAGGATTTGCAGGAACAACTGCGCACAAAATTAGACTGTGCCGAACTCGCTTCTCAGAAGGAGATTTAGTATGCGTAACTACGATTTATCCCCCCTGCTGCGTCAGTGGATTGGTTTTGACAAACTGGCTAACGCCCTGCAAAGCACCACCGAGCAACAGACATTTCCGCCGTACAATATCGAAAAAAGCGACGATAACCACTATCGCATCACCCTTGCGGTAGCCGGATTCCGCCAGGACGATCTGGATATCCAGCTTGAAGGAACGCGCCTGACGGTGAAAGGTACCCCGGAAAAACAAGAAACCGAGACGAAGTGGCTGCATCAGGGTCTGGTGACGCAGCCGTTCAGCCTGAGCTTTACGCTGGCGGACCATATGGAAGTCTCTGGTGCGACCTATACCAACGGTCTGCTGCATATCGACCTGACCCGCAACGTGCCGGAAGCAATCGCTCCGCAGCGTATCGCCATTAGCGAACGCCCTGCGTTAAACAGCTAACAGTATGCGGGCTGATGCCTTCTCCCACTGGGGGAGGGCGCAAACACTAAAAACGGTCACCTTCGGGTGACCGTTTTGCTTTTACCTTCGGTTTTTTTGTGCGCCATCGCCCATACAACCGCCACCGGCTCTGAGAGAATCCCCATCATAACTAAGGTTATGCACAGGGAGTGGATCATGAGTGATATCGCGTTAACCGTCAGCGTGTTAGCCCTGGTCGCAGTAGTAGGACTGTGGATTGGCAACATCAAAATCCGCGGCGTCGGGTTTGGGATTGGCGGGGTACTGTTCGGCGGGATTTTTGTTGGCCATTTTGCCGACCAGTTTGGCCTGGTACTCAGCGCCGATATGCTCCACTTCATCCAGGAGTTCGGCCTGATCCTCTTCGTCTACACCATCGGTATTCAGGTCGGTCCGGGATTTTTCGCCTCCCTGCGCGTCTCCGGGCTACGGCTAAACCTCTTTGCCCTTGGTATCGTGGTGATGGGCGGGCTGGTCACCGCCATTCTGCATAAAATCTTTTCTATCCCTCTGCCGGTCGTTCTGGGTATTTTCTCCGGTGCGGTCACCAATACGCCGGCGCTCGGGGCGGGCCAGCAAATTCTGCGTGATTTGGGGATCGAGCCCGGCATTGTCGACCAGATGGGGATGAGTTACGCCATGGCTTATCCGTTTGGCATCTGCGGTATTCTGCTCTCTATGTGGCTGGTACGGGTGCTGTTTCGTATCAATGTCGAAGAGGAGGCGAAGGCGCACGAAACTGCGCATACCAACGGCCATATACCCATCAAAACCATCAACATTCGTGTCGACAACCCCAATCTCAATAACCTGGCGATTCAGGATGTGCCGATCCTGAACAGCGTAAATGTGGTCTGCTCGCGCCTGAAGCGGGAAGAGATATTGATGGTGCCGTCACCGGGCACGGTGATCCATACCGGAGATTTGCTGCACCTGGTTGGCCAGCCTGACGATCTGCACAATGCGCAGCTGGTCATTGGCAAGGAGGTCGATACCTCGCTTTCCACCCGCGGCACCGATATGCGCGTAGAGCGCGTCGTCGTCACCAACGAGCATGTTCTTGGAAAGAAAATCCGCGATCTGCAGGTAAAAGAGCGGTATGACGTGGTGATCTCCCGGCTTAATCGCGCCGGGGTTGAGCTGGTTGCCAGCCAGGACGCCAGCCTGCAGTTTGGGGATATCCTCAACCTGGTTGGGCGCCCATCCTCTATCGATGCCGTGGCGGATATGGTGGGCAACGCCCAGCAAAAACTGCAGCAGGTACAGATGCTACCGGTCTTTATCGGTATTGGCCTGGGCGTGCTGCTGGGCTCCATTCCGCTGTACGTGCCGGGCTTCCCGGTAGCGCTCAGGCTGGGGCTGGCGGGCGGGCCGCTGATTATGGCGCTGATCCTCGGGCGCATCGGTTGTATCGGCAAGCTTTACTGGTTTATGCCGCCGAGCGCCAACCTGGCGCTGCGCGAGCTGGGGATCGTGCTCTTTCTGGCCGTGGTCGGGCTGAAGTCCGGCGGAGATTTTATCGCTACCCTGGTCAAGGGCGAAGGGATGAGCTGGATTGGCTACGGGATCGTTATCACGGCTATCCCGCTTCTGACCATGGGGATCCTGGCGCGAATGTTCGCCAGAATGAACTACCTGACGATCTGCGGTATGTTGGCCGGCTCCATGACCGATCCCCCTGCGCTGGCCTTTGCTAACAACCTGCACGCCACCAGCGGCGCGGCGGCGCTGTCTTACGCCACGGTCTATCCGCTGGTGATGTTCCTGCGCATTATCACCCCGCAGCTACTGGCGGTGCTGTTCTGGGGGGCAGGTTAACAACGCCGCCTGCATTAGGCTATGCTGAAGCCAGGCCGTAGCACGACAAGGACTCTTGATGAAAATTTCCCGCCTCGGCGAAGCGCCGGACTACCGCTTCTCTCTGGCTAATGAACGCACTTTCTTAGCGTGGATCCGTACCGCACTGGGCTTTCTGGCCGCCGGGGTGGGTCTTGACCAGCTGGCGCCTGATTTTGCCACGCCGCTGATCCGTGAAGTGCTGGCGCTGCTGCTGTGCCTGTTCGCAGGCGTGCTGGCCATCTACGGCTACCTGCGCTGGCTGCGTAATGAGAAGGCGATGCGACTCAAGCAGGATCTGCCCTATACGCGCGGGTTATTCATCATCAGCGCGATTCTGCTGACGGTGGCAGGCGTAGTGATGGTGCTGGTTTTCTATGGCGGATAGCCGCAAAGCGCGACGCGAAGCGGACCCCGGCCTGCAGCCGGAGCGGACATCACTCGCCTGGCTGCGCACGCTGCTGGGGTACGGCGCCCTGATTGCGCTGGCGATTAAACACAACTGGCACCGTACCGGCCTGCCGTTCTGGATCTCACTGGTGGTGCTGGCGCTGGTGGCCCTTATGTTATGGCGTTATACCCGCAGCCGTAACCTGATGGACGTCACGCAGGATGAATTCGTACAGCCGAAAGCCGTCCGGGATAAGCTCTTGATCGCGCTTGCGGTGCTGTCGCTCTCTCTGCTGTTTGCGGTGACGCACCTGGAGGTTATTTTTTCCCTTTAGCCAGATATGTCGCCATCTCCTCTTCCGGGACCATGCCGCCGCCAGTCGCCCAGACCAGATGGGTGGCCTGTGCATCGGCTTTGAAACGCACCGGGCCGGCCATACCCGCCAGCGCCGACGGCTCCAGACGAAGATTTTCCGCCTGCGCCAGCCAGCCGAGCATGTCATACATGCTCTGATCGGACAGGGTATAGAATCCGTCCAGTAACCGCTCCATCGCGCGCCCCACGAAGCCAGAGGCCCGACCTACCGCCAGTCCGTCTGCCGCCGTCACGTTATCGATACCGAGATCCTGCACCGCAATGTCGTCGTGCAGTCCGGTGTAGACCCCCAGCAGCATGCAAGGGGAGTGCGTCGGCTCGGCGAAGAAGCAGTGGACGTTATCACCAAAAGCCAGCTTCAGACCAAACGCCACGCCGCCGGGGCCCCCGCCAACGCCGCACGGCAGGTAAACATACAGCGGATGTTGAGCATCGACCACGCGGCCCTGTTCGGCAAACTGGGCCTTCAGGCGCTCGCCCGCTACCGCATAGCCCAGGAACAGGGTGCGGGAGTTTTCATCGTCAATAAAGAAACAGTTTGGGTCGTTTTCGGCCGCTTTTCGTCCCTGTTCAACCGCCACGCCGTAGTCCTGCTCATATTCCACAACGATCACGCCGTGGCTGCGTAGTTTGGCTTTCTTCCATTCGCGGGCATCGGCAGACATATGCACCGTCACCTTAAAACCGAGGCGGGCGCTCATCATGCCGATGGACATCCCGAGGTTGCCGGTTGAGCCCACCGCAATGCTGTACTGGCTAAAGAACGCCTTAAAGCGCGGCTCCAGCAGGATGCTGTAGTCGTCATTGAGGTTCAGCAAGCCTGCTTCCAGCGCCAGTTTTTCCGCATGCGTCAGCACCTCATAGATGCCGCCGCGGGCTTTAATGGAGCCGGAGATAGGCAGATGGCTGTCTTTTTTTAGCAGCAGCGTGCCGGGGATGCCGACACCCGTTTCGCTCGCCAGCCGCGTTTGCATCGCCGGTATCGCGACCAGCTCGGATTCGATAATTCCGCCCGCTGCTGCCGTTTCCGGGAAGGCTTTCGCCAGATATGGCGCGAAGCGGCTGAGGCGAGCATGCGCGTCGTTGACGTCGTCCTGGGTCAGCCCGACATAAGGCAAGCCTTGCGCAAGGGTTGTGGCGCGCGGGTTAAGCCAGGTGAGCTCTTTCAGGGCGATCAGATCGGCAACCAGGGGGAATTTGGCGGTCAGCGTGTTAACGGCGTCGTTATTCATAATCTGTCTCAGAAATTAGTTCATTCTGACTCTACACGAAATGGCAAAAAGCGTGCTAAATACGGCTTATTACTTTCGATTTTTTCGCAAGGTTGATCGTGTTAAGACCCTTAATGGCCACCCTCTTATTGTGCGCTTCTGGCTGGGCCGCCGCCGCGGAGCCGCCGCTGACGGCGGCACGTTATGCTCAGCAGTTGGGCGTGGGAATGGATGTTGACTGGGCGCGTACCGAGCGTGGTATACGCGAATTTGACCCGCTGGTGGTGCGTGACTTTCACGCTAAAGGACTAAGCCATGTGCGTATCCGCGTCGCGGGGGCACCCACCGAGGCGCGGCTGATTCATCTGCGTAAGCTGGTGGAGGCGTGCGAGCAGTACGGCGTGATCCCGATTATCACTTATCAGGCGGATGCCTGGAAAAGCGACCCGAAGCCGGAAAATGAGAAAGCGGTGGTAAACTGGTGGATAGCGGTAGCCCGCTATTTTGGCCAGAGTTCTCCGCTGCTGGGTTTTGATCTGATTTATGAACCTGCCGAAAAGCTCAACCATAACCTCGCTGCGCTTAATCGTGTCTACGAAAAAACCATCAAAGCCATTCATGGCATCGACCCGCAGCGGATGATTTTTATCGCCCCGCGTCTGCGGGCCGCGCCTGAGGATCTTCCCGGCCTGAAATTACCGGCCCACAGCCAGGGCTATGTACTGGCAGAGTGGCACATCTTCCCCTGGGGGCCGCTGAAGAGTAACGGCAAATATCCCTGGACCTCCGGTACGGCGGCCGAAAAGGCGGCGATTCATGGGCGGATAAGCGCTGCCCTGCGCTGGCAGCAAAAAACCCGGCACAGCAGCTGGGTAGGGGGCTGGACGGTAGGGGAGACCATCAACTCTACGCCGACGGCCTCGCAGCTGGCCTTTGCTACCTTTATGGCCTGTGAACTGCAAAAGGCAAAAATACCCTATGCCATCAATGCGGATAATCAATTCTACGACGGAGAAGAGGGGGCGTGGCGACCCTCATCAGAGCCGTTATTGCAAACGATGATAGCCCCGCGCTGTGAAAAGCCCGACGAGAAGTCGGGCCATCATGGGGTTAAACCGGCTGCTCGTGATGCGGCACGCGCGACGCCAGCGGCAGCCAGCACAGCAAAATCAGCAGCCCCATCAGCGTCATCAGCAAACCTAAACTAGCCTGTCCGGTTTGCGGCATCATGGCGGAAAGCCAGGCCAGCGCGCCAGAACCGATGTTCTGCAAGCCGCCAACCAGTGCGCCGGCGGTGCCTGCCAGGAACGGAAACGGCTCCATCGCACCGCTGGTGGCGAGCGGGAACAGCATTCCCGCCCCGAAGAAGAACAGCGCCGCCGGGATGAGCAGCGTCCAGACGGTCATCACGCCAAACAGCCCTGGGATCCACATCATCAGCCCCGCCAGCAGACAGCTGATAACGGACTGCCACATCAGCGTGGAGAAACGCTTGTTGGGGCGACCCGCGAACCAGGCGCCGAAAAACGCCGCCGGGATCGGCAAAATAAACAGAATACTTACCACCATGCTGCTCAGGCCAAGCCCCGCACCCAGCAGCACCCCGGAACAGGCTTCAAACACCGCGATACCCGCCAGGCCACCGATCAGCATCAGCAGATAGCAAGTAAACGCCCCGTTGCCGAACAGCGTCTTATAGCTGGTGAGAAGTTTGGTACGCGGCGCATCTACTGGACGCGTTTCCGGCATCCAGCGCGCCATGCTGAAGGTGACTATCACGCACAGCACCAGCAGGAAGGCGTAGCAGGCGCGCCAGGACCACACCGTATCCAGCAGGCCGCCAATCAGCGGTGCCAGTAGCGGACTGACCAGAATGCCCATATTCAGCAGGCTGTTAGCATGACGTAGCTGGGTGCCCTGATACATATCGCGCGGTAAGGTGCGCGCCATCACTCCACCGACGCCGGTTCCGACACCCTGCAGGGCGCTGGCGGCGATCAGGACGGTCAGGCTATGGGTCGCGATCGCTATTACCGTCGCGACCATAAAAATGGTCATGCCCACCAGGATCACCGGACGACGCCCGACCCGATCAGAGAGCGGCCCGTAGAAGAGCTGCGATACGCCATAGGTCAGCAGGTAGGCCGCCATTACGCTCTGTACTGCGCCCTCGCGGACATTCAGTTCCTTTGCCATATCGGCAATCGCCGGTATGTAGATGGTTTGCGCCATCTGCCCGACGGCCACCAGTAACACCAGCATCAACAATAAATTAACGTTCCGTTGCTTTTTCATGTCGCTGAATATGTTTGCTTAAAGATAAAAGAAAGAATAAGTGACTGCGCATTCCCATAAATGCGCGAGGAATCTACCACAATGAGATGACAATTTAAGCATTGCGATAAGGAATGGAAAAACCGGGTCAGGCAGGATTTGTAAACATGGGCGGCAACGAATGTTGCCATGAATTTATGCCAGGCGAAGCAGCATGGCTCCGCCTGCTATACCCAGCGCCGCAGCGATGCGTAAACCGGCAACCTTTTCTTTTAAAAGCACAAAGGCGATAAGCGCCCCGAAGAGTATCGAGGTTTCGCGCAGGGCAGCAACGACGGCAAGCGGTGCCTGGGTCATCGCCCATAATGCCAGACCGTAGGATCCCAGCGTGCCCACGCCACCGAGCAACCCTTTTTTCCAGTGCAGGCGCAGATAACGGGTGGCTTCCCGGCGGCGGGCCGCCATCGCCCAGGCGAGCAGGCAGAAACCGTTCATCAGAAAGGTCCAGAGCGTATAGCCCAGCGCGGTATCAGACAGACGCACGCCGGTGCCGTCCACCAGGGTGTAACCGGCAATAAAACAGGCATTCAGCAACGCCAGCCCGATCCCTTTACGCGACCGCATGCGACCGTTCATCGCTATGGCAAGAATCGACAGGCAGATCACTCCGATGCCGGACCAGGCCAGCCCTGAGAGGCTATCCCCCAGCGCCAGCACGCTGATTAGCGCCACCAGCAGCGGCGCCGTGCCGCGCATAAGCGGGTAGGTCTGGCTCATATCAGAGACCTGATAGGTCTTTGCTACCAACACCGTGTACACCACCTGCAGCGCGCAAGAGACGACCAAAAACGGCCAGCTGGCAGCAGAGGGTTGTGGAGAGAAAGGGAGTATTACCAGAGCGATAAGCGCGGCAGAACCGCTCACGCCGATCGCGGAGTAGAGTTTGTCCGTTCCGGCTTTGACGATGGCATTCCAGCTGGCATGCAGCAGAGCGGCAAACAACAGAATGCAGAAAACGGTGAGGGTCATAGCGTATCGGGTGGTGAATTGTCATCTAACTGTAACATTCACACCCTGAGCCTGCCAGGCGGTTATACCGCACAGAAAAGGCGGTGCGTCACCCGGGGTTCGTCGCAGACCAGCATAAAACCAGCCCGATGATAAAATCCGTACGCGGTGTCCGGTGCATGGGTATTCAGAAAATCAAACCAGATGCTGGCATCGGCCATTACGACGGTCAAAAGCTGCTTCCCGATGCCCAGCCCCCGGCACTTCTCGCTGACGTAAAGGTGGCGTATACGCCCCGCACGGGGCTGCTGGCTAAAGGGATCGCGGTTTAAGCCGCACACGCCCACCAGCTTGCCGTTAAGAAACGCCCCCAGCAGCTTTTCGCCCGGTGCGTTAAAGCGATTCTCACCCCGCTGCCAGTTCTCTTCCAGCCTGCGCAGCATATTGAAACGTAGCGCAATACTCTCCGCCTTCAGGGCGATATATCCCGGTTCATCCGGGGTGACAGGCTCAATTAACAGACGCGACATAGCATTCCCTCGTTATTAAAGAGGGGCGGTTTCCCGCCCCTCTCAGGTGCGACTTGAACCTGAATTACCGAGTGTATTTCAGGACAGCATCAAGCAGTTGCAGTGCTGCAACAATGAGTTTGAGGATAAGTACAACCATATCCACTACGCTCATACGCGTCTCCTTTTGGTAAAAAGGAGCACGATGCTGGCGTACCTTTCCGCCGCCTGTTACCAGCACCTGGATTGACGTAACACAGTGTGCTCACTTCAGGGGGTTAAGGCACTGACGGCACCACCCGTTTCAGCCAGGACGTCGTTGCGCCGGTAGAACTGCGGCCCCCTCGCTCACTGCGAACAGACTCAGTATAGATAAATACTGTATGTATGAACAGTATTTTATGGACAAAAATCAGAAGGCGGTCCATACTCAAAAACGTCAAAATCCGTGCCAGAAATTGCGCATTCGTCTTCGATCGCGTATACTTTTGCCGTTGACGTAACACAGTGTGTTCTGCGGAAACCAACCGCAAAACCCTGATAAAAACCTCGCTTAGGCGGGGTTTTTTGTTTTCACGGCGCAACAAACGAAACGTGATCCCTGACGCATTTTTATGCGTATATCTATTTTTCCATTGTCACGCCTTAAAACCTGTGGTTGTATAAATTCTATCAATGATTCCAAACACAGGTTCCTCATGACTCCATCCCTGTTCACCGCGACCCTACTAAAAACTGCGCAACCCGCCGCAGTGGTCGTCGTGCGTGTGGTGGTCGTCGTCGGCAATGCGCCGTAGGGACTGGATCAACACACGAATCCAAAACCCCGCCGGCGCAAACCGGGCGGGGTTTTTCGTTTTAGCGACCCTCTCCCGGAAAGTCGGCTCAGATCAGAATAAAAGGACTGGAGCATGGCAAGTTCGGGCACAACATCCAACAAGACGCGTTTTACGGGCGCGCAGTTAATCGTTCATTTACTGGAACGGCAGGGCATCACCACGGTGGCGGGTATCCCTGGCGGCACGGTACTCCCGCTGTATGATGCGTTAAGCCAGAGCAGCAAAATCCGCCACGTGCTGGCACGCCACGAACAGGGCGCGGGTTTTATCGCCCAGGGCATGGCGCGTACCCAGGGTAAACCGGCGGTCTGTATGGCCTGTAGCGGCCCGGGGGCCACTAACCTGGTCACCGCCATCGCCGATGCGCGTCTCGACTCTATCCCCCTGATTTGCATTACTGGCCAGGTCCCCTCGTCCATGATCGGCACCGACGCCTTTCAGGAAGTAGATACCTACGGCATCTCTATCCCCATCACCAAACATAACTACTTAGTTCGCGATATCGCCGAGCTTCCGCAGGTTATCAGCGATGCGTTCCGCATTGCGCAGTCCGGCCGCCCAGGCCCGGTGTGGATAGACATTCCTAAGGATGTCCAGACCGCAGAGATTGACATCGATGTCCTGCCAGAGCCGGGCGATCGCGCCCCTGCGCCAGAATTCAGCGCAGAGAGCGTGCGTGATGCCGCGGCCATGATTAACGCCGCCAAACGCCCGGTACTCTATCTGGGCGGCGGGGTGATCAACGCGCCGGAGGCGGTGCGCGAGCTGGCCGAAAAGGCGCAATTACCCACCACCATGACGCTGATGGCGCTGGGTATGTTGCCAAAAGCGCACCCGCTGTCGCTGGGCATGCTGGGGATGCACGGCGCGCGCAGCACCAACTACATCCTGCAAGAGGCGGATTTACTGATTGTGCTCGGGGCCCGTTTTGATGACCGGGCGATTGGTAAAACCGAGCAGTTCTGCCCGAACGCGAAAATCATTCACGTGGATATCGACCGCGCCGAGCTGGGTAAAATTAAGCAGCCGCACGTGGCCATTCAGGGGGATGTGGGTGAGGTGCTGGCCCAGTTGACGCCGCAAATTGAGGCGGCCCCGCGTGCGGAGTGGCACCAGCTGGTGGCCGATTTACAACAGGAGTTCCCGGGTGCCATCCCAACCGGGGGCGATCCGCTGAGCCACTATGGCCTGATCAACGCCGTGGCCGCCTGCGTGGACGACAGCGCCATTATCACCACCGACGTGGGCCAGCATCAGATGTGGACTGCGCAAGCCTATCCATTGAACCGTCCCCGTCAGTGGCTCACCTCTGGCGGCCTGGGCACCATGGGCTTTGGCCTGCCTGCGGCGGTGGGGGCGGCGCTGGCCAACCCGGATCGCAAAGTAATCTGCTTCTCCGGCGATGGCAGCCTGATGATGAATATTCAGGAGATGGCGACCGCGGCGGAAAACCAGTTAGACGTGAAAATTATTCTGATGAATAACGAAGCGCTGGGGCTGGTACACCAACAGCAGAGTCTGTTTTACAAGCAGGGCGTCTTTGCGGCGACCTATCCGGGGATGATTAATTTTATGCAGATTGCCGCCGGGTTTGGTCTGCACACTTGCGATTTGAATGCCGAAGCCGATGCGCATGCCGCCCTGCAGGCGGCGATTTCCCGCCCTGGCCCGGCGCTGATCCACGTGCGTATCGACGCGCAACAAAAAGTCTATCCGATGGTCCCACCCGGTGCGGCCAATACAGAAATGGTGGGGGAATAAGCCATGCAGAAACAACACGACAACGTCATTCTCGAACTTACCGTCCGCAACCACCCGGGGGTGATGACCCACGTCTGCGGGCTGTTTGCCCGCCGCGCATTCAACGTGGAAGGCATTCTTTGTTTGCCAATTCTGGGCAGTGAACACAGCCGCATCTGGCTACTGGTCAACGATGACCAGCGCCTGGAGCAGATGATGGCGCAGATCGATAAGCTGGAAGATGTGACCAAAGTGGTGCGTAACCAGTCCGATCCCACCATGTTTAACAAAATTGCGGTCTTCTTCGAATAAATCGCTCATTGCTTGAACGCCCGCGCGCTTATCGTTAAGGTAAGCGCGTTTTTTTATCCGCCCGCCAGGAACGCACATGACCACCATTGCCCTCATCGACGACCATCTTATCGTCCGCTCCGGCTTCGCCCAGTTGCTGAGTCTGGAGGCCGATTTCCAGGTTGTTGCGGAATTTGGCTCTGGCCGTGAGGCGCTGGCAGGTCTGCCGGGGCGCGGGGTGCAGGTCTGTATCTGCGATATCTCCATGCCGGATCTCTCCGGTCTTGAACTGTTAAGCCAGCTGCCGAAAGGGATGGCGACCATCATGCTGTCGGTTCACGACAGCCCGGCGCTGGTGGAGCAGGCGCTTAACGCGGGGGCGCGTGGGTTCCTCTCAAAACGTTGTAGTCCGGACGAACTGATTGCCGCCGTACGCACCGTTGCCACCGGCGGCTGTTATTTAACCCCGGATATCGCCGTCAAGCTGGCGACCGGACGCCAGGATCCGCTCACAAAGCGTGAACGTCAGGTGGCAGAGAAACTCGCCCAGGGAATGTCGGTTAAAGAAATTGCCGCTGAATTGGATCTATCGCCAAAGACCGTGCACGTTCATCGGGCAAACCTGATGGAAAAACTGGGCGTCAGTAACGACGTTGAACTGGCCCGGCGTATGTTTGATAACTGGCAATGAACCCGATGTTTTCGCGGCTGATCGCCGTCGTTGCCAGCTTTTTTATCTTCTCCGCTGCCTGGTTCTGCCTGTGGAGTATTAGTCTGCATCTGGTTGAACGCCCCGAACTGGCAGTGCTGCTGTTCCCGTTCGGCCTGCGGCTTGGACTGATGCTGCAATGCCCGCGCGGCTACTGGCCGGTGCTGCTGGGCGCGGAGTGGCTGATGCTGTTCTGGCTGGCGCAGGAAGTGGCGCTGGCCCATCTGTCATTATTGATGATCGGGAGTGTGCTGACGCTTCTTCCGGTCACGCTGATCTCGCGCTATCGCCATCAGCGGGACTGGCGCACGCTGCTGTGGCAAGGCACGGCGCTGATGGCCGCCGCGCTGTTACAGTCATTGCCGTGGCTCGGCGAGCAAGAGATGCTGAACACCCTGCTGTTGACCCTCACCGGCGGCCTGACGCTGGCCCCCACCTGTCTGGTTATCTGGCATTACCTCACCAGCACCGTATGGCAGCCGCTCGGCCCGGCGCTGGTCTCCCAGCCGGTAAACTGGCGCGCCCGGCATCTTATCTGGTATCTGCTGCTGTTTGTTCTGAGCCTGTGGCTGCAGCTTGGCCTGCCCGCCGAGCTTTCCCGCTTTACGCCGTTTTGTCTGGCGCTGCCGATTATCGCCCTCGCCTGGCACTATGGCTGGCAGGGGGCGCTGATCGCGACCCTGATGAACGCCATCGCGCTGATCGCCAGCCAGACATGGCACGATCACCCCGTTGATTTGCTGCTCTCGCTGCTGGCCCAGAGCCTGACCGGGCTGCTGCTGGGGGCGGGTATCCAGCGCTTGCGCGAACTGAATCAGTCCCTGCAAACCGAGCTGGCGCGCAACCGGCTCCTGGCAGAGCGTCTGCTGGAGACCGAAGAGAGCGTGCGCCAGGAAGTGGCCCGCGAGCTGCACGATGACATCGGCCAGACCATCACCGCTATCCGCACCCAGGCGGGCATTGTTCAGCGTCTGGCGGCGGAAAACGCAGGCGTGAAGCAGGGCGGGGCGCATATCGAGCAGTTGTCGCTGGGGGTGTACGATTCCGTGCGCCGTCTGCTCGGCAGACTGCGCCCGCGCCAGCTCGACGACCTTTCGCTTGAGCAGGCGGTGCGCTCCCTGATGCGCGAAATGGAGCTGGAAAGCCGGGGCATCGTCAGCCATCTCGACTGGAATATTGATGAACGGACGCTGAGCGAAGGCCAGCGCGTCACGCTGTTCCGCGTCTGCCAGGAGGGGCTAAACAACGTGGTGAAACACGCCAACGCCAGCGCGGTTACGCTGCAGGGCTGGCAGCAGGAAGACCGCCTGATGTTGATTATTGAAGACGATGGCTGCGGCCTGCCGCCGGGCTCCGGCCAGCAGGGCTTTGGCCTGGCGGGGATGCGCGAGCGCGTCGTGGCGCTGGGCGGTACCCTGACCCTCTCCTGCACGCACGGCACGCGCGTCAGCGCCAGTTTGCCGCTACGGAGTCACCATGTTTAACACCCCCGCCAATGCCGCGCCCGTCGGCAACCAGGCCGACATCGACGCCCGGTACCGCTACTGGCGGCGCCATATCCTGATCACTATCTGGCTCGGCTATGCGCTGTTTTACTTCACCCGCAAAAGCTTTAACGCCGCCGCGCCGGAAATCCTCGCCAGCGGTGTGATGACCCGCACCGATATCGGCCTGCTGGCGACGCTGTTTTACATCAGCTACGGCCTGTCGAAGTTCTTCTCCGGTATCGTCAGCGACCGCTCTAACGCCCGCTACTTCATGGGCACGGGGCTGATCGCCACCGGCGTGGTGAACATCCTGTTCGGCTTCTCCACCTCCCTGTGGGCGTTTGCCCTGCTGTGGGCCCTGAACGCCTTTTTCCAGGGCTGGGGGGCACCGGTGTGCGCCCGCCTGCTCACCACCTGGTACTCACGCAATGAGCGCGGCGGCTGGTGGGCAATCTGGAACACGGCGCATAACGTCGGCGGGGCGCTGATCCCCATCGTGGTGGGCGCGGCGGCGCTGCACTACGGCTGGCGTGCGGGAATGATGATTGCGGGCGGGCTTGCCATTCTCGCCGGGCTATTCCTCTGCTGGCGCCTGCGCGATAAACCGCAGACCGTCGGGCTTCCCCCCGTTGGCGACTGGCGGCACGACGAGATGGAGATCGCCCAGCAGCAGGAGGGGGCGGGGCTGACGCACAAAGCGATTCTCACGAAATATGTGCTGAAAAATCCCTACATCTGGCTGTTATCGCTGTGCTACGTGCTGGTGTATGTGGTGCGCGCGGCGATCAACGACTGGGGCAACCTGTACATGTCCGAGACGCTCGGCGTCGATCTGGTCACCGCCAACTCGGCGGTCACCATGTTCGAGCTGGGCGGATTTATCGGCGCGCTGGTGGCGGGCTGGGGATCGGACAAACTGTTTAATGGCAACCGCGGGCCGATGAACCTGATTTTCGCCGCCGGCATTTTGCTCTCCGTTGGCTCGCTGTGGCTGATGCCTTTTGCCAGCTATGTGATGCAGGCGGCGTGCTTCTTCACCATCGGCTTCTTCGTCTTTGGCCCACAGATGCTGATCGGCATGGCGGCGGCGGAGTGCTCGCACAAAGAGGCGGCAGGTGCGGCGACGGGCTTCGTCGGACTCTTTGCCTACCTCGGCGCATCGCTCTCTGGCTGGCCGCTGGCATGGGTGATCGACGTCTGGCACTGGAGCGGCTTCTTCGCGGTGATCGCCATCGCGGCGGGGATCTCTGCTCTGTTGTTGCTGCCGTTTTTGCACGCGCAGGCTCCGCGCGAAGCGTGACGCGCCTCACCTTTTGGCGCCGAGTGGCGCAAAACTAAGAAATTTTCCCGGTTTCACCTGGACGCTGTCTCAGGCGTCGCCCCCGGCTGATTTTTACAATGCCTGCCATTCGCAGGTATAAAAATCAGCTCAGGAGCAAACCATGCTGGCCTTCCTTAACCAGGTGCGCAAGCCGACCCTGGATCTGCCGCTCGATGTGCGGCGCAAAATGTGGTTCAAACCCTTCATGCAGTCTTACCTGGTGGTCTTTATCGGCTACCTGACCATGTATCTGATCCGCAAGAACTTTAACATCGCGCAGAACGACATGATCTCAACCTACGGGCTGAGCATGACGCAGCTGGGGATGATTGGCCTGGGCTTCTCCATCACCTATGGCGTGGGGAAAACGCTGGTCTCCTACTACGCGGACGGCAAAAACACCAAGCAGTTCCTGCCGTTTATGCTGATCCTCTCCGCCATCTGTATGCTTGGCTTCAGCGCCAGCATGGGTTCAGGCTCCGTCAGCCTGTTCCTGATGATCACTTTCTACGCCCTGAGCGGCTTCTTCCAGAGCACCGGCGGGTCGTGCAGCTACTCGACCATCACCAAATGGACCCCGCGCCGCAAGCGTGGCTCGTACCTCGGCATGTGGAACATCT
Organism: Leclercia sp. UBA7405; assembly: GCF_037152215.1. Lineage (NCBI taxonomy): Bacteria > Pseudomonadati > Pseudomonadota > Gammaproteobacteria > Enterobacterales > Enterobacteriaceae > Leclercia > Leclercia sp. UBA7405. The sequence continues at coordinate 140,945 of NZ_JBBCMR010000004.1, read as the reverse complement.
CCCACAACCTCGGCGGAGCGGGCGCGGCAGGCGTGGCGCTGTTCGGCGCCAACTATCTGTTCGACGGTCACGTCATCGGTATGTTTATCTTCCCGTCGATTATCGCCCTGATCGTCGGCTTTATCGGCCTGCGCTTCGGCAGCGACTCCCCGGAATCCTACGGCCTCGGCAAAGCCGAAGAGCTGTTCGGTGAGGAGATCAGCGAAGAGGATAAAGAGACCGAAGAAAACGAGATGACCAAATGGCAGATCTTTGTTGAGTACGTGTTGAAAAACAAGGTGATCTGGCTGCTCTGCTTCTCGAACATCTTCCTGTACGTGGTGCGTATCGGTATCGACCAGTGGTCAACCGTGTACGCCTTCCAGGAGCTGAAACTCTCGAAAGAAGTGGCAATTCAGGGCTTCACCCTGTTTGAAGTAGGCGCGCTGGTCGGCACGCTGCTGTGGGGCTGGCTCTCTGACCTCGCCAACGGTCGTCGCGCGCTGGTGGCCTGCGTGGCGCTGGCGCTGATTATCGCCACGCTCGGCGTATACCAGCACGCCAGCAACCAGTATGTGTACCTTGCCTCTCTGTTCGCGCTCGGCTTCCTGGTGTTTGGTCCGCAGCTGTTGATTGGCGTGGCGGCGGTCGGTTTTGTGCCGAAAAAAGCGATCGGCGCCGCCGATGGGATTAAGGGCACCTTCGCTTACCTGATCGGCGACAGCTTCGCCAAGCTCGGTCTGGGGATGATTGCCGACGGCACGCCGGTCTTTGGCCTCACCGGCTGGGCAGGCACCTTCGCCGCGCTGGACGCCGCCGCCATCGGCTGTATCGTCCTGATGGCGATGGTCGCGGTGCTGGAAGAACGTAAGATCCGCCGTGAGAATCGTGCGCAGAAACAGAAATTGAAAGCAGCCTGAGTGTGCAGGTGACCTCTTTGCCCGGTGTGATGCCGGGCTTTTTTGGTTTGTCGGTAAGGCTGTAGCGCCTCTGGTGTGCAATTTGACCCCATGCCCGCCTCGCCCGGTGCGAAGCACAATCGAAGGGCCGCGGTTTTCTACGTAATTTCAGTTCACTTATATGACGTTGTCTGCTGGCGACCACGCTGCTTTTCCCGATATTATGAGCGGCTGTTACTTAGGAGAACTCATGATCTGGATAATGCTGGCGACCCTCATAGCCGTGTTTGTCATAGGATTTCGTATCCTGACCTCCGATTCTCGCCGCGCCATCAAACGTTTAAGTGAACGTCTGGGCATTTCGCTGGTGACGGTCGAGTCGATGATCGACCAGTTTGGTAAAACGTCCGGAAATGAGTTTATCCGCTACCTCGAGCGCCCGGACGAGGCGCATCTGCAAAACGCGGCCCAGGTGCTGTTGATCTGGCAGGTGTGTATTGTGGATGGCAGTGAACAAAATCTGCTCAGCTGGCACCGCCTGCTGCGTAAAGCCCGTCTCGCCGCACCGCTCACCGATGCGCAGATCCGCCTGGCCCTTGGCTTTATGCGCGAAATGGACCCCGATCCGCAGGAGCTGAACGCCTTCCAGCTGCGCTATAACCAACTTTTCCTGCCGGAAGAGGGTGTGTTTTACCTTCACTGAGGCCTTGCGGGCCGGGGCCAGCACCACGTCATCCGGCAAACCCCGGCAAAAGTTGTCGAAACGTTAAATTCGTCACACTTTTGATGATAAACTGCGCGACTTTTCCGCACATTTTTATCTTCAGGTGACGTCATGACAGAACATATTCAGCCCGCTCCCCACGCTAAAGAGGTCGCCCGGCCCAACTGGTCGGCGGTTTTCTCGGTGGCGTTCTGCGTGGCCTGCCTGATTACCGTTGAGTTTCTGCCGGTCAGCCTGCTGACGCCGATGGCGCAGGATCTGGGTATTTCGGAAGGTGTGGCGGGGCAGTCCGTTACCGTCACCGCCTTTGTGGCGATGTTCGCCAGCCTCTTTATTACCCAGGCGATTGGCACCATCGACCGCCGCAAAGTGGTCATTCTCTTCAGTGTGCTGCTGACGGCATCCTGCCTGCTGGTCTCCTTCGCCAATAGCTTTAGCCTGCTTTTGCTCGGGCGCGCCTGTCTGGGGTTAGGGCTCGGCGGCTTCTGGGCGATGTCCGCTTCGCTCACCATGCGCCTGGTGCCCGCCCGCACGGTGCCTAAAGCGCTGTCGGTGATTTTCGGCGCGGTCTCCATCGCGCTGGTAATTGCCGCGCCGCTGGGCAGTTTTCTCGGCGGGATCATCGGCTGGCGTAATGTCTTTAACGCCGCGGCGGTGATGGGTCTGCTCTGCATTGTCTGGGTATGGAAAGCGTTGCCGTCGCTGCCGGGTGAAGCGGCGCATCACAAACAGAACATGTTTACGCTGTTGAAACGTCCGGGCGTGCTGGCGGGGATGACCGCCATCTTTATGGCCTTCGCCGGGCAGTTTGCCTTCTTCACCTACATCCGCCCGGTGTTTATGACCATGGCCGGCTTTGACGTGGATGGCCTGACGCTGGTGCTGCTGAGCTTCGGTATCGCCAGCTTTGTCGGCACCTCGCTGTCGGCGCAGTTCCTGAAACGCTCCCTCAAGGTGGCGCTGGCCGGTGCGCCGCTGGTGCTGGCGATCAGCGCCGCCGTGCTGATTCTGTGGGGCAGCGACAAGTGGGTCGCCTCGGCGATCGCCATTATCTGGGGCTTCGCCTTTGCGCTGGTGCCGGTGGGCTGGTCGACGTGGATCACCCGCTCGCTGGCCGATCAGGCGGAAAAAGCCGGGTCGATTCAGGTAGCGGTGATCCAGCTGGCGAACACCTGCGGCGCGGCGGTGGGCGGGGTTGCGCTCGACCATCTGGGGCTGACCTCACCGCTGGTGATTTCCGGTACGCTGATGCTGATGACGGCGTTGCTGGTGGCAGCGAAGGTGAGGGCGCGTTGATTGATAAATAGTCACCCCGGCGATATACTTGTACCGTAACTTGTACAGGAGGGAATATGCAGGTTGTGACCTTTACTGAAGCGCGAAGCCGACTCAAAGATGTGTTGGACGACGTGAATGACAATGTGGAGACGACAATCATCAGCCGCCGCAACGGCGGGGATGCGGTTGTTATGTCTCTTCAGCACTACAACTCGATGATGGAAACGATCCATTTGATGAGTTCGCCTGCTAATGCCAGCCGACTGATGGAGTCAATCGCACAGGCAAACACGGGTAAAACCACGCAGAGGGATCTGATTGATGACCAGGCTACTGATTTGGACAGATAACGGCTGGGACGATTATCTGTGGTGGCAAGAGCAGGATAAGAAAACGCTTCGCAGAATCAACAAGCTGATTGAAGATGCGAAGCGCCAACCTTTCAAAGGAATGGGAAAGCCTGAACCGCTCAAAGGGAATCTTTCTGGTTACTGGTCCCGCCGGATAAACGATACTGACCGACTGGTTTACGGCGTGTCGGATAGCGCACTCACTATTTTGATGTGCCGCTATCACTATCATGTGTAATTCAGGTTAATGCCTGAACCCGTCTTCTCGAATTTATCGACGGCGTTGCTGGTGGCAGCGAAGGTGAGGGCAAAGTCGTAAATTACCCCTCACCCCGGCCCTCTCCCCAAAGGGGCGAGGGTGAAAAGACCCACCGGACAATCCCCTCGCCCCTTTGGGGAGAGGGTTAGGGTGAGGGGATATCAGGCTGATGTCTGAACCCGCCTTCTGGAATCCATCGAAATCAGCACCACCGACGAGACAATCAGCAGCGTGCCCAGCCAGTCCGGCAGGGTGAAGGCCACGCCCAGCAGGATCACCGACAGCAATGCACTACTCAGCGGTTCGGCGCAGCTCAGGATGCTCGCCTTTGGCCCGCCGATCATCTGTGCCCCTTTCAGATACAGGCTGAACGTCAGCGCCGTACCGATCACTACCAGATAGAAGAACGCCAGCAGCAGGCTACCGTCGAACGCAAAGGTGGTGCCGCGCCCCGCGTAGAACGGCGTCAGCACCAGTCCCGCAATCAACATACTCCAGCCGACGATCGGCAGCGTGCCGTAGCGGGCGATCAGCGTTGACGGGTAGGTGGTATAGAACGCCGCAGCAAAGGCCGAGGCGATGCCGAAGAACAGCGCGGCAGGCGAGATTGAGAGCGACGTCGGGTCGCCATGCGTCACCAGCAGGAAGGTGCCGACAAGCGACGTGAATATCGCGGATAACACAAACAGGCCGGGGCGCTTTTTCCGCGCCAGTGCGAACCACGCCACGATAATGGTTGGCGACAGGTACTGCAGCACGGTGGCGGTGGCAGCGTTGGATTTTTCAATCGTCAGCAGGAAGGTGAGCTGCACGGTGAGCGCGCCGACCAGCGAGAAAAATAGCAGGCTGATGGCGTCCTTGCGGTTTTTGATGACCGAGAAAATTTTGTCGCCGTGAACGAAGGAGAGCGTCAGCAGGATCACCCCGGTAAACAGCAGGCGAACCATGGTCAGATAAGGTGAAGAGATGTGGCTTTTCTCCATGATGTACTGCGCGCAAACGCCTGAACTTCCCCATAAAACGGCGGCGATCAGGACGTTGAGCATCCCTTTACGTGTGGAACCCATGTTCTCCCCTGTTATGTTGGTTTTTTTGTAGCATAACATGAGGATTGGTGGGTTTGGTGCGATCTGGTGCCCTCACCCCAGCCCTCTCCCACGGGGAGAGGGGGCAAAGACTAAAAACGGCAACTGGCGTTGCCGTTTTGCATTTACCTTAGAACCAGGCTTCCCACATGGCGCCGACGTTGAAATCGTCAAGCGTCTCGTCCTGGGTACCGTTCACGCGGGCGGTACGTTCGTTATCCACCTTGCCGCCGGTGACGTAGAAGCGCAGCATCGGACGGAACTCTGGCCCCATGGCGATAGACATGTTCTGCGACAGGGTCAGTTTCCAGCCTTTGTTATCGCCGCCGTTGTCGTAATCAACGTGCTGCCAGCCCGCTTCCAGCCAGGTCGAGTGGACGTCGTTCCACCAGTGCATTGGTCGGACAATGGCGTTGTAGTTCTTGCGGTTATCGGTGCCGTCGCGGCTATTGTCATAGTCGTGGAAGGCGAGAATGTACTCCACCTGGGTGGCCTGGGTGAATTTATGCAGCCCTTCGAAGCTGGCGTAGACCGTGGTCAGATCCTCGGTCTTGTTGAAGACGCTGTTATCCGAGTTATCAGAGTAACGGGCAATCACTTTGTTCACGCCGCTGTCGTTGGTGTGGCTCAGCACCACGCCACCTTGCCAGGCCTTCAGACGCTCTTCACTGTCGATCGCTTTCGAGTCAAAGCCGTAGTTCGCATACAGCTCCAGATCTATCGGGCCGAGCTTCATGCCGTGGATTTTAGAGGTGGCCGCGTAGTTACCTTTGTCGCCCGTGCCGGAACCGCCGGTACAGGTGATGCGCGATGGGTTCGCTTCGTCTTCCATTACTTCCGGGCTACAGGATTCCACGGCCGCCACGGTCGCCACGTCAAACTGCACGCCGCCAATGTCGAAGTTCTTCACCCCGGCGCCCTGGCCATCGTGGTTCATCCAGAAGTAGTCGTTGATACCCTGCTGCGGACGCTGGTGGAAGTCACGACCGGCCCAGAAGTAGGCGTTCGGGTTGGACGCCATAATGTTGGTGACGCCCGCATAGGCTTTTTTCAGGTTAACTTCGTCGCCCCAGTGGTCGATCATCACGTTGATGTCCCAGATGGCGCCGTTATCGCCTTTAAAGGCTTTGGAGAGCTGGAATTCACCGCCGTTGCCTTCGTTACCCAGACGACCAATCGCCGACGCACCGTTATAGGAGCCATCCACCGCTACGTATTTTTGATCGGCGGCCTGGAAATGGGCGCCATAGCGGGCATAACCGGTAAATTTAACCCCGAACGGAATAGCCATATCCGGCGACTGCGCCGCGCTTTGCGGCTCGGTGACCACGTCGGCTTTTTTCGCCACCGCAGCATCCATTTTTGCCTGACGTTCTGCCAGGGCTTTATCCACCGCTTTGGCCACAATGGCGTCGATTTGCTCTTGAGTGAACTCCTGTGCGAGTACAGAAATTGGGCAAAGCGCGGCGATAACCGCCATTGTTAATGGAAGTTTTTTAATTGTGTTCATGGTTATCTCAATATAGTTTAATTTTATTCAGACAATAACCATCCCGCTCCGATCTGACAGAATATGTCGCTATCATCAGAACAAGTGGATTTCTATTATTAGGTACAGAGGTATTACATTACCGTTTTTTCGCCATAGATTATCTCTGATATAAATGAATAATTTCTTCGGATAATTCACGCGCCAGTAGCGAGTTCATTAAATGATCCTGGGCATGCACCATAATTAACGTCATCGGCTGACGGGCTTCGCCTGCATCCTGCTCAATGAGTTTGGTCTGCATATGGTGCGCCTGACGCGCGTAGCCATCGGCTTCGCGCAGCAGGCTTTTGGCTTCATCAATATCGCCATTACGCGCGGCGTGCAGCGCTTCAAAGCACAGGCTGCGCGACTGACCGGCGTTAACGATAATTTCCATTACGGCTTCTTCTAATGCGATCATGAGTGATTACTCTTTTTCAAAACCATTATTCAGAGAGGTAACGGCAAACCACTCTCCACTTTTCTTTATCGTGCGTTGCTGCGTCGTTAAATCCAGCTGAATAAAGCCGTAGCGGTTTTTATACGCATTGCACCATGACCAGTTATCGATAAATGTCCACATATGGTAACCAAGGCAGTTTGCCCCTTCGCTAATGCCTTTATGCAGCCATTTAAGATGTTCGGAAATAAATTCGATTCGATACTGGTCGTTTATTTGTCCGGCTTCGATAAATCGTTGCTCGTTTTCTACGCCCATGCCGTTTTCCGAAATAAAGCAGCGCGGGTTGTCATAATTATCACGCAGATTAACGAGAATATCGTAAATACCCGGCTCATAGATTTCCCAACCGCGATACGGGTTCATCTTCCGACCGGGCATTTCGTAGTTATCAAAGAACCACTCCGGCATAAACGGCGCCTGAGGGTTCACCGCACTGTCACGACACTTCACGCGACGCGGTTGATAGTAGTTAATGCCCAGCAGATCGATACGCCCGTCGGCAATCAGATTGCTGTCCTCAGGCTGGCAGGCAGGCAGCTGATCGTAAGACTTCAGCAGCGCCACCAGGTCGGCCGGGTATTTCCCGCGCAGCACCGGGTCGAGGAAGCTCCGGTTAAACATCAGGTCGGCAATATGCGCCGCTTTCACATCCGCCGGATGCTGCGAACGGGGATATGACGGGGTCAGGTTGAGTACGATCCCAATCTCACCGGCATGGTTTCCGGCGCGGAAGGCGCGCACCGCGTGGGCGTGGGCCAGCACGGTGTGATACGCCACGGTCGCCGCACGACGGAAATCCACCACGTTGGGATAGTGGAAATCGTACAGATAGCCCCCTTCAACCGGCACAATCGGCTCGTTGAAGGTAAACCAGTGCAACACCCGGTCGCCAAACAGTTTGAAACAGGTCTGCGCATAGCGGCCATAGGCGGCCACCACATCGCGGTTCTCCCAGCCGCCAATCTCCTGCATCGCCATCGGCATATCGAAGTGGAACAGGCAGATAAACGGCGTGATGCCCTGCTCAATCAGTTCATCGATCACCTGATTGTAAAACGTGACCGCCTCAGGATTCACTTCACCGATGCCATCGGGGATCAAACGCGCCCAGCTAATCGAGGTGCGAAAGCTGTTGTGGTTCAGCGTTTTCAGCAGCTGAATATCCGCTTTCCAGTTCTGGTAAAAGGTCGATGTCTGTTGCGGCCCTATCCCCTGATGGAAACGGTTTGGTTGCTGGCTAAACCAGTGATCCCAGGTGGTCAATCCCTTGCCGCCGCCCTGGCTCTCCCCTTCGGTTTGCAGCGCGGAGCTTGCGCTACCCCACCAAAAGTTCTCGGGAAATGAGTAGTTCATAATGCTTCCTCTTTAACTTAGTTACTGGCCGGCTCAGCGCCTACAACAGCCGCCTGGGCTTTTTGCTCTTCGTTTTTCACCAACGTACGCTCATAAGCGCGCAGGAAAGGCAGGTACATCAGCGCCGACATCACCATGCACACCACGCACATCACCACCGGGCTCAATGCCCAGTTGGCCGCCCATGAGGCGCCAATCGGTGCCGGCGTGGTCCATGGGGTTAACGACACCACCTGCGCCAGCCAGCCGAGCTTAGTAGCACCGTAGGCCAGACACGCATTCACCAGCGGCACAAACACGAACGGGATAAACAGCATCGGGTTCATGATGATCGGCGCACCGAACAGGATCGGTTCGTTGATGTTAAAGAAGCTTGGCACCACGCCCATTTTGCCAATGGTACGCAGATGGGTGACGCGGCTGCGCAGCAGCAGGAACGCCAGCGGAAGGGTAGAACCGACGCCGCCAATCAGCAGGTAGTGATCCCAGAAGCCCTGCAGGTATACGTGCGGCAGGGCAGCCCCTGCGGCCAGTGCGGCCTGGTTTGCAGAGAGGTTTGCCATCCAGAACGGGTTCATGATGCCAGTCACAATCAGCGAGCCGTGGATGCCCGCGAACCAGAAGATCTGGCACAGCAGCACAGAGAGCAGAATGGCAGGCAAAGAGTCAGACGCCGAAACCAGCGGTTCCAGCAGGTGCATAATCGCCTGGGGAATGATCATGCCGGTCTGCGCTTCAATGAACAGGTTCAGCGGGTGCAGCGTACCGATCACCACCATCACCGGGATCAGGATCTCAAACGAACGGGCCACCCCGGTCGGCACCTCTTTTGGCAGGCGGATGGTGACGTTGTTCTGCTTCAGCCACGCATAGACGCGGGTGGAGTAGATGGCGGTGATCAGCGCGGTGAAAATCCCCTGGCCCGACAGATACTGGGTGGAGATTTTGCCATCGGCATAGGGCGCAGCCACCAGCAAGAATGCCATAAACGCCAGCAGGCCAGACATCACCGGGTCGAGGTTAAACTGACGACCCAGACTTGCGCCGATACCCACCGAGATAAAGAAAGTCATTACGCCCATGCTGAGGTTGAAGGGCAGCATCAGCTGTTCGCGGTAGGTCTGGGAGAAATCCAGCCAGCCACGGGCAAAGCTGTTGGTGGTGTCCGCTGAGAACGGCGGGAAGATAAACACCAGCATAAACGAGCCGATGATCATGAACGGCAGCGCGGCGGTAAAGCCGTCGCGGATGGCAATCACATACTTCTGCTGGCCAAGCTTCGCCGCCAGCGGGGTAATGGACTGCTCAATGACGGCAACCATAGACTGATATAACGAACTCATGAGAACACCTTCTTAGTGTGCCGCTTCAATGAGCGACAGAGCGTAATCCAGCACCTTATCACCACGCTGCATGCCGTAGTCCATCATATCGATGGCCTGCACCGGAATGCCTTGCGTAGCAGCCTTGTCTGACAGCGTCTTTATCATGTATTTCACTTGTGGTCCGAGAAGTACCACCTGGTATTGCGGAAACTGCGTATCAAATTCGGCCACGCCATACGCATCAATCTTCACCGGCAGACCTCGCTCATCCGCCGCTTCAACCATTTTCCTGACCAGCAGGCTGGTGGACATTCCGGCAGAACAACACAGCATTATCTTGAACATCGACGACCATCCTCTAAATGTAAAAAGTTATTGCGGGTCTGATTGGACATCATGCGGAAACCGGTTTCCATTTATAAAAGACAGAAGTGTGACAGCTATCAATATCCGTTACTTATGGCGCTAATTATCACGATCGATGTCACACTATTTGGCGTGTTTTGCATCAAAATGAGTGGAAACGGAAAATCGGTTTCCATAGAAAACGGAAACGGATATACTTCTTTTTGGCCAAAATGTGAGCCAATGCGGTAATGGAATTTGCAGGGCGGGGCCGTCCTGTCAGGGGAGAAAGATGTCTACAATCAACGATGTATCACGTTTGGCCGGGGTGTCCAAAGCCACGGTATCACGGGTGTTGAGCGGGTCGCGCGGTGTAAAGGAAGCCAGCCGTCAGGCCGTTTTGAAAGCGGTGGATGAGCTGAACTATCGACCCAATGTGATTGCGCAGTCGCTGCTGAGCCAGTCAACCGGCTGTATCGGGGTGATCTGTGCGCAGGATAATATCAACCAGAGCACTGGTTACCTGTACGCGCTGGAAAAACAGCTTAGTCAGCATCAAAAGCATCTGCTGTTGCGTTTTGCCAACACCAAAGCCGAGGTGATGAACGCACTTGAAGAGCTTTCGTGTGGGTTGTGCGACGACATTCTCATTATTGGCGCCCGTTTTCCGCTGAGTGTCGATCAGGAAAATGTCATTCTGGTGGACTGCATGCAGGCGGCGGATAACGTCAACAGCATTCAGTTCGATCACGCGTTCGCCGCAGAAACCGCCTGTAATTTCCTCACCAGCCAGGGGCGCCGCCAGATAGCGCTGATCCATCCGCAGGGTAGCGGCTTTGCCGATCAGGTGCTGCTGGGCTACAAGCACGCGCTGGAGAAAAATTTCCTGCCCTTTAATCGCAACCTGGTCTTTATGGAGGCCACCTCGTCATCCGTGGCGCTGCAGGAGTTGCTGAACAATGCGAGCACGCTGAACTTCAACGCCTTACTGGTTGCTGATGAGCAAGAGGCGCAGCGGGTGATCCCGCAGCTGCAGGCATTTAACAAGTCCGTACCGGGTGACATTATGGTCTTCAGTCTGGCCGGCTCCCTGCATTTACCGGGTATCCCAACCATTCCGGCGATTGAATACTCGATGGATGCGATGGCTGCACGCATTGTGAGCTGGCTGAACGAAAAAACCCAGATGCTGGAATCCTGGGTTCTGCGGGGCGATTTAATTATTCCTGAAATACGTAAACGTTAATCAGCAAGCGTGAAGCCCGCTTCACGCTTAATAATCCTCCATGCAGTCCATGCGGCTGACGGCGTCCCAGTAGGCCTCCTGGTTGTTACGATCTACCGCCAGCATGGCGTTGCGCATCAAAAGCTTATTCGCCTCTGAAGACATAATCATCGCCTGCCACTCCGAGTCAGACTGTTTACGCTGCGGGGCGCAGGCTTTTTTCACATCTTTCAAAATCAGCTGTTTTTTCTGTTCGAGTTTGGCGGGATCGTCGTTGTCTTGCGCATGGGCGAAGGCGGCAAAAAGCAGACAGACTATCAGGCAAAACAGGTGTGCTGACTTCATGTTGACCTCCGGTTGATAACCACGGCATTCCATTTGAAATATATCGTTACATTCGCCGATGCGATCCAGGTGGAAAGTATGAATTTGCGCATTCCGGCGACTAAACGTTAAAAGCGTAGCCGCACTTTTTGCCAAATTCTTGGGCGCCAACAAAAATTTATTGTCTCCTTTCTGCCGTTGCGCGAACTTAGGGTAACGATAAAAAAATGAGGGAAAACAGGATGCAGCTAGACATTGTCGATACCATCACTGCCGAGGATCAGGAAGCGTTATTAACCGGGCTGCGCGCCTATAACGAGCAGTTTGTCGATACCCGCACCTGGGGCGATCTGGCGGTCTTTGCCCGCGATGACGACGGTACCCTCATTGGCGGGGTTATAGGGCGTCGCAAAGGGGAGTGGCTGGATATCAGCTATGTGTGGGTGAGCAGCGCGGTGCGTGGCAGTGGTGTAGGCAGCCAGATCATGCTGGCCGCCGAAGAAGAGGCGAAGCGCAAAGGGTGCCTGAATGCGCTGGTGGATACCGTCAGTTTCCAGGCGCGGCCCTTCTACGAAAAGCTGGGTTATCAACTCCAGATGACGTTGCCCGATTTCCCGAACCAGGGGATGCAGCGCCACTATCTGACCAAAGCGCTTTAAGCGCCAATGCCCTGGCCCATCACCGCTAAGGCGTGGCCCACAATCTGTGCAGACGAGAGAGCGCTTAGCCTCTCGTCATTACGCCTTCTCGCGAAGGGCACCAGCACCAGGCTTAGCAGCGTGGTAAACAGCAGCTCCGGAGCCAGCTCGCGGTTCAGTTTCCCCTCCTGCTGCCAGCGCTTCAGCGTGGCAAGCGTCACGGAGTAGTTATCTTCACCCACCCGATTTCGCAAATGGGCGCGTAAGACCGGCATTTCACCGATCACCTCCTGCATCCACAGCGGCGCAAACCAGTGATGCTGCCCGGCGAGGCTCGCCAGCGTTTGGACCATCAGGGTCAGAGAAGCCACCGGATCGTCGGGATGGGCGCTAAAGGTGGCGGCGATGGTGCTGCGCAGCGGCAGAAAACGCTCCTCGATCATGGCATCCAGCAGCTGTTCGCGTGAGTTAAAATAGTAATGCAGCATCGCCGGCGTTACGCCCGCCTCTTTGGCGATGGCGTTTAAAGAGGTGTTGGCGATCCCCTGACGAGAAAAGAGATCCAGCGCAATGTCCAGCAACTGCTCGCGGCTGGTGGTGGCGCGTTTGCCCCCGCGAGGGCGACCGGGGCGGCGCGGTTCAGAATTATCTTTATGTGCTGACATGCTGGAGCGATCCCTTGACCGTATTCATAACTTCATTGAATATTAATTATCTCATTAATTAATTTCAAGCGGTCTCTTATGATGCCTGACGCGCAAAAGCCCCCTTCGATAAAGCTCTTGTTCAGCGCACTACTGCTGGTGATGCTGCTGTCTGCCCTCGATCAGACCATCGTCTCCACGGCGCTACCCACTATCGTGGGTGAGCTGGGCGGGCTGGATAAACTCTCCTGGGTTGTGACGGCCTACATTCTGAGCTCCACCATCGTGGTGCCGCTGTATGGCAAGTTCGGCGATCTGTTTGGCCGAAAAATCGTACTGCAGATTGCGATTGTGCTCTTCCTGCTGGGCTCGGCCCTGTGCGGACTGGCGCAAAACATGACGCAACTGGTACTGATGCGTGCCCTGCAGGGGCTGGGCGGCGGCGGACTGATGGTGATCAGCATGGCGGCGGTGGCCGATGTGATCCCGCCTGCCGAGCGTGGCCGCTATCAGGGGCTCTTCGGCGGCGTATTTGGGCTGGCAACGGTGATTGGGCCGCTGATCGGTGGGTTTATCGTGCAGCATGCCTCGTGGCGCTGGATCTTCTACATTAATCTGCCGCTGGGGCTGTTTGCCCTGCTGGTGATCGGCGCGGTGTTCCACAGCAATACCAAACGAAACAAACATGAAATCGACTATCTCGGGGCGATTTACCTCAGCATGGCGCTGCTCTGTATCATTCTCTTCACCAGCGAAGGGGGGACGGTACGCTCCTGGAGCGACCCACAGCTGTGGTGCATTCTGGCCTTCGGCCTGACGGGGATTGCCGGATTTATCTATGAAGAGCGTCTGGCCTGGGAGCCGATTATCCCGCTCTCGCTCTTTCGCGATCGCAGCTTCCTGCTGTGTAGCCTGATTGGCTTTATCATCGGGATGTCGCTGTTCGGGTCAGTGACCTTCCTGCCGCTGTATCTGCAAATTGTGAAAGAGGCCACGCCAACCCAGGCCGGATTACAGCTGATCCCGCTGATGGGCGGTCTGCTGCTGACCTCCATCATCAGCGGGCGCATTATCAGCCGTACCGGCAAGTACCGCCTGTTCCCGATCCTCGGTACCCTGCTGGGGGTGATCGGTATGGCGCTGCTCACGGGGATCACCATCGACTCCCCCACCTGGCAGCTGTACCTCTTCACCGGCGTGCTGGGGATGGGTCTGGGGCTGGTGATGCAGGTGTTGGTGCTGGCGGTGCAGAACAGCGTCTCGTCCAGCCAGTACGGTGTGGCGACGTCGGGCGTCACCTTGTTCCGCTCCATCGGCGGGGCGATTGGTGTGGCGCTGTTTGGCGCGGTATTTACCCATCAACTGCAATCAGGGCTAATGGCACGCATCCCCGAAGGCAGTGAACTGCCGCGAGGGCTGGATCCTGACGCTATCCACCATCTGCCGGATGCCCTCAGGGCGGACTATCTGGATGCCTTTGGCTCCGCCATTCACGCGGTATTTATCATGGCGGCAGGGATTATGGTGCTGGCGTTTGTGCTGTCATGGTTCTTGCGCGAAGCGCCGTTACGCAAAAGTCAGGCGTAAGCGAGCGCAAAAAAATGGTCGTCCATTTTTCGGTTGTGAGCACAGAGGTGAAAACGCCACTCTGGACTCACTGCTCACAACCGGAGAGACCCATGAACTTTACGACCCTGGATACGCCGGGCAGCCTGTTTCAGCAGGCCGTCTGGCAAGGGATTGCCCGCGTCGGCTACGGTGAGACATCGCATTACCAGGCGCTGGCGTTGCCCGCAAAGCGTGGCTGCTTGCCATGAGAAAAAGCACCGCTGAGCGGCATATATCTTTTTCTTCTGTTTGATTCCTTTTCGTTTTTTAGCCTGCCGCTGGGTTACCGATATAGTCGGGTAAACATTTATCAAAAGGAACCGGCTGGTGAAACGTCGATTGGGTGCACTTCTTCTTGCGGGCCTGCTGCTGGCGGGCTGCGATCAGGGTGGCAGTAATGCTAAACACATTAAAGTCGGCGTGATTAACGGCGCCGAGCAGGAAGTGGCAGAGGTCGCCAAAAAGGTGGCGAAAGAGAAATACGGCCTGGATGTGGAGCTGGTCGGCTTTAGCGGCTCGCTGCTGCCGAACGATGCAACTGACCACGGCGAGCTGGATGCCAATGTCTTCCAGCATCGTCCGTTCCTTGCGGAAGATAATAAAGCGCACGGTTATAAGCTGGTGGCGGTGGGAAATACCTTTGTCTTCCCGATGGCAGGCTATTCCCGCAAGATCACATCGGTGGCTGAACTGAAAGATGGCGCCACCATCGCGATTCCCAACGACCCAACCAACCTGGGGCGTGCCCTGTTGCTGCTGCAAAAAGAGAAGCTGATTACCCTTAAACCGGACATCGGCCTGCTGCCCACCGCGCTGGACATCACGGCTAACCCGAAGAAGCTGAACATCATGGAGCTGGAAGGGGCGCAACTGCCGCGCGTGCTGGATGATCCAAAAGTCGATGTGGCCATTATCAGCACCACCTATCTGCAACAAACCGGGCTGTCGCCGGTGCATGATGGGATATTTATTGAAGACAAAAACTCGCCCTATGTGAATATCGTGGTCGCACGGGAAGACAATAAAGACGCCGAGAACGTCAAAGCGTTTATCCACGCTTACCAGTCGCCGGAGGTGGCGAAAGCGGCGGAGAAGATCTTTAATGGCGGCGCAGTGCCCGGCTGGTAATCGTGTGAATAACCCGCTTCTGAATTTTGCGGGTGTTAGCATGACTAAAGTATCAATAAAGCGAATCTGAATAATTCAGGAGGGGGATTTTACTCTCCTCCTGAAGATTCTGCCTTACCTGTAAACCATAAAAATGGTATTCCGTTATCAGTATTAGAAAATCATTATGGTACTAAATTTAAGTTTGCATCAGGTACAGAGAGTATTACTCAACAAATGATTGATGCAGGTTCAGGCGCGAGAGGAATAGTGTATGGTTCTTATGGTATCGGCCAGCCGGGGCACGTATTTAATGTAGTGAATCAAAATGGGACAATCAGATTCCTTGATGGGCAAACAGGAAAAGTAGCCGATGTAAGTCAGTTTAAATCATTTAAAATATTGAGAACGAATTAATGATGACTTTCGATGATGCAATAAAAAAAGCACATGAATATCTTAGCAATACAGATATTCCTGTAGTTATTACCGTTCAGGGCCGTTTTTCTGAAGGGTGGTTCTTTTGTTTTGAATCAAGAGAATACCTGGAAACTGGCAATGGTAGTGCATTATTGGCAGGTAATGCACCATTTATAATAGATAAAGATAATGGTGAAATTTACACATTGGGAACAGCGCAGCCCCTCGAAGCATATTTGCAGGAATATGAAGAAGAGAAAAATAAGTTAAATTAAAATCTTAGATTCCGGCCTGAATGGCCGGAATCGTCTTATCAGCCATCACCTTTACCCAAAATGTCCGTTCCCGCGACTGTACACCGGCAGATCGCCGGTGTCGTTCAGCGCGCCCGGAAACGCCCCAATCCACTGTTCCATCTTTCTGCGGTTGGTGGGAGCGACGCTTAAGCCCTCGGCGCAGCCGTACAGCTTGCGGGTGTTCTGGATGGTGATAACGATACAATCCGGCATCACCCGTATTTTTAGCGGCATCCCGTCGATAAATCCCGCCTGCGCTATCCACTCGCCGCACAAAAATATCGCATTCTGTTCGTATCAGGCCGTAGCTCATCCGTTTTGAACTCTGAAAATATTTTGCCCTGAACCCGGCCGCCTTAGAAGGGAAGCTTAATGGCCTGACTGCCTCCCTGCGGGAGGAGGTTATCCGCAGCCAGGCGGAGTACAGCAGCCCCGACTACGGTCCGGAGAGCGCTTTCTGGACGAAGGTCAGCGCGGCGGCAACACGCAGACTGGCACCGCTGCGGTGCTGCTCTCCTGCTCGCCTCGCTGGTGAAAAATGTTGAAAACGATGCTGCCCGCGCAGCACTGCACGGCGTCGTGGCGGCTGCTCTGACGCAGCTTGCAGGCGGCAACGGCGCTGATGGGCTGAAGGCCGGGGCCGCGGGGGCAGTGACGGCCTCGCTGCTCTCTGAACGGCTGGTCAGCGCGCTGTATGGCAAAGACGTCAGCCAGCTGACGGCGGACGAAAAGCGGCTGGTGAGTAACCTTGTGTCCATTGACAGGGCCTGGTATCTGGGTCCGGCAGCAACGGCGGGTAAGGTTATTGGTGGTGGGATCCTTGGTCTGACCGCTAACGGTGGCTATCAATACTATGATCTGAGCAAGCCGGGAAATGAAAGTAAATCGTGGGATTACCTGGGAAGTGCCACCTCATTCAATATGGGGACACTGGCTCCGGGCCGCGGTATATGGGTAAATACGGGTATTGCAATGGGCGGGGCAGTATTTACAGACGGACCAAATGGCGCAGCTATCGCGGGAGCCGGACTCGGTGCATGGTCAGGTGGTACATTTGGAAAATTTGGTCCATTCTCAAGCGAAGTTAACTATATTTTTGGTGCTTTTGGCGGTGAATTTATCAGCAACAAAGTGAAAGATGCAGGGAAGAAGGAATGAAGATTAAGAAAATGACAAAACCGTCTTTATGGATGTTTCTGGCAAGTACTGCGTATTATTTCGTGGCATTTTTGGTATTTGCTTTTATTGCTGATTGTGCGATTAGAATTTGGTATGAAAGCGGTTTTGTTTTTACTAAAAAAAATGTTACTGATTTACTTGTGATCAGTGGAATCGTTGGGCTTGCTGCGGGTTCAAGAACATGGCTTTTTGCCTGGCTGGACGAACGCAAAGCCCGAAAATCTCCCCCACCTTCAGATCCAAAACCCTGAACCACAATCCCGGCCCCAGAGCCGGGATCTTCCTTTTACCCGTCAGCCTTTCTCAAGGGCCAGTCTGGCGTTCACGCCTTCAAGGAACGCCAGCACCTGTTGCTGCTCCTTCGCGGGCAGGCAGGTGCTGGTCCGGGTCAGTACCTTCATCAGTGGGCTCTCCGTGGGGAGCGTGGTGATGACCAGACAGCCGGGCATCACCCGGATATCCACCAGTGTATCGGTAGTAAACCCCGCTTCTGCCAGCCAGTTGCCATTCAGGCGCAGGCTGGGGCTGCGGGAATACCAGGTGGCCAGGAGGTTGTGGTGATAAAAATGCCGGATGCTGACATAACCGATCTTCATCCGCCGCTGCGCTTTGGAAAGGTTCTCTGTGACGTAGAATCGCGTCTAGCCATAATGACGACCTCTGACTAGTTGTTGTTGAGAATAATGCGCTCAGTGATATTGCGCAGGCACAGTCTGAAGGTAAGACGCAGGAGCAAAAAGCCGAAGAGCACCTAAAACCGAAAACGAACGCTATAAGCAGGAAAACTGTGCCGGAATGAGCGCTGAAGCTTGTTCGGTACAGATGTACACTAAACGGCGTGAAGCGTTGAAAGGCTCGGTTTCACTGGGTGTAGATTTTGTGCCTGTGGTCGGGGATATCAAGAGTTTTGCGGAAGCGCAGAGTGCGATTGATTACCTTGCGGCAACCATCGGGTTAGTACCGTTGGTTGGTGATGTCGCTGGCGACCTTGAGCAAGCATCCAAGCTCATTAATGATGCCAGCCATGAGATAAACGTTAAATGGGTTGATGAAAATGCCGGAATGAGTTCAAGAGCTGGAGACTATAATGATTCTGCTTCTGGTGCTCGTTCAAATATTGACACCTAAAAAGGACAGGCTCCAACGATCGATCGAATTGATGACGCTGGAAAAAACAGACCAGTTCGATTTGATGGTGTTGATGGTAATGTTGTGATTGTCAGAAAAATATCAGTTGTAACAACACCAAAAGCTAAAATTCAGGCGATAAGGCAGTCTGAGGCCTTGAAAAGTAATGGAATAACTGGACGTTGGGAAGTCCCAAATTAAGCTCAGGCTAATCGAGCTCAAAAAATGTTTGATGAATTAGGTATCAAAAATATAGAGGTGAAAATTGTCCATGAATAGTGATGCTCGCTTGGTGAAGATAATAGCTGACATGGCTATTTTTCTTGAGTTCTCTGATGAAGAGTCTTTAGATCCTGATATTGCAGTAGGAATGATGGAAAGTATTGCGGCTGAACTACAACTTTTAAGTCTTGATGATAAAATGAAAGTAGCAAATGCTTTTGACCTGATATCAAAAGAATATCAAGGAGATCATGCAATCTATATAAAAGAGCTTCCTGAATCACTTGGCTTGATATAGTTGTATGGTAATTGGTCCCGCCCATAGCTGGCGGGATTTTTTGCCCTGAATCCCTTTGCCAGCAGACAAAACAATCTCGTCAGGGCGCTGCCCTGATAACCACAAACTATCAGTCACATACAGACGCTTCCGGGCGTTGTGTGGTAGGTTCTGCTGTACGTGGCTGATATGATGGTGCCGGCGCTACAATCGCAAATGTTCCTTCCAGTGGTAAGTTGGCTGGAAGCCAGATGGAAGGGAGTAACATCCTGGAGGTTCCACCTCAGATGAAACCAATTCCACAATCAGTTATTAATGCGGCTAAGCAAGCTGATGTCATTATCCGAGATACTAATGGGAAGGTTTACAAATAATGGACAAGGTTTTTTATTGTAAAAAATGGTCCGTTGGTTATAAAGAACCAATGAATCCTCTGAGCGAGAATGAAGCCAAAAAAAAGCATTCTCGCGGGATGCCATATACTGCACTTATCGGTTCTGATGTAAAACCATCACATGTTATTCAGGTCACAAAAAATGCTGGCTGGATTAGTGTCGGTTTTTTAGATGAAGAACTAAGAGAATATCTTCTTTATAGCTTTAAAGTTCTGAATAATGAGCGACTTTTTCTTTCAATGGCAGTTCACCGAGAGTTTGCCGAGAGCGAAGGTGAAGGCGCTGGTTTTATGAATGTTTCTAATAGTACGACTTATCTTTTTAAAGAAGATGGTCATACCGTTATCAGAGAAGAACGTTTTAACCCACATCTTTTGGATGAAAGTGAAACAAAAGTGGATGTTTCCGGGAATTATGAAAATTTCCCTGCATTTGGAAATTACCAATCGATTCTAAGAAAAGAACGATAGTTTGAATGTTAACCATTTCCGCTACCTCGCGAGTGAGATAGCAATGATGTGGGAGAGGGCCTGAATCGCCACGGATAATTTAGACACTTCTGAGCCGTTGGTAATATAGGTTTTTATATTCAGCCGGTGGCATCTGCTCGCTCGAACCATGCCGACGCTTACTGTTATAAATCATTTCGATGTAATCAAAAATATCGCTTCTGGCTTCGTCCCTTGTTTCGTAGATCTTTTTCTTAATCCGTTCGCGTTTCAGTAGCAGGAAAAAGTTTTCCGCAACCGCATTGTCGTGGCAGTTACCGCGACAACTTATGCTGCCCTCCAGATCATGTGATTTCAGGAACGACTGCCACTCATGGCTCGTGTACTGACAGCCCAGATCAGAGTGAACCAATACCTGTTTTTGAGAATTTTGCCTCCATACCGCCATAAGTAATGCGTTCAGGACAATCTCTTTGATCATGCGGGGTTGCATTGACCAGCCGATAACCTTACGTGAGAACAGGCCAACAACCACGGCCAGATACCGCCAGCCTTCGTGGGTCCTGATGTAGGTTATGTCCGTTACCCAACGCTCATCTGGAGCATCCGGAATGAACTGTCGCTGGAGCCTGTTGGGCGACACGATGCTGGCTTCGCCTTTACATGCCCGTGGGCTACAGTACCCAACCTGAGCTTTTATTCCGGCACGCTTCATCAGCCGCCAGACCCGGTTCACTCCGCACTGTTGCCCGGTATCACGCAGATCGAGAGGGATCTTGCGATAACCATAGACGCAGCCAGACTCAAGCCAGAACTGTTTGTCTACTTATTTATTTGCTGCCTGATATTTTTCTCTCTGGCCCTGATTGCCATTAAATTCATTATCCACCATGAGGTTGTGATTGAACGGGCAGATATTAAGCAGGTGGCTGTCGTAAGTGCGATTGCAGCAACCGCGGCAGCCTTCAGATCGTGGTTATTCGCCCTCCTTGATGAGCGGAAGAGGCGTAAAAAACCGCCTGAGTAACGGACCAGAAGGCAGCTATTTCGCTATTGAGAATAAGGTTCCTAACCCAGCCTTTCCATCCGCGTCTCGCCCTCCGCCATCGACAGCTGGTACAGCGAAAACGAACGGTGCTTCTCAATTAAGGTCGCCAGTTCTGGCGAGTGGCTGGTCAGCCAGATCTGCGAATAGCGGCTGGCTTCGGCGATCAGGCTTGCCAGCGCAGGCAGCATCTGCGGGTGCAGGCTATTTTCTGGTTCGTTGAGGGCGATAAACGCTGGCGGACGCGGGCTGAGCAGCGCCACCGCCAGGCAGAGAAAGCGTAGCGTACCATCAGAAAACTCAGCAGGCTCCAGCGGGCGACTTAGCCCCTCGCGCTGCATCATCATCCGGAAACGGCCGTCGCGGTTGTCGCTGTAAAACACGCAGCCGGGGAAGGCCTGATCGAGAATTCGCATCAGTAGCAGCTCGTCGCCAATCTCCACAATGGTCTGAAAGGCCGCCGCCAGGTTTGCGCCGTCACTCGCCAGCACCGGGGAGCGGAACCCCACCTGCGGGGCGCGCATCGCCGAGCCAGAAGCCACCGAAAACTCATGATAAAAACGCCAGTTGCGTAGCGATTCGCGCATCTGCGATACCTCAGGGTACAGATGCGGCTCCCCCAGTTGACCAAACACCGACTCATTCTCATACAGCGTGCCGCTGTGGGTCACTTTTTCGTGATGCACGTTGTTCAGGAACACAGTCTGGTTTTTACGCTGCATCAGCCGCGCCGAGGGGCGGCGGTGCTGCTGGCTCAACCAGATAGTCTCCTCTTTTATCACCGGATCCAGCTGAAACTGCGACGGATACGGCAGTCTCTCAACAAACCCCACCTGCAGCTCGTATTCGTACGTTTCGGTCTCTACCGCCAGATTCATCCGCCGCAGCTGGTCGCTGCGCGTCTTGCCGGCCCAGAACACTTTTAAAATCCCGCCCTCGTTCGCCAGCGCCTGAGAAAACTGCCCCTGCGCCGCGCTGTGCATCAGATGGATAGCTTTATAGATGTTTGATTTACCGGTGCCGTTTGGCCCGAAAACGATATTAAGCTGCTGCAGATCCAGCGACAGGCGGCGGATGGAGCGGTAGTTTTCGATATGCAGCGTCTTGATCATGGGCATTCCCGAAGCGGCGAAAAGGCCTGTATATATTGCCAGTATTCTTGCGCAAAATGCAAAAAAAAGACGACAGTGAGGGTGTCGTCTAAAGGGGTACAGTATGGGCCTCTGCGGGTCAACGGGGCCTTCGCTTCATTGATATTTAGCCAGTAGCAAGACGTAAACCTAAATGATTAGGGTAGGGATCAAAGTAGTTTTGCGTCAGCAGATAACTGTGTGGGTGTTCCGCAAGATAATGTTTCAACAGCGTCAGCGGGGCGAGGATCGGTAACAGACCGGCGCGGTAGTTAAGGATCACTTCGCGTAACTCGTCGCGCTGGCGGGCGTTAAGCTGATTACGGAAATAGCCCTGCACGTGCATCAGCACGTTAGTGTGATTCTTGCGCGAGGCGGGTTGCTTCAGGATCGCCATCAGCTTATCCCGGTAAACCTCGAAAAAGGCGTTCAGGTCGTCCCACTCATACAGCGAGGCGACAAAAGGCCCGATAGCGCGATATCCCGCCTGATGGTGGGACAACAGCTGCAGTTTATAGCGGCTGTGAAAATCCAGCAGGGCGCGGCGGCTCAGGCCGTTTGCGCGCAGGGTATTCAGTTCATGCAGGGCAAAGACCCGCTCGACAAAGTTCTCGCGCAGTACGGGATCGTGCAGGCGACCGTCCTCCTCGACGGGCAGCCATGGATACTTCTCCATCAGGGCGGCGGTGAACAGCCCGGTGCCGGCTTTCGCCCCCCGGTTGCCTTGCTCATCGTATAACCGTACGCGTTCCATGCCGCAGCTTGGGGATTTGGCGCAGACGATAAACCCGGCAAAGTCGCTGATACCCGGCAGGTAGCTGGCGGCAAAGCTCGCCATTTTCTCTGATACGTCTTCGGTGCTGTCCTTGCTAAAACGCATACGCGTTTCACCGTCGGTGGTCTGAACCAGCCTCAGCGCCGGGCGCGGTACCGGCAGGCCAATCGCCATTTCAGGGCAAACCGGTTTAAAGCTTACCCACTGGGCCAGCTCGTTCATCACAAAGCCCATGCGTTTATGACCGCCGTCGAAGCGCACGGCGGACCCGGTTAAACATCCGCTAATTCCGAGTACGGGTTTCGTATTCATGGTGTGCTACCTCCTAAGCCTTTCTTAAAACTTACACACCATGAATAATTTGTCCAAGTATTCGCAGAATTATTTTGTTATAACTTGCGATATCAGAAGGTTACGAAACCACTTTTTTGTAAGCGATCAGCTGCCTTTGTAGGTTGAATAGCCATACTGGCTAAGCAGCAGTGGGATGTGCAGTTTTTCGTTGGTGCGAGTAACGGTGAAGAGCACCGGGATCTCAGGGAAGAAGCTGTCGGCCTTCTGGCTTTTGAAATAGTCGCCCGTTTTGAAGACGACGCGATAAACGCCCGGCTCCATCTCCTTGTCCTGCGGATAGAGTGATTTGATGCGGCCATCCTGGTCCGTTTTACCGCTGGCAAGCTGAGCCCAGTTACCCTGCTGCTCTTTTTCCAGGGTAACGGTCACGTCAGACGAGGGGACACCTGTCTGCTGATTAAGAATATGCACGCTAAGCGTACCGACCGGGGCGCTAAAGGCGGCAGGGGCGAAAGCGAGGGAGGACAACATCAGCAGTGCGGCACTTTTTTTCATCATGAATTCCTGTGTTTTGATAAGTAACAGGAAAACGTTAGCACTCTGGCGAAAAGAAAATATTCAACTTTTCGTGATAACTGGCGCTAGAGGATGACCACCTCAAGTGCGACCGCCTGCTGCCACTGCTCTATCTGTTTTTTTCGTGCGGCGCTCAGTTTGCCGCTGGCGATCAGCAGCCATTTGCGCTCCGGGAATATCTCGGGTGCCAGGGCGGCTGGCGGGATGGGCAGCACATCGATACGGTGACCCTGCCCGGTGCGTTTTAAGGCTTCGAGCCAGATTTCACAGGGATCGCTCAGGTGCCAGCCGGTGATTAAATAGTTGTCGCCAGGGGCTTTTTTATCCCCTTCAAGGCAGAACGAGGTGTAGGCAATGATAATGCCATCGAGGATCTCACGCAGGGTCATCATCGCCGGCACGCGCGCCGAGACCTGGCTGCGCAGCGGACGCAATACTTCGGTGACCAGCTCTGGTCTGGGGTATTCCCGGCCGGCGTTGTACACCAGCTGGCGCAGGGCATCGATTTTGCCCTCTTTCAGACGCTGCAGCATGCTCTCCTGGAGCGTCTGCCAGTTGTTGGTACGCCGCGCGGTAGGGCGCTCGAGCAGGGGTTTAACCTGGCCAATCGGCACCCCTTTTTTTACCCAGTCGAGGATTTTAAGCGCTTGCTGAACATCCTCTTCGCTGTACTGACGGTGGCCGCCATCGGTACGCAGCGGTTTAAGCAAACCGTAGCGGCGCTGCCACGCGCGCAGCGTGGTGGCTGTAATGCCACAAAGTTTGGCGAATTCGCCAATGGAGTAAGCCATGCGCCTGTCCGGTGAGAAAGAATAATCTCAATATACTACGAATATTTGTATCCGGAATGAAGCAGTCGACCTCTGCACTACACTTACATCACGCAAACGAAAGGAGCTCACATGAAATTATGGCCAGTTGTGACCGGTGTGGCGATCGCGCTGACGCTGGTAGCGTGCAAAACGCCTACCCCGCCGAAAGGGGTGCAGCCCATTACCCATTTTGATGCCTCGCGCTATCTCGGCAAATGGTATGAAATCGCCCGCCTGGAAAACCGCTTCGAACGCGGACTGGAGCAGGTGACTGCCACCTACGGCCAGCGCAGCGACGGCGGCATTAGCGTGCTCAACCGGGGTTACGATCCACGCAAACAAAAATGGAACGAAAGCGAAGGCAAAGCGTACTTTACCGGTGCGCCGACCACCGCCGCCCTGAAGGTGTCGTTCTTTGGGCCTTTCTACGGCGGGTATAACGTGATTGCCCTGGATGATGAGTACAAATATGCGCTGGTAAGCGGCCCGAACCGTGATTACCTGTGGATCCTGGCGCGTACGCCAACCATCCCGGATAAGGTGAAAGACGATTACGTGCGCATCGCCCGTAGCCTCGGCTTCCGCGTCGATCAGCTGGTCTGGGTGAAACACTAACCCAGGCGGGAATTCGTGCTTTCTTCGTAGGGTAAAGCTGCCAGGCATGAATACACTTCCGTTATCGGCCAAACGGGAGACAACGACATGACCTGGCAAGCCTATCGCGGTAAAGCACCTGCAAACATGACCATTTACAGCGCCTCGTTTCCCGATGTCAGTGATAAATGGTCGATGAAAGACGAAACGACCCGGGAAATTAACGCCATCGATCGGGCGCTGAAGGCCGACCCGTCTCTGCAGCCGCCGCTGATTGAGCAGGGAGACCGCGGCGAGTTAACGCTGATCGCCCAACATGCCTGGTCGCAGGAGGCATTCCGTCATCGCCCTGCGCTGGCGGCCTGGCGCGTGCGGTTGGTGCCCTCAGCGCTGGCGTTGTTTGCGGTGCAAAACCCTCTGGAGGATAAACTGCCGGAAGGGACGGTAATGGACAGCGCCAGCCGCCAGTGGTTTATCCACGCCAACGATGCCATTGGCGTGCGCTCCCGCGCCCGGGTGCTGGCGACGCTGGTGGACAAATACATCCATAACGATATCGAGAGCGACTGGGTGAGTCTGGCCAGCGGCGCGGCCATCCCGGTGCTGGAGGCGCTGTGTGCCGCGAAGCTTGATGGACAGAAGGTGCATCTTTCGCTGGTTGATGACGACCCCGTCGCCCTGCGCTGGGCCGAGACCATGGCGGCTCAGCAGGGGCTGGTCGTGGGCGAGCAGATCACCCTGCTGCGCCGGAATCTGGTGTATCACCTGATCCGTAACGACGATCTGGTGCTGGAGCTGGGGGAGCAGCAGGCCGAGCTGGTGGATGCTCTGGGCATCTTCGAATACTTTAACCATGACGATGCCGTGACCTTTCTAAAACGCGCTCTGCGGCTGGTGAAGCCCGGCGGAGCGGTGATCCTGTCAAACATGCTGAATACCAGCCCACAGATCGATTTTGCCCTGCGCTGCATTGGCTGGCAGCACCTCTTCCCACGTTCCTTAGACGAGCTGCAGGAGATACATCTCGCTGCCGGCGTGCCGGTAGAAAATGTCACCGTGGTCGTGCCTGAAGATGGGGTCTATGCGGTGATGGAGGTGCGGCTGCCCTGAACCGCGCGCAGATAATCGCTGTTTCGTTGCCTAAAACCCGCTTTGCACTGACACGGACTGTCAGCGGCCTGTCTTACTCTTCTCGCTATCGTTACCACCAAAATTCGCAGGGTTACTGCAGTTTTCGGATGGTATGCCGTTAATAACACTTAATACGCAACGTCCTCAAAAATAACTCATTAACGTAGCGAGATATTTATCATGGCTGATGTCAGTACCTCTCCACACGCCTCGTTATTACACAAGGCGGATGCCTTGCTGGAACAGCAACTCGCCCCCGGAAAACCGGTTGTCGCCGCCTGGGGATTAATGAATGCCGGTAAAAGCTTCCTGTTGAATATGTTAACGAACCATATTCAGACGGAATGTTTTCGCACTAACGACATTCGTGAAACGGCGGAACTCAAAGAGTGTGAGACCGAAGATTTTATCTTTCTGGACACCCCAGGCCTGGATGCCAATAACGCCGACGATCTGATTGCCCTGCAGGGGGCGGCAAAGGCCGACATCGTGCTATTTGTCCACCAGCCCCAGGGTGAGCTGGAGAAGATTGAGATCGATTTTTTGCGCCAGCTAAAAGACTCGTTTGGTCAGTATGCCGAGCAAAACATCATCCTTGTACTCAGCAAAGCGGACGTAGAAAGCGCCGAAAGCATTGCGGCGATTGAAAAACGCATGCTGGAACAGTGCCGCGACGATCTCGGTTTTACGCCGCGCTGCTATGCCCTGTCTGGTTCCCGTTTCCAGGCCGGGGTGACGCAGAAACAAGACGGCCTGATCCGCGCCAGCCACCTTTTCGATCTCGCTCAGCATCTGGATGCGCTGAACACTGACGCCTACGCCGTAAAACGCGAGCGCCAGCGGGTGGCGATTGAAGAGATCCTCGCCGAGTTTATGCAGGCCGAGCACGCGTTGCAGGAGAAGCAGGCGCAAATTCATCAGCAAATCAACAGCGGTTTCCAGCCCTTCAATACGATCATGACCGATTTCCGCGGCTGGATGAAAAACACCCTCAAAAAATTCCCGGCTGTCTAAGGAGCGCGAAAATGGCATTACCCTGGTTAATTGGTGCAGCGGTGCTGGGCGTGGGCGCATTAATCGCCTCTTCCTCCAGCGATGATGACAGCTCGAATGGCAATGGCGACGACGAAGAGCGCAAACGCCGGGAACGAGCAGAACGTGAGCGCCGCGAACGCGAGCAAAAAGAGGAGCGCGAAACCATTAAGGCCTCGCTTCAAAACGTCGGCACGCTGCGCGCTGACGACTTAAAGCAGGCGCTCTCCGGCTGGGTTGAGGTGCACTACCAGAGCACATCGCCCTTTAAAGCCAACGTGCTGGCAACGGGTAAGCAGTATCAGCGCGTGGTGGCAGAACATTTTACCGAAAGCCATGAGCTAACCTTCCTGGACGCCAAAACGCGCCAGAACCTGAATGCGCTGGAATCCTGCTACGACGTGGAACTGACCATGACCGAAGACTTTTATGACGTGGTTGATACCCTGATAGATTGCCAGGTCCAGCTTGAGACACTGCAAGTTTATCGCGAACAATTTGAACGTATTCGCCAGCATTTGCGCGGCTAAGCAGACAGGAATAAAGATGAGTAACGAGATGCTTCGCGAGGATCTTCTAACCTCTTTCGAAACGCTGGAGATGCAGTTCGCCTCTTCATTAGAGCAGGCTAAAGAGCTGGATAAAGCCTTTGCGGCTCACTACAGCCAGTTTCATTCTAACCTTGCCGGGCTGCTGGCCGACGCGCAGGAGAAATTACCTGAGACCAGCCCGTTAAGCCAGTCGCTGGCGGGGTTTATCAACGGCCTGAAAGAGATCGACAGCGGCTGGAAAGCAAAGCTGGATAATCAGAACAAGGGGCTGAGTTTCCGGAAAAACTTTGAAGATTCGCTGCTGGTCTATGTCTACGGCAAGGTGAAGTCGGGTAAAAGCTCGCTGGGCAATTATATGGCCTGGGGCCATACCAACCCGACTCCGGCCCAGCAGGCCGGGAATACCACGCTGAAATATGACTCCCACGTCAATACGGACGCAGAGAACGGTGATGCGCATAACGAAGCGGCGCTGCAGGGCAAATTTCGCGTGGATGCCACCGAGGCGACCAGCTCGATTCAGAGCTTCCGTCTGCCGGGGCTGACCTGGGTGGACTCCCCTGGCCTGCACTCGGTGCGTTCGCAAAACGGCGAGCTGGCGAAAGCGCACGCCGACCATGCTGACCTGATCCTCTACACCATGAAATCGGATGCGCCGGGACGCGCCAGCGATTTAAACGAGATCCGTCAACTGCTGGGGAAAGAGAAGGAGATCATGTTGCTGCTGACGGGCAGCGATAAAAAGCAGCATGGCTGGGATGAGGTCAACGAGGTGCCTGTCGATATCTGCGTGATGAAACCAGCGCAGGATCGCCAGATGCAGCAGGATTTCGTAAAGCGCGAGCTGGAGGCCGAAGGCGTTGATACCGGGCGTGTGCAAGTGCTGTCCCTTTCCGCCCGCTATGCCGAACTGCACGGGAATGATCCGGCGGCCATCGCCGACAGTGGAATGGGGCAGCTATTTACCCGCCTGAAGCAAATCTCGCAGGAAGAGGGCGTCCGCATGAAGCGTGCGGTGCCGATGACGAATTTCAAAAACTTCCTCTCCGGCTGCCTGGTGGAAATGGAGAAATATCAGGCGTTGACGGCATCTCTGGCTACGATGATTGCGACGGTCGACCAGGATGTAAAAAAACAGATTACACCGGCCATACGCCTTGCCCAGTCTGAATTACGTCAAACCATTCAGGCCAGTTTTAACGAGCTGGCCGCCAGCCGCAACGACGAAGCCGGGCTGAATAGCGCCCTGCTAGCCGCACAAAAAAGATGGGACAGCCGGATGGCGACCCTCACCGGGGATGCGCTGGAGGCGATCCTGAACAAGGCGATGAAGGCCTTTAAATCAGCGGTTGTCACCACCTGGACCTCCTCCTCGCTCACGCTGCCTGCCTTCTCGGTAGAAAAAGTGACCGAGCAGATCCCTGAAGGCTACACCAAAAGCACGCGTAGCCGTAACGGTGGGCTGGGGGCATTGATCGGCGGCGGCATTGGGATGCTGCTGGGGCCTGCGGGCGCGGCCATAGGCGCCACTCTCGGGGCCGGGCTGGGATCGATGACCGGAGACAGCGCCCAACAAACCACCCGCACCATTGAAATGGTGGTGGGAGATAACCTCAGCGAAGTCCGTAACCGGATCCTGAGCCTTTACCTGGACGGTATTGAAAACGAGATCACCACTCAGGTTGGTACGCTCTTAAGCACCTTACTCAACGAGATGGAGGAGGACTGTAGCCGGCTAAATTATGAAGTGGAACAGTTTAAGCGTGCGATTGGCAGACTGAAGCAGCAAGCAGAGCAGCAATTAACGAGTGAGGGGAACGCGTAACATGGCGATGTCAGCGGCAGAACTTTTTGAAACTTACGACCTGACGGCGAAACTGGCAAGCCAGTATCCTGCGCTGGCGGCAGAATTTGCGCCTGTGCAGAAACAGTTTGAAGACAAGCGCAACCAGCCAGACGCCAGCATTATGGTCTACGGCGTGTATAACGCCGGCAAAAGCACGCTTATCAACGCTCTGGTTGGCGAATGCGTGGCAGCGACCGGCGATGTTCCGTTAACAGCCTCTGTTGACTCCTACTGCTGGAATAACAGCACCATTCTGGACACCCCGGGCGTGGATGCGCCGCTGGATCATGAAGAAGTGACCCGGGAACAGATGCTGAAAGCGGATGCGGTGATTTTTGTGGTAAATCCATCCGGTGCCGCCGAAGAGGAGAAGACACTCAAGGTGCTGGTCGAAATTTTACAGGCCCGGAAAAAGCTGTTCCTGGTGCTCAACGATAAAGATCGCATGGACGTCGAGACCTTAACCCGCCTCAAAAACGACATTCGTATTCGTCTGCAAAGCCTGGCGGAAGCACAGGGTCTGCAGGATGTGCTGCAGGATATCCCTGTCCTGCGCGTCAATGCGGAGATGGCGCTGCAGGCGAAGCTAAACAATGTGCCGGAACTGCTGCGCGCCAGTGAGTTCCCGATCTTCGAAGAGGCGCTGACCACCTTTATCGCCAGCATTGATAGCCAGCATATCTACCGTCGACTGGGCGCGACGCTGAACGGTTTCCTCGACAAGTTGCTGCACACGTTAGAGCAGCAGACCACCAGTGACACCGTACGCAGCTTCGATACCCTTTTGAAAAATATCGTTGCGCAGCAGCAGCTTTGCCGTAACGCGGTGATCGATGAGGTGAAGAACCAGCGTGAGGTCATGTACCGGGGCAGCAAGGCGGCATTGCGCCAGGATCCAGAACACGCGCAGGCAAACATCGAGGCACTGTTCCGGCAGGCCAGCGGCGAAGTGGAAGCGGCGCAAAACCGTGAGATGACCTATCTGGTGCAGCGTTTTGCCGATGATGTCGACAGCCTGCAAGCGGCGATCGCCCGACAGGCAGAACAGGGTGCCTCGCAGTCGATTCCGCACATGCCGGGTGCGCAGGCAACTCAGGAGCAGGGGGTATCGCCAGAGTCCGGGGGCATTAACGCCGAGATGATGAACCACGCGGTCAATACGCTGGGTTCGATGGCAAAACCGGAACACGTGGTCAGCGGCCTGAAAGTGGTGAAAGAGTGGCTACCGTCACTGATGAAGGGGATTGGCCCAAAAACCATGGAGAAGTGGGGTACGCTGGTGGTGGGCAAATGGCTGCCGTACGTAGGGCCAGCCATCACTGTAGTCAGTTCGCTGTGGGATATCTTCGCAGAAGATCGCGAAACCAAACAGGCGCGTGAACAAAGCGAGCAACAACGCCGCGAATGGGAGCGTTATCAGCAAGAGATCGACGATTTTGCCTTCACGACGGCCGCACAGTTTGAATCCGGTGCGTTACGGCTGGTGGATGAGTCGCTGGAGCCCTGGTTCGCAGAGTTACTGGACAAAGTGAAAGCCGCGCGGGATATCGCCAGCCAGCAGGATCGTGAGTTGAGCGATCGCATCATAGAAGTACAGCGCCTCGCTTCGTCGTTATGTACGCAGGCATGAGTGACGACGCGTTAACGCCTTTCCCCTGCAATGCCTGCGGCAAGTGCTGCCGCAGGGTCAACGCCAGCCCCGAAACCGCGTTTCTCGATCGCGGCGACGGGGTGTGCGGCCATTTCGATGAAACAACCCACCTGTGCGCCATCTACGCCACCCGGCCGCTGGTCTGTCGCGTAGAGGACTACTACCGCGCCACGCTGAGCGAGGTCATTGCCTGGGACGACTTTGTCCGGCTGAACGTGGCGATTTGCGAGAGATTGTAAGGGGCAGGAGGTTGATTTTATGGCGGCTGACACGCATCGTTAGCGGATGAAAATCGAAACCGCACTGCCCTCACACTTCGAGCGTCTGGCCGCGATCTGGGAATCCTCCGTTCGTGCCACGCACCATTTCTTGCAGGAAAGCGACATTGCGACGTTACGCCCGCTCCTGCTCAATGCTTATCTGCCGAATTTACAGGTGATCATTGCCTGCGATGAGCAGGGCAATATTCACGGCTTTTTAGGCGTGGACGAGAACCGCATCGAAATGCTGTTTGTGGATGCTGCGAGCCGGGGGAAAGGCGTCGGCAAACTGTTACTGACCTGTGCGGTTAACCATTTCGGCGTCAACGAAGTGGATGTGAACGAGCAAAACCCGCAAGGGGTGGCTTTTTATCAACACATGGGGTTTGTGCAGGTGGGGCGCTCGGCCCTGGACGGGCAGGGGAACCCGTTTCCGCTGCTGCATATGCGGCTGGCTGTTCCCTGATTTAACCATTCTTCTCAAATATGAAAGGCAATACGTTTTCCGGTCGGTAGTTCAACGTCGATACTCAGTTTTCCACCCATCGCTTCGATATAGCGTTTGAGCGTTGCGATTTTGAGCTCGTTACCTCGTTGCTCCAGTTGCGTAATGGCAGGCTGACTGATACCCATTAATTCAGCAAGCTGCTTCTGTGACAAATTGAGTTCCTCCCTCACCAGTTGCAAACCGGTTTCGAGGATCATTTCATCAGCCGTCTGTTGAATACGCTGTTGGCTTTCAGGCGAACGAGATGCAATCGCTTCATTTAGGGTTTTCATTTAACGTCTCCAGGACAGTCATGTGAAGAGAAAAGGCTTCATCTGCAATGCGAATAAGGTTGTCATAGAATCTTTTGTCATTACTTTTATCCCCTGCGCACAGCACGATGGCCCGGCGTAGTGGATCGAAAGCAAAAAGCGCGCGCACCGGACGGCCAGCATACTGAATTCGCAGCTCCTTCATATTTTTATGCTGTGATCCCTTAACCGTGTCGGCATAGGGCCGGGGAAGACGCGGCCCGTAAACTTGCAAGTTAAGCAAAGCAGCCAGGACTTTTTCCTGTAGCCCTTCATCTTGCGCATTCAGCCATTGTTCGAAATGCGCTCCCAACAGAATCGTCCACATGCTTTCGTCCATGATAAGCTGTAGCTTATATACCAGGCAATATAAGCTGTAGTTTATAATTGTAATGAATGCCGTTGGCAGCCATTTTTCTGGTGAAGCGAGTATGGCAAAGAGCGCAATGGAAGCAGATTGCGTCTTTATGACCGTGCGAGCACGCTTCAAGAATTTATCATTTGGCGAGCTTTAGCTTTGGCTGAATGAGGAAACGATCGGAAAGGCAGAGGTGCTTTTAATCAGGGAAAGTAGTAAAGAGGCGGAACACTAAAAATTATCTTCATAAACAAGTGTTTATTAAGCATTTTGGCGGAAGATCACAGGAGTCGAACCTGCCCGGGAACGCTGGCGCCCCCAACTGGATTTGAAGTCCAGCCACCTCACCGGAGATGACGATCTTCCGCGCCTCGATTGCTACATGGAGGCGGGGCGCATTATAGCTACTTTCAGACATTAACCACATACCCTGACACACTTATTTTCACCCCAGACGGGGCCTGCATTGATCCATTTCAGGTAAATCTCAACGAATTCCTCAGCTTAGCATTTTGTGCTCATCGAATTTTACCGCGATCACAAAAAAGAAGAATCGTAATCTGCTAACCAGAAAACAGAATACCCGCTTCATCGCCAATGGTTTACAACCTCTGTAACCGGTCTCAGCGCCCCCTACAGCGTGAAGGATAAAAAAAGATGAGCGAAGTACTGTCTGTAAAAGAGAAAATTGGTTACGGCATGGGTGACGCCGCCAGCCACATTATTTTTGATAACGTCATGCTTTACATGATGTTTTTTTATACCGATATCTTCGGCATTCCCGCCGGGTTTGTCGGCACCATGTTCCTGCTGGCACGCGCGCTGGATGCGATTTCGGACCCCTGCATGGGGTTGATTGCTGACCGCACCCGCAGCCGCTGGGGCAAGTTCCGGCCGTGGATCCTGTTCGGGGCCATTCCGTTTGGCCTGGTCTGCGTGCTGGCCTACACCACGCCAGACCTCAGCCTCAACGGCAAAATGATCTACGCCGCCGTCACCTACACCCTGCTGACCCTGCTCTATACGGTGGTCAACATCCCGTACTGCGCGCTGGGCGGGGTGATCACCAACGACCCGACGCAGCGTATCTCCCTGCAGTCCTGGCGCTTCGTGCTGGCGACGGCGGGCGGCATGCTCTCCACGGTACTGATGATGCCGCTGGTGAACCTGATTGGCGGCGACGATAAAGCGTTCGGCTTCCAGGGCGGGATCGCCGTATTGTCGGTGGTGGCCTTCCTGATGCTGGCGTTCTGTTTCTTTACCACCAAAGAGCGCATTCAGGTGCCGCCGAGCACCACCTCCATGCGCGAAGATCTGCGTGACATCTGGCAAAACGACCAGTGGCGCGTCGTAGGTGTGCTCACCATCCTCAACATTCTTGCCGTCTGCGTGCGCGGCGGCGCGATGATGTACTACTGCACCTGGATTATGGGGTCGCCGGAGGTGTTCGTCGCCTTCCTCACCACCTACTGCGTCGGCAACCTGATTGGCTCCGCGCTGGCGAAACCGCTTACTGACTGGAAATGCAAAGTCAGTATCTTCTGGTGGACCAACGCCGCGCTGGCAGTGGTGAGCGTGGCGATGTTCTTCGTGCCGATGCAGGCCACCGTCCTGATGTTCGCTTTCATCTTCGTCATTGGTGTGCTGCACCAGCTGGTAACACCAATCCAGTGGGTGATGATGTCCGATACCGTCGACTACGGCGAATGGACTAACGGCAAACGCCTGACCGGCATCAGCTTTGCGGGCACGCTGTTCGTACTGAAACTGGGCCTGGCGCTGGGCGGGGCACTCATCGGCTGGATGCTGGCAGGCGGCGGTTACGACGCGGCGGCTAAAACCCAGAATAGCGCGACCATCAGCATCATCATCGGCCTGTTTACCCTGGTGCCGGCGGCCTGCTATGTGCTGAGCGCCATCATCGCCAAACGCTATTACACGCTGAAAACCCCCTTCCTGACCAAAATCATGGGCGAGCTGGCACAAGGCGCGCGCCGCAATCAGCAAGAGTTTGAAACCCTGCCGGTCAGCAAAGAATTACGGAACTAAGAGGACGAGAGTATGAAAATCAGTGACGGAAACTGGCTTATTCAACCGGGTCTGAACGTGACTTATCCGGTTCAGGTGTTTGATGTGGAGCAGCAGGGCAACGACCTGGTGGTCTACGTGGCGCCGCGCGACGTGCGCGAACGCACCTGGCAGCTCGACACATTGATGTTCACGGTTCGTCTGTTTGCCCCGCAGGAGGGGATTGTTGGGGTGCGCATCGAGCATTTTCAGGGGGCGCTGGATAACGGCCCGCACTATCCGCTGAACGTTCTCAACGACGTGAAGGTCGAGATTGAAAACAACGCGGCGTTTGCCGAGCTGAAAAGCGGCAGCGTTAGCGTGCGCGTCACCAAAGGCGAGTTCTGGGCGCTGGATTTCCTGCACAACGGGCAGCGCATCACCGGCAGCCAGCTGAAAAATAACGGCTACGTGCAGGATGGCAACACCGATCGCAACTACGTGTTTGAGCGCCTGGACCTGGGCGTGGGCGAAACGGTCTACGGCCTGGGCGAGCGCTTCACCGCCCTGGTGCGCAACGGTCAGACGGTGGAAACCTGGAACCGCGACGGCGGTACCAGCACCGAGCAATCGTATAAAAACATTCCGTTTTACCTCACCAATCGCGGCTACGGCGTGCTGGTGAACCATCCGGAAAACGTCTCCTTTGAGATCGGGTCCGAGAAAGTTTCTAAAGTGCAGTTCAGCGTTGAAGGCGAATATCTGGAGTATTTCGTGATCGACGGCCCGACGCCAAAAGAGGTGCTGAACCGCTATACGCAGTTCACCGGGCGTCCGGCGCTGCCGCCGGCATGGTCGTTCGGCCTGTGGCTGACTACCTCATTCACTACCAACTACGACGAAGCGACGGTAAACAGCTTTATCGACGGCATGGCCGAGCGCGATCTGCCGCTGCATGTTTTCCACTTTGACTGCTTCTGGATGAAAGCCTTCCAGTGGTGCGATTTTGAGTGGGACCCGGTGACCTTCCCCGACCCGGAGGGGATGATCCGCCGCCTGAAGGAGAAAGGGCTGAAGGTCTGCGTCTGGATTAACCCCTATATCGGCCAGAAGTCGCCGGTATTTAAGGAGCTGAAAGAGAAAGGCTATCTGCTGAAACGCCCGGAAGGCTCCCTGTGGCAGTGGGACAAATGGCAACCGGGGCTGGCGATTTACGACTTTACCAACCCGGAAGCCTGCCGGTGGTATGCCGACAAGCTCAAGGGGCTGGTGGATATCGGCGTAGATTGCTTCAAGACAGACTTTGGCGAGCGAATTCCGACGGACGTCCAATGGTTCGACGGATCCGATCCGCAGAAGATGCACAACCACTACGCCTACATCTACAACGAACTGGTGTGGAACGTGCTGAAAGAGACGGTGGGCGAAGACGAGGCGGTGCTGTTTGCCCGCTCGGCGTCCGTCGGTGCACAACAATTCCCGGTTCACTGGGGCGGCGACTGCTACGCCAACTATGAATCGATGGCAGAAAGCCTGCGCGGTGGGCTGTCGATTGGTCTGTCCGGCTTTGGTTTCTGGAGCCACGATATCGGCGGGTTCGAAAACACCGCCCCGGCGCACGTCTACAAACGCTGGTGCGCGTTCGGTCTGTTCTCCAGCCACAGCCGGCTGCACGGCAGCAAATCCTATCGTGTGCCGTGGGCGTACGATGACGAGTCCTGCGATGTGGTGCGCCACTTTACTCAGCTGAAATGCCAGATGATGCCGTACCTGTATCGTCAGGCGGCGCTGGCGCGCGAGTTCGGCACGCCGATGCTGCGCGCGATGATGCTGGAGTTCCCGGACGATCCGGCATGTGATTATCTTGACCGTCAGTACATGCTGGGGGAGGCGGTGATGGTTGCTCCGGTCTTCTCCGAAGCGGGTGACGTACAGTTTTATCTGCCGGAAGGGCGCTGGACGCACCTGTGGCATAACGATGAACTTCAGGGTAGCCGCTGGCATAAGCAGCAGCACGACTTCCAGAGCCTGCCGGTCTATGTGCGCGACAATACCCTGCTGGCGCTGGGCAACAGCAACCAGAAGCCGGATTACGCCTGGAATGAGGGGACGGCTTTCCAGCTGTTTAACCTGAGCGATGGCGCAACGGCGGTAAGCGAAGTGCCTGCGGCAGACGGCACTGTCGTGTTTACGCTAACGGCGACGCGCAGCGGCGGCACTGTGAGGGTGAAAGGCGAGGGCGATGCCCGCAGCTGGACGCTGTGCCTGCGCAATGTGCAGCAGGTTGGAGGCGTGCAAGGGGCGTCTCATGCGGGGAGCGAGTGGGGTGTGGTGGTGAAACCGGAGGGGAGTGAGGTGGTGATTCAGCTCTGATGCGGTTTTCCTCCCCTCACCCTAACCCTCTCCCACAGGGAGAGGGGACCGTTATGTGCGGGCTGGGGGTTGCCCACACTCCCTTTCGTGAAAAGGAGACCGTTATGTCCGGGTTGGGGTTGCCCGCTCTCCCTTCCGTGACAAGGGGACCGGTAGGTGCGGGCTGGGTTTTACTCCCTCTCCCTTCAGGGAGAGGGCTGGGGTGAGGGTGAAACAGCCGGCGCCGTTGAAACCACGCCACCCGTCATCGTCTGCACCACCTGCTGTTTATCCATATTTATCGCACGCAGCTTGCCGTTCACGGTCGGTTTCAGCGGTGCGTTAGCCTGCACGCTTCCACTGGCGGTAAGCTGTATATTGCCATCTCCGGTCACAGGCAGCGCGGGCCAGCCCCACTGCTGCAGCACGTTTAGCGGCACGCCGCGTCCGTTGAGGCTGACGGTGGTTTGCCGTGGCGGCAACTGCGAAACGGTGCCGGTGGCTTCCAGAATACCTCGCTCGGTGAAGGCGCTCAGCTCGCTAATATTTACCGTCGAGGCGTTAGCATTGAGCGCCAGCGACGGTCGACGCACATCCACGCGATTAAAGGTCGCCGCTGCGCCGTTCAGCGTCGCGCTACCGCTCCAAACTCCCCACTGACGATCTTTCGCCAGCTGCAGATTCGCGCCGTAGCCATCCAGCGCGGTGATCTGCCATGGGAAGACGGGATCCACATCAATCACCAGGTTACGGCTCAGGCCGAATTTCTTCAGCGTTACGCTATTCAGCCAGGTCGGTAGCTCAGCCATCCACTGATTTTTCCAGTTCTGCGGCAGGGTGTACTCCAGCCCGGCGATGGCCACATCGTCCAGCACCAGCGCCTTACCGTTGCGCAACCAGTTACCGGAAGTACGGATCATCCCCCCCTCCCAGCGGGAGGTAAACTGACGCAGCGCCACGCCCTGCGGGGAAAACTCCGCGTTCAGAATCGGGTCAAACAGGTGCAGCGAGCCATAAATAAACTCACTGGCGTTCATCGACAGGCGGCCATCGTCGCTCTGCCAGTCGCCATTGCTTAACGTCAGGTTGCGCAAGCTCAGATCGAGATCGGTCACCGCCCAGTCCGGCCCCTGCAGCCGGGCGTCGGTCACTTCGAGTCGGCCAATTTTAAAAGACGGCAAGGTGGTGATAGGGGTGAAGAAATCGGCTAAGGCTTTATCGCTCTGCAGGCGAATCTCGTTCAGGCGCAGGTTATCCACCACCCACCCGCCGTCGGCATTGCGACGAGCGGTGCCCGTGAGCGAGCCGCGCGCCATATCGGCGCCGATGGTGCTCAGCACCACCTCCTTGCCATTCAGCTCGCCCTGAATCAGCACGTTGCTGGTATCTACACCGTTCAGGGTCAGCGACCCGGCGCTGATTTGAATCTGCGCTTTTTTGCCCAGCACATTACCTGCCTCGGGCTGCCATGGGTTAACGCCGCCGGTCACCTTCTGCGCGCTCAGATCCCACTCCATATTCGGACTGTTAAAGGCCATGTTATTCAACTGCAGGCGATCGGCCTGGAAAGGAAGCGGCGCGGTCTGCGGGGAGAGGTTCAGAGTGCCGTCAGAGAGGGTGATGGTATCCATATGCAGCGGATCGGTCACCTGGCGGCTGCTCAGGCCGATATCCACAGTTTTGGCAACCAGCGTGGCAGGTTTCCCGTCCCGGCCAAAGGTGACATTTTTCAGCAGGATATGCGTCGGGGAGGAAAAACGGTGATCCATCAGGTCGAAATTGAGCTCGTAATCGGTATTGACGGTGATCCAGCCACTCACCTGAGCCGCGCCCCAGCGGGTCTGGACCAGAAAATAGAGCGCAATAATCGCAATCAATATGGCGACAAGAATATAGACGAGCAGCTTTCCAATAAATTTCATGGTCTTCCATCCCGCAAAACGCACATAGAGGAGTTATGCAACATTTGGGCGCAATGCTCAAGGCGGGATTGGTAAATCGATGTCACGGCAGCCGGACGCGGCTGCCGTGAAATGGGGATCAGCTCTTCTCTGGCGGGAAGATCAGGTTGAGCACGATAGCGGTGATACCGCCGGCGGCAATGCCGGAAGAGAGCAGGTTTTTCACCCAGTCCGGCGCAAACTGCAGGATCAATGGCTGCTGAGAAACGCCAAGGCCTACGGCCAGAGAGAGTGCAATAATCATGATTGCACGACGGTTCAGCGGCTCACGCGAGACAATGCGCACGCCAGAGGCAGCGATGGTACCAAACATCACCAGCGTCGCGCCGCCCAGTACCGGTTCCGGAATGTGCTGAACAAAGCCGCTCACCGCCGGGAACAGACCCAGCACAATCAGCATCAGCGCCACCACAAAGCCAACGTAACGGCTGGCAACGCCTGTCAGCTGGATCACGCCATTGTTCTGGCCGAAGCAGGAGTTCGGGAAGGTGTTAAAGACCGCAGAAACAAACGAGTTCAGCCCGTTTGCCAGCACGCCGCCTTTCAGGCGTTTCATATACAGCGGGCCAGACACCGGCTGCTCAGAAACATCAGAGGTGGCGGTGATATCACCGATGGTTTCCAGAGAGGTGATCATAAAGACCAGCATCAGCGGCAGCAGCAGACCCCAGTCAATGCCCAGGCCGTAATACAGCGGCGTCGGGACGGTGATCAGTGCACTGTTTGTCGGTGCGGTATTCTCGGGCAGCATGCCCATGGCCCACGCCGCCAGGTAGCCTGCTGCCATCGCGATCACCAGCGAGGCGACCCGCAGGTAAGGGTTACGCTGGCGGTTAAGCAGAATAATGATGGCCAGTACGATACCTGCCAGCAGCAGATTTTTCGGCGCGCCGAAGGTGTGGTCGTTCATCGCTGCATAGCCGCCGCCGATAGACGTCAGTCCTACCTGGATCAGCGACAGGCCGATAATCATCACCACCACGCCGGAGACCAGCGGGGTAATGATGCGGCGCGCCAGATGCAGCACGCGGGAGATAACCATCTCGGTGCAGCTTGCCAGCATCAGGGTGCCAAACAGCGCTGCCATCATGGTCGGCACATCGGCGCCGCCGGTTTTCAGCGCGGTGCCGCCCATAATCAGCGGCGCCACAAAGTTAAAACTGGTGCCCTGGATCGACAGCAGGCCAGAGCCCACCGGACCCCAGGCTTTAATCTGGATAATAGAGGCCACGCCAGAGGCGAACAGCGACATACTGATGATGTGCTGGGTGTCCTGTGCCGGTAAACCGAGCGCCTGGCAGATCAGCAACGCCGGCGTTATCACCGCGACAAACATCGCCAGCAGATGCTGGCAGGCGGCAAACAGGGTTTGCGCCAGCGGTGGGCGGTCTTCAAGACGGTAAATCAGTTCACTGTTATGCTGCTGCGCAATCGGTTGCGCATCTTGCTGTTCTACGGCGTTAACGGACATCGGCTGCGATCCCAGGAGGAAAAGCGGGCATTCTAGCCGATGGCGCAATAAAAGCAAACGATTGCCAGCGAAATTTACGGATAAAGACCTCCGGTTTGTGCGGCTTTTTCTATATCGGGAGAAAAAAGTTAATTACACTTCCATCGCCGGGGCTCATGAGGAGCGCAAACCGGCCAGGATAACGCCGTGTGTGCATGGAACATACGCATAAAAGGAGCCTTCTATGATTCATCTCGATACGTTGTCGACGCTTGTTGCGGCAACGCTGGTTTTACTGCTCGGACGTAAGCTGGTTCATCGTGTTTCCTTTCTTCGTCGCTATACCATTCCCGAACCCGTCGCCGGCGGCCTGCTGGCAGCGCTGGCGCTGCTGGCGTTGAAGCAAAGCATGGGCTGGGAAATCAACTTTGATATGACTCTGAAAGAGCCGCTGATGCTGGCGTTCTTCGCGACGATCGGCCTGAATGCAAATCTGGCCAGCCTGCGCGCCGGTGGCAAAGTGCTGGGGGTGTTCCTGATTGTGGTGGTCGGGCTGCTGGTAATGCAGAACGCCATCGGCATTGGCATGGCCTCTCTGCTGGGGCTGGATCCGCTGATGGGACTGCTCGCGGGCTCAATTACCCTTTCAGGCGGACACGGTACCGGGGCAGCGTGGAGCAAAGTCTTTATTGAGCGCTACGGCTTTCAGAATGCCACCGAAGTGGCGATGGCCTGCGCAACGTTCGGGCTGGTGCTGGGCGGGCTGATCGGCGGCCCGGTGGCGCGCTATCTGGTGAAACGCTCCTCCACGCCAAACGGCAGGCCGGACGATGAAATGGTGCCGTCGGCTTTTGAAAAGCCCGAGGTTGGCCGCGTGATCACGTCGCTGGTACTGATTGAAACCATCGCGCTTATCGCCATCTGTTTGACCGCAGGTAAACTCATTGCGCAATGGCTGGCGGGGACGACATTTGAATTACCGACCTTCGTTTGCGTGCTCTTTGTTGGGGTCATCCTCAGCAATGGCCTGTCGCTGATGGGGTTCTATCGTGTGTTTGAACGCGCGGTGTCGGTGCTGAGGAACGTCTGCCTGTCGCTGTTCCTGGCGATGGCGTTAATGAGCCTGAAGCTGTGGGAACTGGCCTCGCTGGCTCTGCCGATGCTGGCGATCCTGGCAGTCCAGACGCTGTTTATGGCCTTTTATGCCATCTTTGTGACCTGGCGATTGATGGGTAAAAACTACGATGCGGCGGTGCTGGCGGCAGGGCATTGCGGGTTTGGTCTGGGGGCCACGCCAACGGCGATTGCCAATATGCAGGCGATAACCGAGCGGTTTGGTCCATCGCATATGGCGTTTCTGGTGGTGCCGATGGTCGGTGCCTTCTTTATTGATATCGTGAACGCGCTGGTCATAAAACTCTATCTGATGCTGCCCATTTTTGGCTAAGACTCAGGCGTTGGAGTAGCGCTCGGTCTCGGGCATCCAGCGATCAATTAACGCTGCCGCTTGCTCAGGGTAGCGTTCGTGAATATGCCGCGCCAGGCGCTGAACCTCGGGGATCATTGCCTGGTCGCGCAGTAAATCGGCCACTTTGAATTCCGCATTCCCGGTCTGGCGCGTGCCCAGCAATTCGCCAGGCCCGCGGATCTCCAGATCTTTTTGCGCAATCACAAACCCGTCGTTACTGTCGCGCAACACCTGCAGGCGCATTTGGGCCGTTTTCGAGAGCGGGGATTTATAAAGTAATACACAATGAGACGCCACCGCGCCACGGCCGACGCGGCCACGCAACTGGTGGAGTTGCGCAAGGCCCAGACGCTCCGGGTTCTCGATAATCATCAGGCTGGCATTGGGCACGTCTACGCCCACTTCAATGACCGTGGTGGCAATCAGCAAATGCAGCTCGCCCAGTTTAAATGCCTGCATCACCGCCTGTTTATCAGCCGGCTTCATACGGCCATGTACCAGGCCGATATTCAGCTCCGGCAGGGCGAGCTTTAGCTCTTCCCAGGTCGCTTCGGCGGCCTGCGCTTCCAGCAGGTCGGACTCTTCAATCAGGGTGCAGACCCAGTACGCCTGCCGCCCTTCCTGCATGCAGGCGTTGCGCACGCGGTCGATAATCTCGCTGCGGCGCGTATCCGGAATAGCGACCGTGGTCACCGGCGTTCGGCCTGGCGGCAGCTCGTCAATGGTGGAGGTATCCAGATCGGCGTAGGCGGTCATCGCCAGGGTGCGCGGAATGGGGGTCGCGGTCATGATCAGCTGATGCGGATGGAAACCCTGCTGCAGCCCTTTCTCCCACAGCGCCAGGCGCTGATGCACGCCAAAGCGGTGCTGCTCATCAATAATGACCAGCGCCAGGCCATTAAACTGCACCTGTTCCTGGAATATGGCATGGGTTCCGACAATCATCTGCACCTGGCCGCTGGCGATGGCCTCTTGTTGCGCAAGGCGTGCTTTGCCTTTTTGCTTTCCGGCCAGCCAGCCGACTTCGATGCCCAGCGGGGCAAACCAGTTGCGGAAGTTATTGGCATGCTGTTCGGCCAGCAGTTCGGTAGGCGCCATCAGCGCCACCTGTTTACCGTGCGCAATGGCGCGCAGGGCGGCAAGCGCGGCAACCAGCGTTTTACCGGAGCCCACATCCCCCTGAACCAGACGCATCATCGGTACGTCGAGCCCCAAGTCGCGCTCAACTTCAGCCACTACCCGAGCCTGGGCACCGGTGGGTTTGAACGGCAGCGAGGCCAGCAGCTTATCTTTTAAATCATCGCGCGGCGTAAGAGGCAGAGCGTGGAAGCGCTGGGCGCCCGCACGCAGGGCCAGCATACTGAGGTTATGTGCCAGCAATTCTTCAAGGATAAGCCGCCGCTGGGCGGGATGTTGTCCGCTCTCTAAATCGCTGAGCTGCAATGACGGCGGCGGACGGTGCAGGGTGCGTATCGCTTCCGGCAGGTTCATCATCCCTTGCGCCAGCTCCGGCGGTAAA
The DNA here is from genome assembly GCF_037152215.1 of Leclercia sp. UBA7405. Taxonomy (NCBI): domain Bacteria; kingdom Pseudomonadati; phylum Pseudomonadota; class Gammaproteobacteria; order Enterobacterales; family Enterobacteriaceae; genus Leclercia; species Leclercia sp. UBA7405. The sequence continues at coordinate 97,832 of NZ_JBBCMR010000004.1, read as the reverse complement.
AGCTCGGTGATGGCGCAGGTATCCAGCAACTCCAGCGCCTGGTCGGTGAGTTTACGCAGCGTCGCCTGTTTAACCCCTTCGGTGGTGGGATATACCGGCGTCAACGTCTCTTGCAACTCAGGCGTACTGAGATCCCCCTGCACACGATACTCCGGGTGGATCATCTCCGCGCCGTATTTGCCGCGTTTAGCTTCGCCATAGGCTAAAACCCGTCGCCCGGTGGCAAGACTGTTTTTCATCGCCGCGCTGAAGTTGAAGAAACGCATCGTGAGAACGCCGGAGCCATCGCTAATCTGGCAGGTCATCATCCGGCGGCCGCCGAAGGTGATATTGCAGTTCAGGACTTCGCCTTCAACCGTGGCGTATATGCCAGGTAATAGGTCGTCGATGCGGTAGAGATGGGTGCGATCTTCGTAACGCAGGGGGAAGTGCAGCAGCAAATCCTGCACGGTATGCAGGCCAATCTTCGCCAGTTTACTGCTTTGCGCCGCACCCACGCCCGTAAGCGTGTTAAGAGGAACGGCGTCGAGCAGGCGGCCTTTCATGATTTATCCCGCGTACTGCATGGTAGCCCACCACCCGGCATCGGCTTCGATCTCGCCCTGCGCGTTGACGTGGGGGTAGGGTAATTTTTTCTGCTTCGCCACGCGGGCCAGCACCGGATAACCACCTTCGAACAGCAGACGCTGTTGCTCCTCTTCCGGCAACATGCTGTTGCTACGCTGGTACATACCGGCGTTCTGACGCTGGCGCTGTGCTTCGTAGAGAATCAGAGCGGAAGCCACCGAGACGTTCAACGACTGCACCATGCCAATCATCGGGATGATAATGTCCTGATCCGCCAGATCTAACGCTTCCTGGGTGATCCCGGTCTTTTCCTGACCCATCAAAATGCAGGTAGGACGGGTGTAGTCGATCTCACGAAAATCGACGGCCTTATCGGAGAGATGGGTCGCCAGCACCTGCATTCCGCGTCCTTTAAGGTGCGAAACGGCTTCGCTGATGGTTTTGTGATTTTTTACCTGCACCCAGCTGTTGCTGCCCGCCGCCGCAGACACCATCGGGCGCATGCGGTGATCCTGCCAGACGGCGTGCACTTCGTGCACACCCACGGCATCGGCGGTACGGACGATAGCAGAGACGTTATGCGGCTTATGTACCTGCTCCATGCACACCGTCAGATCCGGCTGTCGCCTGGCGAGCATCTCACAGATACGCTCGTAACGTTTCGCGTTCATCAGCTTAGTTTCTGTTACGGGTGACTTTGATGACGTCCGGCATCACGCGGATTTTGCGCATAATGTTTGCCAGATGCACACGGTCACGGGCCGTCAGACGAATGAAGGCGCTGTAGACGCGGCCATCTTTCTCTTCCGTGTTCAAACTCTGGATATTAGAGGATGCCGTATTGATGGCAGCCGTCAGGTTCGCCAGTGCCCCCTGGTGGTTGAACATATCGACCTTAATTTCGGTGATAAATTCTTGCTCGGTCTCTTTATCCCACTCAACCGCCATGAACTTCTCAGGCTCTTTCTGGTAGCCGCGGATGTTACGACAGGATTCGTGGTGAATAACCAGGCCTTTACCTGGGCTGACGTGCGCCAGAATCGGGTCGCCAGGGATCGGGCGGCAACATTTGGCGAAGGTGATAAGCACCCCGTCTGCGCCTTTGATGGGCAGATGGGTGTGGCCAGACGCGCCAGGCGCTATCGGCGTGGCTTCGCCCTGTTGCAGGTTCTTCGCCACGACCACGCTCATGGCGTTGCCAAGACCGATTTCCGCCAGCAGATCGTCCATCGTGGCGAGCTTCATGCGCTCAAGCTCACGCTGAATGTTCTCTTTCGGAATCTCGTTCAGTTTACGACTGCCGCCCAGCGCATGGTTGAGCAGACGACGCCCCAGGCTGACGGAGTCGTCACGCTTGAGGTTCTTCAGCAGTTGGCGAATTTTGGCGCGGGCTTTGGAGCTGACGACAAAGTTAAGCCACGCCGCATTTGGGCGAGCGCCGGGTGCGGTAATGATTTCCACGGTCTGACCGCTGGTCAGCGGCTGCGACAGCGGATACGGCTGTCTGTCGACGCGGGCACCTACGCAGGCATGACCGATATCGGTGTGCACGGCATAGGCGAAGTCAACCGGCGTGGCGCCGGCAGGCAGTTCGACAATGCGCCCTTCCGGCGTGAAAACATAAATCTCATCCGGGAACAGATCGGATTTAACGCTCTCGATAAATTCAAACGAGCTGCCGGCGCTTTGTTGCAGCTCCAGCAGGCTTTGCATCCAGCGCTGGGCGCGAATTTGCGCCGTAGTGCTGGTTTCACCGTGCTCTTTATACGCCCAGTGTGCCGCAACCCCCATCTCTGCCATCTGATCCATATCTTCGGTACGGATTTGCACTTCGACCGGCACGCCGTGTGGCCCGATCATCGAGGTGTGCAGAGACTGATAGCCGTTCGCTTTAGGAATGGCGATATAGTCTTTCATGCGCCCCGGACGCGGCTTGTAGAGGCTGTGCATCTGGCCCAACACGCGATAACAGGTGTCGGAATCATGGACGATGACGCGGAAGGCGTAGATATCCATGATCGAGTGAAAACGTTGCTCTTTAAGCACCATTTTGCAGTAGATGGAGTAGAGATGTTTTTCGCGACCGCTGACGCGGCACGGAATACCCGCTTCCTGTAGACGCCCTTCGATTTCAGAGAGGATTTTTTGAATCATCTCTTTACGGTTGCCACGTGCGGCTTTCACCACCTCTTTGATCACGCGGAAGCGGTTCGGGTACAACGCTTCAAAGCCCAGCTCTTCAAGCTCGGTCTTGATGTGATGAATACCTAAACGGTGCGCCAGCGGGCTATAGATTTCGAGGGTTTCACGGGCGATGCGGCGACGTTTATCCGGGCGAAGTGAGCCCAGCGTGCGCATATTGTGGGTACGGTCAGCGAGTTTAATGAGAATGACGCGGATATCCTGCACCATCGCCATTATCATCTTGCGAAAGTTTTCGGCTTGCGCCTCTTTCTTATCCTGGAATTTAAGCTTATCCAGCTTAGAGACCCCTTCCACCAGCTCGGCAACGCTTTTGCCAAACAGCTGTTCCATATCCTGGTAGGTGGCGGGGGTATCTTCGATCACATCATGCAGCAGCGCGGCCATCAGCGTTTCATAGTCGAGTTTCATCTCGGCCAGAATGCAGGCAACCGCCACCGGGTGCGTGATGTAGGGTTCACCGCTTGAACGTGTCTGGCCCTCGTGAGCGTCACGTGCAACGAGATACGCCTGCTGAAGACGCTTAATCTGGTCTTCAGGCAGGTAGGTTTGAATCAGTTGATTCAGGCTTTCAAACAGATACAAGGGCGACCCGCAGGTTTAATTAACGACGACCTTCAGCAATGGCGGTAACGGCCTGCAGTTCTGCGGCTTCCTGCTCTTGCTGCTCCTGGCGCTCACGCACGTCGAGGATCTGGTTGTTGATCAGACCTTCTTCGATTTCGCGAAGTGCAATAACGGTGGTTTTATCGTTTTCTTCCGGTACCAGCGGATCTTTACCGCCAACCTGCATCTGACGAGCGCGACGCGCGGCGACCAGCACCAGGTCAAAACGGTTACCAATTTTCTCTACAGCGTCCTGAACAGTTACGCGTGCCATACTTGAAATGCTCCACAGATGAAGAAATGACTGGGCATGATACTGAATGTAGGTTCAGTCTGCCAACAGTTTGGTGATTAATGCGTCATGTCGCTGCTTCTGGCGGCTCATACGCAGACGTTCGGCGCGAAGAATGGTTTTGAGATCGCTCAGGGCGGCATCAAAGTCATCATTCACAATCAGGTAATCATATTCAGCGTAATGGCTCATTTCCGCAACTGCCTGCGCCATACGTTTGGCGATTACCTCTTCGCTATCCTGACCACGGCCACGCAGGCGGCGGTCTAGCTCATCTTTCGACGGCGGTAAAATAAAGATGCTACGCGAATCAGGCATTTTATTGCGGATTTGCTGCGCGCCCTGCCAGTCGATATCCAGAAACACATTTACGCCTGTAGCCAGAACTTGCTCAATGGTCTCGCGGGATGTGCCGTAATAGTTGCCAAAGACCTCGGCGTGTTCAAGAAACGCATCTCTGGCAATCATCGCTCTGAATTCGTCGTGATTAACAAAGAAATAGTGTTCACCGTGCACCTCACCTGGACGCGGCGCTCGCGTGGTATGAGAAACGGACACCTGCGTGTCGTACAACGGTTGGGTTTTTAACAGCGCCTGAATCAGACTGGATTTACCCGCGCCACTAGGGGCAGAAACAATATAAAGCGTGCCTTGAGCCATGAGAGTCTTTTGTATGTGTTAGCGAAGAAAGTCCTACATACGGGCTTATTATACACGTCGCCGCTGCGCGACGTAGCCTTTGTCACATTTTTTCCCTCTCTTGCAGATTTTTGCCTGCTTTTTTCCAGATTTATTGCCCGTTTGCTGCAACAAAAACAATTTCTGGATAACGCCTCGTGGAATTGGCTTTTGCCCATCGCACTCGGGAGTCGGTCTGCGTTATACCCATTCTCATTGCAGGGAGGGGTAACAATGTGGCGATGGGCTGGAGCAGTAATGATGGTATGGAGCGGCTACGGAATGGCGGTTTGCCCTGTCTGGTCGCACGCAAAAGCGGAGCAAGAGATAAACCGGCTTAGTGCGCAGATTGCCCGCTGGGATAAGGCTTACTGGCAGGATGGGGTGAGCAACGTCAACGACGAGGTATATGACCAACTGAGCGAGCGGTTAAAACAGTGGCAGCGCTGTTTTGGCGATGAGCACGCGGCACTGATGCTGCCCGCCACGCGGGGCACAACCCGTCATCCTGTTAGCCATACCGGAGTGGAAAAAATCAAAGATAGCGCGGCGCTTCGCGAGTGGATGCGAAATCGTGGCGATCTCTGGGTGCAACCTAAGGTTGATGGGGTGGCGGTCACGCTGGTTTATCGCCAGGGGCGACTGGTGCAGGCGACGAGCCGCGGAGATGGCCTGAAAGGAGAGGACTGGACAACAAAAGTGCAGGCGTTGCCGCGGATACCTGTTCATACGACGGGTCTGCTGGCAAACAGCGTCTTGCAGGGAGAGCTCTTTTTACGCCGTGAGGGGCACATTCAGCAGCAAATGGGAGGGATGAACGCGCGGGCCAGGGTTGCCGGGGCAATGATGCGACATGGTGAAAGCGCACTACTTAACGATATTGATGTTTTTATCTGGGCCTGGCCTGATGGGCCCGCTTCGATGCCGCAGCGGCTGACGGCGCTCACCCAGGCCGGTTTTCTCTGGACCGAAGCATGGACACGAAAAATCACCCGTGCAGAAGAGGCAGAAGCGCTCCGCCAGCAGTGGTATCACTCGCCGTTGCCCTTCGTAACGGATGGCATTGTGGTTCGCTCGGGGCAAGAGCCAAAGGGAGAGGAGTGGTTGCCGGGCGAGGGGCGCTGGGTCGTGGCGTGGAAATATGCCCCGGCGGCCCGGGTGACAGAAGTGAAGGCAATTACTTTTACCGTGGGACGCACCGGGCGAATAGCGGTAGTCGCCACGCTGGAGCCCGTACAGCTGGATGACAAGCGTGTCCAGCGGGTTAACCTCGGTTCTGTGGCGCGCTGGCAGAGGCTGGATCTTGCGCCGGGAGATCAGATTCAGGTTAGCCTGGCGGGGCAGGGCATACCGCGCATTGACAGCGTGGTCTGGCGAGGGGCGGATCGCACAAAGCCTGAACCTCCTGCCTCCGGGTATACCCCGCTAACCTGTTTTTATGCCACACCGGCTTGTCGTGAACAGTTTATCGCCCGGCTCGTACGGCTGAGCGCGCCATCGGTTTTGAATATCGAAGGCGTAGGGGAGGCGGGATGGCGTCTGCTTCATCAGATCCACCATTTCGAACATCTGTTTTCGTGGCTGGCATTGAGCAAGGCGCAGTTGCAACAGACGCCGGGGCTATCAGCCCAGCGCGGTCTTCAGCTTTGGCACCGCTTTGATCTGGCGCGCCAGCTGCCTTTTACTCGCTGGCTGGAAGCGCTTGGGGTGCCACTACCGCGCACCGCTTTGAATGCGCTTCGCGACCAGGACTGGTTAACACTTCAGCAACGGGATGAACACAGCTGGCGGCAGGTTGCCGGGGTGGGACAAGCGAGGGCGCGCAGGCTTATTGAATTTGTTCATCACCCTACGCTAATCGCCCTGACCTCATGGCTGAGGACGCAGGGCGTAAAAGGGTTCCAGGCGGAGAAGATTAGTGGCTGTCGTGGCGATAATGGAAAACCGGCAGACCCAGCTTCAGGCGCAACGCCAGCATGCGAGCCGTAAAGCCAAACAACAGAGTAGAGATAATCACCACATCCTGGCTGGAAACGTAATGTTGTAAGGCCACATATAACACGGCAGAGGCGAATGACACGCCGGCGTATAGCTCTTTCTGGAACACCAGCGGGATGCGCTTGCAGAACATATCCCGCAATACGCCGCCAAACACGCCGGTCACGACGGCAGCAATGGTCGCAATGACCGGGCCTTCGCCCATATCCAGGGCGATTTGGGCACCGATAATGGAAAAGACGATCAGGCCCAGGGCGTCCAGCACCAGGAACAGGCGGCGCAAATGCGGCATGACGGGGGCGACAATGGTCGTCAGCACGGCTGCTACGGCGACAATAATCACGTATTCAGGATGCTTTACCCAGCCAAGCGGGTAGTGACCCAGCAGGATATCGCGCACTGAACCGCCGCCAAGCGCCGTCGCTGTGGCAATAATGATCACGCCGAAAGTATCCATCCGTCGGCGGCCTGCGGCCAGCGCACCGGTCATGGCTTCGGCTGTGATACCAATAAGGTAAAGGATATGTAGCAGCATATAACCCCCAGATGTGAGGGCGTCAGGGTAGCGTTTTGTGGGTTAGCTCACGATTTAGATTTTTTTGTGTGAGGCACTTTCCCATACTTTTTCTAATGCGTGGACGGCGATAATGCAGGGGTTGAGCGTTTTAAGGGAGAAATTAGGATTAGATTTACTCGGGGGAAATGAGTAAATGGCCCCAACAGGGGCCATCAGACACAACGCGGGTTATTCGATGTTTTGAATCTGCTCGCGCATCTGCTCGATCAGCACTTTCAGCTCAATAGCAGAGTTGGTCACTTCAGAGTTAATAGACTTTGAAGCCAGAGTGTTCGACTCACGGTTGAACTCCTGCATCATGAAGTCGAGACGACGGCCTACGGCCTCCTTCTTCTTCAGGATGTTATAGGTTTCTTTTACGTGCGCTTCCAGACGGTCCAGCTCTTCAGCAACGTCTACGCGCTGAGCCATCAGCACCAGCTCTTGTTCCAGGCGATTGTTCTCGAGCTGAACTTCGGCCTCTTCCAGTTTGGAAACCAGGCGTTCACGCTGCCATTGCAGGACTTCTGGCATGTGAGTGCGCACTTTCGCCACTTCACCGCTCACCCCTTCCAGACGCTGCTCAATAAGCGCCTTCAGTGCCTGGCCTTCGGTTTCACGTGCGGTGATGAAATCATCCAGGGTGCTGTCGAGCGCGGCGAGGATTTCTGCGGCAATGGCGTCCAGATCCTGTTCCTGAGCCGCCATCACGCCTGGCCAGCGCAGGATATCAACCGGGTTAATTTCCCCTTCGTCACTCTGCATTTTGACCCAGTTCGCGGCATTAACCAGCTGTTTAGCCAGTTTTTCGTTCAGGACCAACTCCCCCTGTGCGCTGGCATCGGGTTCGTAGCGCAGGCTGCACTCGATTTTGCCGCGAGTCAGACGGGAGCGGATACGCTCACGAATCACTGGCTCGAGGCCACGGAACTGCTCCGGCAGACGAAAATAGGTCTCCAGGTAGCGCTGGTTTACCGAGCGCATTTCCCATGTGGCGCTACCCCATGCACCTTTGATTTCACGCCGGGCGTAGGCGGTCATACTGCGGATCATAGTCGTTCCTGTTTTTAAAGGAGAGATGGGGGGATTATAGCTTTCGGGGCCTTCCCAGGATAGGAATAAGCGGCATTAATCCGTATAATGCGCAGCCACATTCGTTTCAAGCCGGAGATTCCATCATGCGTCCAGCAGGTCGTAGCGCAAATCAGGTGCGCCCCGTCACCCTGACCCGTAATTACACAAAACACGCTGAAGGTTCCGTGCTTGTTGAATTTGGTGATACCAAAGTGCTCTGCACCGCCTCGATTGAAGAGGGCGTTCCACGCTTTCTGAAAGGCCAGGGCCAGGGCTGGATCACCGCCGAGTACGGTATGTTGCCGCGTGCCACACATACCCGTAACGCCCGCGAAGCGGCGAAAGGTAAGCAGGGCGGCCGCACTATGGAAATCCAGCGACTGATCGCGCGTGCGCTGCGCGCAGCTGTTGATTTGAAAGTGCTGGGTGAATTTACCATTACGCTGGACTGCGACGTTATCCAGGCCGATGGCGGTACCCGTACAGCCTCTATTACCGGTGCCTGCGTGGCGCTGGCCGATGCCCTGAACAAGCTGGTGGCGGCTGGTAAACTGAAAACCAACCCAATGAAAGGGATGGTGGCTGCGGTGTCCGTCGGGATTGTTAATGGCGAAGCGCTATGCGATCTGGAATATGTAGAAGATTCCGCTGCAGAGACCGACATGAACGTGGTGATGACCGAAGACGGGCGCATTATCGAGGTGCAGGGCACCGCAGAAGGCGAACCCTTCACCCATGAAGAACTTCTTACCTTGCTGGCGTTGGCCCGAGGGGGGATTGAGTCCATCGTAACGACGCAGAAGGCGGCGTTGGAAAACTGATTTTAAGGGCGACGTTGTCGCCCTTTTTTTTGTCTGTAGAAAAGTGAATGAGGAGCGAATCCATGAAAGCATATCAGCGCCAGTTTATTGAATTTGCGCTTAACAAGCAGGTACTGAAGTTTGGCGAGTTTACGTTGAAATCCGGGCGCAAGAGCCCCTATTTCTTCAACGCCGGGCTGTTTAATACCGGGCGCGATCTGGCACTGTTAGGCCGTTTTTATGCCGAAGCGCTGATGGATTCCGGCATTGACTTCGATCTGCTGTTCGGCCCTGCTTACAAAGGCATTCCGATTGCGACCACCACGGCGGTGGCGCTGGCTGAACACCATGAACGCGATGTTCCATACTGCTTCAACCGTAAAGAGGCCAAAACACACGGCGAGGGCGGCAACCTGGTCGGTAGCGAACTGCAGGGACGTGTCATGCTGGTGGACGATGTGATTACGGCGGGAACTGCGATTCGTGAATCGATGGAGATTATCCAGGCAAATAACGCGGAGCTGGCAGGCGTGCTCATTTCGCTGGATCGCCAGGAGCGTGGTCGCGGCGAGATTTCTGCCATTCAGGAAGTGGAGCGTGATTACGGCTGCAAAGTGATCTCTATCGTGACCCTGAAAGATCTGATTAGCTATCTGGAAGAGAAACCGGAAATGGCAGATCACCTGGCGGCGGTGCGTGCGTACAGGGAAGCATACGGCGTGTAATAAATAGCCCGGTGGCGCGATGCTTACCGGGCTTATACTTTTTGCAGAGTGAAACGGATGTTATTGCAATTGCGCGGCGACGAGCGGCCAGCGGGCGTCGAAATCGTCGGTTGGGCGATATTTGAACTCGCTGCGCACGAAACGGGAGAGCATGCCTTCACAGAAAGCCAGCACCTGGCTTGCCAGCAGCGTTTCATCGATGGTGTAACCTTCACCTTCACGCATTCTCTTTTCGCGTAGCACTTGACGCAATTGCGCTTCGATACGCTCAAAAAGCTGGTTAATCCGCCCCTGCAGTCGATCTTGTTCGAACATCAGCGCGTGTCCGGTCAGGATACGGGTTAGCCCGGGGTTACGTTCACCGAATCCCAGAATCAATAGGACAATCAGGCGCAGGCGCGCAGAGGTGTCTTTCTCATCTTTCAGAATCAGGTTGATACGCGTAATCAGACTGTCTTCGATAAACTCGATCAGACTGTCGAACATGCGTGTCTTGCTGGGGAAATGACGATACAACGCCGCTTCCGACACGCCGACAGAGGCGGCCAGCTTAGCGGTGGTGATGCGTTGACTGCCGTCGCTGGATTCAAGCATCAGAGCCAGAGATTGAAGTATTTCTTCGCGACGATTCCTTTTCGCAGTTTGTTTTTCTGCCATGTTACAAAATACCCCTGAAAATAAGCACTTGTCAGGCTCGCATCCACACAGCGACCGCAAACTGGCGTTTGCGGTTTGTTATGACATTATGGCGCTGTGAAATACGGAGTGTTCGGGCGTTTATTTGCGCCCGGAATGGCCGAAGCCGCCTTCGCCACGGTCGGTGGCATCAAAGTCTTCCACCAGGTTAAATTCTGCCTGTACTACGGGTACAAACACCATCTGCGCGATACGCTCGCCCGGTTCAATGGTAAAGCTGTCCTGACCACGGTTCCAGACAGAAACCATCAACTGGCCCTGGTAATCGGAGTCAATCAGCCCGACCAGGTTGCCCAGGACGATACCGTGTTTATGGCCAAGGCCAGAACGCGGCAGAATAACCGCTGCCAGAGAAGGATCGGCAATGTGAATTGCCAGGCCAGTCGGTAACAGGGTGGTGGCGCCCGGAGCCAGTTCTACGGCGTTGTCGAGACAGGCACGCAGGTCAAGACCGGCAGAGCCGGAGGTGGCATAGGTTGGCAGCGGAAATTGCTGTCCAACACGCGGGTCCAGAATCTTAACGTCGATTTTTTTCATCATAACGGGTAACGATCTCGTCCAGTAATTGTTGGCCCAGGAGCGCTTTTCGCTCAAGCGGTAAGCGTTTTTCTCCATCCTGCCAGAATAAGTGCAGCGCGTTGCTGTCGCTGTTAAATCCTTGTGTAGCCAGCGATACGTCATTCGCACAAATCAAATCGAGATGTTTGCGGGTACGTTTTTGCCGGGCGTATTCTTCCACATTATTTGTTTCAGCAGCAAATCCAACAACAAAAGGTCGATTGATCTTTAATGCCCCCACATTCGCAACGATATCGGGGTTTTTGACCATTTTTATTGTAATTTCATCGCCTTGCTTTTTGATTTTCTGCTCGGCGATGTCAGCTGCGCGGTAATCCGCGACGGCGGCGCAGCCGATAAAAATATGCTGCTGCTGGACGTCTGACTGAACAGCCGCATCCATCTCCAGCGCGGTGGTCACATCAATACGGTGGACCTGCGGCGGCGTGGGTAGTGAGACCGGTCCGCTGACCAGCGTCACTTTTGCCCCGCGCTCTGCAGCGGCGGCAGCGATAGCAAACCCCATCTTACCGGAGCTCTTGTTCGTGATGTAACGCACCGGATCCAGGGACTCACGTGTCGGGCCCGCGGTAATCATGATGTTGAGATGTTGCAGATCGTTTACAGGCGAAAAATGGTCAGCGGCAAGATCGACAATCGCAAGCGGGTCGAGCATGCGCCCTGGACCGACATCGCCACAAGCCTGGCTGCCGCTGTCCGGACCCCAGATAAGCAGATCGCGCGACGCAAGCGTCGCAAGGTTATGTTGGGTTGCGGCATTGCGATACATCTGCTGGTTCATGGCCGGCACCACTGCTACGGGGGCCGGTGTAGCCAGGCAAATTGTCGACACAAGGTCGTTAGCCATGCCCGCTGCAACGCGGGCGATTAAATCTGCTGTCGCCGGGGCAAGAATCACGAGGTCTGCCCATTTCCCCAGCTCAATATGGCCCATGGCGGCTTCTGCTGCCGGGTCGAGAAGACTATCGGAAACCGGAAAACCGGAGACGGCCTGTAAGCTCATGGGCGTGATAAAGGCTTTACCGCCTTCGGTGATCGCCACCCGTACTTCCGCTCCGCGCTCGCGCAAACGGCGCACCAGCTCTGGCGCTTTATAGGCAGCAATACCGCCGCTCACGCCAAGAACGATTTTTTTACCGGCCAGGCTCTTCATGATTCTTTCCTGTTGGGTTCACCAGAGAGTGGGGCATTTTATCACAATCCGAAAAGCATCGTGCTGTTGTCCCTTGAATCACTTTGCGAGGCGCTACGCAAGACGGCAAATTTCAGGTCGAGTGCTGTCCGGGCCTGTGGCAGCATGCTTTTGCAATAGTAAGGAGATAAGCATATGGAAATAACCTGCCCGATGCTGCCCCGGGAAAAGCTGCTGAAAGATGGCGTTGCCACCTTAACAGATACCGAGTTACTGGCGCTGTTTTTGCGCACCGGTACGCGCGGCAAAAACGTCTTTACGCTTGCCAGCGAAATGCTCGAACACTTTGGCTCATTGTATAGCTTGCTGTCGGCCGAGTTGGTTGATTTTGAGCGTGTCGAAGGTATCGGCATCGCGAAATACGCGCAGTTAAAAGGAATTGCTGAGCTGGCCCGTCGTTATTACGTGTCACAGATGCACGAGGATGACTCGCTGCTGAGCCCAGACCAGGCCCTCACCTTTTTACAAAGCCAGCTAAGTGAAGAAGAACGTGAGATCTTTATGGTGATCTTTCTGGATAATCAGCATCGAGTCATTCATCATTGCCGTCTGTTTTCAGGAACGCTGAATTCGGTTGAGGTACATCCGCGTGAAATCGTGCGGGAGGCAGTAAAAGTAAATGCAGCCGCCGTGATCCTCGCGCATAATCACCCCTCGGGGCGCGCAGAGCCGAGCAACGCCGACAAAGAAGTGACCCAACGTATCATAAAATGTTGTCAATTCATGGACATTAGAGTCGTTGACCATCTGATCATTGGCCGCGGAGAGTACGTTTCTTTTGCAGAACATGGTTGGATTTAGGCCATTTCACGCGATCCATAGGGATCTTTGTCTGTTCGGGACTTGAGCACACCGCCGAGTCAGCGTATACTACGCCACCTTTGAGAATCTCGGGTTTGGCATTTGGGCCTGGCAATCGAGAGTTCACTTAGAACTGCGATGACCGGGCTGTAAAGCCTGACGAGGCGCCGATACCCCATACGAAGCTCGAGCTAATTTGATTTTTGGAGAATAGACATGTCCCGAGTCTGCCAAGTTACTGGCAAGCGTCCGGTGACCGGTAACAACCGTTCCCACGCACTGAACGCGACTAAACGCCGTTTCCTGCCGAACCTGCACTCTCACCGTTTCTGGGTTGAGAGCGAGAAGCGTTTTGTCACCCTGCGTGTATCTGCTAAAGGTATGCGTGTTATTGATAAGAAAGGCATCGATACAGTTCTGTCCGAACTGCGTGCCCGTGGCGAAAAGTACTAAGTACTTAAAGAGGAAATAAATCATGGCTAAAGGTATTCGCGAGAAAATCAAGCTGGTTTCTTCTGCTGGTACAGGTCACTTCTACACCACCACGAAGAACAAACGTACTAAGCCGGAAAAACTGGAACTGAAAAAATTCGATCCAGTTGTACGCCAGCACGTACTGTACAAAGAAGCTAAAATTAAATAATTTTAGACTCCTTGTAGAAAAACCCCGCTTCGGCGGGGTTTTTTGCATTCTGCGTAGCCCAACGGAGGAAACATGCCTGAATTACCCGAGGTAGAGACCAGCCGCCGCGGTATTGAGCCTCACCTGGTCGGCGAGACCATTCTTCATGCTATTGTGCGCAACGGTCGCCTGCGCTGGCCTGTCTCCGATGAGATTCATGCGTTGAGCGACAAACCCGTGCTCAGTGTGCAACGTCGCGCGAAATATCTGCTTCTGGAGTTGCCTGATGGCTGGATTATTATCCACCTCGGCATGTCCGGGAGCCTGCGCATCTTGCCTCATGAGCTGCCACCAGAGAAGCATGACCATGTTGATCTGGTCATGAGCAACGGTAAAGTGCTGCGCTATACCGATCCGCGTCGCTTTGGCGCCTGGCTGTGGACGAAAGAGCTGGAAGGGCACAATGTACTGGCTCATCTCGGCCCTGAGCCGCTGAGCGAAGATTTCGATGCGGATTACCTGAAGGCTAAGTGCGAGAAGAAGAAAACCCCTATCAAACCCTGGCTGATGGATAACAAGCTGGTCGTGGGTGTCGGTAACATTTATGCCAGTGAATCGCTGTTTGCTGCCGGGATCCATCCGGATCGCCTGGCCTCGTCACTCTCTGCTGATGAGTGCGCGTTGCTGGTAAAAGTGATTAAAGCCGTTTTACAGCGCTCGATTGAGCAGGGCGGCACGACGTTGAAGGATTTTCTGCAAAGCGACGGTAAGCCAGGCTACTTTGCGCAAGAACTGCAGGTTTATGGCCGCAAAGGTGAGGCTTGTCGGGTATGCGGCTCGCCCATAGTGGCGACAAAACATGCCCAGCGAGCAACATTTTATTGCCGCCAGTGCCAGAAATGACATGGCAAGCCAGGCGTTTATTTCAGCCTGGCTAACAGCGCCTGATGGACATTTTCTGGCAGGAAGTGTGTGACATCCCCGGCATGACGTGCCACTTCTTTCACCAGCGATGAAGAGATAAATGACCACTCTTTTGAGGGCATCAGAAAGACACTTTCCAGCTCGGGCATCAGATGGCGGTTCATATGCGCCAGCTGCATTTCATACTCAAAATCAGCAACGGCACGCAGGCCACGTATCAGGATGTTGGCCTGCTGTGTGCGGGCAAAATTCGCCATTAAATCGCTAAAACCGACCACGTCGACATTGGGCAGGTGAGCCGTAGCGCTTTCCGCAAGGGCGACACGTTCATCCAGGTCGAACAGCGGCTTCTTGCTGGGACTGGCAGCGATGGCCAGGATAACCTGATCAAACATGCTGGCTGCGCGCGTGACAATATCAATGTGACCATTGGTAATGGGATCGAAAGTGCCCGGATAAATCGCCCGTTTAAGCATAACAGCCCTCAATGCGTTTTAGGTGGCAGATACGGTTCCAGTAACTGGAGTAGGCGTTGCAGAGCGCCCTGGTTTTGATACAGTACTTCAACGGCATGGCGGCCGTAAAAATTGCGATAATCGGCATCGGTTAGCAAAGAGGAGACCTCTTTCGCCAGCGTCGCAGCATCGGTCACGGTAATCAGACCGCCTGCACTATCGAGACGGGCACAAATATCTTTAAAATTAAAAGTATGTGGCCCCATCAAGACGGGAATAGCATGCGCTGCCGCTTCCAGGGGGTTATGCCCACCACGTTCAACCAGCGAACCGCCCACAAAAGCGAGATCGGCAATGCCGTAAAGCAGCATCAGCTCGCCCATTGTGTCGCCGACCACAACCTGCGTGCTGGCAGAAGGCACTTCGCCAGATGAACGTGTGATATAGCTTAGACCCGCGCCACGCACAAGGTTAACGGCATCCGGGAATCGCTCGGGATGACGTGGCACCAGAATCAGCAGCAGATTAGGAAACTGTTCTAACAATGCCTGATGGGCTGCGATCACCGCGCTCTCTTCGCCATCGTGCGTGCTGGTAGCAATCCACACTGGACGGTGCGGCGCCCACTGGCGACGTAGCGTGACGGCTTTCGCTGCAAGTTGCGGCGTGACGGAAATATCGAACTTAAGGCTGCCGGTGACGGTAACCTGATTGTTCTTTGCACCTAATGTCACAAAGCGTTCGCCGTCTTCTTCATTTTGTGCGGCAATCAGGGTAATACGACGTAGCAGTCGGCGTACAAATTTGCCCAGCTTTGCATACCCCGCCGCCGAGCGAGCAGAGAGACGCGCGTTGGCAATCACCAGGGGAATTTTGCGTTTATGTAGGGCCGCAATCAGGTTTGGCCACAGCTCCGTCTCCATGATTAACACCAGCTTCGGGTCAACTTTATTCAGGAAACGGCCAACGGCATCAGGCAGATCGTAAGGCAGGTAAACATGCTGAACATCGCTACCAAAAGCTGACTGCACGCGCTCTGACCCTGTTGGAGTCATGGTAGTTACGGTGATCGGCAGATCGGGGTAACGGTGGCGTAAAGCACGAACGAGTGGGATTGCGGCCAGCGTTTCGCCCACGGAGACCGAATGCAGCATGATGCCGCCTGGCTGGAGTGGACGCCGGTAGAACCCGTAGCGTTCCGCCCAACGTTTACGATAAGCCGGTGCTTTACGTCCACGCACCCATAGCCGTATCCAGATCAGTGGCTGAATGAGGTATAGAAGAGCGGTGTAAAGCAATTCGAGCATAGTAAATCGCTGGGTTATGGATGTGCTGGGGATTCTATGTATTTAGCTGCGCCTTTGCCATTACTTTTCCTGTTTTTGGTCTATTTAGACGCCTGTACCCCGCCACTTGCGATGCCTATGATTTTTGTATTTTTATGCGATTTGTTGAATTTTACCGCCAGGGGCACCCGGAACCAACGGGAATAAGCCGCTTTTACCGTAAATCATCATGTTTATCATGCTGATTTAACTGCATAAAATGAATGCTCTGATTAAATTTTATTCGTATCGGATTGAAGCGAAAGAAGTGTTACACTAGCGCACAAAAGTGAGTGCGGTATCAGTATTCAGGTAGCTGTTGAGCCTGGGGCGGTAGCGTGCTTTTTTCTGCCTGCCTTTACCGGACAATCACAACAAAAGAGCCGCTTGTGGAAAAGTCATTTCGAAAAATTCTGGTTATAAAGATGCGTTTCCATGGAGATATGTTATTAACAACTCCTGTCATCAGTACGCTAAAACAGAATTATCCTGACGCAAAGATTGATGTGCTTCTTTATCAGGATACGATGCCGATATTGTCTGAGAATCCTGAAATTAACGCGCTGTATGGCATTAAAAATAAGAAGGCCAACGCGGCAGAGAAAATAGCGAACTTCGCAAATTTAATTAAAACCCTCCGCGCTAATCGGTATGACCTGATTGTTAACCTGACAGATCAGTGGATGGTTGCGCTATTAGTCAGGCTTCTCAACGTACCCGTTCGGATTTCACAAGATTACAGCCATCGCCAGTCATCGTTCTGGCGCAATAGCTTTACTCATCTTGCCCCTTTAGTAGGCGAGAATGTGGTTGAAAGTAACCTCTCAGTACTGGCTCCCCTGAACCTGACCTCGTCCGTCAGCCGTACCACGATGAGTTATAACCCGTCATGCTGGGAACGCGTGCGTAGTGAACTGGATAAAGCCGGAGTCGGCGAACATTATGTTGTCATCCAGCCTACGGCACGTCAGGTATTTAAATGCTGGAACAACGAGAAGTTTTCCGAGGTCATCAATGCCCTGCATGCAGAAGGCTATCAGGTCGTACTCACCTCCGGGCCTGGTAGTGATGATCTGGCCTGTATAAAGGCGATTGCCGAAGGCTGTAAAACACCTCCCGTAACGGCGCTTGCCGGTAAAGTGACTTTCCCGGAGTTGGGGGCGCTGATTGATCATGCGGAACTGTTTATTGGCGTGGATTCCGCGCCCGGACATATCGCGGCGGCGGTTAACACACCTCTGGTGTGCTTATTTGGTGCGACAGACCATAATTTCTGGCGCCCCTGGTCTACGAATATGATTCAGTTTTGGGCCGGTGATTACCGACCAATGCCGCCGCGCGAGCAACGCGATCGCAATGAGATGTATCTATCCGTCATTCCTGCCAGTGATGTTATTGCGGCGGTAAAGAAAATGTTGCCTGTAAGTCATGTGACGACAGTGGAAGGTGACGCACTATGATCGTTGCTTTCTGTTTATATAAATATTTCCCGTTCGGGGGTCTGCAGCGTGATTTTATGCGCATTGCTCAGACCGTTGCGGCTCGTGGGCATCATGTTCGCGTGTACACCCAGTCCTGGGAAGGTGAGTGCCCGGACGTATTTGAGTTGATACGCGTCCCGGTAAAATCCCGCACCAATCATGGACGTAACGCGGAATATCATGCCTGGGTACAGGCACATCTTCGTGACCATCCGGTGGATCGGGTCGTTGGCTTTAATAAGATGCCTGGCCTCGATGTCTATTATGCAGCCGATGTCTGTTACGCCGAGAAAGTGGCGCAGGAGAAGGGATTTTTCTATCGTCTGACTTCGCGCTATCGGCACTATGCGGCCTTTGAACGTGCGACCTTCGAGAACGGCAAGCCAACGCAATTACTGATGTTGACGGATAAGCAGATCGCTGATTTTCAGAAACATTATCAGACTGAAGCTGAGCGATTTCACATCCTTCCGCCCGGTATTTACCCCGACCGGAAGTACAGCCAACAGATTCCAAACAGTCGCGAAATCTATCGTCAGAAAAATGGCATTAACGAGCAGCAGCACTTAATCCTGCAGGTCGGCTCTGACTTTAGCCGTAAGGGCGTAGACCGTTCTATCGAGGCGCTGGCGTCGCTACCTCAGGCGCAGCGTCAGAATACCCAGCTTTTTGTCGTTGGCCAGGACAAGCCGCGGAAATTCGAGGCGCTGGCGGAAAAACTCGGCGTTCGCAGTAATGTTCATTTCTTCTCCGGACGTAACGATGTTGCAGAGCTGATGGCAGCGGCAGATTTACTGCTGCATCCTGCCTATCAGGAAGCCGCCGGTATCGTATTGCTGGAGGCGATTACCGCAGGCTTGCCCGTACTGACAACGGCAGTTTGCGGCTATGCACACTATATTGAGGATGCTAATTGCGGCGTCGCCATTGCAGAGCCTTTCCGGCAAGAAGCGTTGAATGAAGCGTTACGCAAAGCGCTGACACAACCGTCACTGCGCGCTGCCTGGGCGGAAAATGCGCGCCATTATGCGGATACCCAGGATTTATACAGCCTGCCGGAGAAAGCGGCGGATATCATAACAGGTGGTTTAGATGGTTGAGCTGAAAGAGCCGTTAGCCACATTATGGCGCGGTAAAGATGCTTTCGAAGAGGTCAAAAATCTGCAGGGTGAGGTCTTCCGGGAGCTGGAAACTCGCCGTACCTTGCGCTTCGAGCTGGCTGGTAAAAGTTATTTTCTGAAATGGCACCGCGGGACGTCCCTGAAAGAGATCGTGAAAAATCTGCTCTCGCTGCGTATGCCGGTTTTAGGTGCCGACAGAGAGTGGCACGCCATTCATCGGCTGAGCAAGCTGGGCGTAGATACCATGTATGGTGTCGGCTTTGGTGAGAAAGGCCTCAATCCGCTCACGCGTACGTCCTTCATCATAACGGAAGATTTAACCCCGACGATTAGCCTGGAAGATTACTGTGCGGATTGGGCAACCAATCCTCCGGACGTGCGCGTGAAACGTATGCTTATCGATCGTGTTGCGACCATGGTTCGTAAAATGCACGCGGGAGGGATCAATCACCGCGATTGTTATATTTGTCATTTTCTTCTGCATCTGCCGTTCAGTGGCGACGAAGCGGATTTAAAGATCTCAATGATTGACCTCCATCGTGCGCAAATTCGTGAACAAGTCCCACGCCGCTGGCGCGATAAGGACCTTATTGGGCTCTATTTTTCGTCAATGAATATTGGATTGACGCAGCGGGATATCTGGCGATTTATGAAGATTTATTTTGAGTTGCCATTAAAAGACATTCTTCGCCAGGAGAGCGATCTACTAACGCAGGCAGAAGAAAAAGCCAGTAAAATTCGCGAAAGAACGATTCGCAAGTCGTTGTAACCCGCCCGGGGCTATCCTTTCTCTTTATATTTAGCGGACAAGAATTAACATGTCTCAGTTTAGTGACAAAGATGTCATCCTTTCAGTATTTGATTATGACTGTCGAGAAATTAAATCGAACGATAGCCTTAATATTGCATTCGGCATCGATAAAAACTTCCTCTTTGGCTGTGGTGTTGCGATAGCATCAATATTGCTGAATAATAAATCGCTAAATTTTGAATTCCATGTATTTACCGATTATTTTAGCGACGAAGATAAAGTACTCTTTTCCGAGCTGGCTGCGCAATATCATACTTCTATTAATGTTTATCTGATTAATTGCGATAAGCTTAAGACGCTGCCGTTTACCAAAAATTGGTCTTATGCAACTTATTTCCGTTTTGTTATAGCGGATTATTTTTATCATAAAATCGATAAGTTATTGTATCTTGATGCAGACATCGCCTGTAAGGGCAGTATTCAAGAACTAGCCGAATATACGTTTGCGGAAAATGAAGTTGCAGCGGTGGTAACAGAAAGGGATAGCGAATGGTGGACCAATCGCGCGAATACCCTTACTACCCCAGCCCTGGCTTCAGGGTATTTTAATGCCGGTTTTTTGCTGATCAACATTAATGAATGGCAAAAAAATGACATTTCTACCCGAGCGATTGAAATGCTGCGTATACCTGAGTGGGTAGAGAAAATCACGCATTTGGATCAGGACGTACTGAACATTTTACTGGCAGGTAAAGTGAATTTTATCGACGGGAAGTACAACACACGTTTTAGTATCAATTATGAACTGAAAGATGATGTTGTGAATCCTGTGAATGATAAAACAGTATTTATTCACTATGTCGGTCCTACAAAACCCTGGCACGAATGGGCAAATTATCCGGTATCGCAAAGTTTCCTTGATGCTAAGAAGCATTCTCCATGGCAAAACGTTGAGCTTTTAAAACCAGTAAATAGTAATCAGTATAGATATTGTGCCAAGCATAAATTCAGGCAAGGAAAGACCTTGCAGGGTATTTTGAGTTACATTAATTATTATAAAAATAAACTTATTAAGTAATAATAAATACTTACTAAAAATTTAAAAATAACGGTTTCATTATGATTCAAAAAAAGACAATAGATAATTTAGTGGTTTTCGTAAAAGATAACGATCCCTTTTATGAAAAAATTTTGAAAGATTTTCTTCGTTTTAATCTTAAAGTGACAAAAGTATTTCGTTCAATTGAAGATACTAAAGTCATACTGATCGAAACCGAACGCGGGCCGATAGTACTAAAAGTCTTTGCGCCGAAACATAAAAAAGTAGAGCGATTCCTGAAATCGTGCGTAAAGAGAGATTACTACGAAAACTTAATTTATCAGACTAATAGAGTCAGAAGCGAGGGTGTATCCTCGATTAATGATTACTATCTATTGGCTGAGAAAAAGACATTGAATTTCTCCCATTACTTTATAATGTTAATTGAATACATTGAAGGTACAGGTTTAGAACAATATGTTGACGTCCCTGAGCATATTAAGAAAGAGATTTCAGATTCAATAAAAGAGTTACATGATCATGGTATGGTGTCAGGCGATCCACATAAGGCTAATTTCATTGTGTCGGAGCAGGGATTACGCTTGATAGATCTTTCTGGTAAAAAAACGAGCCCATTATTGAAAGCGAAAGACAGGCTTGATCTTGAGCGTCATTACGGAATCAAAAATACACTGCATGATTCTGGATATAACTCGCTCCTCTTTAAAAAGAAAGTTAAAAATATTATTAGAGAAATAAAGGTTAAGCTGGGTCTGAAGAAACGCTAATTATTTCCGAAGACTTAGTAAGTAACAGTACGTGTAGATAATACGCCTGAAAGGTAAATAACTTGGATTTTAAACAATTAACCCGGTTTAAAGACATAATTGTGCTGGATAAACGCATTGAAAAATGCGAAGACCGCGATACTTTTAATATTTCATGGGGTATCGATAAAAACTATCAGGTCGGTGCAGCAATATCCATCGCATCGATCCTGGAGAATAACAAGCAGCATGACACGCCGTTTACCTTTCATATTATTTCGGATGTCTTAGATCCTGACTTTGTTCATCTGCTTACTGAGCTTGCTGAACAGCACAAAACAGTTATTAAGCTCTATCATATTGATGCAGCACCTTTATCGACACTACCCAAAACGAATATTTGGCCCGTGTCGATTTATTATAGACTGCTCTCGTTCGATTACTTCTCTGAACGACTGGATAAACTGTTGTACCTTGATGCTGACATCACTTGTAAAGGCTCACTAGAAGAGTTGATTGCTCTGGAGTTTAACGATCAGTACGGTGCGGTAGTTGTTGATGTCGATTCTATGCAGAAGAAGAGTGCCGAGCGACTGAAAAATCCAGAGTTCGAAGGTCATTATTTTAACTCTGGTGTGATGTATATTAATCTGAAGCAGTGGTTGAATTCGCATCTGACGGAAAAGTTTTTTGATTTGCTTTCTGATCCTCAAGTGACAGAGAATATAAAGTATCCAGACCAGGATATTTTAAATATTATGTTCCTCCACCATGCTGAGCTTCTTCCGCGGGAATATAATACAATCTATTCTCTTAAATCTGAGTTTGAAGAAAAGAATAAAGAGTATTACCTTTCGTTTATCACAGATAAAACAGTGTTTATACACTATACGGGCGTGACGAAGCCCTGGCATGACTGGGCAAGCTATCCGTCAGCCCGATTTTTCCGTGATGTTTATGCGCTTTCGCCATGGAAAGTAAAGCCCTGGCAGCCAGCCGTAAGAAAGCACGAGTGCCGCGAGAAATACAAACATTTATTATATCAAAATAAGTACCTTGCCGGTTTATACACAGCAATTAAATATAATTTGATGAAGAGCTAAATTAGAATGGTTGATAAAATCATCTTTACGGTTACGCCGATATTCTCTATTCCTCCTCGGGGCGCCGCAGCAGTAGAGACATGGATGTATCAGGTTGCTCAACGAACCACCATTCCTAATCGTATTGTGTGTATTAAAAACGAAGGATATTCTGATTATACGCAGGTGAACGATAACTGCAGTATACATCGCATCGGTTTTAGTCGGGTTTACAAACGCATTTTTCAGAAATGGACGCGTCTCGATCCTTTACCCTATTCGCAACGTATTCTTAACATAGCAAAAGATTTTCCGATTACCGATAAAAGCGTGATTGTCGTACATAACAGTATGAAGCTTTATCGACAGATCAGGGAGCGCGCGCCACAAACTAAAATTGTTTTACACATGCACAACGCGTTTGAGCCGAAAGGACTGAATCCTGATATTAAAATGATTGTGCCGAGTCAATTTCTTAAGAATTACTATCAGGCTTATTTGCCTGATGCGGATATTGTCATAGTTGATAACGGTATCGATCTGGACGCATATCAATCAGACTGTTCATCACAGCTAAGGTCGGAGTTGAACCTCACCACTCGCGACAAGGTCATTTTCTACGCGGGACGTATTGTTCCTGATAAGGGTGTATTGCTGCTTCTGAAGGCTTTCGAAAAACTCGTGGAAGAACAGAGTGATTTGAAGCTTGTCGTCGTTGGCGACCATATGGAAGTGAGTAAAAGCGATAAAGGTGCATATCAGCAAGAAGTCCGGGATGTCGCGGCTCGTATGCAGGATAAATGTCTCATGCTGGGTAGTATTCCGCCTGAGAAGATGCATCTTTACTATCCGCTGGCTGATTTAGTTGTTATCCCTTCTCAATTCAAAGAGCCGTTTTGTATGGTGGCGATAGAGGCAATGGGGGCAGGTAAGCCTGTCCTTGTCAGCACTCGCGGCGGAATGGTGGAGTTTGTAAAGTCTGAGGAGACTGGTTACCACTTACGCGAACCCATGACAGTCGATTCGATAGCGCAAGACATTAAGGATGTCCTCGCTAGAGAGGATCTTCATCGGACCGCTGAGCAGGGTCAAAATCAAATATTCGAGCGTTACAGTTGGTCAAGTGTGACACAAAGTTTTGAAGCGGTTATTCACAACTGGTTTGATTGAAAAAAAGGCTACTTAACGTAGCCTTTTTTTTATGCCGTTTTATTTTTCATGGCTAACAGTAAGCCTGCAAAAATTCCTAGCAGGTCTAATTCAATTTGCTCGAAATTGCCTCTGACGATGAAATAGCCAATGAACGAGAGCAAAATAACCATATACGCATTAAAGGGCGAATAGCGATCACTCTTAAACCCATTTGCGACACACTCTTTAATAATGCCCGCATAGATCAGTAAAAGGCCGAACAAGCCAAGTATTCCCGTACCGAACCAGACAAACAGTGCAAGGTTATGGGGGCCAATAGACTGTCGGAATGTCCACTGAGGATAATCAACAACACGCTTGTTGTAGACGTCTTTATAGGCCGCATTACCAAAACCATAACCGATGACAGGATTTTCCATAATCAGGTCGAATGCGCTTCCCTGAGTACCATTTGTATAACGATGAGTGCTGTCCGTCTGCTGCAATTTGTAAGCCAATCGCTTAGCAACATCTTTGTGCGACATAAGGGCTGTGAAGCAGAGTGCTCCAATAATGATCCCACTAATCAATAACTTCCACTGCCTGTACAGCAATGTCCAGACAAGGCCAACTATCAATACAGCGAGCCATGCTCCCCGTGAAAGCGTACCTAGCATCAAAAAGAGATAAGCGGCACTCAGTATAACGAATGCAATACGATATTTTGTAGATTTGATAAGCCACAGATTTAAGAGGGCAGGGAAAAGAAATACCAGTGAATCTGACACCCCGCGATGACGATAATCGCTAAAGGGCAGTACGCCATTTTGAAAATCAATATAATAGTAAACCAGCGAGGTTAAACTGCGAAAACTTAATGCTGTCAAGAATGCAGACAATACCAGTCTGGTAATTAGCTGTTTGCTCTCCTCCCGCAATAATACCGGAAGGCTAAGGGTACAGAGCAACATGTTTTCAACGACAGAGTTGTTGATTTCTTTTAAGCTTGCTCTGATGTCTGGTGTCTGGAAAAGTGATAAAAAAGTAATAATTGTCAGGAAAACAATACTTCCAAACAGGAAGGTTTTGAAAATGGGAAGATACTGCCTGGGCTGTTTGCATAGGTAAGTAATAGTGGTAATCGTCATCAAAATGACAATAAGATGCTTATAGCGAGTAATACCATCTAAAAAGTAAGTCGCAATGAACAAAAAAACCAATGCTCTGTTCCAGTATTGCTTCCAGTTTTTATTCTCATTATTGAAAAGTAATGCTAAGGCCATCTTTTCTCCGACGTTTGCTCACGAGAGTTAAAATTTAGACGTTAACTGATCAAACACAGTAGAAGCAGGTAAGTTCGCAAGCATTTTATTTGCAGAACGGCATTCCAACTGGTTCATCCCATAACCCCCAATCAACCCAGGATCCGTTGGGCCATATAAAGTGATATTTGGGCGATCCAGCGCCGCTGTAAGATGGCTCAGGCCTGTATCCACCGACACAACAAATTTCGCGCCAGCCAGTACCCTCGCCACCTCTTCAAGACTCATTCGTGGCAACACTTCCACGTAGTCAAACCCTTCAGCCAGCCTTTTGGCTCGCGCCTCTTCATGCGGCGCGCCCCACGGCAGTTTGATTCGAATCCCTGACGCAGCCAGTAATCCGATCAACTCTCTCCAGTTTGCTTCCGGCCAGTGCTTATCATCACGGGTCGTGGCGTGTAAAAATACCGCATACCGGCCTGCATCTGCATTAAGATGATTCAAAAAATGCTGCGCTATCGCATAGTCGCCCTGTGATTGTGGTTTGCTGTAGCCCAGACTGAGCGCAAAAAGTTTACGAGTACGTTCCACCGCATGTTGCTGCTTTGGGACAGAGTGACGTTGGTTATAGAAAAGCGAAGCCAGGGGTTCGCGGGCGGACTGCCAGTCCATGCCGTGCTTAATCCCGCGCGCGAGGCGGGTGACCAGCGCAGCGCTTTTAACCAGACCCTGCGCGTCTATAATCACATCGTATTCTTCAGCCTGTACAGCCTCACGAAACGCTTTACGTTCCGCTTTTACCGCCGCTGAAAACCAAGCTTTACGCCAGCGACGAATGGCTACCGGGATAACGCGATCGACCGCTGCATGCCATGATGGGATTTGAGCGAAACCTTCCTCAACCACCCAGTCGAATCGAATACCCGGTATTGCCTGCTGTGCGTCAGTCAGCGCAGGTAGCGTATGTAATACATCGCCCATTGAGGATGTTTTGACGATCAGAACCCGCATCTGTCAGCTTTCCTCTTGCAGTAACAGGCTGTTGAGTTCTTCAAGCACGCGCTGTGGAGTAATGTCGATGAGGCTTTGATGGTAACCCTCAGCCGCATCGCCTTTACGCACTTTGTGATAGCCCGTAATCAGGCGGATCACGCGAGCCTTATGCGACAACGGTGGCGTAAAGTCCGGGCTGCTGGGACCATAAAGGGCAACCAGCGGGCGGTTAAGTGCGGCAGCGACGTGCATCAGCCCTGAGTCGTTAGTGACTACGGCTTTACAGGCGGCTATCAGAATGACCGCCTGCTCCAACTGGGTCTCTCCTGCCAGGTTACGGCACCACGCCTGCTGCTCGTTGCTGAGTGTGGCGAGAATTTCATTGCCGGCTTCGTGATCTTTGGCTGAGCCAAACAACACGATTTGGAAGCCTTCATCAATAAGCTGTTTTGCCAGTTCGGCATAGTGGTAGTGCGGCCAGCGCTTTGCCGGGCCGAATTCTGCGCCCGGACAGAAGCCGATCATCGGACGTTCTGAAGAAAGACCAAACGTACTGCAAACCTGGGACTTTTCGCCGTCATTCACCTGCAGTTGAGGCCAGAGCAGGGGCTGCGGTAAGTCCTTCGCTGTTTGCATCACGCCTTTATCATAGGCCAGCGCCACATAGCGCTCGACCATGAGTGGCCAGGCATCTTTATCCAGCACACGCGCGTCATTGAGCAGGCCGTAGCGCATTTCGCCGCGCCAGCCTGTACGATGAGGAATACTGGCAAAAAAAGGCACCAGAGCAGATTTAAAGGAGTTGGGCAGCACATAGGCGCGGTCATAGCGTCGTTCACGCAGACTGTGGCCGAGCTTGCGGCGCTCGCCAATTTCCAGCGCCCCATGGCCGAGCGGCATCGGGATCGCTTCGTTCACTTCTGGCATACGCGATAAGAGCGGACGGCACCACGCAGGTGCCATCACATCAATAATCGCCTGGGGATAACGCGCCTTGAGCGTGCGATAGAGACTTTGCGACATCATCATGTCGCCCACCCATGACGGGCCGATCACCAGTATCCTCATTGCTTGCCTGCCTTACGCGTCGCGGTTCAGCCAGGCCATATATTCCGTTACCCCTTCGGCAACGGTCTTGAACGGCTTGTCGTACCCCGCTTTACGCAGGTTTGTCAGGTCAGCCTGCGTGAACGCCTGGTAGCGGCCTTTCAGTTTGTCCGGGAACGGGATGTATTCAATGCTGCCTTTTTTGTGGTATGCCAGCGCGGCGTCAGCGACCGCCTGGAAGGACTCTGCGCGGCCTGTACCCAGGTTATAGATACCGGACACACCGTTTTCCCAGAACCACAGGTTCACCGCTGCCACATCGCCCACGTAGACAAAGTCGCGCTTGAAGCCGTCGCTGCCTTCGAACAGTTTCGGACTTTCACCGTTATTCAGCTGAGTGTTCAGGTGGAACGCCACGCTCGCCATGCTGCCTTTGTGGCCTTCGCGCGGTCCGTAGACGTTAAAGTAGCGGAAGCCAACAATCTGGGAGTTCGCTTCTGGCAGGATCTGACGGACATATTCATCAAACAGGAATTTGGAGTAGCCGTAGACGTTCAGCGGCTGCTCATACTCGCGGGATTCGATAAAGTCAGATGTACGGCCGCCGTAGGTTGCTGCAGAAGAGGCATACAGGAACGGGATTTCACGTTCCAGACAGTAGTGCAGGATCTCTTTGGAGTACTGATAGTTATTGTCCATCATGTACTTGCCATCCCACTCGGTGGTGGAGGAGCATGCCCCCTCGTGGAAGATGGCTTCGATCTCGCCGAACTCTTCACCCGCCATAATCTGGATAAGGAAATCTTCTTTATCCATATAGTCAGCAATGTTCAGATCCACCAGGTTAACGAACTTGGTGCCGTCTTTCAGGTTGTCCACCACCAGGATGTCGGTGATGCCTTTGTCATTAAGGGCTTTAACGATGTTACTTCCGATGAAACCTGCGCCGCCGGTAACGATGATCATAACTGTAACCTTTGAAGTGTGGAGCCCGGGGACAATCCCGGATGCTAATGTCTGTAATCATATCATCACAACGGCATCCCTTCAGCCATTTGAACCGCGTCCTGAGGAGTTTCTGAAGGTAACAAGGGCTTTTCAGTTGCTTCCCATAAAGGCGGCTGGAAAAAATATTATATCGGGATAATTTGCCTTAATATTTTCAATCGTTATTAGGTAAATAGAGTTTGTTGGTTAATAAATGAACTATGTACAGCCTGTAGTCAGGTATGTTATAATTATTCTTTTATAATAACGGTTATATCTACGATGAATTCATCTACCACGATTGTGACAGCATATTTTGATATTGGTAGAGGAGAGTGGACTTCTAATAAAGGATTCCGCGAAAAACTTGCGCGTTCAGTTGATGTTTATTTTAGTTATTTTGAACGTTTAGCCGCGCTTGAGAATGACATGGTGGTTTTTACCTCTCCGGATTTAAAAGCAAGAGTCGAAGCTATTCGTGAGGGTAAACCAACAACGGTTATTACGATTGATATTAAAAATAAATTTAAACATATCCGTTCGCGCATTCAAAAAATTCAACAAGATGAAGCTTTTACCAGCAAGCTAGAGACGCGACAACTTAAAAATCCTGAATACTGGTCGCCGGATTATGTACTGGTTTGTAACCTAAAATCCTATTTTGTAAACAGAGCTATTAATGCTGGTCTTATTAGGACGCCGCTTGTCGCCTGGATCGACTTTGGCTATTGCCGTAAAGATAATGTGACCCGCGGTCTTACTGTCTGGGATTTCCCGTTCGATCCAAATAAAATGCATCTTTTTACCATTAAAAAGGGTCTTAGCGTTAATTCCCTGCAACAAGCTTTCGATTTTATGATCGGTAATCATGTGCATATTATTGGCGGGGCACTTGTTGGTTCACAAGAGAAATGGAAAGAGTTTTACCCTCTTGTTTTCCAGAGCCAGAAATTGACCCTTGAAAATAATATCGTGGATGATGATCAAGGGATCTTTGTTATGTGTTATTACAAAAGACCCGATCTGTTTGCTTTGAACTACCTGGGACATGGTAAGTGGTTTGATCTGTTCCGCTGTTTCAAACGTTCCCGGTTCGGTGCAAAAATGCAGGCACTCAGGATTTTCTTGTCCAGAAAATAATCATTCCAACCGACGCCGTCTCCTCTTCTTCTTTATTACATTTCTGTTTTCCCGGCGCCTTTACCAAAGGCGCTTTCGGATATTTCTTTCCTGCGCCGTTAAAAGCCACATAAAACTCATAGTTTATTGTGAGTTCTATAATTGCCATGCCCGTGTAAAAGCACCGACATACCACAGGGATACACGTGATTTATGCTGCAAAAACGACAACTGATGATGCGTCATCTCGTATCCCCGTATAGCTTTGGGTAATATGTGCCAAAATTTGCCGAGTCTGGAGAATTGCAATGCGTGGGGATTTTTACAAACAGTTAAACAGCGACCTGGAGACCGCACGTGCGGAAGGGTTGTTCAAAGAAGAGCGTATTATTACCTCTGCTCAGCAGGCCGATATCACCGTTGCCGACGGCAGCCATGTGATCAACTTCTGCGCCAACAACTATTTAGGTCTCGCGAATCATCCTGAGCTGATTGCCGCAGCCAAAAATGGCATGGACTCCCACGGTTTCGGTATGGCCTCCGTGCGCTTCATCTGCGGCACGCAGGATAGCCATAAGCAGCTTGAGCAAAAGCTGGCGAACTTCCTCGGGATGGAAGATTCCATTCTGTACTCCTCCTGTTTCGATGCTAACGGCGGTCTCTTTGAGACGCTGCTTGGCGCAGAGGATGCAATCATTTCCGACGCGCTGAACCACGCCTCCATTATTGACGGTGTGCGCCTGTGTAAAGCGAAGCGTTACCGTTACGCCAACAACGACATGGTTGAGCTGGAAGCCCGTCTGAAAGAGGCGCGTGAAGCCGGCGCTCGCCATGTGCTGATTGCCACCGACGGCGTATTCTCTATGGACGGCGTGATCGCCAATCTGAAGGGCGTATGCGACCTGGCGGACAAATACGACGCGCTGGTAATGGTTGATGACTCTCACGCCGTCGGCTTCGTGGGTGAGAATGGCCGTGGCTCGCACGAATACTGTGAGGTGATGGGCCGCGTGGACATCATCACCGGTACGCTGGGCAAAGCGCTCGGCGGCGCGTCCGGCGGCTATACCGCTGCGCGTAAAGAGGTGGTGGAGTGGCTGCGTCAGCGTTCTCGCCCGTATCTGTTCTCCAACTCGCTGGCCCCGGCGATTGTTGCGGCCTCTATCAAAGTGCTGGAGATGGTAGAAGCGGGCAGCGAACTGCGCGACCGTCTGTGGTCCAACGCTCGTCTATTCCGCGAGAAAATGAGTGCGGCAGGTTTTACCCTGGCGGGTGCTGACCACGCGATCATCCCGGTGATGCTGGGCGATGCGGTGGTGGCACAGAACTTTGCTCGCGAGCTGCAAAAAGAAGGAATTTACGTTACCGGGTTCTTCTTCCCGGTGGTGCCAAAAGGTCAGGCGCGCATCCGCACCCAAATGTCTGCGGCGCATTCGCCTGAACAAATTGAACGTGCGGTAGAAGCCTTTACCCGCATCGGTAAACAGCTGGGCGTAATTGCCTGAGGACGTGTAATGAAAGCGTTATCCAAACTGAAAGCGGAAGAAGGGATTTGGATGACCGACGTGCCGGAGCCGGAAGTCGGTCATAACGATCTGCTGATCAAAATTCGTAAAACCGCCATCTGCGGCACAGACGTTCATATCTACAACTGGGACCAGTGGTCACAGAAGACCATCCCGGTGCCGATGGTTGTAGGTCATGAATATGTGGGCGAAGTGGTCGGTATCGGGCAGGAAGTCAAAGGCTTCAAAATTGGCGACCGCGTCTCTGGCGAAGGTCATATTACCTGCGGTCACTGCCGTAACTGCCGCGGTGGACGTACGCACCTGTGTCGTAATACCGTCGGTGTAGGGGTGAACCGTCCGGGTTGTTTCGCAGAATATCTGGTTATCCCGGCGTTCAACGCCTTCAAAATCCCGGACAATATCTCTGACGATCTGGCCTCCATCTTCGACCCGTTCGGTAACGCGGTCCATACCGCCCTCTCTTTCGACCTGGTGGGCGAAGATGTGCTGGTCTCCGGTGCCGGCCCGATTGGGATTATGGCAGCTGCGGTCGCGAAGCACGTGGGTGCGCGTAACGTTGTTATCACCGATGTGAATGAGTATCGCCTGTCGCTGGCACGTAAAATGGGCGTGACCCGCGCGGTAGATGTTTCGAAAGAAAGTCTGAATGACGTCATGGAAGAGCTGGGTATGACCGAAGGTTTTGACGTCGGTCTGGAAATGTCCGGCGCGCCGCCAGCGTTCCGTACCATGCTCGACACCATGAACCACGGCGGTCGTATCGCGATGCTGGGTATTCCGCCTTCGGATATGTCTATCGACTGGAACAAGGTCATCTTTAAAGGGCTGTTCATTAAAGGCATTTATGGCCGTGAGATGTTCGAAACCTGGTACAAGATGGCAGCGCTGATCCAGTCTGGCCTGGATCTGACTCCGATTATCACTCATCACTTCTCTGTCGATGAGTTCCAGAAAGGCTTCGACGCCATGCGTTCCGGTCAATCCGGCAAAGTTATCCTCAGCTGGGACAAATAATAAAAAAGGCCGAGTTATTCGGCCTTTTCTTATAAGGCTTGTCCGAAATGTTGTAAATAAATGTCATTTGTCATAAATATTGCGTAATTGAGTTATTGTCTCGTTGTGCTGCTAATTTTAATTACCTAACCTGAACGTCAATACACTTTACACTTAGACGCCGCATACATTGCCAGCCTTAATACTTTCTTAATATAAGGGCTGTACAATGCCGCGTAACCTCAAGGGTATTTGGTAAGTGATGATGAATAGTTCAATCAGGCTCAGTGTGATTATTCCGTTGTACAATGCGGCAAAGGACTTTAATGCCTGCATGGAATCATTAATCGGGCAAACATGGACTGCTCTGGAAATTATTATTGTCAACGACGGTTCTACAGATAACTCCGTTGAAATTGCACAATATTATGCTGACAACTACCCCCACGTTAAGCTGATTCATCAGAGTAACGCCGGGGCCTCTGTCGCCCGTAACCGCGGGCTTGCAGTCGCTACAGGCGACTATGTCGCCTTTGTCGATGCGGATGACCTGGTCTATCCAAATATGTACGAAACGCTGATGAAGATGGCGCTGGAAGACGATCTTGATGTCGCCCAGTGTAATGCTGACTGGTGCGTGCGAGAAACGGGCAGTACCTGGCAATCCATCCCCACCGATCGTCTGCGTTCTACGGGTATATTAACCGGCCCGGACTGGTTGCGCATGGCACTGGCATCACGCCGCTGGACGCATGTTATCTGGATGGGTGTATATCGGCGTGAGGTTATTCTCAAAAACAAAATCATGTTTGTTCCGGGTTTACACCATCAGGACATTGTGTGGACCACTGAATTTATGTTTAACGCTGTCCGCGCAAGATATACCGAAGAATCTTTATATAAATATTTTTTACATGACCAGTCGGTAAGTCGCCTTAAAAGACAAGGGGATAAAAACCTTAATTACCAGCGTCATTATATGAAGATCACACGATTACTTGAGAAATTAAATCGTGACTATGCAAATCGCATTACGATTTATCCTGAGTTTCATCAGCAAATCACCTATGAAGCATTGCGCGTATGCCACTGCGTACGTAAAGAAAAAGATATCTCAACGCGCCAACGTATGATTGCTGAGATTTATGCTTCCGGGATGTATAAACGTATGATCATGAACGTGCGCAGCGTGAAACTGGCCTGGCAGGCAATGCTATGGACATATCGCCTGTGGAAATGGCGCGACAAAACGCTGTCGCCCCACCGTATTACCCGCAAAGTGCTCAATCTACGCTAACGCTTTTGCTACCGGGGGATCGCCCCCATCCCTGCCATTGATGCTGGAAATAGCTCACCAGCATGCTGTGAGCGATGCTGTCGCTCAGTACGCTAAAGAATCGGTCTGCATATACCGGCGCAGGCGCCCCCTTCGGTTTACAGATATTCACGCCGCGGAACGGATTTCGCGGGGTGTCAGGTACATTGCCTTTCGGCGGCGTCATATTGGGTGTAGAAGTATCCACCTGCGGCTCGTTTAACAGGCTGCTTGGGCGCACCAGCGTAATGTCAGAGGGCAACGTCGGTAGCATCTGCTGCAATACGCGCACGGTAGAAGGGTGGGGATGCCCAATCGCAATGGCAGAACCATTACGGCGTGCCAGCTGAACGGCACGATTAAACTGCACGCGGATATCCGCCTCGTTTTGCGTATCGTCCAGGAACACTTTGCGCTTAATCACTTTTACGCCTGTACCCTGTGCCGCACGCATCGCCTGGCTGTTGCCAATGGTCATGCTGTCGAGGAAATAGAGGTTATAGCGCTCCAGCGCCTGCATCACCTTCTGCATTCCAAACAGGCTTGAGGTCATGGCGCTGCCCATATGGTTGTTCAGCCCCACCGCGTACGGTACTTTGCCGTAGGCCTCCCGGATGATCCGTTCAACCTCGTCGCTGCTCATTTCCGGGCGCAGTGTATCTTTTTCTAAGGGCTGTTTGCTTAGCGGTGCCATCGGCAAATGAATCAAGACCTCGTGACCGCTATTGTGCGCTTTGGTGGCCATTTCGCGAGCGTGGGGCGCGTTCGGTAATACCGCTACGGAGATAGCGGGAGGCATCGCCAGCACCTGATTTTCATTGTGCGGACGATAACCGAAGTCATCAATGACGATGGCAAGTTTGCCTGCGTAAACGGGTGCAACCAGCGCCAGTGCGCTGGCGACGGAGAGAACGATACGACGAAATTGAAGCAAAACTTATCTTCCCAACCACGGCTGTGGATTGACCGCCTGACCCTGGCGACGAATTTCGAAATAGAGTGACGGGCGGCCCTGACCGCCACTGCTGCCCACAAGGGCGATGGGTTGGCCGGCGCGCACCTGGGTGCCCACGCTGACCAGAGCGCTCTGGTTATAGCCGTAAAGACTCATATCGCCTTTACCGTGTTCCACTACTACCACCAGCCCGTAACCCTGCAGCCAGTCGGCCAGAATTACGCGGCCATCGGCAATGGCTTTCACTTCGCTACCTTCAGACGCACCGATAACAATCCCTTTCCAACGTAGCTCACCCTGCAGTTGTTCGCCATAGCGATGCAGAATTGTACCGCGTACAGGCCAGTAAGCCTGACCGCGCGGGGAGCCCAGGCCACCGGTACGCGACATCAATGAACGTTCGCTTTCAGTTGGTTTATAGGTGGTGCCTTTACGGGACGCTTCCTGCTGTTTATTACGTACAGCCTGCGCCTCGCGCGCCTCTTTTTCGGCACGCGCTTTGGCAGCCGCTTCCGCACGGGCAATGCTGTTACGCAATTTAGATTCGTTAGCGCGCATTTCGCTGAGCTGACTCTGACCTGCCTGAATGGAAGACTCCAGCCCGCTCAGCGTTTTTTTACGCTCGTTGCGCGCCTGCTCCAGCTTCGCCTGCTGCGCCTGCTGTTCGTAGAGCAAGGTCTGCTGCTGGCTCTGCTTCTCTTCCAGCTCGGCTTTTTGTGAGGTGACCTCTTCACGCGTCTGTTTCAACTGCGCAATGGTCTCCTGACGCGCCTGGTTCAGATAGCCAAAATAGGCCTGCAAACGCTGGCCACGCTGACTCTCTTCACCGCTCAAAATCAATTGAATGCCGGTATGTTCGCCCTGACGGAAGGCCGCGTCGAGCTGCGCCGCAAGATTACGCTCCTGGCTAATGCGCTGGCGTTCAAGTTTGGCGATCGACGCGTTCATTTCATCGATTTGCTTATTGAGCTGAGTGAGGGTGTTTTGAGTTTCGCGCAATTTACGCGTCGCGGCAGAAATCGCCTCTTCCTGCTGCTTAAGTTGCGCAAGCAGTGCGGCGCGTTGCTGCTGTTGCTGGCGTACCGCACGCTCTTTCGCGGCGATATCGGCCTGAATAGATTTAAGCTGATCCCGGTCATCCGCATGGGCGGACGCAGCGCACAGCAATACGCCAGCGCTGAGCGCGCTGGCGTAAAGCAGAGGTCTGACTGATAACCGTATCGGCTTCACGACCCATGTGATTGAAAAAATCGCCTTTCCCCTCATGGGGAAGGATTATTCCACGATGAACAGCGCCTTGCCAGTCATCTCTTTCGGGATTTCCATACCCATCAGCGTCAGCATAGTGGGCGCGATGTCAGAAAGCTTGCCGCCTTCGACCGCTTTCACTGATTTATCACCCACGTAGATCAGCGGAACGGGCAGGTTCGTGTGCGCCGTATGTGCCTGCCCGGTAGATGGATCGCGCATCTGCTCGGCATTGCCGTGGTCGGCGGTGATCAGCAGTTGTCCATCCACCGCTTCCACCGCTTTCGCGACCTGCTCAACGCAGTGATCCAGGGCTTCCACGGCTTTCACCGCGGCTTCCATTACGCCGGTATGACCAACCATGTCGCCATTTGGGTAGTTACAGATGATGGTGTCGTATTTCCCGCTTTCGATTGCCGCCACCAGTTTTTCAGTCAATTCTGCAGAGCTCATTTCAGGCTGCAGATCGTAGGTCGCTACTTTCGGGGAGTTAATCAGAATACGATCTTCGCCGCTGAACGGCTCTTCGACGCCGCCATTAAAGAAGAAGGTAACGTGAGCATATTTCTCGGTTTCGGAGATACGTAGCTGGGTTTTGTCATTCTTCGCCATCCACTCACCGAAGGTATTCTCCAGCGAAGCAGGGGGATAGGCGCAAGGGGCATTGATGTCAGCGGCGTATTCGGTCAACTGGATGTAGTCGAGATTGACCACTTTTTTACGGGCGAAGCCGTCGAAATCGCGGTTTACAAACGCACGGGTAATTTCACGGGCACGATCGGCGCGGAAATTCATGAAGATCAAAGCATCGCCATCGTTCATGGCGGCATCAGGCTGGCCTTCAGCGCGAATGACGGTCGCTTTCACGAATTCGTCGTTTTCATCCCGTGCGTAAGCGGCTTCCAGGCCTTCGACGGCGGTCGCGAACTGGAATTCACCTTTTGCCAGCGTCATCAGGTCATAGGCCTGCTCAACGCGATCCCAGCGATTATCGCGGTCCATGGCGTAGTAACGGCCGATGAGAGAAGCCACGCGCCCCTTACCCAGAGCAGCAAACTTCTCTTCAAACAGCTGCAGAGAGTGTTTAGCGCTACGCGGTGGGGTATCGCGACCATCAAGGAAGGCGTGAAGATAGATTTTTTCTGCACCGCGTTCTGCCGCCAGCTCGACCATCGCCAGGATATGATCTTCGTGGCTGTGCACACCGCCTGCAGAGAGCAGACCCATAATGTGTACCGCTTTGCCTGCCGCTACCGCTTTATCTACCGCGCCGCACAGGGTCGGGTTAGCAAAGAAAGTCCGTTCTTTAATTTCAACATCCAGACGGGTGAGATCCTGGTAAACAATGCGTCCGGCGCCCAGGTTTACGTGTCCGACTTCGGAGTTGCCCATCTGGCGATCCGGCAGACCGACTTCCAGACCGGAAGCATCAATCAAGGTATGAGGGCGTTTAGCCCACAGTGCATCCATGACCGGGGTTTTGGCGTTGAGAATGGCGTTATCCTGGCTCTCTTCACGGTAGCCATAGCCATCCAGGATCACCAGTACCATAGGTTTTTTAGAAACCGACATTGCGACAACCTCTGTGCGTAATAGACAAAAAATTTGCGTAATTTTACTACAGCTGAATCGTGCAAATAGCCGCAGAAGATCAAAGAAACCCGCGGGGCAGGGGTTCTTCAGGGCAATTTTGGTCTTTTTTTTCGTGGCAGGCCGCAGAAAATGGATTAGCTTAGTGTCGCTGG
The DNA here is from genome assembly GCF_037152215.1 of Leclercia sp. UBA7405. Taxonomy (NCBI): domain Bacteria; kingdom Pseudomonadati; phylum Pseudomonadota; class Gammaproteobacteria; order Enterobacterales; family Enterobacteriaceae; genus Leclercia; species Leclercia sp. UBA7405. The sequence continues at coordinate 61,175 of NZ_JBBCMR010000004.1, read as the reverse complement.
CTGTATTTGCTCCAACGCGCAGGTATACTCCTGTCCTGGTTTTTTATTCACTTAGTCGGGAGTCGTTACCCCCCATGCAAGAAATTATGCAATTTGTTAGCCGCCACCCCATACTTTGTATCGCGTGGATTGGTTTACTGGCCGCTGTGCTGTTCACTACTTTCAAAGGCCTCACGTCTAAAGTGAAAGTGATCACTCGTGGCGAAGCAACGCGTCTTATTAATAAAGAAGACGCGGTAGTTGTCGATCTGCGTCAGCGTGACGATTTCCGTAAAGGGCACATTGCAGGCGCTATCAACCTGCTGCCCGCTGAAATCAAAGCAAACAATTTTGGCGAACTGGAAAAGCATAAAGACAAACCGATTATCGTTGTGGACGGTACCGGCATGCAGGCTCAGGAGCCCGCCAATATTCTCTACAAGGCAGGCTTTGAAAAAGTGAGCGTCCTGAAAGAGGGTATCTCCGGCTGGAGCGGCGAGAATCTGCCTCTGGTTCGCGGCAAATAAACAGGAGTCAAGTCATGGCCAATATCGAAATCTATACCAAAGCGACCTGCCCGTTCTGCCATCGCGCAAAAGCGCTGCTGGACAGCAAAGGTGTCTCTTTCCAGGAGTTGCCGATTGATGGCGACGGCGCGAAGCGTGAAGAGATGATTAAGCGAAGTGGCCGCACGACGGTTCCGCAGATTTTTATCGATGCGCAGCACATTGGCGGCTGTGATGATTTATATGCGCTCGACGCGCGTGGCGGGCTTGATCCTCTGCTGCGCTAAGGCGTTTTAAGACAATAAAAAAAGGGTTTTTTTCATGTCAGAACAAAACAACACCGAAATGACTTTCCAGATCCAGCGCATTTATACCAAGGATGTCTCGTTTGAGGCTCCAAATGCGCCGCATGTTTTCCAGAAAGACTGGCAGCCAGAGGTTAAACTTGATCTTGATACCGCATCTACCCAACTGGCGGATGACGTGTATGAAGTCGTGCTGCGTGTGACCGTAACTGCTTCTCTGGGCGAAGAAACGGCGTTCCTGTGTGAAGTACAGCAGGGTGGTATCTTCTCTATCGGTGGCATTGAAGGCAACCAGATGGCGCATTGTCTGGGTGCATACTGCCCGAACATTCTGTTCCCGTATGCCCGTGAGTGCATTACCAGCCTGGTTTCTCGTGGTACATTCCCGCAACTGAACCTTGCGCCGGTGAACTTCGATGCGCTGTTCATGAACTATCTGCAGCAGCAAGCTGGCGAAGGTACTGAACAACATCAGGATGCCTGATGAGTACTGTTAATGCGTCAATGACTGTGATCGGTGCCGGCTCTTACGGCACCGCTCTTGCCATTACTCTGGCAAGAAATGGCCACCAGGTTGTGCTTTGGGGCCATGACCCAAAACATATCGCAACGTTGCAAGCCGATCGCTGTAACGTGGCGTTCCTCCCTGATGTGCCTTTCCCCGACTCACTGCACCTTGAAAGCGACCTCGCGACGGCGTTGGCGGCCAGCCGTAACATTCTGGTTGTGGTACCCAGCCATGTGTTTGGCCAGGTTCTGCGTCAGATAAAACCGCTGATGCGAGCCGATGCGCGTATCGTCTGGGCGACCAAAGGGCTGGAAGCCGAAACCGGACGTCTGCTGCAGGATGTGGCGCGCGAAGCGCTGGGGGATGAGATACCGCTGGCGGTGATCTCCGGTCCGACATTTGCGAAAGAGTTGGCGGCGGGTCTGCCTACGGCCATCTCTCTGGCGTCCACCGATGAGACTTTTGCCGACGATTTGCAGCAGCTTCTGCACTGCGGTAAGAGCTTCCGTGTCTACAGTAACCCCGATTTTATCGGCGTGCAGCTGGGTGGTGCGGTGAAGAACGTGATTGCCATCGGTGCCGGGATGTCCGACGGTATTGGCTTTGGTGCCAATGCGCGAACGGCGCTGATCACCCGCGGCCTGACCGAGATGTCCCGACTGGGCGCTGCGCTGGGTGCCGATCCTACGACCTTTATGGGCATGGCGGGGCTGGGCGACCTGGTGCTTACCTGCACCGACAACCAGTCACGTAACCGCCGCTTCGGCATGATGCTCGGACAGGGCATGGATGTCACGGGCGCGCAGGAGAAGATTGGTCAGGTGGTTGAAGGCTACCGCAATACCAAAGAAGTTCGCGAATTGGCGCACCGTTTTGGTGTCGAAATGCCAATAACCGAGGAAATTTATCAGGTATTGTATTGCGGAAAAAATGCGCGCGAGGCAGCATTGACCTTATTAGGTCGTGCGCGAAAGGACGAGCGCAGCAACGAAGCCTCCCCGAAATAACCGGGGCCGCAGGGTAATAACCAATAACCCTGCAGCCTGATGTCGGTCGGGGATAATCGCAGGGATCCTTTGTCATCCAACGACACGGCCAGCAGAGACTGGCCGGTCGTACCATTACGTCTGGAGTAAGCAATGCCGTGTGAAGAACTGGATATCGTCTGGAACAATATTAAAGCCGAAGCCCGGGCTTTGGCCGACTGTGAGCCTATGCTGGCCAGCTTTTATCACGCGACGCTCCTCAAGCATGAAGATCTTGGCAGTGCCCTGAGTTATATGCTCGCCAATAAGTTGTCTTCCGCCATCATGCCCGCCATTGCCATTCGCGAAGTGGTCGAAGAGGCCTATGCCGCCGACCCGGAAATGATCGCCTCTGCCGCCTGTGATATTCAGGCTGTACGCACGCGTGACCCGGCGGTGGATAAATACTCCACCCCTCTGCTTTACCTGAAAGGGTTTCATGCGCTGCAGGCCTACCGCATCGGCCACTGGCTGTGGAATGAAGGCCGCCGCGCACTGGCGATTTTTCTGCAAAACCAGGTTTCGGTCACCTTCCAGGTCGATATTCACCCGGCCGCGACGATTGGGCGGGGCATCATGCTCGACCACGCCACCGGTATTGTGGTGGGTGAAACGGCGGTGATCGAAAATGATGTTTCGATCCTGCAGTCGGTGACCCTGGGCGGTACCGGTAAAACCAGCGGCGATCGCCACCCGAAAATTCGTGAAGGGGTGATGATTGGTGCCGGGGCGAAGATTCTGGGGAATATCGAAGTGGGGCGCGGTGCGAAAATTGGTGCCGGCTCAGTGGTATTGCAACCTGTTCCTCCTCATACCACCGCCGCAGGCGTTCCGGCGCGTATTGTCGGCAAGCCCGATAGCGACAAGCCGGCGATGGATATGGATCAGTTCTTCAACGGTATTCACCATACCTTTGAGTATGGTGATGGCATCTAACTTCTGAGGATGGCGCCGGCATAACCTAGCTGGCGCCAGGCTTCATAAACCACCACCGACACCGCATTAGAGAGGTTCATACTGCGGCTGTCCGGCATCATCGGAATACGAATTTTTTGCTCAGCAGGCAGCGCATCCAGAATCGTTGCGGGCAGGCCGCGCGTCTCTGGGCCAAACAGCAGATAATCCCCTTGCTGATAGCTCACGGCACTGTGCGCTGGCGTACCTTTGGTGGTCAGGGCAAACATGCGCTGGGGTTTCTCTGCATCCAGAAAAGCCGCGAGATCCCGATGGCGAACCACGGCGGTAAATTCATGGTAATCCAGCCCCGCGCGACGCAGGCGTTTGTCGTCCCACGTAAAGCCCATTGGCTCAATGATATGCAGGCGAAAACCGGTGTTAGCGCACAGGCGGATGATATTGCCGGTATTCGGCGGAATTTCTGGTTCGAAGAGTACGATGTTAAGCATGCTGACTGCCCCCTTATTTGCGGGGGGCAGGATAGCATTTTCACTACGCTGCGTCGCCCTGCGACAAGGGGGCCAGTGCAGCCGGAAGCTTACTTAACTCTTGCACCAGAGAGTCTTTGCTGATCTCACTAATCGACCTTGCGCCGGTTAGCGTCATCGCCACCTTCATCTCTTTCTCGATCAGGTTCAGCAGATTCGCCACGCCCGCCTGGCCGTGCGTCGCCAGCGCATAGAGATAAGCGCGCCCCAGCAGCACGCTGTCTGCGCCCAGCGCAATCATGCGTACCACATCCAGCCCGTTGCGGATGCCACTGTCGGACAGGATGGCGATATCCCCTTTCACCGCGTCGGCAATGGCAGGCAATGCCCGTGCTGAAGAGAGCACCCCATCCAGCTGGCGGCCACCGTGGTTAGAGACCACGATGCCATCGGCACCAAAACGGACCGCATCGCGGGCATCTTCCGGATCGAGGATCCCTTTGATCACCATAGGGCCGTCCCAGAATTCACGGATCCACTCCAGGTCTTTCCAGGAGATGGAGGGATCGAAGTTATTCGCCAGCCAGCCGATGTAATCCTCCAGCCCGGTGGGTTTACCCAGATAGGTAGAGATATTCCCCAGATCGTGTGGACGGCCGTTAAGTCCCACATCCCATGCCCACTGAGGATGGGTCACAGCCTGCCAGTAGCGACGCATCGCTGCATTGGCGCCGCTCATACCTGAGTGGGCATCACGATAGCGCGCGCCGGGGGTGGGCATATCCACCGTAAAGACCAGCGTCGAACAGCCGGCCGCTTTAGCGCGCTCCAGCGCGTTGCGCATAAAACCGCGATCGCGCAGGACATACAGCTGGAACCACATGGGGCGCTTAATGGTCGGCGCCACCTCTTCAATGGGGCAGACGGAAACGGTGGAGAGGGTAAACGGAATACCTTTCGCATCGGCCGCCGCCGCGGCCTGCACCTCTCCACGCCGGGCATACATGCCGCACAAACCCACCGGCGCCAGAGCCACCGGCATCGAGAGCGTTTCGTTAAACAGCGTTGTCTCGAGGCTAAGATCGGACATATTCTTCAGCACGCGCTGACGCAGGGCCACTTCCGACAGGTCTTCTACATTACGGCGCAGCGTGTATTCGGCATAAGCACCGCCGTCGATATAGTGAAACAGGAACGGGGGCAGGATGCGCTTCGCTGCGGCGCGGTAGTCACTGGCTGCGGAAATAATCATGCTTTGGTCTCCCTGGTAGTGTCGTTGTCGCCAGGCAGACGGGTAATACGCGCCTGTCGGGCCTGATCTTCATCGAATTGTTTGATGGTGGTGTGGACAAAGCCCAGGTGCGCCATCATCGCCTTGCGCGCCGCTTCGGCATCTCCGTTCAGAATGGCGTTCAGCACCGCCTCGTGCTGCTCAGTCAGGCGGGCAAAGACCGGCGGCACCTGATACATACGCTGGCGGCTCTGCTTCACGGAGGATTGCAGCAGGTCGAAAAAACCGCGCATGGTCTGCAGCAGCACCACGTTGTGCGAGGCTTCAGCAATGGCAAGGTGAAAACGGACATCCGCCTGGGAGGCGATATCCGGGTCGGGGCTTTGCGTCGCGTCGAAGCAGGCTTTAAGCTTCTCTTTGTCGGCCTCCGTCGCCCGCATGGCCGCATGCCATGCTGTGCTGGTTTCGATCGCGTGACGCGCTTCCAGGATATCGAAGCTGTAGTCCGGATCGTTCTCCATCAGCGTTTTTAACGGTTGAACAATGTTTTGTTCCGACCAGTCATCATGCTGCCAGCGCACAAAAGTGCCGCCGCCACGACGGCTCAGCAGCACCCCTTCATTCACCAGCGTCGCCAGGGCTTCACGTAACGAGTTACGCGAAACGCCAAGCTGGGCTGCCAGCTGGCGCTCGGCGGGCAATTTCATGCCCGCCTCCAGCTGTTGTTCTTTAATCAGCGTCTTTACGCGAGAGGCAATCTCGTCGGAAAGACGTCTGGGCATCACTATCATGGAATCATCCAGGTTAAGACGTAGGCCTGTAGCGTGGTGATCACGCCCACCATACAGGTGAATATCAGGCTGTGTTTGACGGTAAAGCGGAACAAATCGGACTCCTTGCCCACCAGGCCTACCGCCGCACAGGCGATAGCGATGGACTGCGGCGAGATCATTTTGCCGGTCACCCCGCCGGTCGTGTTAGCCGCGACAAGCAGGACGTCGGAGACGCCAATCTGCTGGGCCGCCGTCGCCTGTAGCGCAGCAAACAGGGCGTTGGACGAGGTATCTGACCCGGTCAGGAACACACCCAGCCAGCCGAGGAACGGCGAGAAGAAGGTAAACGCGTGCCCGGTATGCGCCAGGGCCAGGGCCAGCGTCGACGACAGCCCGGAGTAGTTCGAGATAAACGCGAACGCCAGAACCATCCCGATGGAGTAGATCGGCAGCGCCAGCTCTTTCAGCGTGCTGGCAAACGTCTGCACCGCGGCGGCAGGCTTCATGCGCAGCCACACCACAGAAAGAATAGCGGCAAACAGGATGGCCGTACCGGTGGCGGAGAACCAGTCGAACTTATAGACCGCCGCATAGGGTGTCGCCTCGTTAACCACCGGCGGCATACGCGCGACCATCTTGTCGAGGAAGGGCACGGAGATATTAATCACCATGTCATACAGCGCGCCGCCTGGGGCGAACAGGGCTTTAAACGGCGGAATGCTCCACAGGGTGACGGTTGCCGTCAGGAACAGGAAGGGCGACCAGGCGCGAATGATTTGTCCAGGGGTATAACCGGTGCGCGCCAGGGTCTGATCGACGTGTGAGGCGCCCATATCGGCAAAACGGAAAATACGCACCGGCTGCCAGCGCTTGAGGAACAGCGTCAGGCATACCAGAGAAACCAGCGACGAGATAATGTCCGGCAACTCCGGGCCGAGGAAGTTGGAGCTGAGGTACTGAGCGATGGCGAAGGAACCGCCTGCGACCATCACCGCAGGCCAGGTCTCTTTCACGCCGCGCCAGCCGTCCATAATCGCCATGATCCAGAACAGCACAATGATGGTCAGGAACGGCAGCTGACGTCCTACCATCTGGCCAATCTCAAAGCTGTCCAGCCCGGTCACCTGTCCGGCCACCAGAATCGGGATCCCCATTGCGCCAAAGGCGACCGGCGCGGTGTTAACGATCAGACAGAGACCGGCGGCATAGAGCGGATTAAAGCCTAAACCTACCAAAAGGGCTGCGGTGATGGCCACCGGCGCGCCAAAGCCAGCCGCCCCCTCCAGGAATGCCCCAAAAGAGAAGCCGACAATCAGCATTTGCAGGCGCTGGTCCGGCGTGATGGAGAGAATCGACGAACGGATAATGTCGAACTGACCGGTTTTTACCGAGATTTTATAGACAAATACGGCGGCAATAATAATCCAGGCGATGGGCCATAGACCGTAGAAGAAGCCATAGACAACCGAAGCCAGCGCGCGATCGACCGGCATTTTATAAAAGAACAGCGCGACCAGCAGGGCGACGACGACAGTCCAGGTCGCGGCAAGGTAGCCCTTCAGCTTGAGCTTAATCAGCGCAAAAAAGAAGAACAGAATGGGTAGCGATGCGATCAGGCTCGATAGCCAGATATTGCCGGCCGGATCGTAGTTTTGTTGCCAGAGGCTCATTGCAGGTCTCCTGAGGACCACCCGCCCTGTACGCGGTGAGTCTGCGCTCATCTCAACGTCACAATACGTGTAAAAGTGGTCCTGCCAATAGGGTGATGTAGGGGTAATGACAATGAATGGTTAACCAGATGTTATGGTTGGGCAACGATTTTGTGATGGAAAATAATGGAAATGTGAACCAGTGGACAGTCAAAGGGGGAATTGGTTGGGCCAATTTTGGGCGGGGTAAGGCCTGATGCCCTCACCCCGGCCCTCTCCCACGGGGAGAGGGAGAAAACCGTTCAGATCCCACGTCCCTTAGGGAGAGGGGCAAGGTGAGGGAAAACTATTCAGAATGCCGTCTTACAAAAGCCGGTCATCTCTTTCAGGCCCATTTCACGGCCAAGTTCGGTCATCGGGTGCACGACGACCAGACCACGAACGCTTTTCTTCAGCTTGCCCATATCAGCCTGCTCTTTTTTGGTGATTGGGCGGCGGTGCGGCATGTCCATCAGCTTCTGCGCTTCTTTACTCAGCTTGTGGTTTTTCACTGCGCGCAGGCGATCAATTTCGGCTTCCAGCGTCGCGGTCTCTTTTTCCAGCTCGGCATACTTCTCGGCGGACTCAACCAGCGAGAGGCCAGCCATCTGGTGGCGGATCAGATCCAGGCGGTCGCTCAGGCGTTTAATTTCGTTCTTTTCGACTTCTTTCATCACAAATAACTCTAAAAACGGGGGAGATTACAGGGAAGGATACACCAATGTGCGCAGGCTTACTTCTGAAACGCTTTTTTTAAGCTGATCCGGGAAATCAGCTCAGTTAAAGAGAGCACCATGGTGGAGCGCACCATCTGCTGATAACGCTGCTTCTGCATGGCGTAAAGCTCAGGATCGCTGGTATCGAACTGCGGCGCCGGGGGAAGAGCCGTAACGCAATGTAGCTCACCCAGCGGCCCGAGGATCTCGTCGTCGGTGAAACCATACTCATTGCCGTCGTGATTTAGCTCTTCCCGCAAGGCCATCAACAGCTCGGCATCTTCGTACTCCGGTCGGCTAATAACGCCCAGACCGTAGATTAACTTCAGGCGGACAGATAAATCGCCCAGCGGTCCGTCGCCGTCCAGTAACGGTTCTACCGCATATTTCACCGCGTAATCGTCTTTGCGAAACACCTGAAGCACCAGGATATTCACCGCCTCGGTGAGTAACTCGACGGCGGAAATCAGGAAACTTCGTACAGTTTTGCCAGCATTCAGACGTTCAAGCACACGATTTTCAAAGGCCTGGGTTTGTTCCATTATTGCCTGCATATCTGACAATCTTTTATCCGGGCGCAGGATGACCTGCGCCAGTTCCTGCATCATTTGGTTGCGTTGTAAACGTTAACCGCCTCCACAACCACTTCGCTATTTGCATCCAGTCCGGATACCTGCGCCAGTGCGGCCTGTGGGCCATTATCGTTAATTAATTGCGCCAGTTCCTGAGCCTGCGGATCCTCTGCGCTACGGTAATGCATGGCGGCGGCAATCCCCGTGACCAGGTTTTTGTTAGGCAGGCCATATTCCAGGGTGCCCAGTACCGGTTTAATCAGACGGTCGCCTGCGCTTAGCTTACGCAGCGGCTGACGGCCCACGCGCTCGACGTCATCTTTCAGATATGGGTTTTCAAAACGGCCGAGGATTTTCTGAATGTATGCCGCATGTTTTTCGGCATCAAAACCGTAGCGTTTGATCAGCACCGCGCCGCTCTCTTCCATGGCACCTTTTACCACAGCGCGAATTTTTTCATCGAGAATCGCGTCACGGATGGTCTGATGGCCGGCCAATTTTCCGAGGTAGGCGGTTATAGCATGCCCGGTGTTCAGCGTGAAGAGTTTGCGTTCGACAAAGGCCATCAGGTTGTCGGTCAACTCCATACCCGGAATGGTGGGCAGGGGGCCTTTAAACTGGGTTTTATCGACGATCCACTCGCTGAAGGTCTCAACGGTCACTTCCAGCGGGTCATTGGTCGCGGAGGCAGACGGCGGCACAATACGGTCTACGGCGGAGTCCACGAAACCAACATGCTCTTCAACCCAGGCTTTATCTTCTTCAGCCACGGCGGCCAGCACATGGCCTTTCAGCTGGGAGGTACCACGCACCATGTTTTCACAGGCGATAATGTTCAGCGGCGCGTCATTGCCCTGGGCTTTACGTTTGGCCAGCCCTTTTGCTACGGCGGGGGCGATACGCTCCAGGACGACAGGGCCAACGGCGGTGGTTACGAGGTCGACTTCAGCGATCAGGTCAATGACCTCGTCGCCAATGCTGCTGACCGCGTTAACACCGCTCACGGTATCTACCTGTTCGTTTTCACCCACCACGTGCACCTGATAGCTATGACGGGCATTCAGGGCATCGAGGACTACCTGATTCACATCGGCGAATGTCAGCGTAATGCCCGCGTCTGCCAGCAGTTTGCCGATAAATCCACGACCGATATTACCTGCGCCAAAATGTAATGCTTTCATAGTGTTAACCTTCATTAATGTTTTTACCCGAGAGGGCTGGGGTGAGGAACTTTTCCCCTCACCCTAGCCCTCTCCCCATGGGGGAGAGGGAAGAGAACGAACTTACTTATTCAACAGCGCCAGCACTTCTTCAACGCTGGTGGTGTTAGCCAGACGCTCAATGACGGTTTCATCGTCGAGGGCGTTGGTCAGGCTGGTAATCACCTGGATGTGCTCGTTGTTGCGTGCGGCGATACCAATCACCAGACGGGCGATGTCATCTTCTTCTTCACCGAAACGTACGCCCTGCGGATACTGGCAGAACACAACGCCGGTTTTCAGCACGCGGTCTTTCGCCTCAACCGTACCGTGTGGAACCGCAATGGATTCGCCCAGGTAGGTCGGGGTCAGTTTTTCACGTTCCAGCATCGCTTCAACGTATTCTGGCTGAACGTAACCGCCGGCAACCAGCTGCTCACCCGCAAAGCGAATGGCTTCTTCTTTCGTAGTAGCAGTACGGCCAAGGAAGATGTTTTCCGCGCCCAGTCGGAACAGATGCGCGTTGCTCTCGTCGAAGCTGTCCTGCAGGCTGGTACGCACTTTCACTTCGTTGCTTTCGTGACGCTGCGCAGCAACCAGACGTTCGGTCAGGCTGGTATACAGGCCGCTGTCGAGGAAGTTGGTTAGCGAAATGTGCTGCGCCTGCGGCACCTGGCGCATCGCGCGTTCGGTCAGGTCGCGGTGGGTGATGACCAGGTCAACGTCCCCCGGCAGGCTGTTAATAGCACTGTTGGTGACGGAGATGTTGGTCAGGCCCGCGTCCTGCACTTTCTTACGCAGGACGCCTGCACCCATTGCGCTGGAGCCCATACCGGCGTCGCAGGCAACGATGATTTTACGCACGTGGCTCAGGTCGTTAGAGACATCGCCAGCCGCCAGCGGGGTTGCGCCTTTGGATTCCGCTTTCATGTCGTGCATACGACGGGTTGCCGCTTCGATATCGTCTTCTTCTTTCACCTTGCTGGTTTTCAGCAGGATAGCCGAGACCACAAAGGAGACCGCCATGGCTGCACAGATTGCGGCGATGTTAGCGAAGTAAGCGCCTTTCGGGGTCATCGCCAGTACCGCCAGGATAGAACCTGGGGAGGCCGGAGAAACCAGACCACCGCCCAGCACGCTCAGGGTGAACACGCCGGTCATACCGCCAAGGATAACGGCCAGGATCAGACGTGGATTCATCAGCACGTACGGGAAGTAAATTTCGTGGATACCACCCAGGAAGTGGATGATCGCCGCGCCGCCTGCAGACTGTTTTGCACTGCCGCGACCGAAGAACATATACGCCAGCAGCACGCCCATACCCGGACCCGGGTTGGCTTCAATCAGGAAGAAGATGGACTTGCCGAGGTCATGCGACTGCTGAATACCCAGCGGGGAGAAGATACCGTGGTTAATGGCGTTGTTGAGGAACAGGATTTTCGCCGGTTCAACAAAGATAGACGCCAGCGGCAGCATGTCGTGCGCCACCATGAAGTTAACGCCTGCCGCCAGAATTTTGGACAGAACTTCAACCGCAGGGCCAATGCCGAGGAACGCCAGAATCGCGAGGATCATCCCGATGATGCCCGCAGAGAAGTTGTTCACCAGCATTTCGAAGCCGGACTTGATCTTACCATCCACCCAGACGTCGAATTTCTTAATCGCCCAGCCGCCCAGAGGACCGGCAATCATCGCGCCGAGGAACATTGGCATATCTGCACCGACGATCACGCCCATAGTGGTAATGGCACCCACTACGCCGCCGCGGTCACCGCCCACCAGACGACCACCGGTATAACCGATGAGCAGTGGCAGCAGGTAAGTAATCATTGGGCCAACAAGTTTTGCCAGCGTTTCGTTAGGCAACCACCCTGTCGGAATGAACAATGCAGTGATGATACCCCACGCGATAAACGCGCCGATGTTTGGCATCACCATATTGCTGAGGAAACGACCAAAGCTTTGAACTTTGATCTTGAAATCGGATGACATAAAACACCCCTTCTTCTGTGTACGCAGGCTAGTAGCCCGAGGTTTGTTGTTAATGCGGTGGCAGAGGTAGCCCAGCCCTGTTCGAATGTGTGAAATCTGGCACTGAATCGTTATAGTGTCCAGCGAGCGGAATTTTGTGTGATCTCAATCACGTAAATGTAGGGGGTGCGCAGATTATTGACGTGATCCGTGTCACAAATATGACGTGTAAAAAAAATACAGTGGTCAATAAAGTGGCTGATTTGGCACTAAAGTGTGAGATTTGTCACATAATGCTGGCTCTGGTTTGTTTATGAATTGTGATGAAATTCACAAAATATTTTTATGCAGATTACTCTGGATGTGATCGGGCGCAGACTCTGTCATGGGAGAACTAAACGGTATGAAAGTGAGCAACATTATCTGTGAGTTGAATGATCTCTGCCCGGCACCCGTAATCTCACCGACGGAGGTGACCTGCCTTTTTCTCTTTGCCTGAGCCATACTTAACCTTTTGTTGGCATACAGGAGCAGGCAATGAAACTTATCGGCAGTTATACCAGTCCCTTTGTCCGGAAGATCTCCATTCTTTTGCTGGAGAAGGGAATCACCTTCGAGTTCATCAACGAACAGCCCTATAACGCCGACAATGGCGTGGCGCAGTACAACCCGCTGGGCAAAGTACCCGCGCTGGTGACGGATGATGGCGAATACTGGTTTGATTCACCGATCATTGCCGAATACATAGAAAAGCTGGATATCGCCCCGGCGATGGTGCCGCGCGAGCCGAAGGCGGCGCTCTACATCCGCCAGATCGAAGCGCTGGCCGACGGCATTATGGATGCGGCTCTGGCCTCCGTGCGTGAGCAGGCCCGCCCGCCCGCACAGCAATCAGAAGCAGAGTTGCTGCGTCAGCGTGAAAAAATCAGCCGCAGCCTCGACTGGTGCGAAACCCTGATTCGCGAGGGCAAGCTGGCCACCGACAGCGTTAACCTGGCGACCATCGCCATTGCCTGCGCCATTGGTTATCTCAATTTCCGCCGCGTCTCGCCGGGCTGGTGCGTCGAGCGTCCACTGCTGGTCAAACTGGCCGAAACCCTCTTCCAGCGCGAAAGCTTCGCTCGCACTGAACCGCCAAAGGCGTGATGTCGCCTATAACACTTCCTGGCGCCAGGCTGTACAATCCCTCTTCATATTGACTCCCTCTCCCGTCGGGAGGGGGGAAGAGACCCAACAGCCAGGCACTTTCATGACTACTCAGCACTCTCTCTACAGCCAGCTACCCGCCACCGATCGTCTGCTTCGCGACCCCAGGCTTCTCCCCGTCGTGGAGAAGTTTGGTCATGTCCGCACGGTCGAAGCGTTGCGCCTGTTACAGGCAGAAGCCCGCGACTTTATTCGTCAACAGCAGGCGCTGCCGCAGTGGGACTGGTTTCTGGAAGTGGAAAAACGGCTGGCGGCGGACACGCCTCCAGGGCTACGCCCGGTGTTTAACCTGACGGGCACCGTGCTGCACACCAATCTGGGACGTGCGCTGCTGGCGGAGGAGGCGGTTGCGGCGGTCACCCAGGCGATGCGCCAGCCGGTGACGCTGGAGTACGACCTGGACGGCGCCGGGCGTGGTCATCGGGATCGCCCGCTGGCAGAACTGCTGTGTCAACTCACCGGCGCGGAAGACGCCTGCATCGTGAATAACAACGCGGCCGCCGTGCTGCTGATGCTGGCGGCGACGGCGGCACAGAAAGAGGTGGTAGTATCGCGCGGTGAACTGGTTGAAATTGGCGGCGCGTTCCGTATTCCGGACGTCATGCTGCAGGCGGGATGTAGTCTGCGGGAAGTAGGCAGCACCAACCGCACCCACGCCAAAGACTATCGCGCGGCAATCAATGAAAATACCGCGCTGCTCATGAAAGTGCACACCAGCAATTATGCGATTGAAGGCTTTACCCACGCGGTGGATGAAGCCGAACTGGCGCAAATGGGTCGGGAGATGAATGTACCGGTCGTTGCCGATTTAGGCAGCGGCTCGCTGGTGGATCTGAGCCAGTTTGGTCTGCCGAAAGAGCCGATGCCGCAGGAGTTGATTGCCGCGGGGGTAAGCCTGGTGAGCTTCTCCGGCGACAAGCTACTCGGTGGTCCGCAGGCCGGCATTATCGTCGGTAAACGTGAGCTGATTGCCAAATTGCAGCAGCACCCGCTGAAGCGCGCCCTGCGCGCCGACAAAATGACGCTCGCCGCGCTGGAAGCGACGCTGCGGCTCTATTTACACCCAGAGAAGCTGACCGAACGCCTGCCCACCTTGCGTCTGCTAAGCCGTGATGCCGCCTCGCTACATCAGCTGGGCGAGACGCTTCTGGCGCAGGTTGCCCCGCACTATTCGGACTTTGAGGTGCGCGTTGAGCCTTGCCTGTCACAGCCCGGCAGCGGTTCCCTGCCGGTGGAGAGATTGCCTGGCGCAGCGCTGACGTTCACCCCGCGCGATGGACGCGGCAGCCAGTTAGAGGCACTGGCCTCACGCTGGCGGGCGCTGCCCGTTCCGGTGATTGGCCGTATCAAAAATGGCCGGCTGTGGCTGGATCTACGCTGTCTGGAAGATCAAACCCTGTTTCTGGAGATGTTGCTGAAATGATTATTGCCACTGCGGGTCACGTTGACCATGGCAAAACGACGTTGTTGCAGGCGATTACGGGGATTAACGCCGATCGCCTGCCGGAAGAGAAAAAACGCGGCATGACCATCGACCTCGGGTATGCCTACTGGCCGCAGCCGGATGGCCGCGTGCTGGGGTTTATTGACGTTCCGGGGCATGAAAAATTTCTCTCGAATATGCTGGCGGGGGTGGGGGGTATCGACCATGCGCTGCTGGTGGTGGCCTGCGACGATGGCGTGATGGCGCAAACGCGTGAGCATTTGCACATCCTGCAGCTCACCGGCAGTCCCCAGCTCACCGTGGCGCTGACCAAAGCCGATCGCGTTGATGATGCGCGCGTGGCGGCGGTGCGTGAAGAGGTGCTGGCGACCCTGGCGGAATATGGATTTGGCGATGCGGCGCTGTTTGTCACTGTCGCAACCCAGGGGCAGGGTATTGACGCCCTGCGCGACCATCTGCAACAGCTTCCGGCCCGCGAGCAGGCGGGGCATCAACGTTATCGTCTGGCCATCGACCGGGCCTTTACCGTGAAGGGAGCGGGGCTGGTGGTCACCGGCACGGCCCTGAGCGGTGAAGTGAAGGTGGGTGATAGTCTCTGGCTGACCGGGGTCAATAAAAGCATGCGTGTGCGCGGTCTGCATGCGCAAAATCAGCCCACGGAGCAGGCCCATGCCGGGCAGCGTATTGCCCTGAACATTGCGGGCGATGCTGAGAAAGAAGAGCTTAGCCGGGGCGATTGGCTGCTGTCTGACGCACCGCCGGCGCCGTCGACGCGGGTGATCGTGGCCCTGCAGGGCGAATTGTCCCTGAGTCAGTGGCAGCCTCTGCATATTCACCACGCCGCCAGTCACGTGACCGGCCGCGTGTCGCTGCTGGAAAACGATCTGGCCGAGCTGGTGCTGGATAATCCGTTGTGGCTGGCTGATAACGATCGGCTGGTACTGCGGGACATCTCGGCACGCGTTACGCTGGCGGGGGCGCGCGTCGTTACCCTTCATCCGCCGCGCCGTGGCAAACGTAAACCTGAATATCTGCACTGGCTGGCGCAGCTTGCGAAAGCACCGGACGATCGTGCGGCGCTGCGTCAGCATCTGGAGCGCGGGGCGGTCAATCTGCTGGAGTTCGCCTGGGCGCGCCAGCGCAGTGAGGAAGGGCTACGCGAGCTGACGCGTCATCCCGATTTTATCCAGGCCGGATCCATGCTGCTAAGTACCGGGATTGCCGCCCGCTGGCAGCGTAAAATTCTTGATGTGCTTAGCGCTTACCATCATCAGCACCAGGATGAGCCGGGGCCAGGCCGTGAACGCCTGCGGCGTATGTCACTGCCAACGGAAGATGAAGCCCTGGTCCTGCTGTTGATAGAAAGGATGCGCGAGAATGGGGATCTGCACAGCTATCATGGCTGGCTGCACCTGCCGCATCACAAAGCCGGCTTTACCGATGCGCAGCGCGCCATCTGGCAAAAGGCGGAAGGGCTATTTGGTGATGAGCCCTGGTGGGTGCGCGATCTGGCGCGCGAGACCGCGACCGACGAGCAGGAGATGCGCCAGATACTGAGGCTGGCCGCGCAGCAGGGGCTCATTACGGCGATCGTCAAAGATCGTTACTACCGCAATGATCGCATTGTGGCGTTCGCCAGTTTGATCCGTGAGCTGGATCAGGAGCGGGGGTCAACCTGCGCCGCCGACTTCCGTGACCGGCTGAACGTGGGGCGCAAGCTGGCGATCCAGATCCTGGAGTACTTCAACCGCATCGGCTTTACCCGCCGTCGAGGGAACGACCACCTGCTGCGCGATGCGCTGCTTTTTGCTGCGGACAGGCCGCAACCTTAAGCCTCGCGTCGGGAAAGTGCCTGTTTTGCCAGCCAGACGGCGCCCAGTCGGCCCGCCTGGTTACCCAGTTCACAGGGCAAAATAGGCACCTGCAGGGCCTCCCACTCGTCAAAGGATTGCAGCTTACGGTCGAGCAGCTGATAAATTTTCTCCTGCTCGCTGATGCCGCCGCCGATTAACACCACCTGCGGATCAAACATCGAGATTACGCTGTAAATGCCACGCGCGAGGAAGCGCGCCCACTCTTCCACCGCTTCCCGCAGATGCAGATCGTTTTCCATCAGTTTGAAGAGCGCTTCGCCTTTTGGCATCTCCTCTTCAGAGACCGCCAGCGCCCGGCGACAGGCCTCCATCAATCCTCTGGCAGAGGCGACTTCGTGCATCCCTTCGCCATTATTGCCGACCGGAATCACCCCAAACTCACCGGCGCGGTAGTGCGAACCACGCCAGAGATCGCCCTCCACCACGATGCCACCCCCTATGCCGGTGCCAAGCGTAATGCAGACAAAGTGCTGATAATCGCGCCCTGCACCCCGCCACAGTTCGCCCAGCGCCGCGCAGTTCGCGTCGTTTTCGGCAGTGACGGGGAGATCGGTAAGCTCTGCAAACAGGTCGTAGAGGTTCACATCGTCAAGGAAATCCAGCGCCCCGGCCTTAGCCGCTTTGCCGGTATGCGTATTGATATGGCCCGGGAAACTCACGCCAATGGCCGCAATCTCATGATCTTTCTGGTAAGCCTGCACCACCTCGCGCCACTTTTGCCTGAAGGTCTCTTCATCTTCTGGCGTATCAAATTGATCTTCCGCCAGTTCGTTACCATCTTCATCGATCACGCCATGTTTTATGTGCGTTCCACCGACATCAAAACCGATAAATAGCCGCATTTACGCTTCCTTTATGAGCCTGTGCACCTTAATTATGGCTCAGACCAAAAAACGGAACGTAAAGTAAGGTAATGCGTGAAGGGGCTCGCAAAGCAGACGCTGGCTGGCGCTGTTTTCACCGCCGCGGTCTACCTTTGAAGGACACTTCACGCAAGGAGATGGCCATGACCAACAATCCTCCCTCATCACGCATTCTGCCCGGCGAGTATGGTTTTCCTCTTAAGCTAAAAGCCCGTTATGACAACTTTATTGGCGGCGACTGGGTGGCACCGGCCGACGGCGATTACTATCAAAATGTCACCCCGGTCACCGGACAGCCGCTGTGCGAAATCGCCAGCTCCGGCAAGCGGGATATCGACCTGGCGCTGGATGCCGCCCACAAAGTGAAAGATCGGTGGGGGCAAACCTCGGTGCAGGACAGGGCTGCCATCCTGTTTAAAATTGCTGACCGCATGGAGCACAACCTTGAGCTGTTAGCCACGGCAGAGACCTGGGATAACGGAAAACCCATCCGTGAAACCATGGCTGCTGACGTGCCGCTGGCTATCGATCATTTCCGTTATTTTGCCTCCTGTATTCGCGCCCAGGAGGGCGGTATCAGCGAGGTGGATAAAGATACCGTGGCCTATCATTTCCATGAGCCGCTGGGGGTGGTGGGGCAGATCATTCCGTGGAACTTCCCGCTGCTGATGGCGAGCTGGAAGATGGCGCCAGCGCTGGCAGCCGGTAACTGCGTGGTGCTGAAACCGGCGCGTCTCACGCCGCTATCGGTATTGCTGTTGATGGAGGTGATTGGCGATCTGTTGCCGCCGGGCGTGGTGAACGTGGTGAACGGTGCGGGGGGCGAGATTGGCGAATATCTGGCGACCTCGAAGCGCATCGCTAAAGTGGCCTTTACCGGCTCCACGGAAGTGGGACAACAGATTATGCAGTACGCGACCCAGAACATCATTCCGGTGACCCTGGAGCTGGGCGGTAAATCCCCTAACATCTTCTTTGCCGACGTGATGGATGAAGAGGATGCCTTTTTCGATAAGGCGCTGGAAGGCTTTGCCTTATTTGCCTTCAACCAGGGGGAAGTCTGTACCTGCCCGAGTCGTGCCCTGGTGCAGGAGTCTATCTATGAACGCTTTATGGAGCGCGCAATTCGCCGCGTAGAGTCTATCCGCAGCGGCAACCCGCTGGACAGCGTCACCCAGATGGGGGCGCAGGTTTCTCACGGGCAGCTGGAAACCATCCTTAACTATATTGATATCGGTAAAAAAGAGGGGGCGGATGTCTTAACCGGCGGGCGCCGCAAACAGCTTGGCGGCGATTTAAACGAAGGTTATTACCTCGAGCCGACGATCCTGTTTGGTAAAAACGATATGCGTGTCTTCCAGGAGGAGATCTTCGGCCCGGTGCTGGCAGTGACCACCTTCAAAACGATGGACGAGGCGCTGGAGCTGGCGAACGATACCCAGTATGGTCTGGGGGCAGGCGTCTGGAGCCGTAACGGTAACCTGGCTTATAAAATGGGTCGCGGCATACAGGCAGGGCGCGTATGGACTAACTGCTACCATGCTTACCCGGCACACGCCGCCTTCGGCGGTTATAAGCAGTCAGGCATCGGACGTGAAACTCACAAGATGATGCTGGAACATTATCAGCAGACGAAGTGCCTGTTGGTAAGCTATTCCGATAAGCCCCTCGGGCTGTTTTAACTTCCCTGAGCAGGCTGCCCCACGGCGGCCTGCTCAATCTGCTTACGCAGCGTATTCATTACGCCATCCAGCACATACTGCACGCGGAGTGGCTGGTATTCGCGTTTACGGAAGATGGTCACCAGATCCAGCCACCACTCCTCCTGATGGGTAAAGCAGGGCACCATCAAACCCTGCTCTATCTCTTTTTGCAGGCTCTCTTTTGGCGCGAAGACGATCCCCAGATGATTACGCGCCAGTTCGAGCGCCGCATGGGTGTTGTCACAAATATAGTTACCCGTGACTTTGTAATCGCGTATCTGTTCGCTCTGATGTGCGCGGAATCGCCAGATGTTGGCGTCATCGACGATCATAGAATCGATAAGAATACAGGAGTGGTTAATGAGATCGTCCGGGCTGTTAATAGGATGATTTTTTATATATTGCGGAGTAGCAAACGCAGTAATGGAATATTTGGTGAGGGTGCTGGCGACCAGGTTTTCATCTTTCGGTTGCGCATAGGTAATTAATATATCGCAGTCATCAGGGAAGGTGACGCCTTCGTAGAATTCGTTGGTGCTGAGATTATAGGTCTTCAGGCTAATATGAATGTCTTCGAGATTTTTAATTTCATGGATCACGTAGCGAGCCAGATAGGTAATAATTCCTGTTGGCGCATATATTGTCACTTTTCCGCGCTTTTCGTGCTTGTAATCACCAATGAAATTGATCAGTCGCTCGTTTTGTTTGAGTGAACGGTTAATGTAAGGCAACAGTGATTCGCCAAACTGAGTCAATGCCAGATGGCGGGTGGTACGCTCAAATACCTTAAGCCCGACCCGTGCCTCAAAATCAGAGAGACATTTGCTGACATTGGCCTGCGCCATGCCTAACAGAGCGGCAGCATCGCCGATACTGCGGGTCGCAGCGATGACCGAGACGATCTTTAATTCACGCGGTTTGATCTGCAGTTTGCGCATGGGTAACGCCCATCTATATGATTTCATATATAATATTATATAAACAACTTAATTGCACCGCGAATTTTGTAACCATTACTATGCGCCGGGTCGTAATATTATTAATGGACGCATGGAATGGCTTTTAAAAATAAATTTATCCTCGCCGCGCTTTTATTTTCCCCGTTTTCCGTCATGGCGGCAGAATTTTCCCTGGGCATGGGGGCTGCATATAATGAATCGCCTTACAAAGGGTATAACGATACGCTCTCTGCCGTGCCGCTGGTCAGCTATGAAGATCATCATTTTTATGTGCGCCAGGCTTCTTTGGGCTGGATTATCTGGAAAGATGAGAAAAACGAACTGAGTTTGACCGCTTCCTGGATGCCGCTGCACTTCGACCCTGACGATAATGACGACGCTCACATGCGCCAGCTGGATAAACGCCGGGCCTCTGCCATGCTGGGGGGCGCATTTTATCGCCACGAGCGCTGGGGTAGCCTTAAATTGACTCTTGCGGCAAATGCCGGGGACGAAAGCGGCGGCGTAATGGGGGAATTGGCTTATTTCAAGCCTGTTCGTATGGCGCGTTTTACCCTGACGCCCTCCGCGGGTGTTTATTATTACAATGAGAACTTTAACGATAAGTACTATGGCGTATCCGCCTCTGAATCACGCCGCAGCGGCCTGCAGCAGTACGCCGCAGGCGACAGCTGGATGCCTTACGTCGGGCTTTCGGCCCAATATGCGCTTACGTCACAACTCCTGCTGAACGCCAGCGCCCGCTACGCCGCATTGCCTGATGCGGTGAGAAAGAGCCCGATGATCGATCGTGACGATAGCGTTACGCTGATGATCGGGCTCGCCTGGCGCTTCTGATGATGCGAATCTGCCGCCAGGAAAAAGGGCATCCTTCATTCGCCTGGCGGTGCTCCCCTGCCTGGCGGTTCGCCCGGCGGCGTTGATGTCGCGTCGTCCATGCCGGGTTTATGCCTCGTCTACCCAGATCCGCATTTCCCCTTCGCCGCGATTAGCCCAGCTAAACCACGGAATAAACGTTAGCGTCTGTGCCTGCGATGGGCAGGGGGCGCGATCGTACTGCCAGAGCGGCGCGTTTGTGCCGTCTTCGCTGTTTCGGCAGTATCCCTCTGCTTGTATTAACATTTTATGGGCGAAAATCCCCTTTCCTTCAAAGACACGGAATGTACTGTCGGCGGGCAGGGTTAAATTATGCAGCCCCTCGCCGTTATCGGCCTGCTCCAGGCAGTAAACCAGCGGGCCGCGCTGGATGGCCACCTTGCCCGCCTGCTGACGCACCTGCCCGTTGCCATACACCCGGCGAACCGGCATCGGTAGGGTGAGAACCAGCGCATCTCCCTCCTGCCAGCGGCGATTGAGGTACAGATACCCCTGGCGCACCTCACCTTGCAGCGTCTCACCGTTCAGCGTTAATTGCGGGGCATCGCACCAGTCCGGCAGGCGCAGCGCCAGGGTATGTTCCACCGGTACCGGAGAGGTAATGGTGATAGTGACCTGATCCTGCCACGGATAGTTACCGCCGATGCGCAACTGCAACTCCTGGTCCCCTACCGGGAACGCCATACTGTTGCCCACGTATAAATTGATGAACAACGCATCGTCACGGACTGTATAGATGTAATGACCAATCGAGGTCAGCACGCGGGCGATGTTCGGCGGACAGCAGGCGCAGCCAAACCAGCGTTGGCGAACAGGCTTCACGTGGTCGTAAATATGGTTAAAAGCCAGCGATTTAGGATGCACTTCAAGCGGGTTTACATAGAAGAAGTGCTTACCATCGAGCGCCATGCCGCCCAGCACAGTATTGTAAAGCGCGCGCTCCATCACGTCGGCGTACTGGCTATTGGCTTCCATCTCCAGCATGCGTCGGGCAAACATCATCAGCCCAATGGAGGCGCAGCTTTCGGCGTAGACGGTGTCGTTCGGCAGATCATAATCGCTACTGAACGCTTCGCCGCTGCTTTGTGAACCAATACCGCCGGTGATGTACAGCTGGCGTTGCGCCATATTGTTCCACAGGCGCAGACAGTCCTGACGCTTGCCTTCGTCCTGGCTTAGGCGTGCCAGATGTGCCACGCCGGTCATCAGATAGACAAAACGCACCGCGTGGCCGATGGCCGTCTGCTGTTCGGCAATCGGCTGATGCGCCTGGCTATAGGCTTTATCTTTCACCATCCACGCCGGGCCGTAGGTATTCCAGTACGACGTTTTTCCGCGCTTCTCATACTCGATGTCGTAAAAGTGCGGCTGCGCGCCGCGCTCCTCGACGAAATATTTTACCAGCGCAAGGTAGCGAGGCTCCTGAGTGACATCGTACAGGCGCATCAGCGCCAGCTCGATTTCAGGGTGGCCGGGATAACCGTGGAGCTGCGTATCATGCGGGCCAAAGACGCTGTCGATATGGTCTGCCAATTTGCACACCACCTCCAGCAGGTTACGTTTACCGGTGCCCTGGTACCAGGCCACGCCCGCTTCGATCATATGCCCTGCACAGTAAAGTTCATGACATTCAGCCAGGTTGGTCCAGCGCTCGTCCGGTGCTTTGACTGTAAAGTACGTATTGAGGTAACCATCGTCACACTGCGCCGCAGCGACCAGAGCAATCACCTCATCGGCCGTTTTCTCCAGCTCGGGGTCAGGTTTCTGGCACAGAGACCATGCGACGGCTTCCAGCCATTTCGCGACGTCGCTATCCTGGAAAACCATGCCGTAAAAGTCACCGTGCTCCAGCCCCGCTGCGATACGAAAGTTTGTGATAGCGTGGCTCGGTTCCGCCTCGGCAATCCGGTCGTTCAGGGCATCCCACTGATAGGGGATCACCACATCGCGAACAAGCCGCTGATACTGACCCAGGAAAGGGTCACTGATTTTTAATTTATGCAGGTCGGGTTCCATTATGGACATCTTCTACTCCTCAGGACTGAACATGGCGCTGACGCAGGTCGGTCGCTATGCGCGCCATCATGGGGTTACTGAGTCTGCACCAGCGAATCGCGATCGCCAGTAGCAGGTGAAACAGGGCCGGCAGCAGGGTCTCCATCATGGTGATCCCCTGCAATGACGCAGCGGTCTGGTTGCCTGCGCCCGGCTGATAAGCGACAAATATAAATACCAGGCTGATGATCCCGGCGCTGG
The DNA here is from genome assembly GCF_037152215.1 of Leclercia sp. UBA7405. Lineage (NCBI taxonomy): Bacteria > Pseudomonadati > Pseudomonadota > Gammaproteobacteria > Enterobacterales > Enterobacteriaceae > Leclercia > Leclercia sp. UBA7405. The sequence goes on along the minus strand of NZ_JBBCMR010000004.1, from coordinate 38,136 downwards.
AGGCCCAGGCCAGCTTGATAAAGAACAGGTTAAAGGCGAAGTTCATTCCGGAGGAGCGCACGCCGGTTTTCCACTCGCCGTAGTCGTCGGCAAACGCCATTAGCGAGAAGTGCAGCGGCAGGGTAAAACCAAGGATCACGCCGTTGCCGAGAATCACCGCCAGCCACAGGGTTTGATGTTCCGGCCCGCCGGGCAGGAACCACATCCCTACCGCCAGCCCAGCCAGTACCAGGTTGGTGTAGTAGTAGAGTTTGACCGTATCGCTACGTCGGGAGAGATAGTTAACGATCACCGCGCCGAAGATCGCCGCGAAGGTGACCATGGTGAAGAAGAGCGAGGTATAAGCTGTGCTGCCCTTCAGCACATAGGTGATGAAATACATGTAGCCGCCGCCGCGGATATTAAAAACATTGATGAGCAAGAACGACATCACCAGCATCAGCAGTAGCTGATCGTTTTTACGCAGCCCGGAGAGGTGCTCGCGCAGGGTAAATTTGCCCATCAGCGCCAGGGGTACGCGCTCCCGCACCCAGAAGAAGCAGCAGAGGAACATGACTACCGCCACGGCGCAGAGCACCCCTACGCCAAGCTGATAACCCTGGGCCGCATCACCTTTACCGAGTACCGCCACCAGCCATGGCAGTCCCACGGAGACTAAAAAGCCCGCCACCCCGCACAGCACAAAGCGCCACGCCTGGCAGGAGATCACTTCGCTGTGGCGCGTGGTCATGGTGTTGATGAGCGCGCAGTAGGGGACGTTGATGGCGGTATAGCCCACCGATAACAGCAGGTATGTGCCAAACGCCCACATGATTTTGACTCCCATGCCGGCATCCGGCACGGTGAAGGTGAGCACCCCGATAATCCCAATCGGCAGGGCAATCCACAGTTGCCACGGACGAAAACGTCCCCAGCGGCTCTGGGTGCGGTCAGCAATAACGCCCATGATGGGATCGGAAATAGCGTCGAATACGCGTAAGGCAATAAACAGCGTGCCTACCAGCGCGGGGGTTAAGCCAAAGATATCGGTATAGAAAAAGGTCAAAAAATTCATGATCAGGCAGGTGATGACGGTGCCACCGGCATCACCCAGGCCGTAGCCTATTTTTTCGCGGACAGAGAGGCGATCGTCAGCGGCCTGCCCGGCGATATCTCTCTGCGTAATCGAAGTAGAAGTCATGAGGTAACTCCTCGGTAATAGAATTTTTATAGGTGTTACTGTGGGGTACCTCATTCATTCTGCACTGAAAGTCTGGGGCGACAAGGGAAGGGAAAAGTATAAAAAGGTGAGGATTCCGACTTCGTCGTCAAAGTGTGATTTCGATCGGGAAGAAAACGGAATAGCTGTTAATAATCAATGGAAAAGGCGTATTTAAAAGCCATTTTTAGCGAGATAGTGAATATCCATGCTTGAATTATCCATAACACTTCCGATTAGCGTTCAGAATGGCGGGTACTTTATCTCCCGGGGTATTGGCCGGCACCCGGCGCGTAAACTCACCTCGTGGGAGATTATCTTTGTCGAAAAAGGGAAATTAACGATCCAGGAGGAGAATAGGGTTTTCGAGGTGCAGGCGGGAGAAAGCTTATTGCTCTGGCCCCAGCGTCGCCATCAGGGCATTGAGGATTTTCCCCCCGATTTACGCTTTTACTGGCTGCATTTTGACGTGAATGAGCAAGCGTTGCGATCGCCACTGGGGACGCAGTTGGCAGTGCATCAACACGGCAAAAGCGGTGATCCTTCGTCGGTGATTTCGCTATTCAGACAGTTTCTTACCGAGCAGGAGAAGTTACAGCGCAGTCCGGCGCTGGAGTACCTTTTACTGCTGATTCTACAACAAATCTCTCTTACGGCCGGCCCCCAACAGCCGCCCGATGAGGCGGGTGTGAGCCTAGCCTGGAAGGCCCGCCAGATTATTAGCACCCGCTTCCATTTACCCCTGAGCACCTCCCAGCTGGCAAAAGAGCTTCACTGTAATGCCGATTATCTGGGGCGGGTCTTTCGCCGGGTGTTCCATCTCACGCTAACGGAGGCCATTCATCGCCAGCGGGTGAGGGCGGCGGAAAAATTGCTGCTTAACGGTGCGGTTTCGCTTAAAGAGGTGGCAACCCGCTGTGGTTTTAATGAGGTGGGCTATTTCCGACAGATTTTTCGCAAACATACAGGCTTAACGCCCGCCGTCTGGAAGCGGCGTTACTGCAAAGAACACATTAATTCGGCCTGACCTTAGGGCAATTTCCCAGTTTTGCTGGCAAGAACCCTAAATCCGCCGTTTACCGTAGTGGGATCAAGGCGGCTTCCCCGTTCACTCTGGCAACCTGACTTTTTTCCAACGTGGATGGAGCAGGAGATGAACCCGTATATTGTCGCGGACCCGGCAAAGTGCATCGGTTGCCGCACCTGTGAAGTGGCCTGCGTGGTCGCGCATCAGGAAGATCAATCATGCACGACGGTCAGCCCAGCGACCTTTGCTTCGCGCATTCGGGTGATGAAGGGGGCGACGTTCACCACGGCGGTGACCTGCCATCAATGTGAAGAGGCCCCCTGCGCCAGCGTCTGCCCCGTGCAGGCCATTCAGCGCGAGGCGGGGATCTGGCGGGTAGAGCAGCAGCGCTGCATCGGCTGTAAAAGCTGTGTGATCGCCTGCCCCTTTGGGGCGATGCAGGTGATGCGGGTTGATGAGCGGGCGCTGGCGTTGAAGTGCGATCGCTGCGCCCATCGCGAGAGCGGGCCTGCCTGCGTGGCGGCCTGCCCGACTCATGCGTTACGCTGTCTTGACCCGGTGACACTCCGCGCAGCGCGGCTGCGAGCGCGAGCTTAGGCCTCGTCGCGCCAGGCGCAATCGATCTCTTCGGCCAGAATTTTTACCCCGGCTTCGATTTTCTCCGGGTCTGGCACGTAGTTCATACGCATACACTGATGGGTGTGCGGCCAGGGTTTATCCAGCCCCGGGAAGAAGTAATCGCCCGGCACCATCAGCACGCCGCGTTTTTTCAGGCGCTGATAAAGCAGTTCTGTGGTGATAGGCAGATCTTTAAACCATAGCCAGAGAAAAATCGCCCCTTCCGGTTTGTGGATCAGGCAGCGCTCTTCCGGCAGGTAACGACGAATCATGGCGATCGTCTCCTGCACGCGCTGATAGTAGAACGGCTTAATCACCTCGTTCGACAGGCGCAGCAGGTCGTTGCGCTTAATCATCTCGCACATCATTGCCGGGCCAATACCGCCAGGCGAGAGGCTAATAATGCCGTTCATGTTGGTGATGGCAGTGATGATTTTTTCATTGGCAATGATAATCCCGCAGCGGCTCCCAGGCAGACCGAGCTTGGAGAGGCTCATGCACAGCACAATGTTCGGGTTCCACAGCGGGCGCGCTTCGCTAAAGATGATACCGGGGAACGGTACGCCGTACGCGTTATCAATGACCAGCGGAATACCGTGCTGATTGGCCAGCACGTCGAGTTTCATTAACTCTTCGTCGGTAATCACATTGCCGGTGGGGTTGGTGGGGCGAGAGACGCAGATCATGCCGGTCTCTTCGCCAATGTGCAGATGTTCAAAATCCACGTGATATTTGAACTGGCCTTCCGGCAGCAGCTCGATATTTGGACGCGCGGAGACGAACAGATCCTCTTCCAGGCCGGAATCGGCATAGCCGATATACTCCGGTGTCAGCGGGAAAAGCACTTTTTTGGTGCTGCCGTCGGCACGACGTCCGGCGAAAAGGTTAAACAAGTAGAAAAACGCGCTCTGGCTGCCGTTTGTCAGTGCAATATTCTGTGGCCCGATCTCCCAGCCCAGTTCGTTGCGCAGCATATCCGCCAGTGCGGTGAGCAGCTCGGTTTTGCCTTGCGGCCCGTCGTAATTACAGAGGGCGTCCGTGGCTTTGCCGTTTTCGAGCATATCGGCCAGCAGGGTGCTGAAGTAGCTGTTCATGGCCGGGATTTGCGCCGGGTTTCCGCCGCCCAGCATGATGGCCCCTGGTGTGCGCAGGCCGTCGTTGAGATCCTCCATCAGGCGCGTAATGCCTGAATGGCGGGTGAATTTGTCGCCAAAAAGTGAAAAGGTCATAGCAGGTGGTCTATCGGGCTTGTAGTAAATTTGGCTCACCTTAACGCTACAACTGCGCAGGTGCAAATCGAAGCCGCGGGGCTTGTTTGCGTCTATATAGGGCAAAAAACCCTTAGGGAAGTGAATTATGCTGTTTTAGCGCGCCTCGCCGGGGCGGCGAAGCGCGCATTTGGATTCAGTGTTGCCCAGCCCACACCACCATCACTTTGTCGTCATGATGCTGGCGCACAAAACCGTACCCCTGGCTCAGCGTCAGGGCGGTTTGCTTGCCTTCACCTATTGCCGGATGGCGAGCGCGGAACTGCCCAAGCAATTGCCAGTGCGCCACGGACTGCGCCTGTTTGCCGGTCACCTCCTGCCAGTTCATCTCCGAGCGGGTGCCTTGCAAAGGGTCCGAGCCGGTTGGGCCAAACGGGCGGGCAGACTCATCGCCATAGAAGATTTGCACCGTGCCGGGCGCCAGCAACAGCAGCTCCGCCGCCCGCGAACCGCCTTCGCGGAACAGGCGCGTATCATGTGACGAGAGGTAGCTCAGCACATTGAAGTCCTGTAATTTCTCTGCCATTTGCTGCCAGGTGAGATCCATGTCGGACAGGCAGTCCACCGCTTTGGCCGCTTGCTCCTGATAATCGAAATTGATCATCGCATCAAAACCGTGCTGGTAGTAATCGCTGCGCATCACCCCATGGCCCCAGGCTTCACCGGTCATCCAGAAGGGGGCGTCGTCCAGCTTTTTATCGGGATTCGCCTGCTTCCATGCGACCAGCGCCTCGCTCGATCGCGCTTTTAACTGCTGCCAGGCCGCAAGCTCCACGTGTTTGGCAGTATCAACCCGGAAGCCGTCGATACCGTAATCGCGCACCCACTGACTGAGCCAGTTGACGAGGTAATCACGCGGGGTGGCATCGGGAAGCGGTTTCGCGTGGGTATCGGGTTTATGCTGGTAAAAGTTTGGCAAACCCGATGGGGTGGTGGATTCGGTTTTCAGATCCGGTAAGAAGGCGAGCGACATGGTCTGGTCATCAAAGCCGGGGTTGTCGTAATCACCAATGTCGGTTCGGATCCACTGCTTGCCCCACCATTTATCCCAGGCGGCTTTGTCGCTGAAATTGATGTAATCATTAAAGCTATGCCAGCTCTGTCCGGCGGCAGGTTTCCAGTCAGTCCAGCGTTCACCCAGAATCTTTTTTTGCTCATCGCCCTTAAGGTAGAGGGCGCCAAACTGAAAGGCTTGCATATCCGCAAGGGTGGCATAGCCCGTGTGGTTCATCACCACGTCAAACAGGATACGGATGCCGCGGCGATGCGCTTCGTCGACCAGTTGTTGCAGGTCTGCCTCATTGCCCATATTGGCATCAAGCCGGGTCCAGTCCTGCGTGTAGTAACCATGGTAGGCGTAGTGGGGGAAGTCGCCTTTGGTGCCGCCGCCTACCCAGCCGTGGATCTGCTCCAGCGGGGAGCTGATCCATAAAGCATTCACCCCGAGCTGCTGCAGGTAATCCAGCTTGCTGGTGAGCCCTTTTAAATCGCCGCCGTGGAAAGTACCGATCTCCTGCATACCGTCTTTATGGCGACCGTAGCTATTGTCGTTGGTGGGGTCGCCATTCACATAGCGATCGGTTAAGACAAAATAGACGGTGGCGTTTTGCCAGCTAAAGGGGGCCGCTTTATCAGTTTCGGCGCGCTCGAGCAGCAACAGGCCATTACTATTGGCCGCAGGTCGCAGAGTAATTTTGCCCTGTTGAACGGTGGCAGTCTGCTTGCTGTAGAAATCCCGTACGACGCTGCCCTCCGGAAATGTGCTGCTGACATCCAGGGTCACCGGCGCGCCGTCCCATTTCGGACATTGACGGGTGACGCTGGCAACAGTCTGCGCGCTGGCAGTTTTGACACTCAGCATCAGCGTCGGCGTGCCAGAGCGGGTATCGATCTGCATTTGATACTCACCGTCGCGAAACAGGCGCCACTGCGGCTTATCACCTTCACAGGGTTTGAGCGACAGCATCTCATTGAGTTTGACGGGGCCGGCCGGCTGCCAGCACGTCTGGTCAAAAATGAGGCTTAAAGGGCGTGTACCCTTCGCAAGCTTTGCATGGGCGGTATACAGACCTGTGCCTTCTGCCTGAAAGGCAGGAAAACCGTCGGCCGACCAGTCGGCGCAGGCCATGGCAGGCAACAACACAAGCGCTAAAGCTGAGTGTTTCATTTTACATTCCTGTCGCAGCGTTTTGCCTATTTTGCCAGCAGGCTGGCAGCGCAAACTCCTCCCTGGACGAAAGGCTGAGGGAGGAGACGAAAGGGTGAGTGATCTCGCGCTAATTTAGCCACTTATCTGCGATATCGCGCACAATTTGCAGAAAATGATGCTTAACTGAGCAGCGTCCTGATGACATGGTTTCGGATTTAGACTATTTCTAAGGGTGCTCTGGAAGGGTATTTTTGTTATGATTTGAGATTCACCTCTCAATTTTGTGAAAAAAATAAGGTGTTGGAATGTTCAAATCCGACCAGGAGACCTAATGATATCGATTCCCATACGACGATATGGGGCCGCGATACTCATGTTACTCACCATGACATTTTCAGGTGGGGTGCTTGCGAAGACGCACGCGGATACAACGAGTCACAAAGCCCATATTAGTAAGAAAGTAAGCAGTAAGACGGTAAGTAATAAGGTTAGCAGTAAACAAGAGTATTCTCGCAATAGTGTAAAGAGCAGTTCACTTCCTGATTTGCGAAAATACCCTTCCGGGACACCAAGGAAAAAAGCGTTTCTCCGGACGGTAATGCCTTATATCACAAGCCAAAACGCTGCGATTACCGCCGATCGTAACTGGTTGATATCTAAACAGTACGCGAGCCGCTGGTCTCCAGCTGAGCGCTCACGTCTGAAAGACATCACCAAACGTTACAAGATCAGCTGGTCTGGCAATACCCGCCGTGTTCCGTGGAACACCTTGCTTGAGCGCGTGGATATTATTCCAGGCAGCATGGTGGCAACCATGGCCGCAGCAGAAAGCGGTTGGGGTACCTCTAAGCTGGCCCGTAGCAACAACAACCTGTTCGGCATGAAGTGCGGAAAAGGCAGCTGTAATGCGCCGGGCAAAGTTCGTGGCTACTCGCACTTTGATTCCGTCAAAGATTCGGTCAATGCCTACGTGGTGAACCTGAATACGCACCCGGCGTACAACTCATTCCGTAAGTCCCGCGCTCAGTTGCGTAAAGCGGACCAGGAAGTGGCGGCGAGCACCATGATTCACAAGCTGAAAGGGTACTCGACGCAGGGGCAGCGCTATAACAATTACCTGTTCTCCATGTATCAGGATAATCAGCGCTTAATTGCCGCCCATATGTAATCTGTTATCTTATAAAAACGCCTTCCATCCGGAAGGCGTTTTTCTTTGCTCATTCAGCGTTAAATTAATACTTCGCTATGACGATCGCGATAATCCTTCGGCGTGGTGTCGTACTCTTTTTTAAATACCGAATAGAAATACTGCAGCGACGGATAACCACACATTTGCGAAATTTCGTTGATAGAGAGCGAGGTCGAAATTAACAGACTGCGCGCTTTCTCCAGTTTCTCGGCGTGGATCACCGCGTGGATAGTCTCCCCCACCTCCTCTTTAAAACGCTTCTCCAGATTTGAGCGGGAAATCCCCACCGCATCCAGGACTTGATCCACCTTTATGCCTTTGCAGGCATGGTTGCGGATGTAGTGCATGGCCTGAATAACCGCCGGATCGTTAAGCGAACGGTAATCGGTAGAGCGACGTTCCACCACGCGTACCGGCGGCACCAGCAGGCGTTGCAAAGGGAGATGTTCATTATCCAGCAGGCGGTGCAGCAGCTTGGCGGCCTGATACCCCATCTGGCGAGTTCCCTGCGCCACTGACGATAACGCCACCCGTGACAGGTAGCGGGTCAGCTCTTCGTTATCGATGCCAATCACGCACAGTTTTTCCGGTACCGGGATGTGCAGATGCTCGCAAACCTGCAGCACATGGCGTGCGCGGGCATCCGTCACGGCGATGATGCCAGTTTGCGGCGGCAAGGTTTGCAGCCAGTCGGCCAGGCGGTTCTGCGCGTGCTGCCAGTTTTCCGGCGCAGTTTCCAGTCCCTGATAGACCACCCCGCGATACTTCTCCTTCGCCACCAGCTGACAGAACGCATACTCACGCTCGGCAGCCCAGCGTTTGCCGCTGGAGGCGGGCAGGCCATAGAAGGCGAAGCGATGTACCCCTTTTTCTTTCAAATGCAGAAACGCGCTCTCAACGAGCGCGTGGTTGTCGGTCGCGATGTAGTGCACGCCAGGATAATTTTCCGGCGCGTGATAGGACCCGCCGACGCCCACGATGGGTAGGTCGACATCTTTCAGCAGTTGTTGGATGACGTCATCGTCGTAGTCGGCGATCACACCGTCACCCAACCAGTCTTTAATGTTTTCGATGCGGGTGCGGAAATCCTCTTCGATAAAGATGTCCCACTCCGATTGCGACGCCTGCAAATATTCACCAACGCCCTCTACCACCTGGCGGTCGTAGGCTTTATTGGCATTGAACAACAACGTAATGCGGTGGCGCTTCTCAAACATGGCACGCTTTTCCCAGTGTCATTGACAGGTGACCGATTTATCTTCAGGCACGTCGCTTGGTGGCGGAATCCATCCATACCGCCAGCAGCAAAATGGCGCCCTTAACGATATATTGCCAGAATGTCGGCACGTCCATCATACTCATTCCGTTATCCAGAGACGCCATAATAAATGCCCCCATCACCGCACCCGCCACGCTGCCAATCCCCCCGGCGAGACTGGTTCCACCAATCACACAGGCGGCAATCGCATCCAGCTCGGCGATATTGCCCGCAGAGGGTGAACCGGCTCCCAGACGTGAGCTTAAAATCAGCCCGGCAATCGCCACCATCAGGCCGTTGATAGCAAAGACGGCGAGCTTAGTGCGCTCTACGTTAATGCCGGAAAGGCGAGCGGCTTCAATGTTGCCGCCGATGGCATAAATTCGGCGACCAAATGCGGTGCGCGTCGCCATGAACATTCCCGCCAGCAGCAGTAAAACCAGCAACAGCACCGGCGTCGGTACGCCGCGATAGTCGTTAAGTAACCAGATAGCGCCCAGCACGATCACCGCCGTCAGCGCCTGACGCCCCACGAATGGTGCCGCGGTGGGGGCGGCGAGCCCCAGCGCCTGGCGACGCATTCTGCCACGCCACTGCCAGGCGACAAACGCCATCAGGCCAATGGCGCCCAGGGTAAAGCCGATACCATCGGAGAGGTAACTTTGACCAATCTGCGACATAGAGGCGCTGGTGGGCGACACGGTGGTGCCGTTGGTAATACCAATCAGAATGCCGCGGAAGGCCAGCATCCCGGCGAGGGTCACAATGAATGAGGGTACTTTACGGTAGGCCACCCACCAGCCGTTCCAGGTTCCGAGCAGCAAGCCGAGCAGCAGGGTAACAACCACGGTCAGCGGCAGCGGCCAGCCCAGCCAGACATCAAAAATCGCCGCCACGCCGCCCAGCAGCCCCATCATCGACCCGACCGAAAGGTCGATCTCCGCAGAGATAATCACAAACACCATGCCCACCGCCAGGATGCCAGTTATGGCGGTCTGACGCAGCAGGTTAGAGATATTACGCGCGCTGAGATAAGAGCCGTCTGTCATCCAGGTGAAGAACAGCATGATCGCCACAATCGCGGCGATCATCACAAAGACCTGCAAATTCAGCGCTTTTAGACCCGAAAAGGCCCCAGGCGTTGGCACGGCGACTTTCACTTCAGACGGGTTGCTTTTCGACATGACGTTCGCTCCTTAATGCGGCTTCCATTACCTGCTCCTGCGTCAGGTTCTGGTTTTTCAGGTTGGCTTTGAGTTTCCCTTCGTGCATAACCAGCACCCGATCGCTCAGCCCCAGCACTTCAGGCAGTTCTGAGGAGATCACAATGACGGCAATGCCCTGCTGCACTAACTGGTTAATCAATTTGTAGATTTCATATTTCGCGCCAATGTCGATGCCGCGCGTGGGCTCATCGAGAATTAAAATGCGTGGATTGAGCAGCAGGCAGCGGGCCAGAATCGCCTTCTGCTGGTTACCGCCGCTCAGGCGACCAATCGCCAGATCGGGCGATGAGGTTTTGACCTTCAGACGTTGCAGGGAGTGTAAAATACAGTGCTGCTCGGCAGCGTCGTCCAGGCTGCTCAGGGTTCCGGAGAACTGATCCAGAGCCGCAAGGGTGATATTTTTCCCTACCGCCATGACCGGCACGATGCCATCTTTCTTGCGATCTTCCGGCACCATGGCGATACCCTGGGCGATGGCCTGCTGGCAGTTGTTGATGGTAACCGGTTGCCCGTCGATAAAGAGGGCCCCTTCGCGGCGACCGGGCCAGACGCCAAACAGGCACTGCATCGCTTCGGTACGCCCGGCGCCCACCAGGCCGGCGATACCGAGGATCTCTCCCCGATGCAAAGAGAAGGAGATATCGTTGACGCGCTTAATGTGGCGGTTCACCGGGTGCCACGCGGTGAGGTGCTCCACGCGCAGCACCTCTTCTCCAATGGTGTGGGGTGCGTTGGGGTAGAGCGCCGTCAGCTCACGTCCCACCATCATGGTAATGATGTCATCTTCGCTCATCCCCTCTGCTGCACGGGTGCCAATATGCTGCCCATCGCGAATCACGCAGATGGTGTCAGAGATGGCTTTCACTTCGTTCAGCTTGTGAGAAATATAGATGCAGGCAATCCCGTGGTTTTGCAGGTCACGAATGATGTCCAGCAATACCGCGGTCTCCTGTTCGGTGAGGGACGCCGTAGGTTCGTCGAGGATCAACAAGCGCACCTGTTTATTGAGCGCTTTGGCAATTTCCACCAGTTGCTGTTGCCCCAGCCCTAAGTCGCCGACCCGGGTATCGGGCGAGATCGCCAGGCTCACCTGCGCCAGCAGTTTCTCGCAGCGCAAAGTCATGGTGTCGTAATCCAGTACGCCGTGGCGGCTTAGCTCGGCACCGAGAAAGATGTTTTCCAGCACCGTGAGGTGTTTCACCAGCGCCAGCTCCTGATGAATGATGGCGATGCCTTTGCGCTCCGTATCGCGAATGTGGCTGGCCTGTAATGTCTCGCCCGCGAAGACGATTTCGCCGTCATAGCTGCCGTGGGGATAAATGCCGCACAGCACCTTCATGAGCGTGGACTTGCCGGAGCCATTTTCACCGCATAACGAGACAATTTCCCCGGCATTTAAGCGCAGACTAACGTTATCGACCGCTTTCACGGCGCCAAACGCTTTGGTGATACTTTTCATTTCCAGTAGATAAGACATAACTGCCCCGCATGCCCTGAGGAGAGATCAGGCCCCCGGAGGTGGGGGCCATACTGGATTAGAGTTCGCTCTTTTTATGGAAGCCGTCTTTGATGACCGTGGCGTCAATGTTCTCTTTATTGACTTCGATAGGGGTCAGCAGGCGGGCAGGGACATCTTTCAGGCCATTATTCAACGACGCATCCGCTTTAGGCTGCTGACCGTTGCCCAGCTCAACGGCAATTTCTGCTGCGGTGGTTGCCAGCTCGGTGATGGGTTTATAGACCGTCATGGTCTGCGTGCCGGCAACAATGCGTTTAACCCCAGCGAGGTCGGCATCCTGGCCGGAGATGGCGACTTTACCTGCCAGCCCCTGGGCGCTTAATGCCTGGATGGCACCGCCGGCGGTGGCATCGTTGGAGGCGACAACGGCATCAATATGGTTGTTATTTGCCGTTAACGCGTTTTCCATAATTTTCAGTGCGTTTTCGGGTAACCAGCCATCGGCCCACTGATCGCCAACCACTTTAATCTTGCCGCCGTCGATATAAGGTTTCAGCACTTTCATCTGTCCCTGGCGGAACAGTTTGGCGTTGTTATCTACCGGCGAGCCGCCCATCAGGAAGTAATTACCCTCAGGCACCTTGGCCACCAGGCTTTGCGCCTGCAGTTCACCCACTTTCTCATTATCAAAAGAAATATAATAATCGATATCGGCGTTATTAATCATCCGGTCATAAGCCAGGACTTTAATACCTTCTTGTTTTGCTTCTTTGATGACGTTACTTAATACCTGACCGTTGTAAGGAATAATGACTAATACGTCGACGCCGCGGTTAATCATATTTTCAATTTGCGACATCTGGGTCTCTTCATTGCCATTGGCAGACTGAACAAACACTTTGGCGCCTAATGCTTCTGCTTTATTCACAAAAATGTCGCGATCTTTTTGCCAGCGCTCCAGACGGAGATCGTCAATCGCCATTCCGATTTTGACTTCTTTCGCATGACCCGCCGCGCTCGCCAAAACGAGAGAGGCGCAGAGGGTGAGGCATAGATTCTTTATCTTCATAATTTTATAGCCTTTTTGTAGGGTGGTTATGCTGAGATAAAAGAAACCTTCACTGCAGGAGACGCAACAAATTCTTAACGGGGAAAGGCAGGCTGGCAATTACAGATTTTTATCTTCTCGTTATGATATTTGGTTTATTTTCGAATTTATGACCGCGATCGGATTTTAAAAAACGTAAGCCATTAATTACACATCGATCTGGAATTAATGCCGAAAAATTAGCTTGTCTGCAGATTAATTTTGCGAGCCAGCGCACGTTTGCGCATTCTCTCAATAGCAGTGTGAAATAACGTAATTGAGCAAGCGGGAATGTCTATTCACTATTACTCCAGAATCACTTTTTCGCCGTATCCCTGATTATGGAGCTCAATATGCAAGCTTATTTCGACCAACTCGAACGTGTTCGTTACGAAGGGCCAAAATCCGCTAATCCATTAGCGTTTCGTCACTACAATCCGGATGAGCTGGTGCTGGGTAAGCGCATGGAAGACCACCTGCGTTTCGCCGCCTGTTACTGGCACACGTTCTGCTGGAATGGCGCCGATATGTTTGGTGTAGGCGCGTTTGACCGCCCGTGGCAGCAGCCTGGTGAGGCGCTGGAGCTGGCAAAACGTAAAGCTGACGTCGCATTTGAATTCTTCCATAAACTGAACGTGCCTTATTACTGTTTTCACGATGTGGATGTCTCGCCTGAAGGCGCGTCGCTGAAAGAGTATCTGAATAACTTCGCCCAGATGGTTGATGTGCTGGCTGAGAAACAGCAACAAAGCGGCGTCAAACTGCTGTGGGGTACCGCTAACTGCTTCACGCATCCGCGTTACGGTGCGGGTGCGGCCACCAACCCGGATCCGGAAGTGTTCAGCTGGGCCGCGACTCAGGTGGTGACGGCCATGAATGCCACGCATCAACTGGGTGGCGAAAACTACGTTCTGTGGGGCGGCCGCGAAGGCTATGAAACGCTGCTGAACACCGATCTGCGCCAGGAGCGCGAACAGATTGGGCGCTTTATGCAGATGGTGGTCGACCATAAACATAAAATTGGTTTCCGCGGCACGCTGTTGATTGAACCGAAACCGCAGGAGCCGACCAAGCATCAGTATGACTACGATGTGGCGACCGTTTACGGCTTCCTGAAGCAGTTCGGCCTGGAAAAAGAGATTAAAGTGAATATCGAGGCTAACCATGCCACCCTGGCAGGGCACTCGTTCCACCACGAAATCGCCTCTGCTATCGCGCTGGGTATCTTCGGCTCTGTCGATGCCAACCGTGGCGATCCGCAGCTGGGCTGGGATACCGACCAGTTCCCGGTGAGCGTGGAAGAGAACGCGCTGGTGATGTACGAGATTATCAAAGCGGGTGGCTTCACCACCGGTGGCCTGAACTTTGACGCCAAAGTGCGCCGTCAGAGCACCGATAAGTATGATCTGTTCTATGGTCATATTGGGGCGATGGATACCATGGCGCTTTCCCTGAAAGTGGCGGCGCGCATGATTGAGGACGGCGAGCTGGATAAGCGCGTGGCAAAACGCTACGGCGGCTGGAACAGTGAGCTGGGCCAGCAAATTTTGAAAGGCCAGTTATCACTGACGGAGGTGGCGAAGTACGCTGAACAGCATAACCTGGCACCGCAGCACCAGAGTGGCCATCAGGAGTTGCTGGAAAACCTGGTCAATCATTATCTGTTTGATAAGTAATCGCCCAACCCGTATGCCCGGCCGCACTATGCTGCCGGGTCATTTTGTTAAGGAGTTACCACTATGTATATCGGGATCGATCTTGGCACATCGGGTGTGAAAGCTATCCTGCTTAGCGCCCAGGGAGAGGTGCTGGCTGCGCATACCGAAAAACTGGATGTCTCGCGCCCGCATCCGTTGTGGTCTGAGCAGGATCCTGAACAGTGGTGGCTGGCGACAGATCGCGCCATGAAGGCGCTGGGCGCGCAACATAGCCTGCATGAAGTTAAGGCGCTGGGCATTGCCGGACAGATGCACGGTGCTACGCTGCTGGACAAAAACCAGCAGGTACTACGCCCGGCGATTCTCTGGAATGACGGTCGCTGCGGTGAAGAGTGCGCGATGCTAGAAGCGCGGGTACCTGATTCGCGTGACATCACGGGCAACCTGATGATGCCGGGCTTCACCGCGCCAAAGTTATTGTGGGTGCAGCGCCATGAGCCAGAGATTTTCTCCCGGGTCGCAAAAGTGCTCTTGCCAAAAGATTATCTGCGTCTGCGGATGACCGGCGATTTTGCCAGTGATATGTCGGATGCCGCGGGCACCCTGTGGCTCGATGTGGCGAAGCGCGACTGGAGCGACACCATGCTGGATGCCTGTCAGCTTTCCCGTGAGCAGATGCCCAAACTCTATGAAGGCAGCGAAATCACCGGTGCGCTCACCCCCTCTGTCGCGCAGGACTGGAATATGCCTGCCGTTCCGGTGGTGGCGGGCGGTGGCGATAATGCCGCAGGTGCGGTTGGTGTCGGTATGGCCGATGCCGGGCAAGCGATGCTGTCACTGGGGACCTCCGGGGTCTATTTTGCCGTGAGTGACGGCTATCGCAGCAATCCGCAGAGCGCTGTGCACAGTTTTTGTCATGCGCTGCCAGGGAAATGGCACCTGATGTCGGTCATGTTAAGCGCGGCCTCCTGCCTGGACTGGGCGGCGAAGCTGACCGGGCTGGGCACGGTGCCAGCGCTCATTGACGCGGCGCAGCAAGCAAATGAAGAGGCGGACGCCGTCTGGTTCCTGCCCTATCTTTCGGGTGAGCGTACGCCGCATAACAACCCCAACGCTAAGGGCGTCTTTTTCGGCTTAACGCATCAACATGGTCCTGCCGAGCTGGCGCGTGCGGTGCTGGAGGGGGTGGGGTATGCACTGGCTGATGGCATGGATGTGGTACATGAATGTGGACTGCGCCCCACCAGTATTACGCTTATCGGCGGCGGGGCGCGGAGTGCGTACTGGCGGCAGATGCTGGCAGATATTAGCGGGCATCAGCTCGATTATCGTACCGGCGGTGACGTCGGCCCGGCACTGGGGGCGGCGCGGCTGGCGCAAATCGCGGTGAACCCGAACACGCCTTTAGCCAGTTTGCTGCCACAGCTGGCGCTAGAGCAGCAGCACCCGCCTGAGGCCGCGCGTCACGCACGCTATGCCGAGCGACGCGAGGTGTTCCGCAAGATCTACCAGCAGTTGCAGCCGCTCATGTCCTGAAAATAGAGCCGGGCTTCACGCCCGGCCTTGATTAACTGACAAAACGGCGCGTATCAATACGCTGCAACAGCATCGATAGCAGCAGACTCACCGCCACCGTGACGGTAAAAATCCAGACCATATCCAGCAATGGCCAGCTCTTCAGCTCTATGCCGCGCGTACGCAGGGCGTGGATCACCAGCGCATGGAAACCATAAATCGCCAGCGAGTGGCGGGAGATCAGCCCCAGTATCGGCAAGGGCCGGCTGTTCATGGTGTTTTTGGCAATGATCAGAAGCGACACCGCACAGATAAAGACCGCAGGGCCACAGTAGAGATACCAGGTGTCCGCAAAGGCTCCGCGCCATTGCAGTTCGTGCATTGTACCCCGCGAGATAACCAGCACCGCCGCCAGGAACAGGGCGGTAGATAACCCGGTCAGCCAGGGTTTACGCGTATCCATCATGCCCAGCGCGCGGCCGAGCATACCGTACAGCACGTAGTAAAAAGTATCGCCATTGATATAGAGATTAATGGGCAGCCATTCAAAACCGCCGATCTTTTGCGATACCGTATTCGGGTTCGCCACCACGCCGACGACCACCATCAGCGCCAGTAGCATCCTCCCGCTGACGTTCTTGACCTGGATGAGCGGTGACATCAGGTAGATAACGATAATCGCGAAGAAGAACCACAAGTGATAGAAAACCGGCTTCTGCAGCAGGTTTGTCAGCGAAAGTTCGCTGTTAATTGAAGTGAACAGTGTGATGTACAGGAAAGCCACCAGGCTATAAAACAGCAGGCAGAGCCCGATGCGTAAAAAGTGTCGTGGGCGGGCACTACGCTCACCAAAAAAGAGAAAACCGGAAATCATAAAAAAAAGCGGCACGCTAACGCGCGACGCAGAGTTCAAAATATTGGCAATATCCCAGTTAACCAGGCTGACACTGTGGGCGTTGGTAATATACCAGGTGGTAGTATGGATCATCACCACCATTAAACAGGCGATCCCTCGCAGATTATCAATCCAGCTAATTTTTTCCTGCATCCTTCCCTCGGTTTCCTCATTAAAAAGGGTATGACTCTTGATTATCACCAGCCGCTCACTGGATAAATCTGAGTTTAGGCCGGTCCGTCTTGCCCAGGCGTGGCCTGATTCGCAGAATAGGGCACCTTATTCTATAAAGCGTAGAGTGTAAAAATAACCGCCACCGCTAAGGGCGATAATAAATATGATGATGCGAGCAATGTTACTGCTGTTACCTGCTCTGTTGGCGGGGTGTAGCTCGCCAGATGCGCCACCGCCGCAAACCGCGCAGAACCTCAAGGTAAGCCCAACGCGGTCGCTGGATATGGAGGCGTTATGCCGTGGCGAAGCAGCTCACCGCTACAATACCGGTACGCAGACTATCGACGTGACTGGGTTTGAACAGTTCCAGGGCAGTTATGAGATGCGCGGCCTGACATCCCGCAATGAGAACTTTGTCTGTTCTTTTGATGCAGAAGGGCAGTTTTTACATCTTTCTATGCGTTAATCCCGCTGCAAACAGCCTGCCAGGCCGCTTTCTGCCGCGGGCTAGCCCGCTTATTTCCCAATTTTCCTTAAACACCCCCGTTTCGTACTGTATATCTTCCAGCCGACGGGTATACTGATCCCTTCCATTTAAAACCACACGTATCCAGCACGAAATACTATGCAAAAGTTTGATACCAAGACCTTCCAGGGCCTGATCCTGACGTTACAGGATTACTGGGCTCGCCAGGGCTGCACCATTGTTCAACCTTTGGACATGGAAGTTGGCGCCGGCACCTCACACCCAATGACCAGCCTGCGCGCACTGGGGCCAGAGCCAATGGCCACCGCCTATGTGCAGCCATCCCGTCGTCCGACCGATGGCCGTTACGGTGAAAACCCGAACCGCTTACAGCACTACTATCAGTTCCAGGTCGTCATCAAGCCTTCTCCGGACAACATTCAGGAGCTGTACCTCGGGTCGCTGAAAGAGCTGGGTATGGATCCAACCATTCACGATATTCGTTTCGTGGAAGATAACTGGGAAAACCCAACGCTGGGTGCCTGGGGTCTGGGCTGGGAAGTGTGGCTGAACGGCATGGAAGTGACGCAGTTCACTTACTTCCAGCAGGTGGGTGGTCTGGAATGTAAACCGATCACCGGTGAGATCACCTACGGTCTGGAACGTCTGGCAATGTATATTCAGGGCGTAGACAGCGTTTACGACCTGGTCTGGAGCGACGGCCCGCTGGGTAAAACCACCTACGGCGACGTGTTCCATCAGAACGAAGTGGAACAATCCACTTATAACTTCGAATATGCGGACGTGGACTTCCTGTTCACCTGCTTCGAGCAGTATGAGAAAGAAGCGCAGCAACTGCTGGCGCTGGAGACTCCGCTGCCGCTGCCAGCCTACGAGCGTATTCTGAAGGCCGCCCACAGCTTCAACCTGCTGGACGCCCGCAAAGCCATCTCCGTGACTGAACGTCAGCGCTATATCCTGCGTATTCGCACCCTGACCAAAGCCGTTGCAGAAGCTTACTACGCGTCCCGTGAAGCCCTTGGCTTCCCGATGTGCAACCGAAACAAATAAGAGGCGGCCATGTCTGAGAAAACTTTCCTGGTGGAAATCGGCACCGAAGAGCTGCCACCAAAAGCCCTGCGCAGCCTGGCTGAATCTTTCGCTGCGAACGTAACGGCCGAGCTGGATAGCGCTGGCCTGGCACACGGTAAAATTGAGTGGTTTGCTGCACCGCGTCGTCTGGCGCTGAAAGTGGCAAATCTGGCGGCGTCACAGCCGGATCGTGAAGTGGAAAAACGTGGCCCGGCCATTGCACAGGCATTCGATGCTGAAGGCAAGCCGAGCAAAGCGGCTGAAGGCTGGGCGCGCGGCTGCGGGATCACCGTGGACCAGGCTGAGCGTCTGACCACTGACAAAGGCGAGTGGCTGCTCTATCGCGCCCATGTCAAAGGCGAAAGCGCAGAAGCGCTGCTGCCAAACATGATCGCCACGTCGCTGGCGAAACTGCCGATTCCAAAACTGATGCGCTGGGGCGCGTCCGACGTGCACTTCGTGCGTCCTGTTCATACCGTGACCCTGCTGCTCGGCGATACCGTCATCCCTGCGACCATCCTGGGCGTGGCGTCCGATCGCGTGATCCGCGGCCACCGCTTCATGGGCGAGCCGGAATTCACCATCGATAACGCAGACCAGTATCCACAGATCCTGCTGGAGCGCGGTAAGGTCATTGCCGACTACGAACAGCGTAAAGCTAAAATCAAAGCGGACGCCGAAGAAGCGGCACGCCAGATTGGCGGAAACGCTGACCTGAGCGACAGCCTGCTGGAAGAGGTGACCTCTCTGGTGGAATGGCCGGTTGTGCTGACCGCGAAGTTCGAAGAGAAATTCCTGGCCGTTCCGGCAGAAGCGCTGGTTCACACCATGAAGGGTGACCAGAAGTACTTCCCGGTTTACGCCAACGACGGCAAACTGCTGCCGAACTTTATCTTTGTGGCGAACATCGAATCCAAAGATCCGATCCAGATTATCTCCGGTAACGAGAAGGTCGTGCGCCCACGTCTGGCGGATGCCGAGTTCTTCTTTAATAGTGACCGTAAAAAACGTCTGGAAGATCACTTGCCTCGCCTGCAAACCGTGCTGTTCCAGCAACAGCTGGGTACGCTGCGCGACAAGACCGACCGTATTGCGGAGCTCTCCGGCTGGATCGCCCGTGAAATCGGTGCGGACGTCAACCACGCCACCCGTGCGGGCCTGCTGTCCAAGTGCGACCTGATGACCAACATGGTCTTCGAATTCACCGACACTCAGGGCGTGATGGGCATGCACTATGCGCGCCATGACGGTGAAGCAGAAGATGTGGCCGTAGCCCTGAACGAGCAGTATCAGCCGCGCTTTGCGGGTGACGATCTGCCGTCCAACCCGGTAGCCTGTGCCGTGGCGATCGCCGATAAGATGGACACCCTGGCGGGTATCTTCGGTATCGGTCAGCATCCTAAAGGCGACAAAGACCCGTTTGCGCTGCGTCGTGCCGCGCTCGGCGTGCTGCGTATCATCGTTGAGAAGAACCTCAACCTGGATCTGCAGACTCTGACCGAAGAAGCGGTGCGCCTGTACGGTGACAAGCTGACCAACGCGAAAGTCGTGGATGATGTTATCGACTTTATGCTCGGCCGTTTCCGTGCCTGGTATCAGGATGAAGGCTATACCGTTGACACCATTCAGGCGGTGCTGGCGCGTCGTCCGACCCGTCCGGCCGATTTCGATGCGCGTATGAAGGCGGTTTCCCACTTCCGTACCCTGGACGCTGCGGCCTCTCTGGCAGCAGCGAACAAGCGTGTTTCCAACATTCTGGCGAAGTCTACGGATAAGCTTAACGAACGCGTAAACGCTGCGACCCTGAAAGAGCCGGAAGAGATCGCTCTGGCGATGCAGGTTGTGGTGCTGCGAGACAAACTGGAACCGGTCTTCGCTGAAGGTCGTTACCAGGAAGCGCTGGTGGAGCTGGCAGAGCTGCGTGACGTTATCGATGCCTTCTTTGAGAAAGTGATGGTGAACGTAGAAGATAACGATCTGCGTATTAACCGCCTCTCTATGCTGGAAAAACTGCGCGAATTGTTCCTGCGCGTAGCGGATATTTCGCTCCTGCAGCAGTAATATGGATGTGATAAAAACCCGCCTGTTGGCGGGTTTTTTTATCGCTACAGGGTGGAGAAAAAATAACCTTGCCCCCGGCGGCGCACACGCGTTATCCTGACACCCGTTAAATTTCCCTCAGGAGCGCTCCCCCAAAATGAACAACCACGCCTAATGAACCTCGATCCTTGCCGCACGCAACCGCGTCAGCAGGGGATAACCGATTTCATTCAGGAGTGCTTATGGCTCATTTTGCGCAATCCCCCTCTTTTATATTGCATCAGGTCACCTGTCAGTTTCCCACAGGCGAAACGCTTTTCGGTCCGCTTACGCTGTCACTGGATAACGCCCTCTGCGCGCTGGTTGGCCGTAACGGCAGCGGCAAAACGCGTCTGCTTCGTCTGCTGGCCGGGCTCGAAAAACCGACCAGTGGTCATCTGGAACGATCGGGCAGCTGCCTGTATGTGGCACAGCAGCACGACATCTCTCCAACCACCACGCTGGCCGAGCTACTGGGTTATGAGGCTCTCTTTGCCGCCCGTAAACGGATCGACAGGGGAGATTATCAGCCCGAAGATCTGGAGCTGCTCGACGGGTGCTGGGATCTCCACGAGCGCCTGACTGAGGCGTTTATCGATGCCCGTCTTCCTGCCTTTGACCCCGATCGCTACGCTGCAGAGTTAAGCGGCGGCGAACGTGTGCGCGCGCTATTGTGCGGGGCGTTTACCGCTAATGCGGACTACTTACTGCTGGACGAACCCACTAATCACCTCGATCAGCAAGGTCGGGCATGGTTTTATGCGGCGCTGGCCCAAAGAAAAGGCCGTGCGCTGGTGGCGACCCACGATCGTGAACTGTTGTCACAGGTGCCCCGTATTCTGGAGTTGGGCCCAGCGGGCCTGCGGAGCTACGGCGGGAACTATGCCGATTATCAACGCCAGCGTAATGCCGAACAGCAAGCTGCGCGCTCGGCGCTGGAGCATGCGGCGACGGAGCGCAAACGCGAGCGCGCGCGAATGCATAAAGAGCATGACGACAGTCTGCGGCGATCGGCGAAAACCCTGCGTACGGTCGATAATCTCAATATTGCCTCCTTTGAACGCGTCAAATACAAAGCGGCGGCGAAGGAGCGGCCCGGTTCGTGGCGCAGGCAACATAACGAGCAAAATATCACCCTGAATACCGCCGTCAGCGAGGCGCGCAAGCGGGTTGAGGAGGATAGCCCGGTGATGTTTACCCTGCCCGGCAGCCAGATTGCGCAGGGAAAACAGGTCGTGGTTCTGGAAGAGCTTGTCCTGCCTTATCTCGCCTTGCCGCCGCTCAACTGGCGTCTGGAGGGGCCGATGCGCGTGGCGATACGCGGGCCAAACGGCTGTGGGAAATCGACCCTGCTGAAAGTGATTCTCGGGGAGTGTCCACCAGTATCGGGTACATGCCGTGTATCGGTCAAAACGGCTTATCTTGATCAAAACCTTTCCCGGCTGGATTTGTCGCAATCGGTCATGACCCATCTCAATCTGCACAATACGCCGCTGGAAGAGGGGGTGCTACGAAGTCGGCTGGCGCAACTGCAGCTGGGAGCAGAGAGCGTCACGCTGCCGTTGGCTGAACTGAGCGGCGGTGAGCGGTTAAAAGCGGCGCTGGCCTGTGTGCTGTGGCGAGAGGAGACGGCCCAACTGCTGCTGCTGGATGAACCGACCAACCATCTCGATCTGGCATCCGTACAGGCAATTGAAGCGGCGCTGGCTGATTTTCCGGGGGCGGTGATAGTGGTTTCGCATGATAACGCGTTTCTGGAGAACCTGGCGTTGACCCATGAACTGCTGTGGCGCGAGGAGGGGTGGTACTGTCGTGCGCGCTAAGATCACAAACCCCCGCTTATGCGGGGGTTAAACTCATTTACTTCACTGTCTGCTTGCTGAGGGCAGGGCTTGCCTGAATCAGGCTCATTAGCTTCAGCTCGCTTGGGGTGGGTTTTTCTCTTTTCGACTCCCACTCCTGCACCATAGCCACGCTAACACCCATTGCTCTGGCGAAATCATCTAACTTGAGGCCTGTTCCTTTACGTAAACGCTCGAATTCAGTAAAGGGGTTAGACTTCTGCGTCAGGGTAACCGTCTGCGGTACATCCTTAAAAACAATTTGTTCAAGACTGCTCAGCAACTCAAACGTCGGATCTTTTAATTCCATTGAGAACTCCTCTTAAATCGCACAACGGGATCAAGAACATCAAAGAGCAAATTAAGAATAGTCGGTAAAACAGACAACAGATCGTCACGTGCGTGATTAATTGCAGGCCATACGTTTGGTTTGGATGATCCAGAGATAGATTTGCATGCTAATGATCTGATTTTTCGATAGTCGGTTTGACAATGTCGAATTTTGTAAATCGTAAGAATTTTATTCGTACAAGCCGTTTTATATGAAAAGAGTATCTTGCCGGCTTCAGCTGGACTATTCTTGGGGGCGTCGGGCACGCGTGTGCTGGTGTGCGTTTTTTGGGTGAAAGGAGTATTAAAAATGGCGACAGGAAAGTCCTGCTCTCGCTGGTTTGCGCCGATTGCGGCGTTACTGATTGTGGTTGGCCTGAGTGGGTGTTTCGATAAAGAAGGCGATCAGCGTAAAGCGTTTATCGATTTTCTGCAAAATACCGTGATGCGCAGTGGTGAGCGTCTGCCTACGCTGACTGCGGATCAGAAAAAACAGTTTGGTCCTTTCGTCTCCGATTACGCCATTCTGTATGCTTATTCACAGCAGGTTAATCAGGCGATGGATTCCGGCTTGCGTCCAGTGGTCGACAGCGTAAACGCCATTCGTGCGCCGCAGGATTATATGACCCAGCGCGAACCGCTAAGCCAGTCAAATGGTGCGCTTGGGGTACTGAGCCAGCAGCTGCAAAATGCCAAAATGCAGGCCGATAGCGCCCATTCAGCCCTGAAACAGGCCGACGATTTAAAACCGGTGTTCGACAAGGCCTTTGCGAAAGTGGTGACCGAACCTGCCCAGGCTATGCAGCCCCTCATTCCGGCTGCGCAGATCTTTACTCAGCAGCTGGTGCAGGTGGGTGACTTTATTACCCAGCAGGGCACGCAGGTGAGCTTTGTCTCGGGCGGTATTCAGTTCCCGACCTCCCAGCAGGCCAGTCAGTACAATACCTTGATCGGACCGCTGGCGTCTCAGCACCAGGCATTTAGCCAGGCGTGGAGTTCGGCAGTTGCTGCCACCGAATAAAATAAAAAACCCCGCCAGAAGCGGGGTTTTTTGTCTGTAGCTAAAATAAAGCTTGTCATTCATCTACCACATCGGTATAACTATCCCCGTCGGTTTGTTACACAGACCTAAAGCAGTTTAGTTAAGCAGTCCAGATGAGTTATCCATAGATACCCTTCGTAGTGACCCTTCCTTCATCGCTTAAAAATCTGTAACGCAACCATCGCGCCGGAAGGCACAACAAATTTTTAATAAGGTAATTTCTATGTCTGGTAAAATGACTGGTCTGGTAAAATGGTTCAACGCTGATAAAGGTTTCGGCTTCATCACTCCTGACGATGGCTCTAAAGACGTGTTCGTACACTTCTCTGCTATCCAGAACGATGGCTATAAATCTCTGGACGAAGGTCAGAAAGTGTCCTTCACCATCGAAAGCGGCGCTAAAGGCCCAGCAGCTGGTAACGTTGTAAGCCTGTAAGCTTCAACTCAGCAGCACATGAATTCAAAAACCCGCCTTCTGGCGGGTTTTTTCGTTTCTAGCCTTTTATCTGCGGGTTCACGCAGTTTTTCTCGACCTTACCCTCAAGGGCATTGATAAGGTTATCCACCGCCGTCGCCGCCATGTTGTAGCGAGTTTCGTGCGTGGCAGAACCAATATGCGGCAGCGCAACCACGTTCGGAAGTTGGAGCAGCGGTGAATCAACGGGCAGCGGCTCCTGCTCAAACACATCCAGACCTGCGGCGTGGATCTCCCCGTTTTGCAGCGCTTCAATCAACGCTTTTTCATCCACGACCGGACCGCGACCCGCATTGATAAAGATAGCCGACGGCTTCATCTTCGCGAACGCGTCCTTACCTATCAGATGATAGGTCTCATCCGTCAGCGGCAGGATCAGACAGACGTAATCGGCTTCCTGAAGCAGGGTATCCAGCTCGCAGTAGCGTGCATTGAAACGCTCTTCAGCCTCGCTGTGGTGGCGCCGGGCGTTATAAAGAATCGGCATGTTAAAGCCGAAGTGCGCGCGCTGCGCCAGTGCCAGGCCAATACGACCCATGCCAACAATACCCAATGTCTTGCCGTGAACGTCCACGCCAAACCAGTCTGGTCCGATGCTTTTGGTCCATTCACCTGCTTTAACCCGTTCAGCCACCTCCACCACGCGGCGAGCGCTGCTCAGTACCAGCGCCATCAGCGTGTCGGCCACGGTTTCTGTCAGGGCATAAGGGGTGTGCATCAGAAAGACATGGCGTGCATTCAGGGCATCCACGTCGAAGTTGTCATAGCCAACGGAGATGGTTGAGGTGGCACGCAGCGCCGGCATTTTTTCCAGCAACGCAGCATCTACTTTTTCGCTTGAACCCAGCAGACCGACGGCACGGCTAAAGGCATCGGCGTGCTGCGCCACGGTATCCGGGCTGAGGTCTTTTACCTGGGTCACGGTGAAGTGTGATTCAAGGCGTTTTTGCAGATCTTCAGGCAGTGCTTTATACAAAATGACGGACGGCTTCATGCTAATCTCCGTTGATGTTAAGGGTTCAGGCGTGGCGTGCGCCGGCAGGTAACTGCTGATTATTAGCAGGCTTAACAATCAGAGTAAGCCACACCGACACGAAAAGTGCTACCCCCATAAATATGTACGAGGCGGATGGACTGCCGGTGGCGCCGTTGAGATAGCCCACAAACCAGGAGCCGAAGAACGAGCCCAGCGCGCCCATACTGTTGATTAAGGCCATTGCGCCGCCTGCCACATTACGCGGCAGCATTTCCGGGATGATGGCAAAGAACGGGCCGTAAGGGGCATACATTGCCGCACCGGCGATCACCAGCAGGGTATAAGAGGCCCAGAAGTGGTTGGCACCTACCGCCCAGGAGCCGATAAAGGCACAGGCAGCAATCAACAACAGCGGCCAGACAAAGAGTTTACGGTTCTGCAGTTTGTCCGATGCCCAGGAGGCGATGATCATCGCAATGGTGGCGGCCAGGTAAGGAACAGAAGAGAGCCAGCCCACTTCGACCATGCCGAGGTTTTCACCGCCGCTACGAATAATCGATGGCAGCCACAGCACAAAGCCATACACCCCGATACTCCAGGCGAAGTACTGCATGCAGAGCAGAATAACGTTGCGTGAGCGGAAAGCTTCGCCGTAGTTTCGCACCGCTTTCAGCCCCTGCTGCTCTTTATCCAGCTGTGCCTGTAGAGCCGATTTTTCATCTTCAGAGAGCCAGTTCACCTGAGAGGGTTTGTCTTTTACCAGCACCCACCAGCAGAAGGCCCAAATCACCGCCGGGATCCCCTCAATGATAAACATTTCGCGCCAGCCGAAAGACTGAATGAGATAGCCTGAGACCACCGACATCCACAGTACCGTTACCGGGTTACCGAGGATCAGGAAGGTATTGGCCCGTGACCGCTCGGATTTTGTAAACCAGTTGCTGATGTAGATAAGCATCGCGGGCATGACCGCCGCTTCCACCACGCCGAGGATAAAGCGAATCGCCGCCAGCGCCGGTATATTGTTAACGACCCCGGTAAGGGAGGCACAACCGCCCCATAAAATCAGGCAGATGAAAATCAGTTTGCGCACGCTGCGACGTTCCGCATAGATGGCGCCCGGGATCTGGAAGAAGAAGTAGCCCAGGAAGAACAGGGCACCCAGCAGGGAAGAGATGCCCTTAGTGATCCCCAAATCTTCGGTGATCCCCGCGGCTGATGCGAAACTGAAGTTCGCGCGGTCAAGATACGCCAGGCTGTACGTGATAAACACGATCGGCATGATGTACCACCAGCGTTTTACTGCATTCGTCGAGCTGTTCATAGGCTTGCCTCTGTGGTTGAGGTATTGACCGCCGTTGTCTGTAGGGTACACGGTGGTTCTGTGATGTTGCGGGGGTTATTCCCCCAGTTGGCTACGCGTGGGTAATCCTTCGCTGTCGCCCTGCACCTGGATCGCCAGCGATCCGATTTTGTTACCGCGTGAGATAGCCTGTTGCAGCGTTTTGCCTTCCAGCAGGGCGCTAATCACCCCCACGGCAAAACCATCGCCTGCGCCAACCGTATCAACGACGTTGTCCACTTTTACCGCGGTCACGGCACCTTTCTCGCCGCTGCTGGTTTTAAACCAGGCGCCATCTGCACCGGTTTTCAGGACCACCGCCTTCACGCCTCTATCAAGGTAGAAATCTGCAATCCCTTCCGGCGTGCGTTGCCCGGTAAGGATGATGCCCTCGTTCAGGCCGGGTAAGACCCAGTCAGCCTGGAAGGCCAACTGGTTAAGTTTTTCAACCATCTCCGCTTCGCTTTTCCACAGCACCGGCCGCAAATTGGGATCGAAAGAGAGGGTTTTGCCTGCGGCTTTCATTGCGCCTGCAGCGTGATCGAGCAGGGCCCATGAGCTCGCCGACAACGCCGCAGCCACGCCGCTCAGGTGCAGATGTCGCGCGGTGGTAAAATAGGCCGGATTAAAATCCTCCACCGACAGATGGCTGGCGGCAGAACCTTTGCGGAAATACTCTACAATGGGATCGGTTCCATCCTCGACCTTAGATTTCAGCTGGAAGCCGGTTGCGAAGCGGCCATCCAGGGTGACGCCCGAGGTCTCTATCCCCTCTTTTTTCAGGGCGCTAAGGATGAAATGACCGAAGCTGTCGTCGCCCACGCGGCTGACCCAGCCCACTTTCAGACCCAGGCGCGCCAGCCCGGTGGCGACATTGAGTTCGGCGCCAGCTACACGTTTAAAGAAATGTTCAACCTGGCTTAGCTCGCCAGGCTCGCTGGCCACAAACATGGCCATGGCTTCGCCAATGGTGATGACATCCAGTGCTTGCGGCATGGCTTAGACCTCGCGCAGTAAATTAACGTAGTGACGGGTGACGGCCGTCAGATCCGGGCCTTCAAGCGGGAACTCGATCCCGCGAGGCGCATCGGCAGGCAGCCGATCCAGCAGCGCCAGCCAGCGGCAGTTTTCTGCTGCCGGGGGGACGGCACGGAAGTGATGTTGATGCGGCTCTGCCGCTTTCACGTGAATATAGCTCACCGCAGGTGCCAGGTGCTGCGCGGCCTCTTCCGGTGAATCACCTACCCACAGCCAGTTGCCCATATCGAACGTCAGGCTCACCGGAAGCGCCTGCACCCGGCAGGCGGCTTTAAAGCGCTGCATAGGGGCGAGCTGACCAAAATCGGTCTGGTCGTTCTCGACCACCAGCGTCATGCCGCTCTCCTGCAGTAGCGGGCGCAGCGCTTCAAGCTGGTTTTTATCGCGAAAATGACCCAAAGAGACCTTCAGCCAGAGGGCATTGAGCGTACTGGCTTCGGCAAGGTAGCGCGGCAGCGCTGGGTTCAGTTCGCCTTCGGCGGTGAACAGGGAATCGGGAGCGGAGTAGCAGGCTAGCAGGCCCAGCAGCTCAATGGAGCGCGCCAGGGTAGGCAGCGCATTCAGTTCAGCGTCGTTGAACAGTTCGCGGCGGATCTCCACGCCGTCTGCGCCCGCTTTAGCAATGACAGGCAGTATGGCGCGCTGGCCTCCTGCTTCACGTATCCGGTCGGCGCCATAGGCGGCGGTGACGACAATAATTTTTCTGCCCACTGGCTGACTCCATCGCGTTATCGATACTATTACGCTAGATGGAACCGGTTCCAAAGAAAAGATCAGTATGTTGAATTTATGATCGTCATCACGAAGGGAGGTTAACGGGCGGTAGAGCCGCGAACAATCAGCTCGCCGGAGAAGTGCTGCTCGCGTACGGTATCACTGGCCCCTTCAATGCGGCGCACAACCTGTTCCACCGCGGCATAGCCAATCTGCCAGGTGGGCTGTTTAAGGGTGGTGATCCCCACGCCTGCCAGCTCTGCCCACTCGAGCTCATCAAAACCCAGTAAGCCGATGTCGCTGCCCCAGTGCAGCCCAACACGGCGCAGAGAACGAGCCACCTGCAGGGTAAGGGCACCGTTAGCGGAGATCACCGCCTTGCGCATACCGCGATGGCGTGAATGGAATTGACGCAGGGCGATGTCCATCTGGTCCCCTTCATGCAGGGGAATTTCCGCGTTTTCAGCAATGACGCCAGGATAGCGGGCCAGGGTAGCGCGAAAGGCCGCCAGGCGTTCGCGGCGAGTATTGACCATACCCAGCGGCTCGCTGAGGAATAGGATCGCTTCAAAGCCCTGTTCGATAAGATGTTCTGTCGCCGTCGTGGCGGCCTGCGTATTGTCCAGACCCACGACGTCGCAGGCAAATTCGGGAATTTTACGGTCGATAAGCACCATCGGCAGCGCCGACTGTTGCAGGCGGTTTAGCCCCTCTTCGCGCATGCCCACCGCGTTGACCACAATGCCTTCAACCTGATAACTGCGCAGCAGATCGAGATAGTGCAGCTCCTGGTCGAGTTCATTATTGGTGTTACAGACCAGCGGGGTGAACCCCTTTTCCCGACAGGCGGCTTCGATACCGCTCAGAACATTGACGGAGTAGGGGTTGGTGATATCGGCGATAATCAGGCCAATGAGCCGCGTACGGCCATGCTTCAGGCCGCGGGCCATCAGGCTTGGACGATAGTTGAGATCGGCGATCGCCTGTTCAATACGGGCCAGCAGCGCGTCGGAAAGCAGATGCTTTTCACCGTTGAGGTAACGGGAAATACTGGTTTTACCGGTTTTGGCGGCTTTCGCCACGTCGCTGATAGTGGCCCGTGTTGATTTGCTCATCGCTGATTCCCTTGCCTGAAGTGAGAACACCTTAGCGCGAAAATCAACGATGGCAAGCCCTTACTGGATTGGGCTCAGGGTAATTTCTACGCGGCGGTTCTGTGCTTTGCCTTCCGCCGTGCTGTTACTGGCGATCGGATTTGCCGGGCCCATACCGTTGGTACGAATACGGTTCGCGGCGACGCCCTGGGTGATCAGCGCGCTGGCCACGGAATCCGCACGCTGCTGGGAGAGACGCATGTTCAGATCCTGGCTGCCGGTGCTGTCGGTGTAGCCAAGCACGTTAACCGCCGTTTTGCTGTACTCTTTCAGCACCATCGCCACGCCGGTCAGGGTGTTCGCGCCAGCCGGTTTCAGCGTTGCACTGCTGCTATCGAAGGTCACGTTGTTTGGCATGTTCAGAATGATGTTATCGCCGCTGCGCGTCACGCTAACGCCTGTACCCTGCATTTTGTCGCGCAGTTTTGCTTCCTGCACGTCCATGTAATAACCGACGCCGCCGCCCAGCGCGGCACCGGCTGCTGCGCCAATTAACGCCCCTTTGCCGCGATCTTTCTTAGAGGAGGAGAGGGCGCCAACGCCCGCGCCTACCAGGGAACCGAGCCCGGCACCGATGCCGGATTTACCGGCTTCGCGTTCGCCGGTGTAAGGGTTTGTGGTGCAGCCTGAAACAGCCAGTGCGCCGCTGACCAGCGCGGCAATCATGAGTACGCGTTTTTTCATCTTATTTCCTTAATCCTTTTTATTCTTTGCCACGACGAGCGTGGCGGTTGATTATGACGCGCAGATATGTAGAAAATTCCAGGGATAACTCTGAATTATGTTTCTAATCATAAACAGCCTCGAAGAAGGCGATGAAAACCTGCAACAGGCAACCCGGGAGCGCACGCTTTGACCACTTCAATTAAAACCATTCTGACCGCGGCCCACTGGGGGCCGATGCTGGTAGAGACCGATGGCGACACAGTGTTGTCATCCCGCGGGGCGCTGCCCACCCCTTACCCCAACTCCTTGCAGACGGTGGTGCGCGATCAGGTGCACAGTAAGACCCGCGTGCGCTGGCCGATGGTGCGGAAAGGTTTTCTCGCTTCGCCAGATAATCCGCAGGGGGTACGCGGGGAAGATGAATTTGTCCGTGTCAGCTGGGACGATGCCCTGGCATTGATTGATTCGCAGCATAAACGTATCCGCGACAGCTATGGCCCGTCCTCTATCTTTGCCGGATCGTACGGCTGGCGATCTAACGGCGTGTTACACAAGGCGGCGACGCTACTGCAGCGCTATATGAGCCTCGCCGGCGGCTATACCGGCCATCTTGGGGATTACTCCACCGGTGCCGCGCAGGCGATCATGCCGTATGTCGTAGGGGGAAATGAGGTTTATCAGCAGCAGACCAGCTGGCCGCTGGTGCTGGAACATACCGACGTGGTGGTGCTCTGGAGCGCCAACCCACTCAATACCCTGAAAATTGCCTGGAACGCCAGCGACGAGCAGGGTATCCCTTACTTCGATGCACTGCGTAAGAGCGGTAAGCGCATCATCTGTATCGATCCTATGCGCTCTGAAACTGCCGATTTCTTCGGCGAGGCGGCAGAGTGGATCGCCCCGCATATGGGCACCGACGTGGCGATGATGCTGGGCATTGCGCATACCCTGGTTGAAAACAACTGGCACGACACGGCGTTTCTTGCCCGCTGCACCAGCGGTTATGACCAATTCGCCGATTACCTGACGGGGAAAACGGATGGCATCGCGAAAACGGCCGAGTGGGCGGCGGCGATTTGCGGCGTAAATGCCGGGAAAATTCGTGAGCTGGCAGAGCTTTTCTATAACAACCGCACCATGTTGATGGCGGGCTGGGGGATGCAGCGCCAGCAGTTTGGCGAGCAGAAGCACTGGATGCTGGTCACTCTGGCGGCCATGATCGGCCAGATTGGTACGCCGGGCGGCGGTTTTGGTCTCTCTTATCACTTCGCTAATGGCGGTAATCCAACGCGTCGTGCGGCGGTACTGGCCTCGATGCAGGGCAGCGTACAGGGTGGCACCGATGCCGTAGAAAAAATCCCGGTAGCGCGCATCGTCGAGGCGCTGGAAAATCCGGGCGGTTTCTACCAGCACAACGGTATGGACCGGCACTTCCCGGATATCCGCTTCGTCTGGTGGGCGGGCGGCGCCAACTTTACGCACCATCAGGACACTAACCGATTAATCCGCGCCTGGCAGAAGCCGGAGCTGGTGGTCATTTCCGAGTGCTTCTGGACGGCAGCGGCCCGACATGCAGATATCGTTCTGCCGGCCACCACCTCGTTTGAACGCAACGACATGACCATGACCGGCGACTACAGTAATCAACACATGGTGCCCATGAAGCGCGTGGTGCCGCCGCGCGATGAGGCGCGTGATGATCTGGAGGTCTTTGCTGAGCTGAGCGAACGGTGGGAAGCGGGTGGACGTGCGCGATTTACCGAAGACAAAACCGACCTGGAGTGGCTGGAGAGTTTCTATCAAATCGCCACGCAGCGCGGTGCCTCACAGGGGGTGACCTTGCCTCCCTTTGCCGAGTTCTGGGAGGCGAATGCGATCGTCGAAATGCCCGAAAATGCGCAAAATGCGCAGTTTGTACGTTTCGCCGACTTCCGTCGCGATCCTGAGGCGCATCCGTTAAAAACCGAAAGCGGCAAGATTGTGATCCACTCAGCACGTATCGCCAGTTTTGGTTACGCCGATTGTCCGCCGCATCCGATGTGGCTGGAGCCGGACGAGTGGCATGGCAACGCCGAGCCGCAACAACTGCAGATACTCTCTGCTCATCCAGCGCATCGCCTGCATAGCCAGCTGAACTACTCTTCACTGCGCGAACAGTATGCGGTTGCCGGGCGCGAGCCGGTCACGCTGCACCCCATCGACGCTCACGCGCGCGGCATTGCCGATGGTGACGTGGTACGTGTCTGGAACAAGCGTGGGCAGGTACTGGCGGGGGCGGTCGTGAGCGAGGGTATCAAGCCCGGCGTGATCTGTATTCACCAGGGGGCATGGCCTGATCTGGAACGTAGCGCAGGGGGGATCTGTAAAAACGGTGCGGTTAACGTTCTGACGAAAGATCTCCCCAGCTCGAAGCTAGGGAATGGTTGCGCGGGGAATACGGCGCTGGCCTGGCTGGAGAAATATCAAGGGCCGGAGCTACCGCTTACGGCGTTTGATCCGCCTGCCAGCTCATAATCCACGTCGGGTGCTGGGTGTCTTCCTGCCAGGCGCTATCCATAATGCGAAAGCCCTGAGCATGGTAGAAATTCACCGCCCGGGTGTTTTTCTGATACACCTCCAGGCTCAGGGCCGGGTAGCGCTGTTTAACATGGTTGATCAGCGCCTTCCCGATGCCTTTACCCGTGTGTGACGGCGCGACAAATAGCGCGCCGATATACTGAACATGCAGGACGCTGATAAATCCGCACACCTCATCGGCCTCATCCCAGACCCAGGTCTCTGCCGAGGGCAGATAAACATCCCGGACGATCGCTTCGCTCTCTTGCCAGTAGCTGGCCTCAATAAACGGATGGGCGAGGGTGGTACTTTCCAGCCATAAGCGCAGCAAGGGAGAGGTGTCATCACTCAGCCATGCGCGGATCATGCTGGCCTCCGGAATAACAAAAACAGCTCGTCACGTGGTCATTCACCATCCCGCTGGCCTGCATAAAGGCATAACAGATGGTGGTGCCGACAAATTTAAACCCGCGCTTTTTCAGCGCTTTCGATAAGGCGTCTGAGGTTGGCGTCGAGGCGGGGACCTCTGCCAGGGTCGTGGCCTGGGTCAGTTGCGGCTGATGGCCGACAAACGACCAGATAAAATCTGAAAATGCTTCGCCATTTGCCTCCATTGCCAGCAGCGCGCGTGCGTTACCGATAATGGCCTGAATCTTACCGCGATGGCGGATAATCCCTGCGTCCTGCACCAGCCGCTCAAGGTCGTCTTCCGTCATCTCCGCCACCTTTTCCGGATCGAAATGGTGGAAGGCCTGGCGGTAATTCTCGCGTTTTTTCAATACGGTAATCCAGGAAAGACCGGCCTGCTGGCCCTCAAGGCAGATCATTTCAAAAAGATAGCGGCGGTCGGTTTCTGGTACGCCCCACTCTTTATCGTGATAGGCGATATAAAGCGGGTCTTCGCTTACCCAGCCACAACGTTGCATAGTCCATCTCCCTCATAGTGATTGAATCCACGAAAATTTCCATCGGCCCGGCTTGACGTGGTAGTTAAAAAGACAATAGTTAATACAGGGTTTAATGCGTTCTACGCCATGCCTGAAAACCCGCTTACCCATCTATTAACAATGACAAATATCGCCGAATTCGGCTCTCTTCTGGAGTCGCTTTGATGATGATAAAAAAAATCAGTGGCCGCCATGCCGCGACAGGCGTGGTGAGTTTGTTAGTCTGTCTGCTTTCAGGTAACACAGCATTTGCCTGGCAACAGGAATATATCGTTTCAGATAACGTAAATAATACTACTGAGCGCTACACATGGGATGACGATCACCAACCGCGTTATGAAGATATCCTCGCGGAGCGGATCCGCTCATCGCAAAATGCCCCGGCCGTGTCGGTCAATTTGGCCGACGCCTCTTCAGCGATGCCGGGAAGTACGATGAGCGTGGGGGTCAATATTCCTGTAGCACGCCGCATCACTACCGGGCCGATTGTCTCCTGGCACTATGATGGCTCACCCTCCACCATGTATAACGAGTTTGGGGACAGCGTCAGCACGTCATCCCTGACCGATCCCCTCTGGCATGCCAGCGTCAGCACCCTGGGCTGGCGTGTTGACTCCCATCTGGGCGGCCTGCGGCCGTGGGCGCAAATCAGTTATAACCAGCAGTTTGGCGATAACCAGTGGAAGAGCCAGGCGGGGTTCAGTAAAACCGCTGCATCGCAGCAGCCAGACAGCTGGATGGACGTCACCGTGGGGGCCGACATTCCGCTTTATCCCCATATGGCGGCCTACGCTTCGCTCTCTCAGTCTGAGAGCATGGTCTTAGGCGAGGATTACCTCTATACGCTGGGTGTTAGCGCTAAGTTTTAAAGTTGTTGTTTTTTTGTGCGTGAAATTCGTAAAAAGTGTACGGATGGCAGGCCTTGTAGCGATAGTAGGTACTAACGCAATTGGGCAGAATCGTATCGTCCAGGCCATTCATTCCCCATTTACGGCATTTCATTCCGTCTCCCCTGCATTTCATGCCGTTTTCCCCCTATGGATGCAGGGTTTTGCGTATCGTTGTCAGCAGTGAATTTCCCCTTTTCCCTGCAGGACAACTGCCATGAATACATCAACCTCTAACCGCACTCGCTGGCTTACCCTTTTCGGTACTATCGTGACTCAGTTTGCGCTGGGATCGGTTTATACCTGGAGCCTGTTTAACAGCGCGCTGTCCGATAAACTGGATGCGCCTGTCAGTCAGGTTGCTTTCTCGTTTGGCTTACTGAGCCTGGGCCTGGCGCTCTCCTCCTCCGTGGCCGGTAAATTACAAGAGCGTTTTGGCGTGAAGCGCGTGACCATGGCCTCCGGGATTATGCTGGGTGTCGGCTTCTTCCTGACGGCGCATTCCAACAGCCTACTGATGTTGTGGCTCAGCGCCGGGGTGCTGGTCGGGTTAGCGGACGGGGCGGGCTACCTGCTGACGCTGTCGAACTGTGTGAAATGGTTCCCCGAGCGTAAAGGGCTTATCTCTGCCTTTTCGATCGGCTCGTATGGTTTGGGCAGCCTCGGGTTTAAATTTATCGATTCCCAACTGCTGGCTTCAGTCGGCCTCGAAAAGACCTTTATGATCTGGGGCGCCATCGTGCTGGTGATGATTGTCTTCGGCGCGACGTTAATGAAAGACGCACCGCAGCAAACGGTGAAGTCGGTGAATGGGGTGGTGGAGAACGACTTCACCCTGGCGCAGTCCATGCGTAAACCGCAGTACTGGATGCTGGCGGTGATGTTCCTGACTGCCTGCATGAGCGGCCTGTATGTCATCGGCGTGGCGAAAGATATCGCCCAGGGAATGGTGAAGCTGGATGTGGCCACTGCGGCGAATGCGGTGACGGTGATCTCTATCGCCAACCTCTCGGGTCGCCTGGTGCTGGGGATCCTCTCTGACAAAATCGCCCGTATCCGTGTTATCACGCTCGGACAGGTCGTCTCTCTGGTGGGGATGGCAGCGCTGCTCTTCGCGCCGCTGAATGAAATCACCTTCTTCGCGGCCATCGCCTGTGTTGCTTTTAACTTCGGTGGCACCATCACGGTCTTCCCGTCGCTGGTCAGCGAGTTCTTCGGCCTGAACAACCTGGCGAAAAACTACGGTGTGATTTACCTGGGCTTCGGGATTGGTAGTATCTGCGGTTCATTGATTGCATCGCTGTTCGGCGGCTTCTATGTCACCTTCTGCGTTATCTTCGCTCTGCTGATCCTCTCACTGGCGCTCTCCACCACCATTCGTCAGCCGCAGCGTGAAGTTTACTCCGAAGCGCATGCCTGAATAATCCCCCTAAAGGCCGGAGCCTCCGGCCTTTACTTCCCCGCCTTACTACAGAAACGGGTCAGATGAATGTCATCGGACTTGTTTTTTTGTAAATATCTGCAGCGATCACACTCTATGCTGCCACTTTTTCGTCTCCCTGTGGTCTACTCTACCGCGCTTGAGATGGTTTCCCTTAAAAACATCGTCAACGAAGACTCCGCCTGTGCACTGTTAATCTGTAAGTGAAGCAGCAATATTTTTCTTTTTTCCAGGTCATTTTAATGAAATATATCAAAGCGATGACGCAACAAAAGCTGAGCTTTTTGCTGGCGTTGTACATCGGTCTGTTTATGAATGGCGCCGTATTTTTCCGTCGGTTTGATGGCTATGCGCAAAACTTTACCGCCTTGAAAGGAGTTGCTGCGGTTGTTGAGTTGGCTGCTACGGTACTCGTCACCTTCTTCTTATTACGCTTGCTTTCGCTGTTTGGGCGACGGGTATGGCGGGTACTGGCCACGCTGGTGGTGTTGTGCTCGGCGGGTGCCAGTTACTACATGACGTTTATGAACGTGGTGATCGGCTACGGGATTATCGCGTCGGTGATGACCACCGATATTGACCTCTCTAAAGAGGTGGTTGGCTGGCACTTTATCCTCTGGCTGGTCTGCGTCAGCGTGTTGCCGCTGCTCTTTATCTGGAGTAACCGCTGCCGTTATACCTTGCTCCGTCAGCTGCGTACGCCAGGTCAACGTATCAGAAGTGTTGCGCTGGTGGTGATTGCCGGTTTGATGGTCTGGGGCCCGATTCGCTTACTGGACATTCAGCAGAAACACGTTGAGCGTACGACCGGCGTCGATATGCCGAGCTACGGCGGCGTGGTGGCGAACTCCTATCTGCCATCAAACTGGATCTCAGCGCTGGGGTTATATGCCTGGGCGCAGGTGGATGAGTCTTCAGATAATAAATCGCTGATGAACCCGGCGAAGAAATTTAGCTATCAGGCGCCAGCGGATATTGATGACACCTACGTGGTGTTTATCATCGGTGAGACGACCCGCTGGGATCATATGGGAATGCTGGGCTATGAGCGTGACACTACGCCGAAACTGGCCCAGGAGAAAAACCTCGTTGCCTTCCGCGGTTACTCGTGTGATACGGCCACTAAGCTCTCTTTGCGCTGCATGTTTGTGCGTGAAGGCGGGGCGGATGATAACCCACAGCGTACGCTGAAAGAGCAAAACGTCTTTGCGGTACTGAGTCAGTTGGGCTTCAGTTCCGACCTGTACGCCATGCAGAGTGAGATGTGGTTCTACAGCAACACCATGGCCGATAACATTGCTTACCGCGAGCAGATTGGCGCTGAGCCACGTAACCGTGGCAAACATGTGGATGACATGCTGTTGGTCGATGAGATGCAGCGCTCTTTACAGGGCAACCCGGACGGCAAACATCTTATTATCCTGCACACCAAAGGATCGCACTTTAACTATACCCAGCGTTATCCGCGCAGTTTTGCCAAATGGACGCCGGAGTGTATTGGGGTTGATAAAGGGTGTACTAAAGAAGAGATGATTAACTCTTACGATAACTCGGTCACCTATGTGGATCACTTTATCGATAGCGTGATCGATCAGCTGCGTGATAAGAAAGCGATTGTCTTCTATGCCGCCGACCACGGGGAGTCGATCAACGAGAAGGAACATCTGCACGGTACGCCACGTAAGATGGCTCCGCCGGAGCAGTTCCGCGTGCCGATGATGGTATGGATGTCTGATAAATATCTGGAAAACCCGGATAAGGCGAAGATGTTTGCCCATCTGAAACAGCAGGCGGATATGAAAGTGCCGCACCGCCATGTTGAGCTGTACGACACGATCCTTGGCTGCCTGGGCTATACCTCGAAAGACGGTGGTATCAACGAAAATAACAACTGGTGTCATGTCCCGGATACCGGCGTAAAAGCGGTTCAGTAAAGGGTTGGCGAGCGACTCGCCACCTTAAAGGCTTTTTTATTGTAAGGGATTGACGGAGCCGTACCTCAGCAGTAAGATGCGGCCCGCATTCGGTGATTGGCGCAGCCTGGTAGCGCACTTCGTTCGGGACGAAGGGGTCGGAGGTTCGAATCCTCTATCACCGACCAAATTCAAAAGCCTGCTCACTGAGCAGGCTTTTTTGCACCTGAGGCTTGCGAGGATGAGAACCTCCGGGGGGCAGAGGTTCGACTCGAGCGAAGCGAGAGAACGTTGCGTCAGCAACGGCCCGAAGGGCGAGCCACGGAGTGGCGAGTCATCCTCTATCACCGACCAAATTCAAAAGCCTGCTCACTGAGCAGGCTTTTTTGCACCTGAGGCTTGCGAGGATGAGAACCTCCGGGGGGCAGAGGTTCGACTCGAGCGAAGCGAGAGAAC